>NZ_CP160452.1:0-659663 GCF_041295575.1 Sporosarcina pasteurii | reverse complement strand
TTTCTTGAAACGTTGAGTTCTTTGGCACCAGCGTTGTATTCTTTTACAGATTCGTTGCTTACTTCACCGACGTTGCATACTTTTCATGAAACGTTGAGTACTTTGGCATGAATGTTGTATTCTTTTACCTTTTCGTTGCGTACTCCCGAATTATACTGTTCATCAACGAGTAATGAAATTTCGAGAAATATTACACTGATAGAAATCTAAAAACTGTTCAATTCACATATTAATCGAATTGAACAGTTTTTAATAACTCATTTAATAATCATCTCGCTCATCAATAAATAATGAACCATCCGTTTGAATTTGTGCGTAAAAAACATCTTCAACATTCAATATGTTCTTCTTTCGCAATTTCTTCATGACCCACTCCTCTGTTAAGTTTAGTTCCTCCAGATTCTGATGAAGCAACTTTCCATCGGATATAATATCTGTCGGAAAATACTTCGGTTGCGTTGTTGCAGCTTTTACATCTTGTCTTGTCGCTTCAAGTTGTTCGGATTTTTTTAGCACACTAAGTTCTCCATTATTTTCTAAAATCGCCCAATCCACATCTTGAATCGAAAAAATACTTTGCTCCCGTAACAACATCATCACATCATCCATATGCAACCGCAATGACTTTAAAGAACGCTCCAATATCTTTCCTTCTCGAATAATCACTGTCGGTTCATCATCAAGAATTTTTCGAGCCTTTTTCCATTTTAATAGGATAAAACTCACTAAGATTGTTAAAACAAACCACCAGAAGAGTGCGATATAGCCGTTTATAAAATGTGTCTTCTCCTGCACACTAATCTCTCCAGCAATCGATCCAATCGTAATTCCGTTAATATAATGAAAATAAGAGAGCTGACTTAACTGCTTTTTCCCCATAATTCGTGTGAGTATAAGCAATGTAATAAAAGTAACGACAGCTCTGAACGTCATTTCCCAAAAAGCAATTTCTGAAATAGCTTTTGTAACATCCATCTACAATCGTCCCTTCTGATTTATCCATCTCAATATAGCTTGGTATAAACGGGAATGAATTATTCAAGAATGCTGGCGGAATGACAAAACCACTATATTTCAAGTTTCCGTTTAACACTAGGTGGAATTCCCACCTCCTTTTAGCATAATATGTAAATAATATCTCCTCACTTATTAAGAATGTAGGATTGTAGCCGATATATAAAATAGAAAACAGCAAATATGATTATAAATAAGAATTTTGCTCATAAATTAGTTGTCCTTGGAAAGAAAATTTCGATTACACCAGATCACTTCGATTTTGTATAGAGGAGGATTGCTAATTTTCGTGGATAAATTAACGAAAAACCAAAAGATTAGCCAAGCTATGAAAGGAAGGACCCTTTCAACAGAACACAAACAAAACATATCCAAAGCGAGAAAAGGTCAAGTTCATTCTGACAAGACGAAAGAAAAGATAAAGAATACATTATTGGGCGAAAATAGAAAAGATAAAAGCACGCATCGACTTGTCCCTAAATCGACAATGAGTCGTTCGCACTTAACCGCGGAAGACGTTAAAGAAATTCGGGATCGATATAGCAATGAAAAAGGCGCTTCTATTCGCCTATTAGCAAAAGATTATTCGGTTAGTAGACATACGATTCACAGCATTATAAACTACAAAATATGGAAATAATTTCTGTGCAGTTTGCAAGCGATTTACCGACTTGCAAACTTTTTTATAATTAATAATGCGTGTCCAACTGAAATCTTTAAAAACTGATTCTCACAAAATATTTCCCGAGAAATAAAAAATAGGTATATCTCTTAAAATTCTATTTTTTTCGACCCTATGATAGACTAAATGGAGATGACGAAAGAAAGGATGGAGTCAATGTATACGAAAACACTTAATAACGGAATTTCGATTCCGCAACTTGGATTCGGCGTTTGGAAAGTCCCAGACGAAGAGGCTGTAGGTACAGTCGACGAAGCAATCCAAGCCGGATACAGACTAATTGACACGGCTAAAATTTACGGTAATGAAGTAGGCGTTGGTAAAGCGATTGCAAATAGTTCCATTCCACGCGAAGATTTATTCATTACAACGAAACTTTGGAATGCCGACCAAGGTTATGAATCGACTTTAAAAGCGTTTGATGAAAGTTTGGAGAAACTTGGGTTAGATTATGTCGATTTATATTTAATTCATTGGCCAACACCGATGTATGACACATACGTAGAATCCTACAAAGCAATGGAAAAGATTTACAAAGAAGGCCGTGCAAAGGCAATTGGCGTGTGTAACTTCGATATTGAACATTTACAACGGATTATCGATGAATGTGAAATTATTCCAGCGATTAATCAAGTCGAATGCCATCCTTATTTACAGCAAACAGCACTAAAGGCTTTTTGCGAACAACACGGAATCCTGGTAGAAGCATATAGCCCTCTTATGAATGGCAAAAACGTCTTAGAGAATGCGACGATCCAAGAAATTGCAAAACAACACGGTAAAACACCAGCACAAATTATTTTACGCTGGCACTTGCAAAAGGATACAGTCGTCATACCGAAAACAATTACACCATCCCGAATGGTTGAAAACCTTGACGTATTCAATTTCGAATTAAGTGCGGCCGATATGGATGAAATCGCTACACTGGACCGTAATGAAAGAATCAATGCGGTACCAAGCGAAATGAATAGAAGATAGCGCTGATTTCCTTCCAAACTATGTTTGGGAGGATTTTTATTTTAACCATAAGCAACCCTCCAACAAAAGAAAAAAGTGACTACCCACACGGCAATCACTTCTCCACTACAATCCTTCCATTATCCGTTTGTAGTTTCATCAAATTTTTTCCTTCCCCGAAAGTAGCGGTTCTTTCTTTTGCACCGAAAATAGTGACAATGCCGTTATCGGTGTCCGCCTTAATTCTAGCATTCGCCGGTTCTTCACCTAATTTCACATAAATTGCACCATTATCTGTGCGTATGTCGACATCATGGGTCAACGTATCGGCTTCATAAGTAATTCGTCCATTATCTGTTCGGGCAACGACATTCGCACTGACGTCACGAATGGAAATTTGCCCGTTGTCAGTTTGAAGTTTCACAACGTCCCCCTCACTATTTCCCAGTTTTACGAAACCGTTATCCGTCTCCAACTCAATCAATTTCGCCTGTAAATGACTCGCTTCTATTAACCCATTATCCGTTACAACCTTAATCTCCTCATAGGTTCTTTCAGGCACATGTACTGTTAAAACCAACCCTTTCATGGAAAAACTCAAGACATTGAACCACTTTTCTTTCAATTGAATGGACAATGTGTCCCCTTTAACACTCGCTTTAAAATGAACACCGAACTTTTTCTTACCTCCATAAGTAATTGTTGTTTCTTCAGCTTTCGTTGGGATTAACTCTACTTTTGCATTCGTTGTCAATAAATCGATTTTTTCATAGGGTTGATTAATTATTATTTCATCTTCAATGTTTACCGATTGATTAAACGAAAAACCATTTACTTGATTTATAACATGGCGGGTTCCCAAAAACAGTAAAACCAATAGACCGATTATACCAATGACTACTACTTTATTGCGCATCTTCTAACGCCCCTCTCTCTTGTCTTTAGTATACGATACATGCTCTCCTTTCATCATAGGCGCGAGAATGAAATTGCCGTACAACTTTAGACTGAGTTCCGTAGCTGCACGGATTCTGTCAGTGATAATTGCCTTGACACTACCTGAAGGAGAAGGACATACAGTATAAAGAAGGAGGTGTATAGGATGAGCAAAATATATAGCAGCAGTGTTTCTCTTTATTTAGCTGGAATTTTGGCCGCAATTGTTCTACTGGGATTAATTTACTTTGTCCCTGGTTTAATTGCTGGAGTATCGACACTTCTATTAGTGGGAATTGTCGCGCTTGTTATTGTGATTGTTTTATTCGCAGTAGCAATTATTTTAAGAGGGCTTTCCCGCTTACTAGCCTCACTACGGCTTTAAGTACTCCAAACCCACTCCTCTCTTTTAACAAACAACTGTCAGGGATAGTCTCCCTGACAGTTGTTAATTTTTATTAGTTTTGCGGCTTGCTTCACTAAATTCATTCCACCCAATTTTCACAATAACTCTCTAAATAACCTTCTTGCTTCTCAATCTTCTTTTTCTTGCGCTGTATCCACTGCCTGGTCTTCGTAAATCGTACTTCAAAATCATTTAGGGAAGATTTCATCGTTCCCGGGGCAGGGCCTCCCTTAATTTTCCTCACTTGAATAAAATTTCGCGGACATATAGCCTGTTCAAATTGCTTTTGGCTCAATTCAAGAGGACGTTTCATGAATCGCATAAATTCTTCTTGAAGGATTTCGTATGTGAAGTTGGAAAGCTTTTGATTCGGAGATATTTTTTGAATGCATAGGCTTACAAGATGATGGGCTTGCCGGAAAGATAGTTTCTCCACCCGAACTAACGTATCCGCTAATTCTGTTACATTCGCAAAACTTTCTTTTGCACGTTTTTCTAGCACTGCTTGATTCACCTTCATTGTAGTAAATACGGCCGTTAACAATTCATAAATATCGGTCAGTTTATCAATCGATCGCCACAGATAAGGTTGTAAATCATCTTCTGTATCATTGACATCACCAAAAGGCGTATTATGAATCATTGTCAACACGGTATTCGTATCGCCTACAATTGCTGACAATAAAGCACGACTATGTTCGAGTGCAACCGGATTTCTCTTTTGCGGCATAATCGAACTCACTTGTACATAAGGGTCTGCGATTTCAATGGCATCGTATTCCTGTGTACCCCAAGTAAGAAAATCTTGAATGGACCGCCCTAAATTTAAACTGGCAACTTGGATTGCCGTTGCAACTTCCATTAAATAATCAGCGCCCGCCACACTATCCCACGCATTTTCAATGACATCGTCAAATGCTAATAATTCACACATTCTGTTTCGATTAATTGAAAAACCTGAAGTCGTCAACGCAGCCGCTCCCATACTACTTCGATTAACCGTCTCAAAAGCAGCGCGTAGCCTTTTAGTATCTCGCTCCAATTTATCCATTAATCCTTTTATATAATGTGCAAATGTTGTCGGTTGCGCTTGTTGGGTATGTGTATACCCAATCATGATCGTGTCTAGATGTTCATTTGCCAAAAGGTGTAAGGCACTTTGGAATGTTAAAAGTCGCTCCATCATCGTCAGTAATTTTTTCCGAATCGTCATCCGATAAATTGCAATCCCCATATCATTTCGGCTTCTCGCAATATGTAAATTCCCCCCAATATCCCCCGCCTTTTTAATTAATTCATTCTCTATCCTAAAAAACAAATCCTCATAGTAATCGTCATACGTGCTTGTTTTATAAAATTCTTTATCGATTTCAGCAATCGCTTTTCCGATTTTTTGCGCTTCTAATTGCGTCACCAAACCTTGCTCTTCTAACATCATCAAGTGCGCAATATTGATTTGCATCATATAATCGACAAAGTTCTCTTTCGCGCCGTCGTAAGCCGGTTCGAGAATAACTTTTTTATACGTAAAAGAAGGGAATTTTGTCCCTTCTTGCATGTCAACCAATTTTCTGAAGTGAGACATCGTCATGTTGTATGCTCCTTTTTCAGCATGATGAATTTCTTAATTGTTTCATTTAAATAGCTTATGCAAGCTAAATCTAGCAAGTGAATGAATCAGCAACTAGCACATAGTTTGAAAAATAATTTGTCAGAAAAGTAGGTTTATATTTTCCGAGGCGGGGAACATAAAAAAACACGTGCGAAATGACAAGAATGAAGGAGGATTTTGGTACCGCAAATAAAGCGCCTGACAATGAAAAAAACGATATTTAACCATACAATTTTTATTCAAGGAGGAGATAAGCGTGGCAGTTGATAAACGAAGTAAAAAGTATCATGCAAGAATGAGCGTACAGGAAGCAGGACGTTTAGGTGGAGAAGCTGTAATGGAAAAGTATGATCATGAAGAAATTGGTCGTAAAAGTGGAAAGGTCGACGCAAAACAAAGGAAATACAAAGGATAAAATACAGATTGAAAAGTTGTTTAGTGGGTTCTTCCTTTTATAACAGATTTTGTAATTGGTTCGATACACGGTGAATTTTTCTTTAATTGAACGTTCAGTTGATATTTTTCATCCATTTGGGAATAATAATTTCAATTCTAAATGGAGGTAAAAATATGCCAAAAAATTTTCCAAGACCTAATGACACGGATGCGAATCATGAAGAGCGAGTGGAAAAAACAATTCGTAATATGGAAGCCGCAGAATTTGCAGCTGAGTTTGCTGAAGGTAAAGAACTAAAGGCAATCAAAGCGAAAAATAAACGTCGTGAAAACGCCTTGCGTGGCACACATCCTGAGACAGACAGGAAATAACTTTAAAAAGGCAGTTTGATTGCCATCACTATTTAAGGATGGAGTCAAACTGCTTGTTTTCTCTAACTAAATCAATCAAACAAAGAGCACATACGGATTAAGAAAAGTTCGCTTATAAACGATAATCATAATAAACGTCCATCTACACTCATAGTAGATGGACGTTTTTATATTAATTCATAAAGAATACTAAATTTCTAGGCATTAATTGGATTAATCCGGCATATACCAATTTCTTGTACATATATATTATACAAACACGTTTTATTATATTCCTCATTTTGAAGACTTGTTACTAAAATGGTCGACGGTTTGTAAGGCACTTCTATTTGAAAGGAGGTGAATTCAAATGACAACGTACGAAACGCTTAGCTTGCTTCTGCAACTATCTGGCGGATGGATTGCTGCGACGTCGGTTTTGTTGTCAGTCATCTTTTTCTTATCTAGAAAGAAGTAACTGTCTTCCTTCGGCAAAAGTGTCGACAATTACTTCTTTTCCTAGGGTAAACGTTTTTCATTCACCTAAACGTATTACCGTCGTGTAAGGAACGAGTCAAAAGAGGAATAGGGACTGCTGTAGGACTGAATACTCAATGACAAACGCCCAATCCCTTCTTATTGTATGTTAACTTTTCTAGTATATGAACATTTTTTTAATAGATTTACAAATTTAAAACGCACCATTTATTTACAACGGCGCGGTCCAACCCTAGTTTTCATTTGGGCATCCGCCTAAAATGACTAGTTAACTAGACTTATGCAGAAACCATGACTTTTGGCACCCTTCCTACAGCAGTTTTAACGTGTTTTAACTCTAAACCTAAAGGAGGATGTATTTTGGAAAATTATGTTCACGTGATTCCTCATAAAGTGATTGTCAATGTAGCAGAGGCGAATGAAGTACCCACAGGTGTTGACCTGATACAGGCACCGAAAATTTGGCCGACAACTAAAGGAAAAGGGATTACCGTAGCCATTCTAGACACAGGTTGCGATAATCATCCAGAATTAACAGAACGAATTATCGGGGGGCGAAATTTTACCGATGACGATGGAGGCAATCCAGATATTTTCCTAGATTACAATGGGCACGGCACGCATGTCGCAGGCACAATCGCCGCCCAGGAGAATAAACAAGGGGTCGTCGGTGTCGCCCCCGAAGCAAACTTGCTCATTGTAAAGGTGTTAAATAAAAAAGGGGCCGGACAATATGATTGGATTATTCAAGGGATTCATTATGCAATCGAACAAAAAGTAGATATTATATCCATGTCTTTAGGCGGCCCCCAAGATGTTCCTGAACTACACGAAGCGATTAAAAAGGCAATTGCGCACCATATTCTAGTAGTATGCGCAGCTGGCAACGAAGGTGATGGCGATGAAAATACCGATGAATACGCCTATCCTGGCCATTACAATGAAGTCATTTGCGTAGGCGCAATTAATCACGAACGCAATCCGACTGACTTCACCAATTCGCATAATGAAATCGACTTAGTCGCGCCAGGCGAAGAGATTCTATCAACCCATTTAAACGGAAAATATGCAACATTAAGCGGTACTTCAATGGCCGCCCCCCATGTATCCGGTGCATTAGCGCTAATCAAAAATATAGTGAACGACCTTTTCGAACGCGAACTGACTGAACCTGAACTGTACGCACAACTGATTAAAAGAACCGTTCCTTTAGGCTTCTCACCAAAACTGGAAGGTAGCGGGCTCGTGTATTTAACGGTTCTTGACCATTTGCAAAATATATTTGAAGCGGAAAAGAAATCGCTCGTGTTAAACCCTCGCGTTCCGCTCTAAAGCTAGAAAAACTAAAAAAGGAAGCTGACAATTCTTTCTCGTCAGCTTCCTTCATGTCTTGATAAATTATTTCACCAACATCTTTTCTTTAATAAAGCTTTCTAAAACGCCCTTCAAATTAGGACTACTCACTTCATCCAATTCATAATGCACACGTGTATAAGGTTTATTAATCGAAATGACGCGAGATAAATCCATTGGCGTACCAATAATCACGGCATCGCAGTCGGCATTATTAATCGTTTCTTCAAGATCTTTCAGTTGTTCTTCCCCGTACCCCATCGCTGGAAGGACGTTGCCAATATGGCCGAATTTATTAAACGTATCAACTAAAGATCCTGCCGCAAAAGGACGTGGGTCAATAATTTCCTTTACACCTAGACGTTCAGCAGCAACTGAACCCGCGCCGATTTGCATTTCACCATGCGTTAGCGTCGGACCGTCTTCAACAATTAAGACACGCTTGCCAACAATACTTTCTGGCGCATCCACTGTAATGGTTGACTCAGCTTTAATGATCGTACTCTCAGGACTTGCAAATTTAATATTATTCTCTACAATTTCCACCGCTTCAGCGGATGCACTGTCTACTTTATTAATTATCGCAACATCTGTCGTTCTTAAACAAACTTCCCCTGGATAGTATTTTAATTCATGACCTGGGCGATGCGGATCCAACACAGTGATGGCTAGGTCAGGCTCGTAGAATGAAAAATCATTGTTGCCGCCGTCCCATAAAATCACATCACATCCATCAGGATCATTTTCCGCTGCCTCTAAAATTTCCGCATAATCCACACCGGCGTAAATAATATTTCCGCGCGCTACATGCGGCTCATACTCTTCCATTTCTTCAATCGTACAATTGTGTTCTTTCAAATCCTCAACCGTCGCAAAACGTTGAACACGTTGCGCATTTAAATCTCCATAAGGCATCGGATGTCTCACGGCGACAACTTTTAAATCATGCTCAAGTAGCGTTTCGATAACTTTTCTTGCCGTTTGACTCTTCCCCGTCCCCGTTCGCACGGCACAAACAGAAATGACTGGTTTATTACTTTTTAACATCGTACTTTTTGGTCCAAGCAATGTGAAGTTTGCTCCTGCAGCATTCACAACTGCACTCACACCCATGACCTCGTCATAACTAACATCACTATAAGCAAATACACACTCGTCTACTGCTAGTTTTTGAATTAATGCAGGCAACTCATCTTGTGAATAAATTGGAATCCCCTCTGGATACAATTCCCCCGCTAATTCACTCGGATATTTACGCCCATCTATATCAGGTATTTGAGCTGCCGTAAAAGCAACAACCTCATATTCCTTGTTATTACGATAATATGTATTAAAATTATGGAAATCTCTTCCTGCCGCGCCGATGATAATCACTTTTTTACGATTCATAGCATTCCCTCCCGAAACTGTAACAACTAATTATAATTATAACTGTTTATGCATAATAATACAACCAATTATTTTATAAATATTTCAGTATCTACCAGTTCTTCATGTCACATTAATAGAATATTCCTAAACATCTGGTAAGATAGAGTATACTAGTTTATTAATGTATTGTATAGGAGCGATAGTAATGGATCTTGGATTAACAAATAAAAATGTAATTGTCATGGCATCGAGTAAAGGACTTGGAAGAGCGACGGCTTTAGAATTTGCCAAAGCAGGGGCAAATGTATTCCTGACAAGTCGAAGTGAAGCATCATTGGATGAAACAGCCGATGAGCTCAAACAACTTACGGGAAATGAAAAAATCTACTACCAACCATGTGATATGTCATCCGCTGACGATATTGAAAACCTTTTTCAAGAAGTCAATCAGAAACTAGGTTCAGTTGATATTCTTATTAACAATACAGGTGGCCCTAAAGCGGGTGGGTTTGAAGCAGTCACTGACGAAGACTGGTATGAATCCTTCGAGAAAAACTTGCTTAGTTATATCCGGACAACTCGGGCTGTGATTCCACATATGAAAGAGAAACAATTCGGACGAATTATCAACGTCTCCTCTTCTTCTACCAAAGAAGTGATTGATCACTTAATTCTTTCAAACACATTCCGTTCTGGCATGGTGGGACTTACAAAATCACTTGCCCGTGAATTGGCACCATACAATATACTCGTCAATACTGTAGGACCTGGGCGCATCGAGACAGACCGAATTATTGAACTTGATACGATTACAGCGGATAAAGAAGGGATTTCTATGGAGGAAGTCATCGACAAGAACAATCAACATATTCCGTTAGGCCGCTACGGTAAGCCGGAGGAATTCGCCAAAATAGTCGTGTTTCTTGCATCCAGTGCGAATACTTACCTTACTGGACAATCGCTTGTTGTTGATGGTGGGATGTTGAAGGCGTTGTAATCGTTTGATACACCTGCGAATAGAAAAACGTAAGCCCGTCAAATCAGCATTTGACGGGCTCTTATCGTTGGGTCGTTCTAAATTTATAAAAAATCCACTAACCAAATGTCGATTAGTGGATTACTGTACATTACTCAATAATGATCATATTCACTTTAAGATTCAAATCTTTGCGAACTGCTTCTTTAAATGTTGCTAACCACTTGATTATTAACGGAGAGATAAGTGATTCATTTACATTAAAAGTAAATCCTTCTTCTTTTAATGTAGCAATTAAATCCCCAACGGACACACGCCAAGTAATCTCTTTAAACCTTTCATTCATCCAAGAAAGTATTGTCCTTTTCCACTCGGAGGCAGGTCCATTAATATATTCTTCATTTTGAATGAAAACAGTCAACATTTTTTCTTCAAATTTTCCGTATTCTTCAAACGAAATCATTGAATCCAATGGTTTAATCGATTTACCTGTTTTAGAATCAAGTCCATATTTCTCGATTTGATCCTCTATTTTTATGAAGAATGAATTCATGTGCACTTCTTCATTTTTAATGTATCCAGAAGTTTTATTTTCGCATTCTGCCATTTTCATTTTCCTGTCAGCCCCCAGTTCCAATTAATCACATCAGCAACAATTAGCCACTCTATTTTGACTCCTATACTAGGATATATCTATCTTTTTTTATTTTAATAGCATTTCACCTATTCAGTAGTTCATTATACCAATCCTTGTCAATTCAATCAACAGCAAAGTTTGTTACGATAAGAGATAATACTCACAAACAACTCCACTCAACTAAGCACCACTATAATTACATAAGCCAAAAGAACTACTTCAATCTCGACAGGACTTCTATTTCCCCATCACATACGTTTTGTATAAATATCCCTACAAAAAAAGCCGACAACTTAACAATTGTCGACTTTCTCCACTTCAATATTCATTTTTATTCTCCAACGTATTTCCAAACAACATGTGCAACAGACTTCGCTGCGACGAGCAATGCATCCTCGTCGATATCAAATTTAGGATGATGATTAAAGTAGGCGTTTTCAACACCCTTAGGCTTACAGCCGATATAATAGAAGGTGCCTGGTACTTTTTCTAAGTAATAAGAAAAATCTTCTGAGCCTGATAACATTGGGTACTCAGCTACTTTCGTAATTGCTGGGTCGTTGGCGTTTTCTAGAATAGACGCGACTTCCGAAGTAATTTCAGGGTCATTATATAACGGCGGATAATCCGGGATGTATGTTAATTCACATGTAACCCCAAATTCCTCTTGTATCCCGTTCGTAATTCGGTGCATTTGTTGATCGATGATTTGTGCTGTTTTGTCGTTCATATAGCGGACATCACCTTCAATTTCAATGCTGTCTTTAATGACATTAAATGTTCCTTTTCCGTCAAATGAACCAATTGTGACAACACCCATCTCAAACGGATTTATCCGTCGACTGACAATCGTTTGCACGGCGGTTACAAAATGCGCACCTGCAACGATTGGGTCATTCGCATTTTGCGGCGAGGAACCATGTCCACCTACCCCTTGAATCACCAACTTAAAATACGCCCTTCCAGACATCGCATAACCACTGCGATAACCGATTTCGCCAGCTGGGTTTGTTGGGAATAAATGTGTGCCAAAAACAGCATCTAAATCGTCTAAAATACCCGATTCTACAATACTTTTTGCACCGCCCGGAGGTGTTTCTTCCGCATGTTGGTGAATAATTTTAATGGTACCTGCAATTGATGATTTAAATTGAATCAAACAATCCGCAAGAATCATCATATAGGCCGTATGCCCGTCATGACCACACGCGTGCATCACGCCTTCGTTTTTCGATTTGTACGGGGCATCCGTTTCTTCTTGAATCGGCAATGCATCGAAATCTGCACGTAAGCCAATGACTTTTCCAGGTTTATCCCCTTTAATTGTGACGATAATTCCGTAACCGTTCCCGACATTCGTTTGAACCTCTACATCTTTCCCTTTATAAAAATCCGCAATATATTGTGCAGTTTTTTCTTCTTTAAAAGAAAGTTCAGGGTATTGATGTAGGTGACGCCGGATTTGAATCATTTCATCTTTTCGACTTTCAAGCATGTCTAATAATTTTTGTTTCATTACGCGTTCCTCCCTCTATGTAAGCATAACCTAGTCGGTCCACTTTATTGATTCATTTAATAAAAACTTAATCTATATCGCTTCTTTGACAGAACCGAGTGTAACGGATAGCTGTTTGCGATCAGGCAGCATCGATAAATCTTCCTTAAGAATGCATCAACATCAGATATGCTTCATCTTAGACTTCATCCCGAATTCCGATTCTTCTTTAATTAAAACCATTTCTAATAATCAAGTCTACTATAAAAAAAGACGCGTCATTTACTTATTGATCCTCGAAGGCTTTGAACACTCTTTATACAAGGATTTCAGCCCTTTTGCGTAGTATGTCCTCACAAATCGGGATGTCCGCTGAATCCGACAGAATGTACGAGCAATCTTGAAGTATGTACGTTCTCTATACAGGGATGTCAGCCCTTTTGCATAGCATGTCCTCCCTATTAGGGATGTCACGAGTTATTCCCTCAAAAAAAAACGAAAGATCAATTGACCTTTCGTTTTAACATGCTATTCAATTAAATAAACATCCCCGCAATCGCCGCACTCAGTAACGATGCAAGCATTCCCCCTGCAACCGCACGAATCCCTAATCGTGCAATATCCGGACGTCTACTTGGCGCCATTTCGCCCAAGCCGCCTAACAGAATGGCGAGTGAACTTAAGTTGGCAAATCCACAAAGCGCAAAACTGACGACAATAACCGTCTTAGGAGAAAGCGCTGGAATTTCAGGCGCAAATGCCGCATACGCAACAAATTCGTTTAAGACGAGTTTTTGGCCAATGAAACTACCTGCAGTCACCGCTTCAGCCCACGGAACACCAATTGCGAAAGCTAGCGGTGAGAATATAACGCCTAAAATGCCTTCAAGTGTGAGGTTTTCAAACCCAAACCATGCACCAATGCCGCCTAGCATGCCGTTGATTAAAGCAATTAATGCAATAAATGCAAGTAACATTGCCCCAACATTTAAAGCGAGCTTCAAACCATCGCCCGCCCCGCGCGCAGCAGCGTCGATAACGTTAACCGAACTACCATCTTTCTCCATATCAAATTCAGTAACAGCCGATTCGTCACGTTCAGGGATCATAATTTTCGCCATAATCAATCCCGCCGGCGCTGCCATAAAACTTGCGGCAAGTAAGTATTCAAGTGGAACACCTAATAAGGCATAGCCTGCAAGAACTGAACCTGCAATTGAAGCAAGACCACCTGTCATCACCGCGAACAATTCAGATCTCGTCATATTTGCTAAAAATGGTCTAATGACTAACGGCGCTTCCGTTTGACCAACGAATATATTGGCAGCTGCAGACATCGACTCAGGACGACTTGTTCCAAGAAGTTTCGACAGTCCTCCGCCAATTAGCTTAATCATCCATTGCATGATTCCGAGATAGTACAATACTGAAATTAATGATGAAAAGAAAATAATAATCGTTAATACTTGAAACGCAAACACAAAACCAAACTCATTCGTATCAGCAGCAGGTCCAAAGACAAACCCAATTCCCTCTCCCGCATAATCAATAACATTTTGCACTTTCCCGGAAAGCCATTCTAGCCCAGCTCTCCCTGTTTTCCACTTCAAAACAATAAATGCAAAAAGGATTTGGATCGCCAATCCAATTGAAATCGTTCTTAAATTAATCGATTTCTTTCCATCCGACAATAAAAAGGCAATACAAAGTACAACAAGTATGCCGAAAATACCCCATAATAAATTCACAAATTCCACCTCTATTTAATTCATTATTTCCATACGGTAAATCATTCTGAAAATGCATAACACTGCGTCATTATCAGCCATATCCCAGTTTGGACATCCGAAATTTTATCAAATTATTTCATCAAAGTAAAAGGACTGAATACTACCAATAATGGATGGAATTAATAATAATGCCAACAATAAAAAGAAGTAAATCCATGATAATGACTAGGATAAACTTCTTTTCCTTTTTAATACTGTCTATAAACATAATTTAAGGAATTAAAATATAGAGGACATGCGATGAATTAACATGACAAAACAAAAAAGACAATCAAATCGTTCATCTTATTGTCTTCTTTGCAGTACAATGGACAGTTTTTTCCTACCCATCTAATTTACAGCCAAATACGCTACCATCTGCTCAGCTGCACGTTTACCTTGCCCAACACAGTCCGGAATCCCAACACCTTCATATCCCGCACCGCAGAGGAATAGGCCAGGTTTTTGTGCTTTAAGATTCTCCCTAACTTTCTTCAATTGTTCAAGATGATGAAGTGGATACTGAGGCATCGAGTGCATCGCCCGAGTGATTGTATAGGAATTTGGTGTGGCGGTAATTCCCATAATATCTTTAAGGTCTTTTTGAACTTTTGCCAATATCTCTTCATCTGACCACTTCACCCATTGTTGGTCCTTTTCACGTCCTACATAACATCGTAGTAAATACTTGTTTTCTGGAGCCGCATGTAGCCATTTAGACGATGACCATGTACACGCAGTGAGGATAGTTCCTTCATTCGCAGGAATTAAGAAGCCTGTTCCATTCATTGGATAAGAAATATCTTCTTTATCGAATGTTAAAGAGACGTTGGCAACGGAAACGTAATTGACTTTTTCCAACAAATGAATAGATTCCACGTCTGACAACAACGACGCTGCATGGTGATTGGGCAATGCAAAGACAATTCCATCTGCGTGAAGTTTAGTTTGATCATCCAAATGGACTTGATAGCCGTTATCCCTTTGGTCGACTTTAGTTACACCTTTCCCTTTGATGATTCGAATCGATTTCAACGCTTCTTTCAACGCTTCTATTAATGTTGACATGCCGTTTTTATAAGTCAAAAACATACTTTTCTTTGCAGCATCAGGTAAGTCCCCTGAAGTAGGGCGATTTTTCATTCCAGCAGCCATCCCTAAAATTAGGCTGCGATATTTTTGTTCCATTTCAACTAAATTCGGGAACGTCGCTTGAAGACTAAGCGTATCGGTATCCCCAGCATAAATCCCGCCAAGAAGAGGTTCTGTGATATTTTCCAAAACTTCTTTTCCTAATCGACGTTGGATGAAGTGCCCAAGCGATTCGTCTTCTAAATTTTTCTTCTTAGGAAGCAATAAATCAAGAGATGCCCGTAACTTTCCTATAGGAGAGATTAATCCCGTTTTCATGAACGGTGTTAATTTTGTCGGAATGCCTAGCACAAGTCCAAGCGGCATTTGATGTAATTTATTTTTATGATATATATAATTCGTCCTTGCATTTGGATTCGTACCGATCAATTCATCCTCAAGCCCAAGCTCTTTTGTCAACGTTATGATCGGTAATTTACGAGCAAGAAATGCATCAGGTCCTCTTTCAATGAGAAATCCATCCTTACGAAGCGTTTGAATTTTTCCGCCCAATTCCTCACTTTTTTCAATTAACGTAATGTCGACCGGAATCTGCTGCTCATCAAATTGTTTTTTCGTATAAAATGCAGCACTTAACCCTGTGATGCCTCCACCAATGATGATTACTTTCTTACAAGGTTTCCCCAAAACTACTACTTCCTTTCTACTATCGAATTGTCAATTATACTCTCAATGCTTTTGGAATATAGGCGCAATATGGATCGCTTTCAAGGTAGTCGCCCGTCACCGCGTAAGCACGTGATCTGGAACCGCCACATATATTTTTAAACTCACAAACACCGCATTTCCCTTTCAATTTGGACTTGTCACGTAAGTCCTTCATAACAGGAGAATTTTGATAAATATCTGCAAGGGATTGTTCGCGTATATTCCCACACGCGATTGGTAAAAATCCACTTGGGTAGACCGCACCTGTATGGCTAATAAAAACAAACCCATCACCATCATTTACTGGCTGTGGTGCACGGCCTAGAATATCTGGACGCTTCAATATTTCTTCCTCACCTAATCGTTTTCTTTCTTGCAAATAAACCCTTCGATAATGAGGTGCTTCGGTCGTTTTCACACCATAAGGCATTCTTTGTTGAACTTGATAGAGCCACTTCATCACTTCTTCATGTTCCTCGGCACTTACCATGTCCTTTTGCATCCCTCTACCTGTTGGGACAAGGAAGAATGTGCTCCATAACACCGCACCCATTTCTTTCACTTTTTCAGCAATCGCTTCAAGATCATGAAGATTATATTTGGAAATCGTTGTGTTCACTTGAATCGGAATGCCGGCCTCTTTCAAATACTCGATACCTTTCATTGTCCGATCAAATGACCCTCTTGTGCCACGGAAATGATCATGAATTTCTGCACAAGAACCATCCAGACTGAATGCCCAGCGTGACAATCCAACTTCTTTCGCTTTTAGAATTGCGTTACGCGTAACCTTTGGCGTAGCGCTTGGCGTCATCGAGACAGGAAGACCTTTCTCTTCAATGGAATACTTGGCAAGCTCGAACAAATCCGGACGCATTAAAGGATCTCCACCTGTAAAGACAAAAAGAGGGTTATCCATTTCCGCAATTTGATCAATTAGATGCTTGCCTTCCTCAAAAGATAGCTGATACGGATCGGCTTCATATTGCGCCTCTGCTCGACAGTGCAAACATTTCAACGCACATGCGCGGGTTACTTCCCAGATCACAATAAATGGATGCACATTAAAATCTCTTTCCTTATTCAAATTAAACATGGTTTACACTCCTTTAATTTTGCGGCAACAGTAATAACGAATTGTTTAATTAAGAATAAAGAATTTTCGTTTTTGTATATGTGATTTAAATCACAATATACATTAACATTGTGTCGAAAATACGAATTTTCTTTCAAATAAGGCTGTGCGTTGTTCAATTAGACTACTTCTCTTGTATTTGCCTCTCTATGAAAATAGTCTATAGATCATAACCGACCTTAATGATCAAATACTCGACGCTATTGACAATTTTCTGAACAGTCATTATAATTAGTCGCATTATCATCTAGAATGGAGCTTGGTAGAATGAAGGATTTTTTCAGTAAGTTATTAACGGGAATGAGTATTGGCATTGTTGTTGCTTTAATTCCAAACGCGTTATTGGGAGAGATTTTGAAACTACTAATTCCACATTTTCCAGCATTACAGCACTTATTTGATATTACTTTTTTTGTAATGAGCTTGCTGCCAATCCTTATCGGTGTCATGGTTGGGGTTTCATTTAAACTGTCACCGATTCAAATTGCGAGTGTCGGCATTGCATCAATGGTTGGAAGTGGGGCTGTTGAAAAAACGGCAGAAGGATTATTTGTATTAAATGGCATTGGCATTGTTGTGAACACTGGCCTAACAGCTGCTTTGGCTGTATTGTTCGTCCAATTTCTTGGCAATCGTTTGAAAGCCTATTCCATCTTACTGATGCCTACATTGGGGATTTTAATCCCTGGAATGATTGGTTATTCCATACTTCCTTATGTGAAAAGTTCTACTGGCATCATTGGCACTGGCATCGAACATGTCACAACCTTACAACCGGTTTTGATGGGCGCCATTATCGCAGTTATTTTCTGTCTCATTATCTTATCGCCAATTTCGACAGTAGGTGTGGCGACAGTAATTATGCTATCTGGAATTGGATCTGGCGCAGCGAACTTAGGGATTGTCGCAACTGGGGTAGGATTTGCCATTGCCAGTTATAAAGCAAATAACCTGGGAACCGCACTCGCTCACGTATTAGGTTCGCCAAAAATTCAAATGAAAAACTTTTTAATGAAACCGAAAATCGCTTTACCAATGCTCATCACTGCTGCCATTCTAGGTGCACTAGCAGGCGTATTAAATATTCAAGGAACACCTTACAGTGCTGGATTTGGTTTATCTGGTTTAGTCGGACCATTAAATTACATAACTTTTGCAGAAGGTGGATGGACGCTGCAAAACATTACCATTATGCTCACCACTTTCTTCATTCTGCCACTCTTGTTGAATCTTGGTCTCATCTATGTATTTTCTAGGCAATTAAAGATGATTCAAGCTGGGGACTACAAACTGGATTTTGATTGATGATAAAAAAGAAGTCGACCATTAACCGACTTCCTCATAAGTATTTCAGCAACTAGTTTAAAAAAGCGCGTGCCACACAACTGTGACACGCGCTTTTTATTAAACTAAAACAGGCTGCTTTCTATACTGATTCGCCGTATGATGTTCTGGTAAGCGGTCATTGCCGAATAGTTTCTTTCGGAACGTCCCCTCTTCGTATTCTTTCTGTACGAGACCACGTTCTTGTAAAACGGGTACGACATGGTCAACAAACTCTTCAAATGTTCCAGGAGAAATGACGTAAGAAATATTAAAGCCGTCAATTCCGATAGCGACCAATGCTTCCATCGCGTCCGCAATGCTTTCTGGCGTTCCTACTTCAACGTGACCTAGTCCGCCAATGCCCACAAATTCCGCCGCCTCCCGAACTGTCCATTCTTTCGTTGGGTCTGCATTGGTGAAGTTTTCCACAACGGATTGAATGGCTTCGCTTTTTACGTATTCAAGTTTATCGTCTGGGTCGTACCCGGAAAAGTCGATTCCCGTCCACCCGCCGAATAATGCCAAGGCACCTTCATAACTAATATGTTTTTTATATTCTTCAAACTTCCGATCCGCAGCTTCTTGTGTTTCACCAATAATGGGTGTGAAGGACGCAATAATTTTTACATCCTCAGGATTTCGTCCCGCTGCCTCGGCTTCTTGTCGCAAGGATTGGATTGTTTGCTTTGTCGTTTGTGGCGTTGGGGTACTTATAAAGACAAGTTCCGCATGTTTCGCCGCAAATTTCTGTCCTGTATTGGAAGCACCGGCTTGGAAAATGACAGGCGTTCGTTGTGGGGAAGGTTCACTTAAATGTGCACCTGGCACTTTGAAATATTTCCCTTCATGCTCGATATCATGAACTTTATCTGGATCCGCATAGATGCCTTTTTCTTTATCGACCACAACGGCGTCCTCTTCCCAGCTGCCTTCCCACAGTTTATAAACGACTTCCATATATTCATCCGCAACTGCATAACGTTCCGAGTGACCGATTTGATTTTCTTTTCCAATATTTTTAGAGGCACTCTTCAAATAAGAGGTTACGACATTCCAGCCAATTCGGCCTTTCGTTAAATGATCCAACGTTGACATGCGCCTCGCAAAAATATAGGGATGCTCGTGACTTGTGGAAGCTGTTAATCCAAAACCTAAATGCTTTGTTGCTTGCGCCATAATCGGAACGACGAACGCTGGATCGTTTAGTGGCGCTTGAACGCCATGCCGAATCGCTGCATCACGCGATCCTTCATATACGTCATACACCCCTAATACATCCGCTATAAAAATCGCATCAAAACGACCTCTTTCCAATACTTGCGCCACATGCGTCCAATATTCTGCATCCTTATAAGTGGAAGCTTGATCGTCCGGATGTGTCCATAATCCCGCCGAATAATGTCCTGCACAATTCATGTCAAATGCGTTTAAATAAATTCTCTTTTTTGTCATGTGAATAAACTCCTGTCCATTTATTTTATTAAACTATATTTAACCAATAAACAAACTAGGTTTAATGGTTGATAACGACCTGATAACATCTTGAACCATACAAAAAAACCTCTTCTACAAAGGAAGAGGTTTATCTATTACACGCTCTTCCTCATCTCTCAAATGTTGAACATTTGCTGGAATTAGCACCTTTTCGCATTTGTTTATCACAAATAGGATGGTTGCCGCAGGATCGTAGGACCAGTTCCTCCCCTGACTCTTGATAAGGAATAATATTAAGTTTATTAAGAATATTTACATCATACCTAACTTCTAGTAAACTGTCAAGGTCGGAATTGTTTCATGTTTTTATGGTCAGCAGAGACTGATAGAAATGGATTCCTTTATTTATCGACCAAAACTGACAAACTCTCACTTTATTTCACAAAAGTAAGATTTGTGGTAAAATTATGGTAATCACATCATAGTAGATCACTGGGGGCGCCTTTTGGCTGAGAAGAGTTACTCTGACCCTTAGAACCTGATCCGGTTGATACCGGCGGAGGGAAGTGAATTTTTTCTGTATGCAGATCACTCCTCCAGTGGTCTTTTTTTGTGGCTATACAAAACAATGAAGGCTGAAGGAGGCGGGTAGATGCGACAAGCATAAGACGAATTAACGGAGTAGCGTTTTTTGCTACGCAGTTAATTTGGCTTATGACTCGAGCATCTGCCTCCTGAAGCTAGAATGGAGCTGTAGAAAGTGGAGCTAAAAGATCAAGTAGTACTCGTAACAGGAAGTAGCCGTGGACTTGGAGCGGCCGTTGCTAAAGCATTCGGAAGGGTTGGCGCGAAAGTAGTTGTCAATTATGTTTCACGAGAAGCGCAAGCAAATGCGGTTGTGGATGAAATCGGACGCGAGCAGGCCATTGCGATTCAAGCGGACGTTAGAAATCGCGAAGAAGTAAAGGCAATGTTTGAGGAAGCAAAAGCACATTTTGGTCAATCCATTACAACAATCGTCAACAATGCACTGATCGATTTTTCATTCAATGGCGACGCAAGAAAACAATTAGATACGATTGAATGGGAAGATTATAATCAACAGTTTGAAGGCAGTGTCAAAGCAACACTCAACACATTGCAGGCAGGTAGGCCAGATATGGCGGCAGCAAAGTTTGGACGCATTATCACAATCGGAACCAATTTGGTCCAACACCCTGTCGTTCCTTACCACGACTACAATACTAGTAAAGCCGCGCTACTCGGGATGACGCGCAATATCGCAAAAGAGCTCGGTCCAGATGGCATCACGGCGAATATGGTATCAGGTGGGCTGTTACTTAAAACGGATGCAAGTGCCGCTACGCCAGATGTGGTGTTTGATATCATTAAAGAAAACACCCCGATTGGAAGCGTAACCACACCAGAAGAAATGGCAGATGCCATTCTATTCTTCGCATCACCGTGGAGCCGGGCTGTGACGGGGCAGAATCTAATTGTAGACGGCGGGCTTGTGATGAATTAATCGCGACAATTAATTCGTAAATCAACATAAAAAAAGAAGCATGCTTTCATGTAGCGTGCTTCTTGTTTTCTCAATGAATCATCCCAAAACAATCCTCAATAAATTCCCAATATCGCAAGCCCAATTGCTGGGATCAAAGAAAGCATTGGGAAGACAATCGCAATTACAGCCATTTCTTTATAAGATTGTTTATGCGTCATCCCAGTCACGAGTAAAATCGTCAAGATGGCTCCGTTATGCGGTAACGAATCCAAACCACCAGATGCAATCGAGGCAATTCTATGGAAAGCTTCTGGAGACGGACCGACCGTCGTAGCGATTTCATAATAATGGCTCCCTAAAGCTTCAAGCGTAATTCCCAATCCGCCAGATGCTGAACCCGTTGCCCCAGCTAACACGTTGACAGCAATCGCCTCAGATATTAATGGGTTTGCCTTAATGCCTAAAATCATCTCACTCAACTTTTCGAACCCAGGAACTGACCTAACAACCGTCCCGAATCCAACAGCGGCACTTGTGTTAATCATCGCCATAACGGAGTCACCCGCCCCGCCATTGATCGCTTTCGTAAAGCCTTTAAACTCTTTAATAGAAATGAGTAAAATGAGTAATATACCTGCGCCAAGTGCGACAACGATATTCCACTTCAACAAATTTAACGTAATTACGACCACAGCTAATGGCAGTAAAGATAGAAGAATAGGTGGATAGTTTTTTCTTTCTTCTTGCTTATGTTTTGTATCCGGTTCGATAAATACCTCGCCCGCTGCTCTCAACACTTTTTCACGGTGTTTTAAATAAAGGATTGATCCAACTGCCATCACCGCAGATGCAACCAAGCCGATAATCGGTGCTGCCGCTGGCGTTGTATTAAAGTACGCCGTCGGAATTAAGTTTTGTATTTGCGGCGTTCCAGGCATGGCCGTCATCGCAAATGTCATCATCCCCGCAACAATCGTTCCAGGTAACAACCTTCTTGAAATATTCGCTTCTCTAAACATATTCAGCGCGAGCGGATAGACAGCAAAAACAACAACGAAAACGCTTACACCGCCATACGCAAGCACACTAGATGCGATAATCACACCAAGAATGGCACGCTTTTCACCAAATACTCGCGCAATTCCAAGCGCAACGGAATGCGCCATCCCACTGAACTCCATTAATTTCCCGAAAATCGCACCAAGCATAAAAATCGGGAACCAATCTTTTGCGAAATTAACAAAACCACTCATATATGTATTCGTATACGCATCCAATAAGTCAAGACCGCCAGACCAAGCGACAATTCCTGCACAAATCGGTGCAATCCAAATGATAGACCAACCAAAATACGCCAAGACCATTAACAGGACTAATCCTATAAAAATCCCTAGCATATTCCCACCCCCTGTGGTATTTTTTCATAAAAACAGGATCGCAGTTAAGCGATCCTGTCATTCATGACTTAACTGCTTGGGAAATTAAAGTCTGTTTTACTTTCATTGTACGCAGTGTCAAACCATCTCTCAGAAACTGTCTTTCTCTTCGTAAAGAAACGAACTAAGTCTGGCCCAAACATCTGGCCTTCACCGAAGCTTGAACGTTTCCATCCGCCAAAGTTATGGTAGCCAACTGGAATTGGAATTGGAACGTTTACGCCGACCATTCCTACTTCAATGTTTTCTGTGAACTTCCTTGCCGCGCTTCCGCTATCCGTAAAGATTGTGACACCATTTCCAAATTCGTGTTCGTTAATTAAGTCAATCGCCTCTTCCAGCGTATTAACACGAACAACAATACGTGCTGGTCCAAATACTTCTTCTTTATAAATTTTCATATCCGGCGTCACATGGTCTAGCAATGTCGCGCCTAAGTAAAAACCTTCTTCATGTGGAACTTCAGGATGACGGCCGTCTGCTGCAAGGACCGCACCTTCTTCGATGGCTTCTTCAATTGCATTCAGCACATTCGCTTTCGCTTCCGCACTAATTAATGCACCAAAGTCCGCACTTTCATCGTCATACGTTCCTACTTTTAGTTCGTTAATTTTTTCTTTTAATCTCGCTACAAACGCATCAGCTGTTTTTTCGCCAATTGGCATTGCCGTTGAAATCGCCATACAACGCTGGGACGTTCCACCGTATGCCGCGCCGATAAAGGAATTAACAGCTGTATCAATATCCGCATCTGGCATAATAATCATATTGTTCTTTCCGCCACCAAACGCTTGAACACGCTTATGATGCTTCGTTCCTTTTTCATAAATCGCTTCCGCAATTGGTGTCGAACCAACGAAACTAACAGCCTTTACGTCCTTATGTTCAAGCAGTGCATCTACTGCCTCTTTATCACCATTCACAACGTTCCACACACCTGCAGGTAATCCCGCTTCAGCCCATAGTTCTGCAACGAATAGTGCTGAGAATGGAACTTTTTCTGAAGGCTTCAAAATCATCGCATTTCCAACTGCAACGGCCATGACGCTCATCGCAACTGGCACCATGACTGGGAAGTTAAACGGTGCAATACTCGTCACAACACCTAGCGGTTTCTTCATATAATAAGCATTGATTTCTCCGCCAACGTTTACTGAATGATCCCCTTTCAATAAATGCGGCGCACCCAATGCAAAGTCTACAGATTCGAGGCCTCTTGAAATTTCACCTTTTGCATCATCAATTGTTTTACCATTTTCTTTACCAATTAACGCTGCCAATTTATCCGTATTCTCAACGAGCAAAGCACGGAAATTATGGAAGACTTCCATTCTTCTTGCAACAGAAAGCTTCGACCATTTTTCAAATCCCTTTTGCGCCAAAGCGACAACTTCGTTTACTTCTTCAGCAGAAGCTAATGGCACTTCAGCAATCTTCACGCCAAGGGATGGGTTGTACACATCGCCGTATCGTCCACTCTTTCCTTCTACTGTTTCACCGTTAATATAATGACCTAACTTTACGATTTGTTCTGTTTTCATTGATCCTTCTCCTCCTTATGATGGTGCCAGTCACTCATACATTCACGTTTGTTTAAACAAACGTGTTTATTGAAACATTCATGTTTGTTTGGGTGACTGATACTTAAGCTTCTTGAAGTTGTTTGTTGATTTCTTCTTGAATCATGACATACACAGAAGACATATCTTTATCTGCATAGCCCTCTTCAACAGCCGACTCATAAAATTCGATTAGTTTCTCTGAAAGAGGGAGCTTTCCATGAACCGAATCTGCATAGTCCTTTGCAAGCTTTAAATCTTTTAACAGTAAAGCAGTTGCAAAAGCGCCATCTATATACTCATCTTGCGAGATGAAAGTTTTGTAGTTTCGTGTGAATAAAGTACTTTGACCAGAACTCACATTGACGATATCATAAACAATATCCTTATCGAGTCCAGCTCTTTCTGCAATTGTCAGTGCTTCTGCTACAGCTTGGTTATGGAAACCTGCCATTAAGTTATTAATTAACTTTACGATTGTCCCCGCTCCTGGGTCATCCCCAACATGGAAAACATTCGCCCCTAGCACTTCTAAATAAGGAAGCACTGCATCGTAAGTTGTTTTGTTTCCACCAACCATGATCGCGAGTGTAGCATTGACTGCCCCACTTACACTGCCACTGACGGGTGCGCCGAGATAGTCAAGATTATTCTCTTCAGCCGCTTTCGCAACTTTCCTATTTACATCAGGTGAAATTGTACTTAAATCTACTAAAGTAGTAGGCTTTTTACAGTGCTGAATAATGCCATCTTCCCCTAAAAATACAGCTTCTGCAATTTGCGGTGTTGGCAAACTAGTAAAGATTAAGTCTACTTCGTTGACGAGTGAAGCAGTCGTCAAACCTGTTTTGCCCCCCAACGCTGCCAATCTGTGTTCGCTATCTTTATTCAAATCTAGCCCATAAACTGTATAGCCTTTAGCAAGTAGGTTTTTCGCCATCGGAAAACCCATATTTCCAAGACCAATAAAACCAATCTTCTTTTCGTTAGTCATACTAATTCCTCCCTATGTATGGAAATTAACGCACACTGCTGAAAGCGCTTTCTCTTCGGTGCCAGTCACTAATACATTCATGTTTGTTTGAGTAACTGGCACTCGATTGAATTCACATACCCTAGTCACATACTAGAGTCACATACCATGGTATTTACATAATAACCTTTAATTTCTGACATGTCAAATTAATTTTAATAAACTATTTTTATGGTATTATCAGTTGTAAGGGAGGACAAAGCATGTCAAAACTTACACCAAGGCAAGTAAAAGCACAAGAAACGAAAGAAAAACTATTAGAAACTGGCTTAAAACTCTTTCATGAAAAAGGCTTTGATCATGTAACCGTTGATAGCATCGCCAAAGCCTGCAACGTATCTAAAGGTGCATTTTATACACATTTCGACTCTAAATACGACATCTTTCTAGAAAAATTTAAAGACATCGATAACTTTTATCTATCATTCGTCCCTTCGATTCCGAAAGATATAACTGCAAGTGAAAAAATACTACTTTTTTATGAAGGCCAATTAACTTACTTAAGAGATGAGTTAGGAAAAGACTTAATCCGGACCGTTTACGCAAGCCCCCTCTCGCTAACCATTACGGAAGATCACTATTTAGCCAGTCCACAGCGAAATCTTTACAAAATTATTCACGCATTTGTGGAAGAGGGAGTGGAGTCAGGCGAGTTTAAAAAAGACTTCCCCGCGGAGTACATCTCCATGCTCGTCACACGTTGCATGAGAGGAACGATTTATGACTGGATTATTTTTGGAGACAAATTGGACCCGGTGGAAGAGATTGAGCGGTTTACTTCGACGTTTTTGGATGGGGTGCGGAAATAAAAGAACCAGGTTCCAACACGATTCAGAATCGTGTTGGAACCTGGTACATTACAATGTTATTGCCAGAACCTGTCACCCATTATGTTTTTCTTCAAAAATAACTTCCTGTTCTCTTAAACTCGCTATTTTCTCCACGCTGTATTGCAATAACTCTTTTAACACTTCGTCATTATGAAAACCTAGCTGCGGTCCGACCCAGTCCATGTCTCCCGGAGTTTCACTTAATTTGGGCACAATTCCCGGAAATTTTACTGTACCTAAATCTTCTATTTCCATCGTTTTGATAAGATTTCGACTCTGTACATGTTCATCTTCAATAATATCTTTAACGTTATATATCGGACCAGCCGGCACTCTCGCTTGATCCAGAATAGTGATTGCCTCTTTCAACTCATGTTGGCTCGTCCAAAGCTCAATCACTTCATCCAAATAATCAGCTTCTGCCACTCGCCCATCATTCGTTTCAAATTTAGGGTCTTCTGCGAGGTTCGGCTTTCCGATGGCGTACATGAGTCGCTTGAAAATCGCATCCCCATTCGCGCCAATCACAATATATTTTTCATCCTTGCATCGGTATGTATTCGATGGTGCAATGCCTGGTAAAGTACTGCCTGATCTTTCGCGAATATAATTAAATACATCGTACTCTGGCACCATACTCTCCATCAAACTAAATACGGCTTCGTACAAGGCAACATCAATGTATTGACCTTCTCCGGTACCTTTCACATCACGATGATATACAGCAAACATTGCCCCGATGACACCGTATAAGGCCGCAATAGAATCACCAATACTAATGCCGATACGGGTTGTTGGACGATCAGGATAACCCGTCAAATAGCGAAGTCCACCCATTGCCTCTGCGATACTTCCAAATCCAGCCTTGTCACGATATGGGCCATCCTGTCCATAACCAGAAATACGAACCATAATAATGCCCGGATTAATCTTCTTTAGATCCTCATAACCAAGCCCCCACTTCTCCATGACACCCGGTCTAAAATTTTCTACAACAATATCTACTTCTCTTACTAAGTCTTGAATAATTTCGATGCCTTCTTCTATTTTCAAGTTTACGGAAACGGACTTTTTATTCCTTGATTGAATATACCACCACAAAGAAGTTCCATTATGAAGCTTACGCCATTTTCGAAGCGGATCACCATTTCCCGGCGACTCAATTTTAATCACTTCAGCGCCAAATTCAGCAAACAACTTCCCCGCAAACGGACCGGCGATTAAACTTCCCATCTCGAGAACTTTCAACCCTTCCAGTGGCTTCTTTTTCAGTTGCATTTTAATACCCCTTCCCAAAACCTTAATGTCTTCTAACAATAAGTGGGGATTTCTGTGAGATTAATAATCCTTCAATTTTGATAACGCTTGTGAATGAAGAGACCTATACTGTTCTCACAGTCCCCCTCAACATTTCAATTAGTATTCAAACTTGTTTTTACTTAACATTGTCAACCAGCACAGTCGCGATTTGCGGAAAGAACGATAAGATAACCATGAATACTAGCATAATAACGGCGTAAGGAACGACACCTTTTACAATTTCACTAATTGTATTCTCCTTATTCAGTCCTTTCAAAACGAATAAGTTCAGCCCAACCGGAGGAGAAATTAATGCCAATTCCATATTAATCACCATAATAATTGCAAACCAAATTGGATCAAAGCCGAGTGCAATAATAATTGGGTATAAGATTGGTAATGTAATGACAAGAATAGAAACTGTCTCCAAAAACATCCCCAAAATGAGCAGGACGATGTTAATCAAAATGAAAATCACCCACGGAGAAATATCTTGTGTTGTTGCTACATTTACAATCGTTTGCGGGATCTGAAGAATTGTTAAAATAAACCCTAACAACATCGCACCAATAATAATGAATAAAATCATTGTATTTGTTTTCACAGTTTGAAAAATGATGTTCTTTAAGTTAGGCAATGTTAAGTTCCGATATACGAATGCCGCTATCGCAAAACTGAGCACGACCCCGATCGCAGCCGCTTCGGTCGGTGTAAAAATACCTGTATAAATTCCACCAATAATGATGATGGGTAATAACAAACCCCATATGGCTTGCCTCGATGCTTCAACTCGCTCTTTCCATGTTGCCGGGATATCTTTAATATGTCGAGTTTGATAAGCTGAAAAAATCATAAACGACAGTGTCAACACAATTCCAGGAATAATTCCCGCAACAAAAAGTTTACCAACTGATTCTCCTGTAACCGAACCATAAATAATCATTGGAATACTTGGTGGGATTAAAATCCCTAGTGTACCGCCTGCCGCAAGTAATCCCAGTACATGCCGTCTATTGTATCCCCGTTTCACCATTTCCGGAAGCGCAACAGCACCGACTGTGACAGCTGTCGCTACACTGGAACCTGAAATTGCTGAAAAGATTGTACAACAAAAAATCGTAGCGATTGCCAATCCCCCCGGAAAGTGGCGGAACCATCTGCTTGCCATCTCATACAAATCCCGTCCAACGCCACTAACCACTAGTACTTGGCTCATCAATACATACATTGGGAGAGCAGTCAATGAAAAGTCATCTAATGATTTATAAGAAATGATGGGGATTTGCATAAATGCAGTCGTGCCGCCGTTAAAAAAATACATACCAGCAATGGCTAGCAAACCTAAAGTGAATGCGACAGGAAGCCCGAGCAGTAAAAGGGCACCCATTCCCCCTGCAAAAAAGATGTTCAAATGTGCTCCCCCCCTTCATGTATGCCGCCGTCTATCAACTGCATGATAAATGCGATACATAATAATCCTCCGCCAATCGGGAGGAATGACTCCGGAATATACATTGGAATTCTCAATAAAGAGGACGATGTTACACCTAAAGCAAATGTCTTCATGACATGTAAATAACTGTAAACCGTTAAAATGATACTAAATAGTAAACCGAGCGAATTCGTCAAATAAGCTAGTATTGTTTTCACCCGATCATTTACAGCATTAATTAATAAATCAACAGTAATATGTGAATAAGTTCTGACCGCATAAGCACTTCCTAAAAAACAACTACCAATAACCGCGTAGATTGATAACTCTGTCGCCCATGAAGTCGGCTTATGAAAAAAAGAACGCGAAACAACTTCATAGAAAACCATCAATGTTGTAAGCATGATTAAAGAACCTGCAACATATGCACCTAATTTAATCAATAAATCAAAAAAATGATATACTTTTTTCATTAGCACTTTCCTCCATCCACTGCACTTTCGCATATTTTCGTACTTTGTATGTAGGTTGAAAGATTGACCGAGAAATTAATAGATATTAGCCTTCAGTCCCTCTTTCATAAGCTTTGATTACCAATCGATTAGAAAATAGTCCGCCTTCAAATAAAAAACATAGAAGTGGCGGACTACTCTCCAATATAATTCAACTGCTAATATGAATGAATGACGTTTTACATTTACAACGTCTTAAAATACTGCCCCTACTGATTGCATGTGCTAGAACATTATGAATATTAAAGATTCACATTACTCATTATCAATAATATCAAGTAGCTCTTGTCCTAGGTCGCCAGCCGTTTTCAAGTATGCTTCTCGAACAGGCGCCGCTGCTTCAACCCACTCTGGTAAATCTTCTTCCGGAACCACATATACATCCATTCCATTCTCTTCTAATGCTTTAGCAGACTCGCTATCTTCCTTTTCTGCTTGTTCACGAATCCATTCCTCTGTTTCTTTAGCCGTCTCTTCAATTAATGCTTGTGTTTTCTCTGGCAAGCCATCCCAGAAGTCCTTATTGACTGCTAATAAAAACTCAAGATATGCGTAGTTATTAATCGTCAAATATTTTGTCACTTCATCATATTTTCGTTGAAGCATCGCTGTCGTACCAGATGTTGCGCCGTCTACTGTATCTCTTTGCAATGCCATGTATACTTCGCCCCCTCCCATAAATACTGGAGAAGCGCCATACGCTTGTATAAGTTCAGATGGTAAATCACCAATACTTCTTATCTTTAAACCTTTAAAGTCTTCAGGGGATTTTAATTGACGTTTATTGTTCGCAAATTGCACGTAACCATAATCGGCAAAAAGGAGTACCTTTGCCCCTTTTTCTTCCATAGCACCGCGTAACTTGTCACCAAATTCACCATTTACTGCTTTCCCTACTGCGGAATAGTCATTGAAGATATAAGGAACATCAAATATTCCCATGGCTGGAACTGTCGATGCCCATAACGTCGAAGAGTTTACGCCCATTTCTACGCCGCCCGTCAATATAGATTGGTTCATATCTTTATCACTCAGCAATTGGCCAGCTGGGTACACTTGCATATCCACTTTCCCACCAGACTTTTCTTTAATATCTTCAGCAAACTGTTCAATTCCAACTGATATGTGGTGGTCTTGAGGTAAATTGTAGGCAAGCCTAATTGTTGTAGCTTCGTATTCCTCAGTACTTCCTCCAGCGTCACCTGAATCACCTTTTGATTCAGTCGTTTCTCCCTCCGCGTCACTACATGCCGCCAACACTAAGATGGCCATCATAGAAACAACCAGTCCTAACAACCATTTTCTCATTTAATAATCCCCTCTCTTTTCTCTACATGCCGAATACGTCCCAACGGGTTATTCGTTGATAAGCTAGCGGCATAGTCGGCAACATCCAATATCTTCTCGAAATGTATACCAGTATCAATGTCCATTTGTTCAAATAGATAGACTAAGTCTTCAGTAGCTAAATTTCCTGCTGCACCTGGTGCGAATGGGCATCCACCAATTCCACTCACTGCGGTTTCAAATATTCGAATCCCCGCCTTGTAAGCTGAATAAGCATTCGCCAAGCCAAGCCCTCTCGTATCATGCAAATGAATGGCTACCGGTATCTCTTGTGCAATTTCTAAAACTTTCGGCATTAGTCGTTCTACTTGGAGTGGCGTCGCAATACCGATTGTATCCGCAATTCCAATTCGGTCAGCACCTGCTTCTATGGCTTTTCCCACGATCTCTACTACTCGTTCTTCTGGTACATCACCTTCATAGGGACATCCAAAACTAACTGCAATGGCGAAACAAGTTGAGATACCGTCTGCTTTTGCTTGTGTCGTAACCTTATTAAATTGGACCAGGTTTTCTTCAATCGATAGGCCGATATTGTTCTGATTGAACAATTCAGATGCCGCACTTACCCAAGTAATTTCGTCGGGTTTATAGATCTTGGCTCGATCATATCCTTTCAGATTAGGAACGAGTGCAATCCCTTCTAACTTCGGTATTTGAACGGCAGCCGAAAGAACTTCATCCGCATCTGCCATCTGCGGAACCCTATCTGGTCGAACAAAAGAGGTGACCTCGACTTTAGAAACACCCGCTGCAACTAACTGTTCGACAAGCTTCAGTTTTTGCTTCGTAGCAATCAATCTAGCGTCATTTTGCAAACCATCCCGCGGGCTAACATCAATAATTGAGACCGATGCCATTCATACGACCCCTTTTTCTTTCAATTTTCGGAAATCTTCAAACGTGAAATCCAAGTACTCTGAATATAATTCCTCATTGTGTTCACCTAGTGTTGGCCCATTAGATTCAATCTTTCCTGGTGTCTCAGATAACTTCGGAACGATTCCCGGAACTAATATCTTTTTGCCATCCGGTAACACAACTTCTTGCAACATGCCTCGCGCTTTATAATGAGGGTCTTTCACAATGTCTTGAATATTGTAAATCGGACCTACTGGAACAGAGGCTTGGTCTAAAACTTGTTGAACTTCTGCTAATGTATGTTTCTTTGTCCATGCTTCAATTGCTGCATCAATGATATTTACATCATCCGCTCTGCCCTGATTGTCTGCGTACTTCGGTTCATCGGCCAGATCCTCTCGATTAATCGCCCTCATCAGTCTTTGGAAAATTTGATCGCCATTTCCACCAATGACAACGTGTTTTCCGTCTGCACATTCGTATGTATTAGATGGTGCAACCCCCGGAAGTGTACTCCCCGTCCGTTCTCTTATCTGACCAGACAAATCATATTCTGGCAACACCCCTTCAAGCAGACTAAAAACAGCTTCATAGAGTGCAACATCAATCACTTGCCCTTTCTTTTCGGGGTGCTCATCTCGAACCCGAAGCGCCATAAGCGTCCCAATGACAGCATACAAACCCGCTACCATATCACCAATGGCAATTCCCATCCGTACTGGCGGTAAATCTGGATAACCCGTTAAATAACGCAAGCCCCCAATCGCTTCTGCTACACTACCGAATCCCGGTTTTTCTTTGTATGGACCAGTTTGGCCATAACCTGAAATGCGGGTCAAAATAATGGAAGGATTTATTTTTTTCAGCTCTTCATACCCAAGTTTCCATTTTTCTAAAGTGCCCGGCTTGAAGTTCTCCAGAACAACATCGACTTTACTTACAAGTTTTTTGACAATCTCTTGTCCATGCGGTTCTCGTAAATTAGCTGTAACGGACTTCTTATTCCTACTTTGTACGGACCACCATACAGATGTCCCATTATGCATGACGCGCCATTGCCGCAGTGGGTCACCACTGGTCGGTTCCTCAACTTTAATCACCTCTGCGCCAAACTCCGCAAGTATTTTTCCAGCGAATGGGGCAGCGACGATATTCCCTAACTCCAAAACTTTGATACCTTCTAACGGCCTCTTCATAACCTCCCCCCTTTCTAATTAAACTAGTTTTCAGAATGATTAACTTATTTTCTGAAAGGACTTAATTGAAAGAATATAACAATAATACTAATTAGTCAATGTCACATATTTGAAATATATTTTTAAACTTTTTTATTTTATTCATTTCTATAGAGTTATGCGTAATTAAACCTAACAAATGGATATAAACAAAACTTTTCCTAAAAGACATTTCTGAAACTTCATTATCCACTCCAAATAACAGCAACAAAAAACACAGCAATAAATGTTTAGTTAATACTGTGGTATATCAACAACTCTTCATAATTCACTTTTAAAATCTGCTAATTAATATGAGAAATAGTGAGTTTCCCAGAATTTTTTGACACTCCAACTTATTCACCCCACCTACGATTTAAACAAATAAAAACTCTCTAAACATAAATTTCAAACTTCATCTTGAAAACCAACAAAATAAAGTTTATACTTTATTCCAACTATTAAGTTTGGTTTTACTTTATTGCCTATTCTAAAAAATAATTAGACTTAATATTGAATAACTAATAAATAGAAGTAAATACGAGGTGATAAGATATTTTCGACAAAAAAATAGAGTAGACCGGGTAGGTGCATATGCCACTCACTATAAGAAGCTTGGATTCTCAAATTCATAAATTAAAGCGGATTCACGCAGAAAACATTTACTAACTAGTTTCATAGACAATGTATTATTTTCAAAATATTTAATCAGTAAAAGGAGGATATTGTAAATGAACACAACAACAAAAAAGAAATTTAAATTTTCGATGCCCGATGCATTCATCATTATTTTCAGCATTGTTGCTTTGGCGTCAATTGCAACATACATTATTCCATCAGGAGCTTATGATCGTGAAACAATTGACGGTGTTACGAGAGTTGTTCCTGATAGTTATGCGAAAACTGAAGCGAACCCTACAAATTTATTAGATTTATTTACATCTATTCAAATTGGGATGGTTCAATCCGCGAATATTATCTTTTTAATATTTATTATTGGTGGGATTGTAAGAGTAATTGAATCGACAGGCGCGATTGACTCTGGGATTAATTCGCTCATCCAAAAGACAAAAGGTCGTTATATGCTGCTTATTACTTCAGTAGCAGGGATTTTTGGTTTACTGGCTTCGATGGGATTGGCAGCAAATGCTGTAATTGCCTTCATACCGATAGGAATTGCATTAGCAAGGTCATTAAAGCTCGATGCAATTGTAGGAATCTCAACAATTTATCTTGGGTATTATGCGGGGATGATTGCAGGTATTTTTGATCCGACGATTCTAGGACTTGCTCAAACGATTGCAGAATTACCACTGTTTTCGGGTATGCCGTTACGTATCGTTATTTTTATTGCGTTAATTACGATTACGATTACATATACAAACCTTTACGCTAAAAAGATTAAACATAATCCAGAAAGATCGATTATGGGGAATAAACCATTCGGAGATCACGAAGAAGTGGAAGTTTCAACTCAAGAAAACGTTCAAAATACAACTTTTTCAGCCGTCCAAAAATCAGTTTTACTAACTTTTATTGGTGCTATCGGTATTTTTATTTTCGGTGCGTTTACACGTGGTTGGGGACTAAATGAATTAGTTGGAATTTTCTTAATTATGGGTGTCGTGATTGCAATTATCGCACGCATTACCCCAAATAACTTTGTTAAAACGTTTATCGAAGGTGCGCAAGCCATTACGTACGGCGCACTTGTCGTCGGTCTGGCCCGTGCAGTCATCGTCGTTTTAGAGGATGGAAAAATTATCGATACAATTGTAAATGCTGCGTTAGGGCCTTTACAATCAATGCCTGTATTATTAGGCGGACAACTCTTATTTATTTTCAACCTGCTATTTAATTTACTCGTTACATCAGGAACAGGTCAAGCTGCAATCGTTATGCCGATCATGGTTCCACTCGTTGATATGTTAGGGATTACAAGACAAACTGGAACACTAGCCTTTATGCTCGGCGACGGGATTACAAATATTATTACACCGACTTCTGGTGTGTTAATGGCCGTACTCGCAGTGGGCGGCGTTAAATGGACACAATGGGTTCGTTTTGCGTTTCCAATCATGCTCATGTGGGTAATTGTAGGGATCATTTCTATCACATATGCCATTTACACGGGATATGGACCGTTTTAATGAATCATCAAAAAAGATTCTAATGAGCATATCATTAGAATCTTTTTTCTTACTTATTTATTCATCTCATACGTTTGAATCACTGCCTCATGTAAAATATCGACACCATTCATCAGTGCTTCCGTATTAAATCTCATGTTCGGATGATGAAGTCCTGGTGCCAAATCGCATCCGAGTCCTAGCATCGTCGCTTTTAAGCTCGGCTTCTTAATGGTATAAAAGTGGAAGTCATCTCCGCCAGGCGTGACCAATGGCTTGTCTACTTGATCGACACCTAAAACATTTTCAATCGCTTTACTCATAATCGAGATGGCTTCATCGTTTGTTTTAGCTGCCGCAATTCCACTCTCTTTTGTCACTTCCAATTGGATATTATACAAGTTACGTACCGCATCAAATATTGCGTGAACCTTTTCTACAAGTTCCTTCATAACTTCATTGTTTTGAGCACGTAAGTCAAAAGAAAACGATGCACTGCCTGGAATAATATTGGCGCTTTTCCCACCCGCTTCGAATTTTGTCATTTTTGCAGAATGAGGAATTCGCGGATCTAGGTGAATTTTACTCAATAAATTTACAATTTCCGTCCCGACCTCGATTGCATTCGTATTTAAATGCGGTCTTGCGCCATGTGCATCTGTACCAGTTACTTGTACTTGAATTGTCTTCGTCGCACCATGAACAATGACTGGTGCGGCACTTCCCATAGGAGTTTCTTCAATTGGTCTCAAATGAACGCCGTATAAATAATCTACATCTTCAACAGCGCCTTTCTCTACCATTTTAAGCGCCCCTTCTCCAACTTCTTCGGCAGGTTGGAAAATGAATTTAATCGCTACATGATCTTTTAGTTCAGGCGTTTCTTTTAATTTCCATAAAACACCAAATACCATCGACATATGTGCATCATGGCCGCAAGAATGGTTCGGTTGGAATTTCCCGTCTACTTCTTGCCAAAGTGCGTCAATGTCAGCTCGAATGGCAACGACTGGCAATCCCTTTGAAAAGTTACCGTATTTCCCAACCACACCCGTTGCATCCACATATGTAATCGTTTCACAACCGTACTTCTCTAAAGTTTCCTTTATATACTTAGTCGTATTTACTTCTTCCCAGCTGATTTCCGCATTTTCATGTAAATAATGAAATGTACTCAGTACTTTTTCCTCGATTGTATTCCCCATTTTTATTTCCCCTCATTTATATAATATTTATAATCCTGTCCCGAAATAGACTTCCTTTTCCCTTCTCTTTCCAGAACATTCATCACTTCAAATAAAAGAACATTTAAGAAAGACATTGTAATTGGCGATTTATGAATCAACACGCGATTTCTAGTAAAAACTAATGGAATTACAACATCAGCAAACTCAACAATCGGTGAAGCATTCGTATCCGTAATCGCAATTACTTTTAATCCTCTATTCTTTGCTTTTTCTGCTAATCTTAATGTATCCGTCGCGTACCTAAAGAAAGAAAAGGCAATGACAATCGACTCTTCAGGTAACTGCTCAACCAACTGAAAATCTTCTTCGGCTCGATATAAAATGGTATCCCCTACAAGGTACTGCAAATTAATTGATAACCAATGTGCGAAAGTGAAAGATTGATAGTGTCCGACAATGAGTCTTTTTTTACTAGACATAATCATATTGACGGCTTGTTCAATAAGATTCACATCGAGTTGCTCTATATTTCTATTTAAATGCGCAATATCTGTCAACATACTATCAAATAGTGGATGATCATTTTTCACCGAAGTCGTTTCTTGCATATGATTTAATAAATATTCTCTTACATCAAACTGAAAATCTTTAAATCCTTTGTAACCAATTTCATGACAGAATCGAATAATCATTGTCTCAGAAACACCAATGATTTCACCCGACTTCTTCGCCGGATGAATCGCAAATGTCATTGGGTCCGCAAATAAATTATCCGCTACTTTCTTTAATCCTTTTGTTAGCGAATCATATTTCTTCTTCGACTCAACTAAATATTTAGGCTCCATAAAAGTACCTCATCTTATTTAATTTTGAACCAAAAACTTTATTTCCGCTTGAAACAAAGTATATACGCTAATATAACCGTTTTCAAGTTATAATATTTTGTCAATTCGTACTTTTTTTTGGTGGTGCCCACTCTTTTGGATGGTGCCAGTCACTCATACTTTCATGTTTATTATGTTTATCTAAACAAACGTGTTTATTGAAACTTTCGTGTTTGTTTAAGTGACTGGCACGAGATACACCCACCACTAGTCACACCCATAATTTAATATTTCACCCTTGTTTTAATATACAGAATAAATTACACTATATTAAAACCTATCTAGAATCAAAGGAGGGATAGATTTGAAAGTGTTCGATATCCATTCAGATCTTTTAACGGATATTGCTTGGAGGCGGAGTCGAGGAGAAACGAATGTATTTGATCGCATTCATTACCCTAGATTAAAACAAGGCGGCATCGATTCAATGATTTGCGTGATTTGGGTTGAACCGGCATTTCGCAACAATCCACTTGCACGATTCCAGGAAGTACTACAACATGCAATAGATGACTTACGCACTTCCAAACATGCAAACATTTGTCTGACGACCAAAGATATGAATCTAACGAACTCAGATACCATCAACCTATTTTTAGGGATTGAAGGAATGACTTTTATCGAAGAGTGGCTAAAAGACTTTTCAGACGACAACGTTGGAAGCGCCTTCAAACATCTACATCAACAACAATTTAGACACGCCATCTTTGTTTGGAATGAATGGAATGCATTCGCAAGTGGTACAGGAGCAATTGATACACCTCCAAAGAGAGGCATTACACATTTTGGAGAATTAGCAGTTCAGCAGTTAAATGCTATGAATTGGATTCTAGATGTTTCCCATTTGGATGAAGCTTCCTTTTGGGATATGTATCGCCTAACTGAACAGCCATTGATGGCCTCCCACAGTAATGCATATACACTCTGTACGCATGAACGAAATTTAAAGGATGAACAAATTAAAGCGATTGCTGCACGTGACGGACTCATCGGATTGAATGCATTCAATGGGTTTATCGATAAAAGTAATCCTACACTAGAAAGTTTTATCGACCACGCGGTATATATCGCAGAACTTGTAGGTCCTGAATACATAGCTTTCGGTTTTGACTTTATCGATTACTTAGCCCCATATGATATAGGGGCTTCTTTCACTGGCAGTACTTTGGGACTTGAAAACGTAACAAAAGTTCCAACTTTATTAGACGCCATGGAAAAAAGAGGATTTACTCCCAAAGAAATCAAAGGGATCCGTTTTCATAATGCGTTTCAATTCATGAAAAAACATATAAAAAATTAGGGGGAGTCAAATGGAAACTTCACTTATCAAATCAGATGACATGATCACCCTTTGGGGAATTATTGTCATATGGGCAGCGGCTAGTATTTATTTAGAACAAAAATATAAGTGGGCAGGAAAAATATCCGGAGCGATTATCGCGTTAATTGGCGCCATCGTCTTATCCAATACTGGCATCATTCCACTTGAATCACCTGTCTATGATGCAGTTTGGACGTTCATTATTCCACTTGCCATACCACTTCTATTATTCCACGTGAACTTTAAAAAGATCTGGCAAGAAAGTGGTAAGTTATTAATTATTTTCTTACTTAGCTCTATCGGTACAGTTGCAGGTACCATCCTCAGTTTCTTCTTATTGAAAGAGCATATCCCATACCTCGACACAATTGGAGCGATGATGAGTGCTTCGTATGTTGGTGGGGGTGTGAATTTTGCGGCGATGGCGGCTAAATTTGAAACGCCTGGGGAAATGGTATCTTCAACGATTGTCGCGGATAATTTAATGATGGCTCTTTATTTTATTGTTTTAATGATCATTCCAACAATGAATTTTTTCAGAAAGCGTTATTCTCACCCGCACGTTTTGGAAGTTGAACTTGCTAATAAAAATGGGCAAGGAGAAACGCAAGCTGAAAACTTTTGGAAACGTAAAGATATCTCATTAAAAGATATTGCCTTATCTGTTGGAACTGCATTTTTCTTAGTGGTGATTTCTTTTAAGTTAGCTGAACTATTTGGAAGTTGGATTCCAAGCGGTGATGGTGCTTCATTTGGGATCAATTTATTAGCTGGACTTTTTGGTGATAAATACTTAGTGTTAACAACCATTACATTTTTGTCACTTGCTATTTTCCCAAATTATTTCGCAAGCATCAACGGAAGCCAAGAGATTGGTACATTTTTAATCTACTTATTTTTTGTCGTCATTGGGATACCTGCTTCTATTCCACTTATCATTCAAAATGCACCGCTACTACTTATCTTTGTAGCAATTATCGTCTCAATCAATATGCTTATTTCACTCACGGCCGGAAGACTATTCAAGTTCGACCTAGAGGAAATCTTGCTTGTGAGTAACGCTAATATCGGTGGCCCAACAACAGCAGCAGCCATGGCAATTGCGAAAGGCTGGACAAACTTAATCGGGCCCATATTGGTCGTCGGAACAATTGGTTATATTATCGGTAACTATATTGGAACGACATTAGGTCTCTGGTTTGGAACGATGATGTAATGCTAAACAACCTGGCAGTCTCTGGACTTCCAGGTTTTATTTATTGAGAGGAGATATGCACATGTTCGATGGACGTAAAATTCGACAACTGCGCGCAGAACTGAAACTTTCATTAAAAGAGCTATCCGAAAAGTCCGATGTCAGTGTTAGTATGATTAGCCAAATTGAACGTCGAAATGCAGACCCGACACTCACAACTTTGTATAAAATATGTAAAGGATTGGATGTTTCGATTTCTACGCTGTTAGGAACGGATAAAGAGACGACCCAGATTGTTCGAAAAAATGAACGCAAAACCGATAACTTTCCCAAATTCACACGCAAAATATGAATTACTGACGCCTATTAATGAAGGAACCATCGAAATGATTATGATTCACCTAGAACCTGGACAAGAAGATCAACAACTTGTCGAGCATTCAGGTGAAGAATCTGGCCTTGTTTTGAAAGGCGAAATGACGATTATCCTAGAAGACGAAGAATTTCTTTTAAAAGAAGGCGATAGCATTCGTTTCAAAAGTTCAATACCACACCGTTTTTTTAATCATACCAACGAAACCGCGATCTCTGTCTGGGGCATGACTGGGCGAGTTTTATAATTGATAATGGTGCTAGTCGCTCATACATTCCATGGTAGGAACATAAACACGCAAAAAAAGTACCAGCTCCAACGTTGGAACTCCTACCCCTCCCCCTAAGGAGTTTCCGGCAATGGAATCTATTTTACCGAATTTCTTTTCCATATCATTTAAGTATTCTTCACCCGCTTCTAATTGAGGAGGAGCTGTAGTATTCACCAAATGTAAATCGGTAATTATATCTTCCTTACTCTTGGGGTTTGTACCTGTATAGACAACAGTATAACCACCATTGGCTGTATTTTGAACTGTGAATGCATTGAGTCCAGTTTCTGGGTCAGCTATGACATCGACTACTTTGACTTTTTTATCGTTTACAGTGATATATTTATTTTCTCTGACCGTTTTATAGGCGTGAAATCCTGCAAGCTCGACAAGATCTAAATCATTTAGTTGTCGAGAATTTATTCTGCCATCCTGTTTAATAGAGACCAAACTAGCTCACACCTTAATAATTTGTTCAGGAAAGCCACGACTAAGTGAATTCTTCTTATTTCCCACTCCAGAAGTTTTATCAACGTAGTTGTCATGTAAATCGATTGCATACTCTGCACGGGGTAATCCTTCCATACGAATAATATCGTTCGAAACTAGGTCTATTATTTCATCATCGGGTTCACTATTTTGATCATCCATAAATAATTCAATTGCTATAATCAAATCTTCAGGTTTATAAGATAATTTATCTCCGAATGACTTCCATTCTTCCTTTGAACGATTCGAATTTTCCAAGTAAGCGTTTATCAGTTCTTCAAAATAATGTGTATTTACGCTCAAGCGATAATAAGGCGTAGAGAAGTTGTTTGCACCGACATTTGCTAATGCTTCTACTTTTTGTCCAGTAACAGGATGTTTATTTATAAATTCCGTAAAATACTTGTCTAACTTCTCGAATTCTTTATCATAAATCATTGCAAGCAATCCTGTGACGATACCCTGTTCCACTTCGTCTTCTAATGACCAAACATCTTCAAATTTCACTTTATTATTTTTCACATCTACTGGAATAATTGCTGAGGTGTAGAAGTGTGGTTCGCCAATTGATTCTACAAAAATCGATGCAGCGCCTGTTGTTCCAACGATGTTATGCACTTTTACTTCCGTTTTATATTTATCTTGAAAAAAATTTTTTACAGCTTGTTCAACTTCATCTTTATGTTTCTCTGCCAACGCGTCAGTTCCTTCATCCGGCTCTAACATGTATCCTTCACCGATATACTCCTGAACTGGTACATAGTTCTCTTTCCTGTACTCTTCTCCCTTTTTCTCCAATCGTTCTCTTTCTTCATCTGTCAATTTAATTCTTTTAGATCCATTTTTCCCATCAACCAATTCATAACCTTTTTCCTCTTCAGCAGAATTCAACATTGAACAACCTCCCCCGATTAATGAAGCACAAATTACCAACGCGGCTAATCGCTTTAAACGGTTCATAATACACCTCCGAAAAATAAAAAGCCCTCGATTTTATATGATTATGGTTAATTATAACAAAGCCGTTAGTAGTTTAATGGTACTAATAATGTTCCTTGTAAAAATAAACCAATTAACCCATTCAAAAAGATCAAATTTTATGAAAATAGATTATTTAGGTGGGCTCAAATGCCCTAAATTTGAGAATAAAAAAACTCATTAATGATTTATCATTTTAATGAGGTTTATTTTTAAGAGGTTGGACAAATTGCAGCCCCCTTTAGTATGTCATGTAATATTCTAGGAAACTAGGTTGAGTTTGTGTTATGAAGTGGCCATTGGGCTGTTTGGGGTGAATCTGTTACCAAGTTAAACAACCTTCCATAATAAAGGTACCAGTTCCCAACACGATTCAGAGTTGTGTCGGAACCTGGTACCTTATGCATAAACGTTGGTACTCCTCACTTATAGTGTAATTTCTTTTGGCTCTTCACCTTTTTTATTCATCAGACGCATTGCATCGGGTGAAATTTTCAAAATGACGAGGTTTGGATCCTCTGGCCCACTAAACCATGGTTTCATATGTTTATTCCATACCTTCTCCTTTATACTTTCATCGTCAGAGATGGAGACTGTCCCTTCGATTTCAAGGTATTCGTCACCCATCCCTTTTCCTTCGTACCCGATTAAGATATGCGTATGTGGATTGGCATTTAGTTCATCCACCTTTTCGGTTTGTTTCGATGTTGCTGTGTACAGCGTAAACTCATCATTAAAAAAGGTCATATAACGAGTGTGTGGCTTGTTTTGTCGAACAGTCGCCATCGTTCCAACATAGCTCTCTTTCAGGATCTTCAGTGCTTCTTTTTTCGAATTCATCACGATCTACTCCTTTTTTATCCTGGTTGAAGTTTGCCACGAGAAATAAGGAACTATACATTCTTTACTTCCACCAAAAAAGAGTTTGAAACATGATGATCTCACACGAACAAACGAAAGATAGAACTTAGAAGGATGACTGGCAGTAGCCCTTTGATTAAAAACTCAATCAGCAACGGCTTCTGTTCATCGTTCATTTGAACGCGTACCATCCCTGCCCCTTTTGTTACATTTGTGTCGTAGAGCACGATTTGCGATGCATGTTTATGGCAATGAGGGCAAGTGAACCGATAAGCCGTGCTTTGACTTCTAGGTGTCCTTTTTTCAACGCGGGGTGCCCAACGTAATTTCTTTGCTTCTGGTCCTGTTATCGTATGAATTTCCTCACATTTGCTACACTGAAGCCGATGTACGGCGTTTTCATTATATATTTGGCGGGTCATACTCCTAAACATGCGAATTCCATGATAGAAAAAGTTAAGTGCAACGATTAACATTAGCAATTGACCGATTATTAGCATACCATCACCTCTCCATTTACTTATTTAGCTAAATAGACAGCTCTTTTAAAGCGATTCCCGTGCCTAACTTTTTCTAATGTTTTATTTCACTTCTTCAAATGTGAAGTTATCTATTGCCATCACTTTATTCTTTCCATTTAGCGTTTTTAATAATTCTTCTTGCTCGGGTGTTAGTGATAAGATAACCGGAACTGCGCTGTTCGGTTGTAAAACACCCGTTTCTTCTTCGGGCATTGACACACGTTGTTTCTCCCAAACGAATTCATTGTCTTTATTTCCTAATGTGTAATCAAACGAAAAGTTTTTAATCGCCACTGGCAATTTGTTGATGCCAAAAAGGACTATTTTTGGATTTCCTTCATGATCATGAACGATATTCACAACATAAATACTAAAATCTTTCTCTATACCAATGTCCGGATTTTCTTGAATGATTTTGTTTAAGCCTATGTATAAATCATTATTGTCTACAGTCGCACCTGCTTCTGCGTCACCTTTTAAAACCTGTAATTTTAGGCTTTGTTCGCTACTATCTGTTTTACTGCTACCTTCTTCAACTGGTTGGTTCGTCTCGTTACTATCTGTTTCCTCTGTTTGGTTCGTCATGCTATCAACAGTTTTTTCAGTATTTCCGACTGTTTTACCGCATGCGGCTAATGCAAGGACCATTACGATTATTAATAAAAATAAATACTTTCTCATTTTAAATGCTCCTAACTTTGTATAATCGGAACTTCTGCATAGAATGACCATGTTAAGGTTAAGTAAATCTAAGCTAATTAATGAATAAATAGACATATCTCTTTTCAAGCGACTCCTCAGGCCCCGTATTATCCGCTATATAAAAATAACCACGCCAACGAATTTGGTAGCGTGGTTATTTTATCCGTCGTTAATAATTTATTTTACTTCATCATATACGAAGCCATCTATTGACATCACTGTATTGCCTGCTTCTAAATTTCTTAATGTTTCTACCTGCTCTTCAGTTATCGGCAATACGATAGGAAGTGCACTGTTCGGTTGTAAAATTCCTGCCGTTTCCTCTTTCATTTCAACTGGTTGTCTTTCCCAGACATATTCATGATCTTTGCTACCTAACGTATAAGTAAATGTAATGTTTTTAATCGCTACTGGTAAACGGTTGATCCCTAGGAGAACTAATTTTGAATTCCCTTCATCGTCTCCGTATGTATCCACAACATAAACACTGAAATCATTGTCTGCACCAATATCCGGGTTTTCTTGAATAACTTTTTCTAGCTCGTTGTAAAGCGGACTATTTTCTAAAGTGACGCCGGCCTCTTTATCGCCTTTTAAAACTTGTAATTTCAAGCTTTGTTCGCCCCCGTTTGTCTTATTACTATTTTCCTCAACCCCCGCATTGTCTACAACAGGTTTCTCTGTAGGATTATCTGTCTTCCCACATGCTGCCAATGCAAGTATAGATAAAATCGTTAATAATGCCAAATACTTTCTCATTTAGATATCTCCTAACTTAAACAATAATTATTTTTGATAAGCGAGTTCAATATTTCTTAATTCGCCTGAAAGTTCAGTTGCCTGGAAGATTTCTTTTTCCTTTGTCAACCCTTTCGTCATAACTTTTATATGCAGGACGAATCCCTCGTTCGGTTTTAATTCCCCTAAAAAGGATTCTGGCAGGTCTAATCTTACGCCACTTAACTTCGCTTCAGGATTATCATTCACGCGAAATGCAAGTTCTGTTTTTAAACCGTTAATTGTTTTTTCCGTTTTGTTTACGAATACACCTACAACAGTGAGCATCCGATCAACATGCGCGTATAGCCCTCTCAATATTACAAAGTTAAGCGAATTTAATTCGAAATCGAATTCTTTTTCAACAAAAAATGTTTGAATATCTGATAATTCTCTTTGTACCTCTGGATTATTTTTTTGGTTTTCATGTGCTTTTGCTAATACGATTTTTATGACCACAAATTAAATCTCCCTTAATTTACTAGATTATCCAACTTTGTCGCAATCCAATTCAATGATGATTTGATTTTTCCAATCAGACCTTCTGTACTGTAAACTTCATTCTGCAATCTCATTAATTCATTATTTAAATCGTCTAAATTACGATCAACGTTTTTTATATACGTCGATAAACTACCATTGACTAACGAGCTTTTAAATAAGTCATTGTGATCTTGTAGTAGCTGACCTTTCCAATACTTATGACTTTCTCTAGACTCTTCGTTTAACTTGCTTTTCAAATCTAGTAAATCATTTTTCAGGTCAATAAATTTACCCTTTAATATTTTGATAGATTCAATCTTATCATTCAGAGAAACAAGTTGCCAACTGCATTGATTTAACTGAGTTTGCTGTGAATTGTATTGATTTTGAAGTGCGATTCTTTCGTTCACATCATTCACCACCTATTGTCTTCTACCATGGCCGCTTCAAATGAATTGTTGGAAGTTGTACTGCTAAATCAAGTCCAGCAAGTAACTTTAATTTGACGTCAAGCTCATTTGCTCGAATATAAAAATAGTCCGTTGAATAAATCGTTTCACTTTGAAACAATAGTCCTCCACCAGCTTGAAATCCAATACTCACTTCTGCATCAAGTCCTAAAGGAGATTTTACACTTTCACCTTGTATCCCAGATTCCTCCATCCCAAATAGAGTTATGCCCACCTGTCCTTTTGCAGTTGCTCCACTTGCCTCCCCAAATGCCCCTACTTCAATTGGGGCCTCCGGATCTAATGGTACTATAAAGGCAGTATGCCCATCCGCTGTTAATACTTCCCCTTTAGCAGATGCATAGCCATGGAAATTCTCACTACCGAGCATGACTTTCGCATCTCCTTTAGCGTAAGCAACATTTCCTTTAGCTGACTCCCCATCTGAAGTGCGCTTTATGCTTCCAGCTGCCGATAAAACTTCTGCACTTAATTGGCCCCTAACTAACTCATGAAATGTTTGAGCTTCAATGGATCCTTTGGCCATAGCTGCTTCTCCTTCAGCTATCACATCTTCTCCGTCTTGGGTATATTGCCCGGATGCGCCTGCTAAATAGCCGGTTCCTGTCGCATAATTTGTATCACTCGTACCAAAAACCCATTGCCCTTCATCACCTCTCACAGCACCTGCATGATGTATAAACGGATCGGCTTCCGCCTTGGACGCAAAAGCCCCATTATTTTCAGTCGAATACCAAGGCTGCTCAGGAATTTTATTCAGTTGGCTATAATGAATACCATTTTTATCACGAAAATTTTCGGACAGCTCAAAAATCTGCGTTTGTAAATGTGACACACGTGTGATTAAATTACTTAAATTACTGGAGACACTAGCATCGATTTCGGAAAGTTCTTCACGTCTTCTATTTAAGTTTTTCACAACTTCATCAAAGGAATGAAAAACATCATCCCCTGACAATTTTGTCGTTACAATAAATTGAGATGCCTGCTGAAGCAATTGGTTGGCATTCCCGTCGATTGCTAAAAACTGTCCGCTTTTCCCATTAATGCGATTCTTAACGCCTTCCATCGTTGTTGAACCGACGATCCCGCGACCGCTTTGTTCATACTTCAAAAATTCGGTTTGAACTTTTTTCGCTTCTTCCAATAGTTCAGCTGCAATATTAATAATCTTTTGGGATAAATTAATATGGGAAACGTTCATATACTGTTTAAATGCGTCCCCAGCTTTCCCGCGAAAGTGATTCGTTTTTGAGAGAATAACGGCGTTCTTGTATTGCTCATATAATTTTGTTGAAACATCTTCCCCATATTTGCTTAATTTATCAACAATATCATTAAGTTCCTCATTCACTAGTCTAGGCATAGCATTCAGTTCCCATCCATTTCATTCGCAAGTTGCAGGTCCTTCTGTACCCATTTCTCTTTTAAAGATTCCATTTCAGCAACATCCTTATTTGACAATGCCATATATTGTTCAACGCATTCACTAAAAAGGTTCACAATTGCAATTAACTCACTTACTGAATCTAGAATTGTTTCTTGATTCGCATCTACGGTATTTTTCGCCGAAAGACCTGCTAACTCGCTAGTTGTCCTTTTAAAGCTATCAACCTCTCCTTTAAAGCCATTTGGATTTAAATAAACCTCCATATTTTACCCCTCCCGATAATAGCGTAAATGCCCTTCTCTAATTTTATAATCTCTCTCTTTTATAAATTTCATGATGTCATCATAGTTAATTTTCTCCAAAATAGACATTGCTTCAAAATAATTAATGCCATTGAAGTGGAGTCTGCCAACCTTTTCAACCAACTGAAAAGGATAAAGAACTAATTCTTGATAGAGTGATTGATAGATATTTTTCTTGGCCTGTTCTACTTGTTCATCCGTCAGGGCTTCGTAAATATCATGCTTATATTGTTCTAATTTATCGCTATAAGTGAGACTCGCATCTAATGGGTCTACTTCAATTAAATAAGCGCCTTTAAATAGGATTTGACCAATGAGCATAAGCGTAACGTATTCATACGCCAAATCAGATAATGTGGGACTCCGATCGAATTTAATACTTCCACATGTATAGTTTCCATGCGTTGATTTCACTTCATATTTTTCGTCATGCAGATTATAAATATCAACCGGCTCATAAAGTTGTATGACCTTTTTTTTAACCGACTTTTCTACCCGTAAATCCTTCACAGAATCTACATCTACATTCCCGTGAATAAAAAGAAAACAATTTTTAGGGTAAACAAGAGATTCCCTCATCGTATGTACATCATTTGGTTTTACTACTAATAGATCCTTTGTTAGTTCTTCAAATTGGAATGATTTATTCGCATGCGTGAACTCCAACATTCTCATACGACCACGGAAATTTAAGTCTATAAAATGTTCTTTAAATCGGTTCAGCGTATTCTCCTTTTCAACGAGCCATTTTCCGTCATCAATCTCAATTGTGAATAGATTATCTAAAACTGTTTGTACGTCTTTATAAAAATTTGTTTTGGATGTTTTTAAAAGAAGGCTAGATGATGTCATTGAAACAATGGGCTTTGTTTCTATAGAATGATTCGTTTTGATTGATTCACTTAAATAATTAAGGAACATCTTTGCAGAAGCTGTTCCAATAAAGTTCGTTTTCTCGTTAGATGATATTCGTCTCGGTAAAAAGCCAATACCGATTGATAATGACACGTATACATCATCTTTTAATTCAGCGGGATTTAAACATATTTTCAACTCATTTATGTCAAACAAATGCATCGATAAGGCTCCTTTCATTTATTTACAGATAAGTAAAATTAAGGGTTCCAAACAGATTGATTCTAGTTTCAATCAACAACACCTTTTAACTTATGAACTAGAAAAAAATTCTTTCCTAACTAGTAATTAAATATGATATTTGATTCATTTACTATAAAATATCGAACGTTATCCTCAAGAACTTGACTTAAAATGGCCAATATAATTGAATTATTATGGTTAATTATAACAAAGCGCATTATCCATTACTCGCTCTAACGAATTTACTTGTAAAATAAACCAATCAGCCCATAACTAAAGTTTTAAATTAACAGAATTACTTATATACAGGTAGTTTCAAATACCCCAACTGGAGATAAAGCCCTCCTTCGGGATCTCGTCATAGAATGAACACTATCATAAAACCTCATAACGTTTCCAACAACTAAAAAACCACTTCGGAATTCGCTCCCGAAGTGGTTCTCACCTTATTACCTATTAATCACTTGTTGAAGTTTGCTCGATAGATCAGGAACTATACATGCTTTACTTCGACCTATGAAAAGAGTTTCACTGTAAAATTAGCATACTCAAGGCTTAGCGCAATGATAAAAAAAGAAGGCCCAAGTGTCTTTTGACTTTAGGACCTTCCATCTTTTTGACAACATTCTATAAAACTAGGCGATTCTTCAATGGCGTGTCTCGATAAACTGAGCATCATTCTTTGTCGCAATAAAAGAATGAGACACGATTCGTCCATCGCTAAGCCTTTCAACGCCTTTTAAAAGTGGACCGTTCGTAATACCAGTTCCAACAAAGAAGCAATTGTCTGTTTTGACCAGATCATCTATCGATAACTTTGCAGTTGGATGAGTAATTCCCATTTGATGACAACGCGTTACTTCTTCAGCATTTGCGGGGAGTAGACGACCTTGAAAATCTCCCCCTAAACATTTCAAGGCAACAGCTGCAATGACACCTTCAGGGGCTCCTCCTGTTCCAACTAGCATATCAATGTCCAGCTCATCAATTGCCGTTGCGATGGCGCCCGTAATGTCGACATCCGAAAACATTTGCACCTTTGCGCCGGCAGCAAAGACTTGCTTGAATAAATGATTGTGTCGCGGTCTATCTTGAATCATCACTGTCAATTCAGAAACGTCTTTTCCAAGTGCTTGGGCGACTGCTTTCATATTTTCAGATAACGGTAGGTTTAAATCAATACATCCTTTTGCCTTTGGACCTACAGCAATTTTTTCCATATACATATCTGGTGCATGCAGAAGAGTCCCACGCTCAGCAACTGCAATCACAGCTAATGAATGATCCATTCCTTTAGCAACTAGGTTCGTTCCCTCCACTGGATCGACTGCAATATCAACAGGAGCCCCGTCTCCAGTTCCAAGCTTCTCCCCTATATATAACATCGGCGCTTCATCCATTTCTCCTTCACCGATTACGATTCGTGCATCCATAGTTAGGTGATTCATATGCGCTCTCATTGCTTTTGTTGCCGCTCCGTCTGCCATCTCTTTATTTCCTCTGCCAATCCAAGGATACACAGCAGTCGCAGCTTTTTGCGCAACAGTGACAAACTCCCTTGATAATGCCTGAATATCTGATGTTTTACACTCCACTATTGACAATCCATTCACCCTTTTCTGATTTCTCCGGATTAAAAGTATCCATATATAAAAATCACTTGACCACCAAACTTTTGTTAACTTTGGATGATCAAGTGATTTTACGCTGTTACGCAGTTTGGACAGACTCTATGGTCTTTAAAAATGTTTCTAAAATCATGAAAGAGGATGCAGCGCCTGGATCGATTGTTCCGAGAGAACGTTCGCCTAGGCGGCTAGATCTTCCGCGTTTAGACAAGATATCTTTTGTAGATTCCATGCCTTCATTTGCAGCAGCAACCGCTTCTTTAAAAGACTCACCGAAGTTTTCGGTTTTCTCAAAATTAGCTTGTAAGCTTTCTAACGCTGGTTGAAGTGTGTCTACCATTGTTTTGTCTCCAACTTCAGCTTGTCCTCGTTCTTTAATGCCTTCTACAAATGCAACCCAAAAGTCTTTCAATTCTTCGTCGTTGACCTCTGACTTTCCTTGGAAAGATTTTGCACCTCTCATGAAGCCTGTTGCATAAAGCGGACCAACGGATGATCCAACTGCACTTAAAAATGTTCGTCCTGCCATAATGGCAATTTTTCCGCAGTCTTCTTCATCTTTCAGTTCGCCGTTCAGTTTCTCATTCACTGCTTGCCAGCCGATTGACATTGTAACGCCGTGATCTCCATCACCAAGTTTACGATCTAACTCACATAAATAGTCTTTTTGTTCTTCAATCATCGTTACGACATTGTGTAAAAAGTTTTTGAATTGATCTGCTGTCATGGTCATTTGTTGCTCCCCCTTATTTCTGCACGTACATTGGGCAGTCTGCCGGGTAATCAACCAACTCTGCCAACTCTTCGTCCAAGTTCATAATTGATACAGATGCCCCGCCCATTTCAAGTGAAGTACTGTAATCTCCCACGTATGAACGGTGAATCTCGATGCCTTTTTCAGTCAATAGTTGCTCGACACGTCTATACATAATATATAGTTCCATTCTTGTCGTTGAACCTAGGCCGTTCACAAGAACCGCTACCTTTGCTCCTGATTCAATCGGCATATCTTCTAAAATATCGTTTACAAGGCGATCTACAACTTGGTCAGCAGGTTGTAATTCTCCTTTTTCAATTCCCGGTTCACCATGATGACCTAGACCGATTTCCATTTCATTTTCCTCAAGTTCAAAACTTGGCTTTCCTGTTTGAGGAAGTGAACATGGAGAAAGACCTACACCCATTGTTCGCGTATAATCATTCGCTTTTTGCGCGATGCGAACAACATCATCAAAACTAAATCCTTTATCAGCTGCTGCACCCGCTGCTTTCGTGACAAAAAATTCACCAGCGATGCCGCGACGCTTTTCTTTTTCTTCTTTCGGTGCAGATGCAACATCATCCGTTACAATAACAGATCCGACCTTAATACCGCTTTCAAGATCTGCAAGTTCCGCAGCCATCCCGAAATTCATAAGATCTCCTGCATAGTTTCCGTAAATATAGACGACACCTTCACCTTTATCAATTGCTTTTGTCGCTTCCAAAATTGGATCTGGTGGCGGAGAAGCAAAAATGTTTCCAACAGCTACGCCATCTGCCATTCCTTCTCCTACATAGCCCATGAATGCCGGCTCATGTCCTGAACCGCCTCCAATTAAAACACCAACTTTTCCATCACGCGTCACTTTAGCCGTAACAATTGAACGAGCATTTTCAGCCAATAATTTTACGTGGTGCGGATGCGCTTTTACATAACCTTCAATCATTTCCTCAACAACATACGTCGGATTATTTATTAGTTTTTTCACGCGTTACTCCCCGTTCCTTGTAAGTACTCTAGTTCTTTATCCATAATTTGTTGCACTTTTCTTGCTGAATTTCCTCCCGGGAAGTCCGACTGCAAATACATTTCCACAACCTTCATCGCAGCTTCAATCCCAATGACTTTGGCGCCCATCGTCAACACTTGCGCATTGTTACTTTTCCGTGCACGTTCTGCAGAATATGTATCATGTGCTGTAACTGCACGAATTCCTGGAACCTTACATGCAGCGATTGCCATACCAAGTCCCGTTCCGCATACTAGAATTGCACGGTCTAATGTTCCACGATTAATTCCATCAGAAACCTCAAACGCAACTTCAGGATAATCCACTTCTGTACAGTTATCTTGTGAACCGTAATCTACTACCTCATGTCCTAGATCTTCTATATATCTCTTCAAATCTTCTTTCATTTCATAAGCATTATGGTCAGAACCTAAACCTATTTTCATACATGTATCGCCCTTTCACTCTATTCAATAAACTTTATCTTCAGACGTATCTTTTCACTTATTAGCGATAATGTCAACTATCGGCTATCGATTACTTTCGCTTTCTTTCGTTTAATTAAAACACTATAACTATTGAACCGCTGGTATTTTTACAGCTTTCACCTTTTCCTTGCTCTCTTTTGGCAAAGTAACAAAAACCATTAAGATCGCACTAACAACATAGAGACTTGAATAAATCCAAAGAATACCGACTGTTCCAACTGTACCGATAAACAACCCAACAATTGCCGGACCAACAAACGTACTTAGACCTGCACCTAAATTCAAGACGGACATAGCCGCTCCTCTGTTTTCCGGAGCAAGTGACGGCATTAGCGCGGACAGCGGGACGAATGCTGCAACACATGCACCAAAAATAATTGCCATGATCGTCGTTGCAATATAATTTGGTCCTAGGAAGAACGGAACATAGTAAAGCCCCAAGATTGTGACGGCACAACCAACTCCACCAAACCACATAACGGTATTTCGCCAACCAAATCGATCGCCAACCATTCCCCAAATTAAGTTAAAAACAACATTACTTGTCCACAGTGCACCATAGATTTGGAGCCATTCTGTTCGCGTGAAGCCAACATCCATCATAAATGCAGGTAAGAATACAACTAAGCCATATGCACCTGCAGTATTAATCGTTCGCACAATTCCACCCAAGCCTACTTTAGGTCGCTCAAATGCAATCGTAATTCCTTTAGAAATGTATTTGAACATGTCCAATTTCGATTCAAATGTTCTTCTATTGCTACCATCGTCTTTATTTAAATAAATCGCCAAGAAAGCACCAATTGCTACAAAAATCAATGCACTCCAAAGTGTTTTCATCTCACCTAAATATGGGAGAGCAAAACTTGAATAGTAAGCACCTAGTACATTTAATCCAGCCGCAAACGAAACCCAAAACCATCCGACAGCTGTTCCAAGTCTTTCCTGCGGTGCATAGTAAGACAGCCAAACAAGGAACGAATAAGCAAATAAAGGATAGCCTAGTCCACGTAAAGAATATGTTGGAATCATGATCGCAAGGTTCATTGTTGGTATCCCGACAAGTAGAAAAATCAACGTGCCGACCACAAATAAAATCAGTCCAATTGTCATAACCTTTTTGGGCCCCATCACTTCTGCGAGTACACCTGAAAACCATGCCGCAATTGCAACGGCAAAACCGTAAACACTAAACAACAGCGCTGACTGTTGCATCGATAAGCCATTATCAATCAGATAGGAGGACAGCCAACCTAACTCTAGTCCATCACCCATCATAAAGAGCAAAACACCTAAAAATCCAACTGCCATTTTGGTATCCAAACCGAGTTTTCCTAATAAACCCTGATTCATCTTACTTTCCCCCTGCCTTTTTTAAGGAAAGGAGCTCCCACATAATCATCGGAACTCCTTTTGTATTTTTGTTTACATGTTCGGGTTTAGGATTACTTTCAATGAATCCGCGCCGCTTCTTACTAAATCGAATCCTTTTTTGAAATCTTCTAGTGGAAATTCATGTGTAACGACGCCTTCAGTTGGCAAGTCTCCATTAGAAATTCCTTTAATCACCGGCTCATAACAATAAGGGCCAAGGTGAGAACCGAGTACATCTAATTCTTTCCGGTCACTAATAATGCTCCAGTCAACTGTTACAGGGTCCTTAAATACACTGAACTCTACAAATATTCCTAATTTACGAATCATGTTTAAACCTTGTTCTACTGACTTTTGTGCACCAGTTGCTTCAATATAAACGTCGCAACCGTACCCATCCGTCAATTCTTTTACAATCGCGTCAACATCATCACGTAATGGGTTTAACACCATATCCGCACCGAATTCCTTCGCTTTTTCGAGACGATCATCAAATAAATCAAGGACAATCAGTTTCTCAGGACCTGATTTTTTAATCGCACCAATCATACCGAGGCCAAGCGTCCCAGCTCCAGCAAGCACTACTACATCACCAAGTTTAATTTGTGCACGTTCTACTGCATGATAAGAACATGCATAAGGCTCGATTAAAATCGCCTTTTCAATTGGAAGATCCTCAGGAACTTTATAGTTAATCGCTTCTTTTGTAAATTTCATATACTCGGCCATCGCACCGTTTACGTTACTTTGGAATCCATAAAGGTCATGTTTTTGACACATCCAGTATTCGCCGCGTTTACAAAAACGGCAATCCCAGCAAGGTACAATCTGTTCAGAAATGACGCGATCGCCAATTTCAAAATCACCTTTAACTCCTTCTCCAAGTGCAACAACATGTCCAATGAATTCATGTCCTGGAATCATTGGTGCTTTTATGTATGCGGGTTGCGTTTCGTCTCCCCAAAAACTTGGTGCGCCGTCAAAAGCTTTCAAGTCTCCAGCACAAATTCCACAAGCTTCTACTTTAACTAAAATTTCTCCTTCGCCGATTTCAGGGACTGCGACTTCTTCAAGACGATAATCGCCTGGCTCATACGCAACAACCGCCTTCATCGTTTTAGGAATGTTCAATTCTGCTTCTTTTATTTTTGTCGCTTGATTTGTTGTACACATTTGACATTCTCCTTTTCTACTCCGGTAGATTTTTATTGTAAGTCCTCTATTTTCGATTCAAAAACTCATCGAATTCTCATTATTTTTCCACTTAACCTTGTAATCGTTTTCATTATAATGTTTTTTCTGTTGTTTAGTCAACATATTTTTTCATTTTCTTTTGTTTGCTTTCTATTTCTTCTTTTCAAAGCTATACTTTTCAAGTGTACGCTCATATAATAATCGCTTAAAACAATACAACCGCACACTTTCACGTAATATTTATCACCTATATTCAACAAATCGATTTCACAATTGATGGGTTTTAAGATAAGATTGGGTAAAGTGAAGGACCGTGACAAGTGAAACAACGGAACTAACGGTAAATAATAAAAAGTCGACGACTATTGAAATTTAACGTTACTTCCGATAGACTTTTCATTAATAAGCTATTATTATGTTTTTCTTTTTTTTATTTTTTTATTTCCTTGCACTTGTAAATGTCTTCATGAATAAAAAATTGGATATGCAGGTGATTTTATGCAAAAGATGTTTGCTCCAGAAAGACGGAATATCATTTTAGATAAACTGACAGAACAAAAACGTGTCACCATTAAAGAACTGTCAAAACTTATCAAAGTATCTGAAGCAACTTTACGGACAGATTTAACGAAGATGGAAGAAGAAGGTCTCTTAAAAAGAACTCACGGTGGCGCAATTTTAGAAGAACAATTGGATAACGACACAAGCTTCTCTATTCGCCAACAAAAAAATCGTACAGAAAAATCCGCCATTGCGAAAGAAGCATTGTCGCTTCTATCTAGCGGTCAATGCATTATGCTTGACGCAAGTTCAACAGCTTTGGAGTTGGCCAGATTATTAAATGGCGAGAACTTACGCTTAACCGTTGTAACAAACGGAATTAATACCGCACTTGAATTGAACAATCATCCCAATATTACAGTAATTCTACTAGGCGGCATTGTTAAGAAAGGTTCCTATGCATTGGAAGGAAATCTTGGACTCAGTATTCTTAATCAAATCCATATTGATATCATGTTTACTTCCGCGAGTGGATTTTCGATTGAATCAGGTCTTACCGACTTCAGTATGTATGAAGTTGAACTAAAAAAATCAGTCGTAGAAGCTTCCAATAAAATTGTCGCTTTACTGGATCATACAAAGTTAGATAAGAATTCCATTGCTTCATTTGCGACAACAGATGAAATCGATATGATTATTACAGACGCAGAAATGTCAGCAGAATACGTGGAAACACTAACTAATCGACAAATTGAAATTATGACCACTAATATTCAAAGCGTATAAAAAAAGTAGCTGGCAACAGCTACTTTTTTTATTTTCTACCAAATTGTATAACCGCCATCAACAACAAAAGACGATCCTGTAACGAAAGAAGACGCTTCGGAAGCGAGATAAATTGCCAATCCGCCAAGTTCATGCGGTTCCCCTAATCGTTTCATCGGAACCATATCAAGTACATGTGCAAGCTCGCCCCCTGGTGCAAATATTGGTTTTGTCATATCGGTTTTCATATAACCTGGCGCAATGGCATTTACACGAATATTGTCATTGACCCATTCGGAAGCCATGCATTTCGTCATCATTGCAACCGCTGCTTTCGACGCATTATATGCACATTGCGCTTCTGTATTCGCAATAAAACTGGACATGGAAGCAATGTTGATGATTGATCCACCGCCCTGCACTTTCATTTGTTTCCCTGCGTATTTGGAGATTAGAAAAACACCATTCACGTTCACATCCATTGTTTTCTTCCAGTCTTCCAAACTTTGATCTTCTATGCTGATTTTTTGGCAAATCCCCGCATTGTTGATTACGATATTCAGTTCATTGAAATCGCTTACTACTCGATCAATCGCTTTATGTACTTGCAATTCATTTGTAACATCTACTTCAAGGCCAAGCGTTTTCGTACCGAAAGATGCCAATTCTTTCGCTGCTTTTTCTGCGCTTGCAGCTTCCATATCCACAATCACAATATTCGCGCCAGCTTGCGCTAATGCCTCGGCCATTGCTTTCCCTAGCCCTCTAGCACCGCCAGTTATGAGTGCTGTTTTTCCTTCTAAACTAAATAATTTCTGATAATCCATTTTCATCCCTCCATTTTTCTGTATTCAATGGTTATACTATCAATTACTTTCACTTTGTCAATTTTATTTTTACTTTCTTTCAATTACCTTCATTTTAAATGCATAGACCTTCCTCCTTTATAAATAAAAAGAATCCCACCAATAGTAATATGGCAGGATTCTCACTTTCATTTTATAAAATTGTAGCGAAGTGCACAGGGTGCATCTTAATTGACTGCAACAAATACACCTGGTCCATCAGCCTTGAACGTTGCTACGCCATCTTTATATTCCAATTTGTACGTGCGATTATTCTCAAGGTCTAGGACTGTCAGTTTGTTTGTTTTCTCAACATTTGAAACGTCGACTGGGATGCTTACATCAATCTTTTCTTTGCCGATGTCAATAACAGAACCTTCACCAGTGACAAAGTTGAATGCGTAAACATCGGAAATTGCTCCTTCTTCCGTCGCATCTTCTTTTGTAAGCGCAATTGTTAATGTACCATCTGTTCCTTTCAACAGTTTCTCAATCACTTTTTTATCAAGGTCGAATGAGAATCCATTACCGCTTTCAACGACTAGATCCGCTTTTGATTTCACAATCGTATCGACAATTGCTTCGTTGATTTCAATGTTCAGCGCATCGTCAAATGCTGGAACAGCAATTACGATTTCTTCTGTATCATTTCCAATTTGACTTTCGATTTCATCTGGGGAAACAACGTATTTGTTATACGCAACGACAAAGCTAGCTTCAGCACTGTTGCCTGCCGCGTCGTCAACGAAAATTGTCACTGTGTTATCACCGTTAACAAGTCCAGTTACGTCGAAAGCGAATGAACCATCTTGTGCAAGATTCACAGGTCCGCTTGAGATGACGTTACCTGCAGCATCTTTTGCTTCGAATGTTGTCGATAGTTTTGTATTGACATCATAGCCAAATCCATCGCGTGAGTATTTGATATAGTTGTCAATGACTGTTCCTGTAAATGCGTAAGTTGATTCTTCCGCAATATGTGCTTCGGCTGATTCAATCTTAGATTGGGTACTCTTTACAAAGAACGGTCCATCCCAATCAAAAATTATCTCATCTCCATGCTCGTCAATATTTAGCCCAGTAAAGTCTACTGTGTATGCACCGTCTGGAATCGTTTCTAAACCATTACCTCCCCAAGGCGCATATTGACCATCAATATCCAAGTAATAACTACCAGCTGCTAAGAAATCGCCGGCATGTAGATACCCGATATACCCATCGCCATAGTAACCGCCGGATGGATCAAAGAAATCCCATAGCTCAATGTAGTTGAATAAAACATTATTGTGCAAATCGAATGATAATCGAACTGGGTCTCCTTTGCTATCTGGATGGAAGGATACATCGTAACCCGAAAGTTCGAAGTTTTCGATGCCAGATTTCGCTTCCGCGACCGGTGAAAAATCAGCTGCAAATGGCAATGATAAATTCGTTTCGCCGTCAGTAATGTGAATATACCCAAGAAGTTCACTTCCTGCTGGCGCCTCCGATTTTGGCGCATCAAGCGTGACGTTTAGCAGCTGTTCACCGTTTAGCGTAAATGTTGATTGATCAACCGTAACTTTCGCATCGCCAAATGCTTTCGTTACTTCTACAGATACCTCGTAATCACTTGCGTTACCGGATAGTTTTTTCACATGAATTTGTTTCGTTACTGAAACATCCTCTTCCGACACTTGAGGAAGATGTCCAAATGTGACTGTTCCTTTTGTGTTGTCCACTTCTTCGCCGTCAGATACGACCGTATCTAGCGCATAAGCAAGCGCATTCGGGAATGCCGCCTCATATGGCTGAACACGTCCAGGTCCTTGTGCGAATACATCATATTTATCAGTATCTAATACTTTTGCTGTATTAGATAGCGCGACTTTTACATCAAATGCATTCCAGTCTGGATTTGCATTTAAAATTAGTGCTGCAACCCCTGCAACATGTGGTGTTGCCATCGACGTTCCTGTTTTACGCGTAAAGGCTTTAGCATAATCTGCATCTGGATTTTCTTTTCCATACATCGGAATGGTCGACATAATGTTTGTCCCTGGTGCAGATACGTCAGGTTTAATATCAAAATGTGGTGTTGTGGGACCACGTGAACTTGAATTATTTACTTCATCGCCCGTTGTATAATCTACGTTAAAATCTGAAAATGTAACTGTTCCTCTGTTTGATGCAAGTGCTTCACGTAATGCATCCCCTTCTGTTTGAGACATATCGAAGGATGGGATAAATTCGAAATCATCCCCTAGGAAAACATCAGATGGTCCAGGTGCGCCCGTACCACCGCCGAAGTTGTGGATAAACGTTGCCACAGCGCCCGCTTCTTTTGCTGCAGCAATCTTATCAACAAATGGAATTTCTCCACGGGAAATAAGTGCTACTTTTCCATCTACGTCAAGCCCCTCAAAATCAGAAGGCTGTCCAACTCCTGGAACTGCAACGACTTCAAACTCTCCCGCAAGTTGTTTTTCAAGATCAACGCCGTACGTAGTTCCCATTAAGCTAATGTTAGATATGTTTGTATAATCACCTGCTGTAATAGATACATTTGCATCGTACATGGCTTCAGGATTTGTTGTGTTTCCAACAGCAATCCCAAGCGCCGCCGCTGCTGGCGTTCCAATTGTACCGCGGTTCGGACCAGAGTTTCCTGTTGCGGAAATTGCTACAGTTCCTGCTAGCATCGCGTTGTTAATCGCAATCGTATCTGCAGTCGTAGAAGAGTTATTTCCACCGCCTAAAGATAAGTTAATGACGTCCATTCCATCTTCTACTGATTTATTAATTCCTGCAATGACGCCGGCATTCGTACCACTGCCGTAAGCACCAAGTACACGGTATGCGTATAGTTCAACTGCTGGTGCTAGTCCCGAAATACCGTATTCATTGTTCCCAAGGGCCGCAATCGTACCCGCTACGTGCGTTCCGTGAGATGTGTAAAACGAGCTGCCATTTGCGTTAAATTCAGACCTATCACTTGGACGCTCAGATGGCGTTGTTTCATAAGGATCGTCATCAGCACGTGGTTTTGCATAACCCGAATCATGGGGAATAAAGTTCCATCCCCCTTTGTAGATGCCTTCAAACTCAGGGTGATGATAGTCGATTCCTGTATCTAGAACCCCTACTTTAATGCCTTCCCCTTTAAATCCTTTGTTCCAAATTTTTTCAATCCCTAAGAATGATTGACTTGTATCCATTGCCGGACTTACTTGTCCATTTTCATTTACGGAAGTGCCTTCGAAAGCATGAACTTCCACAACCGGCTCGACAAGGGTTACCCCTTTAATGTCTAACAGTTTCTTAAGGTCGTCTGCTTTGACGGTTGCGGAAAAACCATTTAGAACCGTTTCAAAAGTATATCCTTCTTTAATAAGCAGTTTCTTTAATTTCATTTCTTGCTTAACTTGCTTTTGTTGCGCATTTACTTTTTGTTGCGCTTTTGCCCGTTCGGATGCAGTAAACGGAAGATCCTTCACTTTCTTTTTCCCTTCCGATAAAGCAATCGATTCTTCCGAAAGTTGAATGATGACTTCTACATCATGCTGCCCCTTTTCCTTTTCTAAATCACGATGTAGTCTAGGCTCCTGTTGCAGTAATTGATCTTGCTCAACAATCGCCTGTTTCATCTGCATAATACTTTCATTCGGTACAGATGACTTTTTCAGCGTAGTTTCTGTTTTTGCTGAAGCAAATCCTGGCGTTAGAAGCGTAAACACCATGAAGAAAGCTAATAAACTACTAAAGAACCTGATCGATTTGTCTCTCCCCAATGTCATTCCTCCCCAAGTTAGTAGTTGTCCGAATTGCTCGACAATACCAACTTACCACAAGTTGAATAGCGGAGAATGTTGGATTTTGTCACTCATCAAAAATCGTGCGAAAGTATGAGCATATTTTATGATTCATTAGTCGTTTAAATCCATTATATTTAAATAATTAAAGGTGTGAATAGGTTGGGGGTACTAGGTAACGGTGCCAATCACTCAAAATAATAATATTCCTACCACCAAATACATAGATTAGTGACATCAAAGGGGGTTTACTATGCATTGTACGAATTGCTCTGAGGCTATTTCAGATTTAGCCGAAGTCTGTCCGAAGTGTGGCGTAAGACAGTATTCTGTAAAGAAATATTGCTACGGCTGCGGAGAACCTGTTAAAGAAATTCAAGAAATGTGTACGTCGTGCGGCGTAAGTATTAAGAAGACAAACAAGTCGTCTGGCACGGGAGAAGCGATGCATCCAGCGATTCCAGCATTATTGTCATTCTTAATAGCAGGTTTAGGCCAACTTGTGAACGGACAAGTGGCAAAGGGGATTGTATGTTTTATCGGTTCTATTATTTTAGCTTTTATTACAGTAGGTCTTTCAGCGATTATCACAATGCCAATGTTGATTATTGATGCATATTTAATTGGTAAAAAACGACAAGAGGGTAAGCAAGTAGGGGATTGGGAATTTTTCTAACCTACCCCGTTTAATAAAATGATGTATGAATAAAAATACCAGGTTCCAACACGATTCAAAATTGTGTCGGAATCCTGGTACTTTATTAGACTAGTAGACTTTTGTTTCCCTCTTCAACATCCCAACCAACAACGCCGTCACAATCGCCCCGGCAACAATCGCCAAAGCATAGAGTAAAACTTTTCCAATGCCGCCTTCAACAAGGCCCATTACAAAGATTCCGCCATGTGGGGCACGTAGACCGATATCAAATAACATCGTCAATCCACCCGTTACTGCCGCCCCCGCTACGGAAGCTGGGATAATCCGTGCTGGATCCGCTGCTGCAAATGGAATCACACCCTCTGTAATAAAGCATGCACCGAGCACATACGCTGTTTTTCCTGCTTCTCTTTCCTGCTTCGAAAAACGTTTCTTAAATAATGTAGTTGCAAGTGCAACACCAAGTGGCGGAACCATTCCTGCCGCCATCACTGTTGCGATAAATGTAAAGTTTTGCGCATCAAGCATCGCAATTCCGAATGTGTAGGCCGCTTTATTAATTGGGCCCCCCATATCAATTGCCATCATTGCACCTAAAACAATACCAACTAACACAACATTCGTGCCGCCTAACCCTTCCAAAAACGCTGTAATGCCTGTATAAATCTTCGTTAATGGCGGATTTATGACCATCATCGCAATCCCTGTAATCGCAATACTAAACACTGGGAAAAACAACACCGGCTTTAATCCTTCAAGTGCTTCTGGTAATCTAGTAAAAGCCTTTTTAACTAATAACGTTACGTATCCTGCCAAGAATCCTGCAATTAATCCGCCCAGAAAACCAGATCCTCCGGCAGCCCCTTCAACACCCGTCACAGTGATTGCAATTAATCCGCCAACCATACCCGGCGCAAATCCTGGACGATCTGCAATGCTCGATGCGATAAAACCAGCAAGCACTGGCACCATTAGGAAGAACGCTTTTCCACCGCCAATTGTCCCTAACATCGCGGCAAAGGCATTGTACTCCGGACTATCTGGATTCCCCGATTCGATTCCCCAGAAAAATGACAGCGCAATTAAAATTCCGCCCCCAACAACAAATGGAAGCATATTGGAAACACCATTCATTAAATGCTTATAAAATCCGCTGCGTGATTCTGTTTGTACCGCATCCTCTTTGGACACGTCATGCGAATAAATCGGAGCTTCTTTCTTAATCGCACGATTGAGGATCGCCTCTGTTTCATAAATCGCTTTTCCGACAGGAATTTGAATGACCGGTTTCCCGTTAAAACGCGCCATTTCTACTTTTGTATCCGCCGCAACGATAATCGCATCTGCTTCTGCAATGTCTGCATCCGTTAGGCGATTTTTCACACCACTTGAACCGTTCGTCTCAACTTTAATAGAAACGCCCATTTCTTTTGCAGTTTCATTTAATTTCTCCGCGGCCATAAATGTATGGGCAATGCCTGTTGGACAAGCTGTCACCGCTACTATTTTTCTCGAAACTGTTTCCGGTGCCATCTCTTCCTCATTCGGTCCATCCAACTCGGCTTCTTTCGCGTTAACTGCTTCAATAACCGCTTCTTTTGTTTTAGCATTGAATACTGCATTTCTAAATTTCTCATCCATTAAAAATGTTGCAAGTCTCGACAACGCTTCCAAATGGGCATCATTTGCACCATCTGTTGCCGCAATCATGAAAAATAAATTCGCCGGTTGACCGTCAAGCGACGCATAGTCAATCCCTTCTACTGAACGCCCAAATACAATCGCCGGTTCTTTTACAGCCGCCGATTTCGCATGCGGAATCGCAATCCCATCGCCAATGCCCGTCGTACTTTGCTCCTCACGCGCTAAAATAGCTTGCATAAAAGCTTCTTTATCATCCAATTTCCCCGCGTCATTCAGTTGTTCAATTAACTCCGATAAAACAGCTTGTTTATTAGTAGCTTCCACATCCAAAATAATCGTCTCTTCTGTTAACAGTTCTACAATTTTCATAGTTTCACATCCGTTTCATCCACGATTTTCACTTCGTCAATTAATTCCAGAACCCCTGACTTTTCACATAAATCCGACTGAAAAGCCGTCGCACTTCCACTTGCAACTGCGTAACGGAACGCATCATGTACAATTTCCGACGCAACATACGCCGCGATAAACCCTGCAACAAGCGAATCCCCCGCACCTACTGTATTGACAACTTTTCCTTTCGGCGCTTTTGCTGATAGAGCGAGATTTTTTGTCACGAGTAAAGCACCTTCGCCGCCCATCGACACGACAACATGCTGAACGCCTTGCGCGACAAGCTTTTTCGCATAATAAAATGCTTCCTCTTTCGTTGTAATCGTCGTATTAAATAACTCGCCAAGCTCATCAGCATTCGGCTTCACTAAAAAAGGTTTCGTCTGAATTAATGTTTTCAATGCTGGACCAGATGTATCGAGTACAAAGTGGACCCCGTTTCTTTCACAAGTCTCAGCAATTTCTTTGAAAAATGACAGGGGAATCGATGTTGGTAAACGTCCAGCTAAAACGAACCAATCTTCCTCTTTCATTGCTTGCACTTTATTGAATAAAATCTGCTGTTGGTCCTTAGTAATCGTAGGACCCGGTCCATTCAATTCCGAAGCTTCCTCAGCTTTGATCTTCACATTAATACGCGTGATTTCCGTTGTTTCAATAAAATCAGTTTGAATCCCTTCATCTCGCAAAAATGCTTGGATGTAATCGCCTACAAATCCACCCGCATAACCAATGGCCACACTGTCAACATCTAAACGTTTTAAAACGCGCGACACATTGATCCCTTTTCCGCCCGGATAATAGTGAACATCTTTCGCGCGGTTTAATTCCCCTGTTTTAAAGGAAGATAAATACGTTGTATAGTCTAAACTTGGGGTAATTGTGCAAGTATAAATCATGTAGACACCACCTCTACAGTCGTGTGTTCTCTTAATAATCGAAGCGTTTCTTCCGGAAGTTTACTTGTAATTAAAGTCGCTTTACTTAACGCATCGATGCTAGAAAAACTGACTTCTCCATATTTTGTATGGTCTGTGACAACATACGTATGTTTCGCGCATGCACTCGCTTGGCGTTTCACAGCCGCCTCTTCTGGGTCAGGTGTCGTGTAACCGAATGTAACGTCAAAACCATTTACTCCCAAAAAGCATTGATCAAAACGATAATTTTGCAATGACTGAATCGTTTGCGGTCCGACAAGCGCTCGCGTTTTCCCCTTTACATAACCGCCCACCAAATAAGTCGTCACACCATGCTCAATTAACGCCTCAACATGCGTCAGTCCATTAGTTACTACAACGACCTTTTTATTGCGCAAGTGTGGAATCATTTGAAAAGTCGTCGTGCCCGCATCCAAAAATAGACAATCACCTTCTTGGATCAATGAAGCCGCAAACTCCGCAATTCGCTTTTTCTCTTGAAGGTTTTTGGCTGTTTTGTCAAGCATGCTCGGTTCATGTAATTTACGTCCACGAATCGTCGCACCGCCATGAATTCTTGCTAATTTATGTTCATGCTCTAATTCAGTTAAATCTCGTCGAATGGTTGATTCTGAAGCATTTGTCAACTCAATAATCTCTTGTATTTTAATTGTTTGCTTTTCCGCTAATAAATCTAGTATCACTTGTTGCCTTTCATTCGTTAACATCCAAGCACCTCCTAGTTACTCAACTTACTTTTATCTTAAATGAAAACGCATTCAAAATCAATCACATTCAGTCAAAAACACTCACAAGCAACCATAATGGTGCCAGTTACTCAAACAAACGCGTTATTTTAAACTTTCGTGTTTGTTTGAGTGACTGGTACCCGAAGGAATCTGGAGCACACAAGCCTCAACTTCCTCATAATATTTTCAAATATACATATAGTGATAGCGTCACTCCAACTAGTAGACAAGCAGTACTTCTGTTGCATTAAAATCAGCAGACATTAATTTGCTTAAACGGACGAGCAATCCCTGCATCAGACAAAATATACAAGTTAATTAGGAGGAAAAATAATGAAAACACTAGCAGCAGTGATCAACGGCATAAATGAAGAGTATGAGTTTGAACAACTAACACTTGGCGAACTTCAGCCTGATGAAGTCGTTGTAAGAATAGTTGCAACGGGGATTTGCCATTCAGATGAAGCGCTTCGGATTGGGGATGCCCCGTTTCCGATGCCTGTCGTTCTTGGACATGAAGGCGCGGGCATTATTGAGAAGATTGGCAGTGCGGTGAAAGATTTCAATGTGGGCGATCAAGTTGTCATGGCCTACAACTATTGCGGTATGTGTCCGAGTTGCCGAACGGGACATCCTTCCTCGTGTAACAATTGGGCTCCTTTAAATATGGGGGGTGGTCGTCCAGACGGCAGTTATACTTTCTTTAAAGAAGATGGAACACCTGTATCGAACTTCTTTTCACAGAGTTCTTTTGCAACGCATACAATCACAAACGTCAATAACTTAATTAAAGTTGATGCAGAAGAAGATTTACGTTTAATTGGTCCCCTTGGTTGCGGATTGTTAACTGGTTTTGGGACTGTTGTGAATGGTTTAAAAGCAAAGAGCGGTTCATCGATTGCTGTATTTGGGACAGGTGCAGTTGGGCTTGGTGCACTGATGACGGCAAATATTGTAGGGTGCTCAACGATTATCGCGATTGATATTCATGACTCCCGTTTGGAAACAGCAAAAGAACTTGGTGCAACCCATACAATTAATAGTAATACGGAGAATTTGGCAGAACGTATCGCTGAAATCACTGATGAACTTGGCGTAGACTATTCGATCGATACAACAGGCCTTCCTGCTGTTATGAAGGCTTCTATTAAAGTACTTGGAATCGGCGGCATTAGCGCTCCAGTTGCGGTAACACCACACTCGGTAGAATTTAATACTTTTCTAGACTTAGTACTCGCAAACCGAAAACTTGCCGGGGTCTTAATGGGCGATGTAGTCCCTCAACTTGCAATTCCCGAGCTGATCAAGTTTCATAAAGAGGGTAAATTCCCGTTTGAGAGATTACTAAAGTTTTATAAGTTTAGTGAGATTAATCAAGCTGTTGCTGATTCTAATAGTGGGGAGACGATTAAGCCGATCTTGATTGTTGATGAGGAATATCGGAGAGACGAGCCGTTAGCATAATGGTGCCAGTCACTCATACATTCATGTTTATTTAAACAAACACGTTTATTAAAACTTTCGTGTTTGTTTGAGTGACTGGCACCTAAAGCGAAAAAGTCATCCAAAATTCTGGATGACTTTCGCATTTAGATAATTGTAATGTATTTTTATCTTATCCAGTACCTACTAACTCTGAACTCTCCCCATCACATCAACCATCATCTCTTCCAACGCCTGCCTACTTCCCTCCAACGTCTCTTCCTTCACGCCAAAGTAAAACTTAATTTTCGGCTCCGTCCCTGAAGGCCTTAAGCAGAACCAAGCGCCGTTTTCTAGTTTATACTTCAAAACATTGGATTTAGGTAAATGGATTTCCTCTTGTTCGCCAGACTCAACGTACACTCGCGTACTACTGTCATAATCTTCAATAACAACAATAGCCTGCCCAGCAATTTCCTTAGGCGGGTTCGCACGGAATTCGCTAAGAATGGCTTGGATTTTAGCCGCGCCGTCTTTCCCTTTTAACGTTAATGACTCAATATCTTCCAGATAATAACCGTATTCTTCATAAAGTGCCATTAACCCTTCATATAACGACATTTGCTTCGTTTTATAATAAGCCGCTACTTCTGCGATCAGTAGGCATGTTTGAACCGCATCCTTATCACGCGCAAAGTCCTTGATTAGATATCCATAACTTTCTTCGTATCCGAATAAAAAGCTTCTGTCTCCTTTTTGTTCAAATGTTTCAATCCACTCGCTTATGTATTTAAAACCGGTGAGTGTGTCGATTGTTTCTAAGTTATGAGTAGCCGCAATATCTCGTCCCATTTCCGATGTGACGATTGTTTTTAAAACGGTTGCGTTCTCTGGTAGTTCGTTTTGCTTTTTCTTTTGGGTAATTAAGTAGTGTAATAATAATGCGCCGGTTTGATTACCAGTTAATACTTGGTATTTCCCTTCTTCATTTCTAACAGCAACACCGACCCTATCTGCATCAGGATCTGTTGCGAGCAAGATGTCTGCATTCGATTGCTCACCGTACTTCATTGCGAGTGAGAATGCAGCGGCTTCCTCTGGATTTGGCGAATCAACTGTTGAGAAGTTGGCATCCGGCAATTCTTGCTCTTTTACCACTTCTACATGTTTAAAGCCAACTGCATCTAGCCCCTTACGTACAGGCATATTTCCTGTTCCATGTAACGGCGTGTAAACAATTCTAAAATCATCAGCGACCTCATCAATTACATCTTGATTGACAACAATTGTTTCTAATTGCTTTAAATAAGCTTGATCAACAGTTTCGCCAATTATCGTTAGTAATCCAGCAGCTTTTAATCCTTCCTCTGTGCCAACTGCTACCGCTAATTCATCTTCTACACTGTTTACTTTTGCGATAATTTGTTCAGCTGCCTCTGAAGAAAGCTGCCCACCATCTGGCCCATAAACTTTAAAACCGTTATACTCCGGTGGATTATGACTTGCCGTAATGACAACGCCACTGAATGCATGCAAATACCTCACTGCAAAGGATAGTTCCGGTGTAGTTCTTAAGGAATCAAATACATAAGTCTGAATACCATGATTTCCAAGTGTTTTTGCAGTTTCCATCGCAAATTCCGGTGATTTAAAACGCGAATCATAAGCAATCACCACACCGCGTACTTTTGCTTCCTCGCCGTGATGTTCAATATAACGCGCCAATCCTTCAGCCGTTTTACGAATCATGTAGATGTTCATACGATTTGTCCCAGGTCCAAGCACACCACGCATACCGCCAGTCCCAAATTCAAGGTTTTTATAAAAGCAATCTTCCAATTGCATTGGTTGATTTTTTAATTCGTGTAATTGACCTGCCAATTCCTCATCCAAATCTGTATAACTGGTCCATTTCGCATAACTCGTTTCCCAATTCATGTAGATAACTCACTTCTTTACTGTTATTTTAAATACGAATCCTTATCCCTATTTTACAATTGGGGTTGAGCGCTTTGCAATGGAAAGGTTCGACAAGGTGCCAGTCACTCAAACTTTCCTGTTAAATGAAATATTCATGAATAATGTAATAATCATGTTTGTTTGAGTGACTGGCACCGCCGCAGCACCACCACACCAAACACATAAATCCACTTCCAAGTGGAAGACTAGGTTTATGTGGAGGTGTATCAATGGGGAAAAAAACATCGGGTGACAAGGAGAAAGCAAATCTTACTTGGTGGCAATTATCTCTCATTGGGATAGGTAGCATTATTGGTACAGGTTTTTTCCTAGCATCCAGTATTGCGATCCAAATGACAGGTCCTTCAGTCGTACTGGCTTTTATCATGGCTGGAATTGCTACGTATATCGTATTTGAAGCACTCGCAAAAATGTCTGCAAAAGATCCGCAGAAAGGAACTTTTCGTACCTACGCCAAAAAAGCGTATGGGCGTTGGGCTGGTTTTAGTAGTGGTTGGGTCTACTGGTGTTCAGAAATCTTAATCATCGGTAGCCAACTTACCGCCATTTCGCTCCTATCTAGATTTTGGTTCCCTAACATTAAATTATGGATATTCGCATGTATTTATGCGGTTTGCGGCCTCATTGTTCTCTTTATTGGTGCGAAAGCATTTGGGAAATTAGAAAGCGTTTTTGCTGTGATGAAAATTGCCGCGATTTTTATGTTTATTGTCATTGCCGTCTTAGCACTTACAGGGGTACTTGAAGGAAATCCAAACGAAGGTATTCCTCAATCTGTCGGTGAATTTTTCCCTAAAGGGCTCTTTGGGTTTTGGAGCGCCCTCGCCTTTGCCTTTTATGCACATGGTGGAATCGAAGTAATGGGCGTAATGGCCATCTATCTTAAAAATAAAGAGGATGCGCCTAAGTCTGGAAAAGTCATGTTAGGGCTGCTTGGTGTCATTTACGTTGCTGCCCTTTCGTTAGCACTATTACTGCTGCCATACAATAAGTTTAAGGAAAATAAAAGTCCTTTTGTTGAAGCATTGTCAGGTGTGAGTCACATCGAGTTTTTCCCGCATGTGTTTACGGCTGCCATTATTATTGCAGGGTTTTCAGCGATGTCAGCATCCCTATTCGCGGTAACAACGATCCTTCAAACAATATCAGAAGATGGAGATGCCCCAAAAATATTCAGCAAACAAACGAAAATGAAATTAGAAATGCCGCTGCCTGCGATTGCTTTAACATCTTCCGGGCTTGTTCTTTCAATCGTTACCTCTTTATTGTTGCCGGATAAAGTGTATGAATATATCACGACCGCAGCAGCATTATTGCTGCTTTATAATTGGCTTTTTATTTTAGTGATGTATCACAAATTAATTGAGCCGACTAAAATGGATAAAGTAAAGAGAGTGATTGGCATGATTTTAGTCGCTTCGGCCGTTAGTGGTACACTCTTTCATCAAACAAGTCGACCTGGTTTCTTTATCAGTTTAGTATTCCTTACAGTGATTGGAGTAATCGTCTTGTTTTTACGTAAAAAATGGAAAAAAGAAGAGGCTCAAAATAACGCATGATAAGCTTGAAACCCAAAGTATATGCCAAATCCAATCATGAATAAGGAAGATATAATGGAGATCACCTTCAATAGTCGAGTCGATAATAATCTGCGGGCCCCACTAGAGAGCGTGGCCATGAATGTATCCCATAAGAGGACACCCGCGATAATGGCCACGCTATTGATGATTAATTGATGGCCTGCAAAATTCCCAGCATTCTCTGCTAGAATTGAACCGTATATCCCTAGCCAAAAAAGAATGGTTAGCGGATTTAACAAGGACATAAAAAAACCTGATAATATAGAACGTCTAAGACGAACTTTCTTACCGAATTTTAGCGACACATCAATTTTATGTAGCGAAAGTAAACTCTCTATCCCCGTATAGGTAAGAACAAAGCAACCAAACGACCAAAGTATGATTTTCACAAGCGGAAACTCAATGATTTGACCAATCCCGAAATAAACCATAATCATATATAGAACGTCGGCCGTTAAAGCGCCAATACCAAAAATCCAAGCATGAAAAAATCCGTTTTTAATCCCTGTATCCAGCAGCCCGGCATTGACAGGACCGACTGGCGCAGCTAAAGATACACCTAAAATGATATAGGCAGCGATAGAGTTCAATGAATAGGCCTCCCTAAAAATGATTTCTATGCATCTTATTCATAGGGAGGAACTTGTACAACTTGAAAAAACAAAATATTTTTTATACCAGTCGCATAGAGTAGGCATGAATACTACTGGGGGATGTGAGGACTGTTATAGAAAGAGCGCTTCTTTTCATCATTCTATTAAGACTTCTTTCTGGAAGTATAGAAATTACAGCTGCCGCACTCATGTTCAAGTTCAATGATTTAGAGAAAGCCTTTTACATTAATACGCTGCTTGCCTTAGTAGGCCCTGTTATTTTAATTGTTACAACAGCACTCGCGTTAATCGGCCTGGCAGATCGAATCTCATTGACTCGGATCATCTGTCTTTTCTGCGGTATTTTTCTAATTCTTTTTAGTTTGAAAGCTGATTAATCCTATAGACAAGTGTTTTACATACTTCCAGAATAAAAAGGACCCATTAGGGTCCTTGTTTTCATGCTTTTTCAGTTTGGTTTCCAATTTCATTCTCTTTGATAAATTTAAAAACAATAAACAATAAAATGACGCCCAGTACTCCTGCAACAATATAACTGCCATTTAAAAAGTTTTTCATGACGATTGACATGATGGGTGGCCCCGCCGCAACACCGATAAATCTTGCTGAACTATAAAAAGAAGTGACTGTTCCTCTCAGCTCTTTTTCGATATTCTCCGTAATAATGGCGTCAAGTGCAGGCAACAATGCACCAATTGCGATCCCCACGATACTCGTCACGGCTAACAGAAGGATGATTTTTTTGTTGGTAAACCCAACGAATGCGACAGCAATAGACATGACAGCTAAACAACTGAGCATGACTAATCGTATCGTTTTAATATCCCCTTTAATTTTTCTGCCTGAAATAAACGAGGCTGTACATAATAATAGAAGAGGGATTGCCAGTACAAAACCTTTCTTAATGCCCTTAATATCATGAACCTTTTCAAGGTTTTCCGATAGAAAAAATAACATACTAAATAATATCAACATAACAAGGACGCCATTTAGAAATACTGTGTACAACCATTTTCCTTCTGCCTTGAATACCTTCTTCGTGTTATTGAAAAACTCCTTGAACTTTACTGGTTCATCTTTTTCTTTCGGAACCTTTACGAAGAAAAAAATGAGGACGATGGAAATTAAACTGAGCGCTGAAATGGAGAAGAATGGCAAAAACCATAAAAAAGCAGCAAAAATTGAACCTAGGATGGGACTTAACACTTTGCCAAACGTATTTGACGTTTCAATAATTCCTAAACAGGAACTTGCCTTTTCTTCGTCATCTTGGTAAAGGTCTCCCACGAGTGGCAAAACAATTGGCATAGCTCCAGCTGCCCCGATTCCTTGTATGACTCTACCAATAATAATCATTGTAAAAGGGTCGTCCATTTTCCATGAAGCAAATCCAGCAATCAGACCCCCGATTAAAGCGAGAATTAAACTTGGTAATATAACCTTTTTCCTGCCAAAACGGTCTGATAAGTACCCTGCTACTGGAATTAAAAAAATGGCGGCAACTGAATAACTTGTGATAATCATGCTCGATTGAAATGATGAAATCCCTACCTTGTCTTCCAGTATCGGGAGGACTGGAATCAGCATAGAGTTTCCCAGTGTCATGACCAAAGGAATTGAGGCCATGCTGACAATACACCATACACTTACCTGATCCGCTTTTTTCTCCATCACCACACCTCAACTCTTCCTATTGTGTTAAAGGTATGGTTGCCTACCGCGTTCTTTTTATGCGTGCACCGCGTTTTATCGAAATGAACGAAATATGTAACTCATTGAAATGTTGCTTGGGGAACGTCTTAAAATAAAGCGTGAAAAGCCTGAATGCCAAAATAAATCCCAAATCCAATCATAGATAAAGACGTAAATATCGAAACAATCGTTAACAGTCTGACGGATAACAATCTACGTGCGCCGCTGGATAAAAAAGACATAGAGATATCCACTATGGCAATCCCTGCCAAAATCGCGAAACTATTAAGTACGATTTGTAATTCTGAAGTGGTTCCAGCTGCCTTCGCAAGAATCGAACCGTAGATTCCCAACCAAAAAAGAATTGTAAGCGGATTCAATAAAGCCATTAGAAAACCGGCAAGCATGGACTTTCTAAGACGAACATAACGACCCGACTTTAAATTTTGCTCAATTTTGTGTACCGAGAGTAAATTTTCAATACCTGTATACAATAGGACAAAACAGCCAAATGACCAGAGAATTGTTTTGACTAAAGGCGAATCAATAAATTGACCTACTCCAAAATAAACAATCGTCATATACATCAGATCGGTTGCCAAAGTGCCTAAAGCAAAAAGCCAGGCATGGAAAAAGCCATGTCTAATACCCATATTTAATAAGACAGTCTTAACAGGGCCAATTGGCGCAGCTAAAGACGCTCCTAAAAAGAAAAAAGTAAATATTGAATTCATATAAATCCCCCCTGTTAAAAGATGTCGTTGTATTTTATTCATCTGCAACGACGTTTACGACCTTTTTAAGGAGAATTTAATTTGCCTGATTTTCGAATGTTCAATGGTGCCAGTCACTCATACATTCATGTTTATTCAAACTTTCGCGTTTTGAGTGACTGGCACCACAAATAAAAATATGCACGAATGATTTGTTCGGTACTTTTCTCTAATAATCGATTTGCATTTGCCATAGACGCTTGCAGTGTCATTGGCTGATCTACAATACTGTGTACACTGACAATTCCATAATCATACAACACCTCGATGCCCTCACCGACTGCACCTGCTAAAATAATTGTAGGAACTTGGCGCTTTTGCGCAGCTTGCGCAACCCCGAGCGGCGTCTTTCCAGAAGCCGTTTGAAAATCCACTTGCCCTTCTCCCGTAATGACTAAATCAGCATCTTTTACATAATCATCGAAGTTCACATATTTCAGAACGACATCCACCCCACGTTCCATCTTCGCCGGGAAGAAGGCGAGAAATGCGCCACCTATCCCTCCAGCAGCACCCGCACCTGGCTGATTATGAAGAGAAATACCGGTTACTTTCTCAATCTGATTCGCCCAATGGACCATATTTTCATCCAATAATTTCACATCTTCCGGCGTTGCTCCTTTTTGCGGACCAAACACGTGTGAAGCACCATTCAAACCGACTAAAGGATTTTGTACATCTGATGCAATTAAAAATGAGCTTTCTTTTATTCGTGAATCGAATTGAGTTATGTCAATGTCTGCAATATTTGCCAGATTTCCGCCCCCGAAACTGACCTCATTTCCCTCACGGTCAAGTAACTTTGCACCTAAAGCTTGCAGCATGCCAGCGCCGCCGTCATTTGTTGCCGAACCTCCTAAAGCAATAATAAAAGATGAAAATCCATCATCTAAAGCTTGCTTAATTAATTGACCCATCCCATACGTAGTTGCCTGTAATGGCGCAAGTTTTCCTTCAGGCACACGGGCTAAACCGGAAGCGCTTGCAATTTCGATAACACATGTTTTTCCATTACCTAAAATGCCATAAGCCGCCTCCACCTTACCGCCTAACGGGCCGGTAACGAATACCGCTTTCATCTTGCCATCTGTTGCAGAAACTAATGTTTCCATCGTTCCCTCCCCGCCATCTGCAACGGGAAGTAAGTGCGTTTTTGCATGCGGATATGCTTTTTGAACGCCTTGATTAATGGCATTCGCTACTTCAACAGCACTTAAACTACCTTTAAATGAATCTGGTGCAATGACTATTTTCATAATAACCTCCTAAGGAAATGCTCTCAGTACTTTGATTTAATTATACGAGCTTTTGTGATGCCGGTCACTCATTCGATTTTAAAACTATTCAGACAACCGAGGATGCTAGTTACCTCCACCATGTGAATAGGAGACAACAAAAAGCTCCTTGCGTCGTATAGAACGTAAGGAGCTTTTGGTTTTCGGGTGCCAGTCACCCATTCAATTCGAAAACTATTCCGACAACCAAAGCAAGCATGGTAAAGAGGGTGCTAGTTACCTAACCCCCTCTGAAATCGCGGACAACAAAAGCTCCTTGCGATTAAAATAACTGGAGGGGCTTTTGAGTGCAAGTATTTGCCGTTTCAATGACTGGTACAGATATCAATTTCAATCCAAAATCACCAATTCACGTATATCCTTCAAATTCGTCACACCCGATAAAGAAAGGGTAACCGACATTTCCTGATAAAGGTTTTCCAACACCTGTTCAACGCCTTTTTGGCCGCCTGCTGCTAAACCATACACGAAAGGTCTACCGATGCACACAGCATCTGCCCCAAGCGCAATTGCTTTCACAATATCAGAGCCGCGACGAATCCCACTGTCAAATAGAATTGGAATTGCCCCGTCGACCGCTTCCGCAATAACTGGAAGTGCGTCAATACTCGAAATGACGCCATCCAATTGACGTCCACCATGATTCGACACGATAATGCCGTCGATGCCATTCGCAACGGCCAGTTTCGCGTCTTCTGGATGTAAAATACCTTTTAACAAGACTGGCAGCGATGTTCTTTTCTTCAGCTCCGCCACTTTCGCCCAATCAAGCTGAGGATGATAGACGTTATCCACAATCGCTTGAATTACGCTATCAAAATCATTAGCCGGGAGCGTTGACTGAAAAACCGGGTCCGTTTCATAGTTTGCTTTTCCAAAACCTTGCATTAAAGGTGAATATTGATTGCGCACGTCTTCTTCGCGCCATCCAAGCATGACGGTGTCAACCGTTAACACAATCGCCTCGTATCCGGCATCTTCCGCCCTCTTCACCATGCTGAATGAAATTTCGTCATTTTGACTTGTCCAGTACACTTGAAACCATTTCGGACTATCGCCTGTTGCTTCCGCAATTTCTTCAATAGAATAACTAGACACTGTACTTTGAATGAAAGGCATCCCAAACTTCGCCGCCGCTTTTGCAGTCGCAATGTCCCCGTCTTCATGTGCAATTTTCTGCATCCCGACTGGCGCAATCATGAGTGGCGTTTTGTATGTACGACCGAATAACCTGATGGACGTATCAAGTGCTGACACATCATTTAAAAAGCGTGGTACAATGGCATACTTTGAAAACGAAGATTCATTTTTAACCAATGTCTCTTCTCCGCCAGCCCCCGATTGAACATATCCGAATGCACCCGTGGACATTTTCTCCTTCGCGACCGCTTCCAGTTCTTGATAGGAAGTTGGAAAAGTTTCGTCCGGGTCAATGTTTTGCAGTAATAAATCATTATTTTTGATAGACGTCAATTTCACCAAAACCTTTCTTTTAATCGTGCCTTTCGCAAGCACCCGTTCTAAAACCTGAATGAAGTCCGCGCTAAGCGCTCTAAATCCCCCACCCCGACGATTGAACTCCGCAGAATCAACCACGAATTCCGCGCAACGTCCTGCATAGGCACTTATTCGTACGCCTTGCAGTTAATCAATCCTTCTTCAACCGTGCCGCAAGTCGGTTTCCAATCGTTTGGATACTTTGAATAAGAATAATTAAAATAAAGATCGTCACATACATGACGTCCACTTCATATCGTAAATGTCCGAAACGATAAGCTAAATCACCAAGACCCCCGGCACCAACAAGCCCCGCCATCGCAGTTGCCCCTACTAACGAGACAGTCGCAATCGTCAAGCCTAGCACTATCGAAGAACGCGCCTCTCGCAACATGACATGCCAAATAATATGGCGTGTTTTAATGCCCATCGCGGTATACGCTTCGATGACGCCACTTTCCACTTCTAATAAAGCCGTTTCCATCAAACGCGATATGTACGGGGCCGTATAAAGGACAAGCGGAACGATAACCCCTTTAACCCCGATCGTCGTTCCAACGAGAAACTTTGTAAAAGGCAATATGAAAAACAATAAAATAATGAACGGGACAGACCTGACAATGTTCACGACTAAATTTAAAATTTGATGTAACCATTTATTTTCCAATGATTGTCCAGGTCGAGAAAGGACTAATAAAATCCCTAATGGAATCCCGATAAGGACTGAATAGAATAGCGAGATGCCAACCATTTGAAACGTTTCAATCGTTGCTTGTTGGTATTGCGGTAACCACTTTTCAATAAAATCTCCAAATCCGTTCAATTGTCATCCCTCAATTCTTCTACGCCGACACCGTGTTCTTTCAAGTACCGTAAGGCGTGATCGACTTCACTAGGCTTACCTGTAAAATGAACGACTAGATTTCCAATCACACCATTTTTCAACTCCATGATATTTGCGGCTAATATATTAGATTTGATCGTATATTTTTGATTGACTTCGGCTAGCATTGGCTCGCCTGTCACATCACCAGTGAACGTTAAACGGATCACAGGACCCGATAAATGTAACTGTTCAATCAATGAAGCAGACAAGTTACGTTGAGCAATCGCGCTCAAAAACTTCTTCGTTGTTTCATGTTTCGGACTTGTAAATAAGTCAATTGCTGTACCATCCTCTACGATTTTCCCACTTTCAAGCACGTACACATAATCACATATTTTTTGGATCACATCCATTTCATGTGTAATGAGTAAAATCGTAATGCCGAACTCTTCATTGATTTTCAATAATAATTCAAGAATCGATTCCGTCGTTTCAGGATCAAGCGCACTTGTCGCTTCATCACTCAGCAATATTTCAGGTTCTAGCGATAATGCCCTTGCAATGGCGACACGTTGTTTTTGACCACCTGATAATTGCGAAGGATAATGATGATGTTTATCCGCCAAACCAACGATTTCCAAATACTTAACTGTTCGTACCTTCACTTCTTCTTTACTGACGCCATGAAGTTTCAAAGGAATCGCGATATTGTCATACACCGTCGCAGTTTTCAATAAGTTGAACCCTTGAAAGATGATGCCGACTTTTTGACGGGCTTCTCGTAGTTTGTTTTTGGAGAGCGTTGTAATATCATCCCCATCAATGACCACTTTTCCACCTGAGGGTCTTTCCAACAGATTCACACAACGGATTAATGTACTTTTTCCCGCACCACTATAGCCAATGACCCCGTGAATTTCACCTTTTTTCACGTGCATATTTGCTTGATCAACAGCTTTGACTTCTTTATTTTTTATCTTAAATACTTTCGAGACGTTTTCTAATACAATCACGAACTTCACTCCTTCCTAAAGAGAAAAAAGGTGCCCTTGCATCATATCGATGCAAACACCCTTCCCCTCACATTCCAATTGTTTATACACCCACATATCGCGCGCTCTAAGCATGTATTTTTCACGCCCAAAGCGCCCTAACCGACATGTTTATGTGCTTTATATCAATTACGCCTCGGCGTAATTGCGTCGGGATTTTGAATTGCGCTTGCGCAATTAACTCCTTTCAAAATCCCTGACATCCGCCGGAGGCTTAACTTGAATCAGCAAATTCATTTGTACCGAAAGCGAAGCGACAGGTACAGGGCGTTGGAACTCCCTCTGATTTGAAATACTTTTTAACATCCAAACCGCCACTGATAGAGTTTGGCGACTTCTGCTGAATCAAGTTTTTTACCAAGAAGGAATGATCGAGCCATCGAAATTTTCTTCGATAAACTTTTTCACTTCTTCTGAACGGTAGATATCGATAAATTGTTGAACGACCTCATCATCTTTTGATTCAGCACGAACCGCAATTAAGTTCACATATGGCGAATCAGATGTCTCGCTGAAAATAGAATCTTCAGATGGCGATAGGCCATATTCGATTGCAAAGTTTGTATTAATTGCCGCCGCATCTAGCTCGTCCAATTGACGTGCAATTTGTGCAGAGTCCAGTTCTATGAAATCATAGTTCTTCGGGTTTTCCACAATGTCGTGGATTGTCCCATTCATCCCCATGCCTTCTTCCAATTTAAGTAAACCTGCTGCCTCAAAGAGCATTAATGCACGCGCACTGTTTGTCGGGTCACCAGGCAATCCGATTTTCGCGCCTTCTTCCAAATCAGCAAGATCCGTCACTTTTGACGAATAAATCCCCATTGGGAATGTCACTGTATCTGCTACTTTTAGAAGATCCAAATTACGGTCTTCTTTCATCGCTTCGAAAAACGGTTCAGTTTGGAAACTATTAATGTCAATTTCTTTTTCCGCAAGCGCAACGTTCGGCATTACATAATCCGTAAATGGCCTAACTTCAATCTCCAATCCTTCTTCAGCTGCAAGCTCTTTTACTTTTCCAAGAATTTCTTCATGTGGCCCCGCTGTAACACCAACTACTAATTTACCATCACTCAACAAGCCTTCTCCTGCATCGCCGGACTTTTCTTTGCCACCGCAAGCAGCTAACACGCCGATAACTAACACGAGGACACTTGCTAACAACCACTTTTTCATATTATTTCTCCTATTCTATGTATGTATTAATTTATTATCCTTCTGAAGCACTTCAACTTTTCGCATGGCAGACAGTACCGCTTCTTCTGTCACTTTTTGATTCATAAAATGAATCGTTTCATTAGGAAGTGTTGCTTTTTCAACAACTCTTTTTAATAGCTGTTCATTCTCAGAATTAACTCCCATATCTCCCAAACTTATCGGCAATCCCCACTCACGGTAATAATCCATTAGCTTCACAACTTCATCATCTTTTTCCTCTAAAGCTAATTGAACGAGGATTCCATAAGCAACGAGTTTGCCGTGCAGAACATCCTTCACTTCTTCAGCCTCAGTAAGTCCATTATGGATGGAATGTGCACCTGCGCTTCTGCCTAATTTCCCGCCAAATCCACCGACCATTCCGCCTGTCATGATAACGGCCTCAATGACATTCACTAGTTCTTGTGTCACAGTTCCTGTCGTCACAGCTGCAATGGCATCTTGTCCATTCTCCAACAAAATATCTTTACAAATCTTCGCGGATAACTGGGAAACTTGTAGCCAAACTGGGATTGCACGATCTTTGTAAAATGAATCGACGAGTGCATCTGCCTCATAAAACTTTGCGAGCGTATCTCCAATTCCGGCTCTTAAATACTGTACCGGGGATTCCGCGATTATCTTAGGCTCAATCAGCACAAGCGTATTCGCCAATGGAAACTCGGTAAAATGCGTAAACGTGCCATTTTCATCATAAAAAACACTGATTGGCGTCCATGCAGCACAAGTGGCAGCAATCGTCGGGATTAAGACCGATTTAACGTCCGCTTTGATTGCCGCAGCCTTCGCAATATCAAGAACAGTCCCACCGCCGATTCCGATAACCGCATCTGTACTCGACAACTTGCTCGCAATCTCATCAACGGTTTGCAACGTACAGAACCCTTCTATATATGTAAATCCAAGATTGCTATTTTCTATTAGTTGATTAGGCAAGTAAGGCCGTGCCGCATGCCAAGCACGTTTCCCAGTAACAATATGAATCTTTTCAACACCCAACTCAGCGAGCAACTCTTCCATGTCATCAAGAACGCCTTCCGCCATCCGGTAGTGTCCAGGTGCCCCTTTCACAATAGAAATCGTCATATGCATCTCTCCTTTCCATTTATAATCAACAAAGACTCCCCTTCACATCGATATCTTTCGACAAAAAATTATTATTTACGACATTCATAATTGTATTATTATTCTACCTAAAGGTCAATCGAATATTCACAAAATACTAGAAGATTTAGTCGCTCGTTTCTAAAGAAATTAAAAACTTTACGATTTTTGTATCCTTTTCCCCTCGTTTCTTCTATATAGAGGGTGAAAGGTGGTGATAACATGGCAGCAACAATCGATTTTAAAGATGCAGTTGGAAAGGTTTATTTCAACGCCGGGATGACGGAAGACGGAAAATTAATCCGTAAGGCAAAGACCTACCGCAACATTGCAAAAGACGCCAGCGCGGATAACTTGTACAGCGCACTAGAGCAACTCGCACAGCTTTCGGAGTACCCATTCATCGGTGCAGAGAAAGTGGAAACATCTTTTGTATGGAATTAACAAAATAGGATCTGAAAATTAAGGGGGATAAAAAATGGCAAAGACACTCCAATTGAACTTTACTACAGAAAACGGCAAAAACGTTACGCTGACAGTGGACGAGCCGCGTGCTGATTTGACAGCACCGGCTGTGGAAGCAGCGATGCAAGCAATCATCGCTTCAGGCATATTCGAAGTGGATGACTATCCACTAGAAGCAATAAAAAGCGCCCGCATTATCGAGCGCGATGTCACTGAACTACTCATCATGGAATAACAAAGTCTAACCGGTTCACCAGTTTTCGGTGAACCGGTTTTTATGAATGCGAAGGAAGGAGGAAACGAGATGGAACAATGGTTGCAATTAATACAGGATATCGGTTTTCCGATTTTCGTATCGTTCTACCTATTACACCGGATCGAAACCAAACTTGGCGCGATTCATGATGCGTTGATTGGGTTGAAAAGTGAGTAGGGGTGTGGAAGTTCAAGGAATTCCGTAAGTACGGGGTTCCTTTTTTATTACATACGATTGTAATGCATAGTCAAACTACGGTATCGTCCTCCCTTTCAATGTCTTTGCCACAGGGGGGGCGGAGTTCGGGAACATTTGCGGGGAGTTCAAAATCAAATGCGCGGAATTCACAAGGCAATAAGAGGGATTCGCGCACTAACGCGGGGTTCAGGTTCAATTACGCGGACTTTAAACTTAAATGCGGGGAGTTCAATAGTCAAAGAGAGGAATTCGAGCCCCCCCTAAACTCCCCCTCCACATTCTCACCCATCTATGCTATTATGAACAACAATCTACTGAAATTTCAAAAGAATGAAGGCGAGTTTGAATGAGATCAACTTTGTATTTATTATTTCTTAGTTTACTATGGGGCTCTTCATTTCTATGGACGAAGCAACTCCTAGATTATTTCCAGCCAACAACCATTGTATTTTTACGTTGTCTGTTTGGCATGATTGCTCTTTTACCATTTTTATTCTTTTCAAAAGTAAAAATCGATTTTAAAGTTCAACCAAAATTTCTGCTCGTCGTCGCCTTGGCCGCAGCAATTCCGTGGAACTTTATGGGTTTCGCATTACAAGGGATTGATTCAGGACTAAGTGGGATTTTAAACGCAACCACCCCCTTATTCGCTGTTTTATTTTCTATCGTTCTACTGAAAATAAAACCATTGCGCAATCAAATTTTCAGCCTACTCATCGGTTTTTTCGCAGTCGTCGTGCTGATGTTTTTTTCCGGACAAGCGATCGGTAGTCAATTTTCAATCGTCCATGCGTTGCTCATGTTCGGCGTTACATCTTGTTATGCACTCAACTCTATTTTTGTGAATAAATACTACACGACAGTTCCGCCCATGCATCTAAGTTTTTGGACGCTAGCAATCGCAATCCTAATCAATGGTCCCATCAGTTTATTAATGGAACCAAAAGCAATGCTAACAGTCGGCACACCAAGCGTTTTCTTATCATTACTCGTTTTAGGCAGTTTAAGCTCGGGCCTCGGCTATGTGATTTTCTATATCATCAACTCAGCCAGCGGTCCAATTTTCGCAGTGATGGTAACTTTTATCGTGCCTTTTGTATCGATCCTACTTGGTATCATTTTTCTAAATGAACCATTTCATATCGGCATCGCAATTGGGCTACCTTTAATGGTAATAAGTCTATTCTTAATGAACTTCCATTCAATAAAGTTCCGAAAAGTAATGGAAAGTGCCCCTGATAAAAACGCTTAATTCAAATTAAAAGAATCCCGCCAATATTAATATGGTGGGATTCTTGCTTGATTGAAATCAACGATTAAATAATTCCCTGCATTCTAAGAATAATCTCAGCAATGACAGCAGAACCGAGATAAGTACCTAACAGGACGAGCGACCCGACAACTAGGCTTCTCCAACCTAACTTTGCGAAATCTGCCCACGAGCGGCCAATGGCAATGCCCGCATAGGCTAAAATAGGTGTCGTAATGGCCAATAAATTAACCTCTGACGTCCATTTTACAACAGTTTCCGAACCCGGTACTCCTGGGATGGAAAGAACAATTGCGATAAGCGAGATGTAGGCGATTGCTGGGATATTGAAAGGAAGTAGCTTATCAAGCGCTAATCCTGCGATGCTAATCACGATAAGCAAAATCATACCTGGTAGCGCTTGAGTGGGCATGACATTATAGCCAATCCAGTTTCCAACGAGCGTGATGAGCCCGATAATTGCGAGTACCATCGTCCATTCTTGAATATTTCGTAACATGCGTCAGCCCTCCGCCTTCGTCTTTTTATTTCGTAACTTCATAAAAAATGCATACATTTTCTCCGTTAAAGGGAGTGCAACAAAAATACTTACATATAAACCGGTCGCCGCTGAAATCAAGTTACTTGCACCGGCTAAAGCAATAATGTCCTGTTCAAGATGTGGGAATGCGGATACCAATGACCCACTCGCCGCAGCCATCATACTGCCGCTTCCTACACCTGAAGCCATCGCAAAGGATAACGGGTGAATCGGTAACATCGTTGCGAGGACTCCAGAAATCAACCCTAAAAACACAGCCCCAAAAATCGTACCAAAAATATAAATCGACATGACGCCTCGCCCTTCAGGAGAGTTGAGTCCAAACTTGTCCATAATTAAAGCGACGTTTGGCTCTCTTCCAACAGAGTGCGTCATTCCAATACTTTCCCGCTTCATTCCGAGCAATATCGCTACTGGTAAAGCGATTAAAAGTGTCGCTAAGTGACCCAGTTCTTGTAAAATCAATGCTGGCCCAACTTCTAAAATTGTGTTAATAGAAGGTCCAATTGTGACCCCGAATTTCGCAATTAACAAACTAACCGCTAAGAAAACCAGATTCTCAGCATTTTTCGATTGTTTTTCCTTCACGAGTGGCGTGAAATAAAGGCCTAGACCAACGATGATTGCATATAACATCGGTAACAATAAAACAACCCCGCCACCAATGGATATCTTGTGTGTACCTATTAATTCAGTGACCATAACAATTCCTAAAATGATGGCATGCAAGCGCCAATCTTTCCACAAGTTCATTTGTATTCATCTCCCAATTGCCAGATTAGTTATTCTAGGTGTTGTTCAATGCATATGTTCCGAGAACGTATGCCGCAGTTCGTCATGCTTTTTACTGGATGATGATACAGTTACAAATTGAAAATCGTAAGTAAAGTTTTCTCCATCCATTTTCGATTCATACCAACAGAATATTCCGACGTTTCTATTAAAAAACAGATTCAATTGGCACTAATTCAGATGAGAATTGTACTACAACATTGGTCAACTGTTTTTTATAATACGAATATATTATCTAATAAATAGTAATTTGTCTATCTTTTTTTGCATATTTTTCAATTTCTTAATTAACCTTACTACATAATATCACGAACAATGTACATTTCCGTTTCGGGTGGTCGAATTCTTAAGTTTGAAGATAAGGCATATAAAGTCATACCCTCTACTCAAACCGCCGAAAACAAACACGAACATTTAACCATAAATTAATTATAACATCCGCATAAGTAAAAATCACCTGTACAATAACAGGTTTATAATAATTTGTATTAATGTATAAAAACACAAAAGGAAATTCAGCCAAATGTTATCTTGGACGAATTTCTTTATTTGTTCATGCAATTGTAGTGTATTGACTGAATCGTTTCTTGCACAAGTTCTATTCAAATTTCCTCTTTCTTAGCTTCTTCCTGCTCTTCCACTGCTTTGGAGCGAAGGTATTGGCGATAGCCGTATGTACTTTTACGGACTTCTTCTTGGTCTTCCAAACCTGCGCCAATTGCCCCCGCAACTGTGGCAGCAGAAGAAACAAGCCAAGCCAGCTTTAGATAATCAACGAGGTCAACTGAATGCCCAATGACCTCTTCAAAAAGATTTGCAGGCACAAATATAGCGACCGCAAAAAGGAACAGAATGAACATCGCGATATAGAAAATAACAACAGAAATCCCTAAAGTCGTGACGGTTGTCATATTATACAATCCCCGTAAACGCATGGAGTTGAAATTTGTTCTTTTTTCCCAGAGATTATGAGCAAGAATAATCCAAGCAACCATCCCAATCATCGCCAGTGACGTCAACGCGATAAATCTGGGGATTTCATAAATATTGCTCAGTTTCCAAAGTGTATTGAAAATTAGCATGTACGAACCTGTCGCAAATGCCAAACCAACTACCTTTTTAAATGAAGGCAAGATTGACCAGGGACGATTGGCAATTGTCATGCCTAAAATCACTTTTAAACGGCCTTTCACTTTGGGATTCGTAAAAAAACGGACGGTTCTCTCATTATTTTCACCCTGCTCTTCACATCTTTCCACTTCTGTGAATTTGAAAATGCGTGGCACTCTGTTCATTAATCGGCTTTTCTTATCATTCGCTAAAAAACCAGGCCCTTTTTTATTGAGAGGAACACTAAGTTCTCTATTGAAACCGCGGTAATAAAGTTCTTTCACAATTTGAATCATTGTTTTCTCAATCTTTTTTGGCGTAGAAAATAGTCCGAAGGCAGGTAAAGATACTTGGGCAATACATGCGTCAACATCCGCATCTGACAGAACGATGAGACCATCAACAAAAATCGGTAAATCCGTTAAAGAAATGACATAATCCCAATCATTCGCTTCTTTTCGGCTACCCGCTTGCTTCATAATCTCCTCCACTTTATCTACTGCCCCGGTCAGCCGATCAACTTCGACCTCCACTTCCCATTCTTTTTCACTTTCGATTTCTTTAGAAAGGATGTCTCCTAATTCCTCGCTAATTTTATGACAAATGGTCGCCGGTAAGCCGGGGGCTGAAACTAGACCAAGACGCAGCCTGTTCGGTTCTTTCCGATTTTCTATCAAAGAACCCCCTCCTTTGTTGTCATCTATCCCCCTTTTACTTTCAAATAAACTAATGGAATTCGCCTTTTGAACGGCACCTGCGTAATAACCTATAAACTCCATATTCATTTAATCCATTATCTGAATAGTGTCCGAATTGCATGGGTGACTGGCACCATATATTTTCTCCCACATATCACTCGTGAAGAATAGTAATTTCCTATAGAATAGGAGAGTCTAGTGATCAAAAAATATATTTAAAATTTGTAGGTGAAGGTTTTTTGAACGATATTGTAATTACAGGTTACGGGATAAAAGCCCCTGGTGTGCATGACAAATCAAGTTTTTTACAGGTATTAAAAAAAGGAATTTGTACACAGGGCATTGTAAAAAGTGATACGCCGCCTCATACGAATGTGGTTGCGGGAGTCATAGAAGACGAATTTCTAGAAATCAATGGGAGAAATTTCAAACGGTATCCACGGTTTGTTAGATTGGCAATCGCCGCTGCAATAGATGCTGCTAAGATGGCAAATTTGGAGGATATCAAACCACACCGTATTGCTGTTATTCTAGGAACTGCTGCGGGTGCAATTCTTGAAATTGAACAATATGCTCCCCAGTTTCACGATTTGAAAACAACTCCGATTCAAGGTGTTTCCTATGCCGATTCGCACACGGCGTCAGGTTCTGTCGCAGAAGTGATTGGTGCTTGCGGGCCTGCCTTCACATTATCGACTGGATGCACCGCTAGTTTGGATGCGGTAGCTATGGGCAAGCTTCTCCTTGAGAATGGCAGTGTCGACGCTTGCATTGTGGGAGGAACAGATGCCCCTTTAGGCCAATGGACACTCAATGGCTTTAAGAAAGTTAGAATACTCTCCACTGAAACGGCTATTCATCATGCGGGCGTCCCCTTTTCGAAAAAACATCAGGGGTTTGTTTTATCCGAAGGCGCTGGATTAATTGTGTTAGAGCGCAAACAATCCGCCGAGGTACGTGGTCAAAAGATATATGGGAAGGTTGAACGCGTTATCTCAAGAAATGAAGGACAAAAATTATTACGTTCGGATCATACAGGGAAGCATATGCTGGATGTCTTTCAAGAAACTGTCGGCAATACGACGCCGACTTATGTAAACAGTCAGGCCCTTGGTGTCGACACAAATGATCAGATCGAACGATACATCCTTTTGAAAACATTTGAATCGAAGGTACCGATTACTTCTATAAAAGGAATGATTGGACATAGCTTTGGTGCGATGGGGGCAATGCAAATCATAGCATCCCTTCTATCAATGGAATACGGGTTTATCCGACCTACAACAAAGACAAAAGGGGATGGATTTCAAGACGTACCGATTGTTTTTGAAACGAGGCCTCAAGCTGTTCATTCCGTAGCCATCACAACTCACGGGAGCAGTGGGAATTACGCTTGTCTATTATTGACACATACTTAGGAGGTGGCCTCTATGTTTTATATTTTTCTAATTTTATTATCTTGTATTCCCATCGGTGTGGGAATTACGCTATTGGTTTTATTTGAGAAAAACAGACTCTCAAAAATTATATTTCTGCTACTTATCATGGTTACGCTCTGGCAATTGGACATTGCTTTTTTGTATGCTCATCGTTCACTAGAAAAAGAGACCATTCTTTTTTTATTTAATCTCTTTCGCTTTGGTTCCATCATGATTACACCAACGTTTTTTTATTTAGGCTATACAATTGTGCAAGAAATGTTGCCAAAAGATTTAGCTAAGAAGTGGCAGTTGTTCATCAATCGATCGACCGTACTTTTATTCTACGGAATTGCCTTCTTCGTTTACATCATTAGTTGGAGCGATAAGGCAATTCAACGAATTGAACTAATGAACATTGGTTCTAGTATCTTTTACTTTCCTGTTTACGGAGAATTGTCATGGATTTATATTTTCAATATTATGCTTTCTATTGTGAACATGACGATTTGTTTGTTCATTAGTCTACATGTACCAAATAAGAGTATACAATCATTTTTAGTTTATTTTATGATTTTTTCTGCCTTTGGATTTGCAATTGGCTCTTTAAATATGTTCCCATCGGCAAGATTGTACCCAAGTTCGATTGCATTACTCGTTTATGCATTATCAATTTTAATTCTCACGAGTCGAATGCATCTTGATATCGTAAATAATATGAATAGGAAACTTTCAGAACAAAAGAAGTTTCTATTCCAAGTGATTGATTTAAACCCAAACTACATTTATGCCAAAGATGAGTTTGACCGTTATACACTTGTCAATCAATCCTATGCCCAGTTAATGGGAAAAGACACTCAAGAAATGATCGGAAAAACGTATGATGAATTGCAAAAAGACAACGATACAGAGCCTCACTCCATGCAAAAGAGTGATGAATTCAAGCAAACTGACCAACTGTTGGTTAAAGAAGAATCCATTAAAGCTGCCTCTGGTGAAGAGAGATGGGTTCAAACCGTCAAAATCCCAATTCATATACATGACAGCTCAGCGCTACTTGCTGTATCCACTGACATTACAGAGCGAAAGCAATTTGAAGATGAAATTCAATTCCAAGCTAATCATGATACATTAACAGGATTGCCGAATCGAAGAAAGTTCAATAAGGATTTGTCGAGCCTTCTAGAAAAAGCCAAATCCGAAGACAGTCAAAATGCAATTGTGTTTCTTGATTTGGACCGATTTAAATACATCAATGACACACTCGGACATGATGCTGGTGACCTCTTATTAAAAGAGGTGTCAAGTCGGATTAAAAACTTACTCAAGAGAAAGTATCCGAGTGCCGAAATTTATCGGATCGGTGGGGATGAATTCACCATCTTACTTCCACACGCCACTGCAACAGATAGTGAAGGATTCGCCAAAGATGTATTAAACGAATTTAAAGAGAGCTTTGTACTAGAGGGCAGCAATTACTTTATTTCACTCAGTATTGGCATTAGCCTCTTTCCAAATGACGGGTATGACGTGAATACATTAATAAAACATGCAGATATCGCAATGTACTATGTAAAAGGAAGAGGAAAAAATGACTTCCAACTGTTCACTCCACAAATGCAGCAAGAATTCGAAAGAAAAGTAATGATTGAAAAACAATTACAAACAGCACTTGTGAATGAAGAAATTGAACTGTTTTATCAGCCGATTATGGATTTGAAAACAAATGAAATTGTAGGAATGGAATCTCTTATACGTTGGAATAATAAAGTGCTTGGTCAAGTACCACCAGATGAGTTTATTTCAATTGCGGAAGAAACTGGCGTGATTATTCCAATCGGCCACTGGGTATTAAATACAGCTATCGAACAACATGCACGTTGGCAAAAAACAACCAATCAACCGATATATGTAAGCATTAATGTATCAGTGAGACAGTTACTCGATCCAACTTTTTTAGAGAAGTTGAAAAATGCGATAGAGAACAATTTGCTAGATCCATCCCAGATTGTATTAGAAATTACGGAGAGTATTGCGATGTATGCAGAGTCGATGAGTGAAAAGCTAGCTGAATTAAAAAAACTAGGGATTTCGCTCTCCATGGATGACTTTGGAACTGGTTACTCATCACTTAGCTATTTAACTAAATACCCACTCGATTCATTGAAAATCGATAAATCATTTGTGATTAACATGCATCGAAACGATGAAAACAAAGCCATTATTCAAACGATTACCGCAATCGCTAAAGAATTCGATTTAAAAGTCATCGCTGAAGGTGTAGAAGGACAAGAAGCTCATCATTTCTTAAAGGAGATTGGCTGTGATTACGCACAAGGCTATCATTTCAGCCCTCCAGTGCCTGCAAGTGAATTTCAAGAAAGATGGCTTTGAGGTTGAATCTTTGAAAGGTACCTATATAGGGTGCAATTAAGGTAATTTAAAGTGATTGAATAAATATAAATAGGAACCCCGTCGAAGGTACCGCCCCCCGAAAGTTAGATTTATTACTCTAACTTTCGGGGGGCGGTACCACGAACCTTCATTCGGCAGCGTTCCTTTTTATATTTAATACCATGATCTGAATAGTGTCCGAATTGAGTGAGTGACTGGCACCACTAAAACTATCGAGTAGTCCCTCGCTCAATAATCGTCGCAGGCATTTCATATAAGTACTTTTCCGGTTTTTCACCTTGAATGATTTTGATTAATAATCGAGTAGCGACTGCGCCCATGTCATAGATCGGCTGAGATACAGTTGTTAATTCTGGATAAATAAACTCGCCAAAAAACGAGCCATCGAATCCAATAATTTGAAGCTCCTCAGGCACTTTAATCCCTCTTTTTAAAGCTACTTTTAAAAAACCAGCTGCAATTGTATCATTACTACAAAAAATGCCATCAATCCCTGTATGTATGTCAAAGAATTGTTCGGCTTGTCTTTCAGCATCTTCTAGCTGAAATTCTGCCTCACCGATCGTATAGTTCACTCGCTGTTCTTCCACAGCATCGATAAAGCCATGATATCGCGCATCTGATGGAGCGATATTTTTGGGACCTCTAATGTGCGCAATATTTTTTACCCCTTTTGCCATTAATAATTCAGTCGCTTTCTTAGCGCCATGATAATTATTTGAAACGACAGAAGGAAAGGATGCATCTCCAATACGGTCCAGCGCAACGATAGGTACATTTAAATCTGAATAAACTTTTGATTCCTGGGATTGCGTGGTCAAAATAATGCCATCTACATATCTTTCTTTAAACAAATCCAGATAATTCATTTCTTTTTCTGGATCTTTGTCAGAATTACAAAGCACAACTTTGTATCCACACTTCATGGCAATATCTTCAACTGCCCTTGCTAATTCCGGAAAAAAAGGGTTCGTAATGTCCGGAATAATTAAACCGATCATATTTGATGTTTTATGATAAAGAGATCTTGCAATCGAATTCGGCGTATAATTTAACTCTTTAATTACACTTTTTACTTTTTTCAACGTTCCTTCACTCACATAACCATTTTGATTAATCACGCGGGAAACAGTTGCTACCGAAACCCCTGCTTCTTCTGCCACTTTTTTTATAGTAACCATCTACCCCTCCACCCCCACCTAGTTAGGCCCTATGTAAAACTACAAATGATAGGATTATCATTTATTCTATATGATATGTGAAATTTTGTCATAAAACAGTATGGCAATAAATGATATCTCCCTATCACTTAAATCGTGATAGGGAGTTGTCACCACCGTATAACGAATCACAATGACGATTGCCTAGAAAAGAAACATTCCTGCAATCGCACCGTTTAAACAAGTTGCTAAACTACCTGCGATCATCGCTCTCAAACCTAGCATCGAAGCATCTTTTCTACGTTCCTTAGCAAGTCCGCCAATCGTTCCAATCTGTATAGCGATCGATCCAAAGTTACCGTAACCAGCAATTGCGAAACTTAGAATCATGCCAGTTTTGAGTGACAGCTCATCAAACATTGGACCTAATCCAGCAAATGCAACAAATTCATTAATCACGATTTTTTGCCCAATAAATTGTCCCGCTTGAAATGCTTCATCCCACGGCACACCTAATAGAAAAGCAAAAGGAGCAAGAATAAACCCTAAAATATAATCCATCGTTAAATCTTCAAAACCGAATAAACCTCCAACAAATCCAAATCCTGCATTTACTAAAGCAATGAGGGAGATAAACGCTAACAACATGGCTGTAACAGAGATAATAATATTCATTCCTGTCGCAGCACCATTCGCAGCAGCATCAATAATGTTGGATGGTTTTTCATCTCCAAATAGCTCGTCCCCTGCTTTTACATCTTTAGCATCTGATCCATTTAAGATTTCTTCCATCTTTTCTTTTGTATGTGGAAACATGATTTTTGACATGACCAATCCAGAAGGAGCTGCCATAAAACTTGCCGCTAATAAGTATTCGAGTGGAATACCTAATAAGGAATAGCCAACTAACACTGCACCTGAAGTAGATGCCATACCCCCGACCATGACCGCAAATATTTCTGAGTTACTCATCTTATTAATAAATGGTCTGATCAATAACGGTGCTTCCGTATGCCCAATAAAGATATTCCCTGCAGCTGAGATCGACTCTGGCTTCGATGTATGTAAAAGCTTTGATAAAAAGCCACCAATTACATTAATTATCCACTGCATAATTCCTAAATAATACAAAATAGAAATTAAGGAAGAGAAGAATACAATAACTGTTAATACTTCCAGAACAAAAATCATACCCGAAGCATCTCGAACGAGTGGACCAAATAAGAAATCAATTCCTTCATTTACAAACGAAATAATCCCTTGAACACCTAATGATAATTCAACTAAAATCGTCCGACCAAGCGTTGACTTCAATACAATGTAAGCGAATACAAATTGTATAATAAGACCGACTACAATCGTCCTTGTATGAATGTTTTTTCTATCTTTACTTAAAATAAACCCTAGACCTAAAATGCTAATTACACCAAGTAAACCCCATAGTATATTTATCATTTTTTCACCTCTATTTTCTTATTTTTATCAATCAAATTCACCTAAAAATTACTAGGTTTCTATTACTACTTCTTCATCTCAATCGACAGTTAAAAGTCGCTTCAATATAGGTAACCGCTTACATGATGTGTAAAAAAGGTTGTACGCAATCTTACTAAATGATCGCCTTGAGAAACGCTAGAATGATAAGTCTTATGTATACACCACAATGAACTAGTCAATCTTTAATCGTTTGTGAGAGGTCTTAAAGCCCATGGTTCAGAGACCTCTCACGCCGATACGCGCTAACTTATAAAGTGCTTAAATTACTTGGCATCCGCCACATACTTAAGGATATTAATCCATAAGTCTTGATAATGTTCCCAGTTTAACGATTGTTTTGGCCACCAATGAGGCGCACAATCACTTGCAAAACAAGCAGTTTTACCGCCCTTATATTCGCCTAAAACTAAAAACGGATCCCGCTCTGTTTCCACTAAGACTGTTGCGTCTGGCTTTGCCTTAAATCGGTTGTAACCTAGGTAAGCTGGCCACTGGTCGATATTTTCCGTGATAAAATGTTTCGTTTCTGTATTACGAGGACGGACTCCCTCTGGTGCTTCAAAGCGGTCGTCTCCCTCTTTCATAATGACAGGTAGAACGTCTGCGATGACCGTGTTGCTATAGTTGGCTTTCCCTTCGATTCCACTAAAAGATAGATAGCCTCCAACCATCAACAGGCCGCCACCATTTTCAACATACTCTTTGATCATGGACAGCGCATTTGGAACGGACTCCATGTCATAAAACGTCGCATTTTGAAGTAAAAATGTATTCGCGCCAATATCACTAATCACAATCGCATCGTAAATTTCTAACTCACTAACACTTTTTGGGAAGCGTACTTGGACTTCATGCGCAGGCATGTAGTCAACATCAACGCCACCTTCGCGTAAACAATTCAGCAGGTGTGTCGCGCCCTCCTCATATTTTGTGCTCTCGAAACTGTCAAATCCCTTCGTATGAATCATATGAATTGTCCAGGAATCTCCAATAAAAAGTACTCTCAATGATTTCAGCTCCATTTCTATTTGTGTAACCCGTTCCACATCTATCATAAATTACTGTTAAATTATCAAACACTCAATATCTTCAGTATGTAAAGGGTTACATAATTCAAGTTAATTTATTCTCCCAAATATATCAAATGGGGATACTATGTTTTTATTTGTAAAATGTCATGTTCTCATGTTCCAATCTTGCTAGCTCTGTGTCAATCTTGCGGAAGAAGATCGACGATTACTTCATCTTTACGGAATGAATAATATTGAACTTCTTTGTGATTAACATCTTGTAGATTAAATTCTAACTTTTGTAAGTTCGTATTTTCATACAATCTAATATAAAGCGTCATTTTATTGACATCATAATAAGATGTATATTGCGTATAAGGCAATACGAATTTATTTTCTTTTATCAAACGTAAAGAACCTTTAGGGTTTGTGACGGCGCCAAGCAAATGTATCAGTTGATGAAGCGCATCCTCACGTGTTACATCGACAGATAATAGCTTATGATAAGCTGCCCTTAAAAACCTTGCGTCAGGGCTCAAGCCAGATGGAATCCCTGCCAAACCTGTATTAAACTCATCGATTTCAAACGGTTCGATCGGCTCCTCCATCGCATAAGTATATTTTCTACGTGTACTTCGCTCTAAATGTGTTTTTAAATTGGTTACATGCCAATCAAAATTAGGTTCATTGGTAAAGACGCCAATCTTGTTTTCGTAGATATCAAAACCATTTTCACGAGTCGGCTCAACTACGATCGAGCGTCCAGACTTATCTTGAAAGACAGCGTGTTGGGGAACTGACTTCCCCATCATTGGCCCCGCCTCAGAAACAACGCCAATGTCTTTATTCAAGTTTTCTTTAATCTCGTCTAGGTCTTTATAGTTCGTTAAAATCCAAGTGACAACTTCTTCGCCTCGTAAACCGATCTTTCCGGATGCTTCTACTTCGGCTGCTGGAACATACTTATAAAAATGGTCGAAATAGAAGGAACCTCCACATAAACCATGTTCATTCATTCCATCTAAAACGACAGGGTTTTCCTCCACATCATGCTCTGCCCATACGATGCCCATTACCGCATATTTCGTTCTAAAAGGCGTAAAGGTAGAATGATAATCCCAATTCCTAGGGATTGTTATCCCAGCATAATCAAAGTCCTGATCAAAGTCTTGTGTTCTTCCCCAGAAAACTTCATTTTCATCTGTCATCAACTTTATTCCCGTGCACATTTTTATCCCTCCAATTCGACTAATCCTAACAAAGGATTCTGTTTTTAAAGTAATCTACCTTTATGTAAACGGTTACCTAAATTTGAAATTCTATGTAAGCGATTACTTGTTTCACAGTTTAGCAAGCCTTTTTATGTATGTCAATGATTAATTTTATTATATAAATAATAATATTTAAGAGGCCTGTGTGCGGTACAATTATGACAATTCGGCATTTCGAATAAATAAAGAAATAGAATCCTACCAACTGTTGATGTGGTAGGATTCTTACTTTTCTTTTATACAATTGTCGTGTATTGTCGGAATTTTGCCTTGCACAGATGTCCTATTTTATTTCGGCAACACCGTTTTTGCAATCTGCTCATCCAACGCCTCATAGTCATGCAACCCAATCTCATCATAAAGCTCTTGTCTTGTCTGCATCATATGCAACACATCTTTCTGTGTTCCCTTTTCAAATATCTCTTTGAAAACAATTTCATATGCTTTCGCAGCAACACGTAGAGAAGTAACTGGATAAATCACCATCGAGTAGCCGAAAGTTTCGAATTCATCTGCTGTGAAATAATCCGTTCTTCCAAATTCCGTCATATTTGCAAGTAACGGAACGTCGAACGTTTCACTCGCCTGTCTAAATTCATCTTCTGTTGTGAAGGCTTCTGGGAATAAAGCATCCGCACCAGCTTCCACATACATTTTCATTCGATCGATTGCAGCATCCATCCCTTCAACAGATAGTGCATCTGTACGTGCAACAATCACTAAGGAAGGTGCGACTTCTTTAATGATTTTAATCTTTTGTGCCATTTCTTCAGCAGAAATTAATTTTTTCCCATTCAGATGGCCGCACTTTTTCGGTAAGTCTTGGTCTTCTATTTGAATCGCAGCAACATTCGCTTCAACCATTTCTTTCGCTGTTCTTGCGACATTCAAAATCCCCCCAAAACCTGTATCGATATCTACAAGCATCGGCAAATCAGTCGCACGAATAATTTCTCTCGCACGCTCTGCCACTTCTTGTGAATGAAGGATGCCCAAGTCTGGGAGTCCCTTGCTTGCAGTAAACGCGCCGCCCGATAAATATAGTGATTTGAAACCGGTAGACTTTGCAACAAGACCTGCCATGCCATCGTGTGCGCCAATAATTTTTAATATTGGCCCATCTGTCATCAGACGTCTAAACTCATCAGCCAACTCAATTTGTGTTCGCTGCTTCTCAATTAACCATGTCATTTCAAAAACCTCCTGCCTTTATTGCCCCATACTTCTTTCTAGTTTTCTCTTTTTCAACCATGATGTTAAGAGTGGATAGCCTAGAGAAATAATTGTCAGAATCACAAGGCCAATTGTGATTGGCGATGCTGTCATCAATCCCCAAGCACTGTCATGTGTAACCAAGCTCTTTCTTAAGTTTTGTTCCATCTCGGAACCGACAATAACTGCCAAAATCAACGGCGCTACTGGGAACTGAAGGATTTTCATGACAAGGCCAATCAAACCGAAAACAATCAAAATAACAAAATCCGTCATACTGAAATTCAACGTGTATGTACCCATAAATGCTAGTAATAGAATGATTGGATACAATGTTTTCGGCGGTGTATCTAGAATTCTAACAAGCAATGCAACGAGTGCGATGTTCAGAATGACTAGGAAAATATTCCCGATAAACATACTGTTAATGAACGTCCAAACCATATCCGGATTATTTTCAAATAACAGCGGCCCTGGCTTCAAACCGAGCATCACAATCGCACCAAGAATAACTGCTGTCGTTCCTGATCCTGGAATACCCATTGTTAACATTGGAATAAATGCCCCGACAGAAGCGGCGTTGTTAGACGATTCTGGTGCTGCTAATCCTTCAATTGCACCTTCTCCGAATTCTTCTGGTTTTTTGGAAACTTGTTTTTCAAGAGAATAACTGATCATCGATGCAATCGCACCGCCCGCACCCGGTAAAACACCTACAAGGAAACCGATTGGACCGTTACGAAGCATCGGCCATTTTGTACGATTCCATTGTTCTTTCGTAATCCAAATTTTCCCGATATTTTTCTTTTCACCAAGAGGACGGTCAATGGTTAAGTAGTTATACATCACTTCACCAACGGCATAAATACCGATTATGACAACTAGAAAATCGACGCCATCTGCAAGGTGAACGTTTCCTCCTGTAAAACGATAAACGCCGGTCTGTAAATCAATTCCTATCGTACTAAGTAAAAGCCCTACGCCCATTGCGATGAATCCCTTCACCATCGCCCCTTGTGCCAATGCAACAATGGCTGAAAGTGTGAAAATCATCAGCATAAAATATTCAGCCGGACCAAACTTTAATGCGAATTGAGCGAGTGGCTGTGATAATAAAATAAAACCGACGACTGCAACGAGTCCGCCAATTAGTGAAGCAATTGCTGAAATGGCCAACGCTTGACCTGCTTGTCCTTTTTGTGCCATCGGATATCCATCGAATGTCGCTGCAATGGCTGATCCATCTCCCGGTACATTCAATAATATTGAACTTCGGGACCCGCCGTACATGGCTCCATAGTAAATTGCCGCCATAAGGATTAATGCACTAGTTGGATCCATTCCAAAAGTGATTGGGATAAGTAAAGCGATTGCCGTTGCAGGTCCAAGACCCGGAAGCATTCCAACAATCGTTCCTAAGAATCCTCCTAAAGCGATCCAAAATAAGTTTTGAGGCTGTATTGCAACCATAAAACCTTCAATAACGTATTGCATATCGATTCCCATTTTCGAGACTCCTTTCCTACGGTAAACTTACTTGCAATAATTCTGCGAATGCATACCATGTAATAAACGAAAATGCCACAGCAATGATGATGTTGTAAATCCATCTCTTTCTTCCATTTAAGAGAAACATTAATCCGCCAAGGAATAGCATTGTAGCGTATAAGAATCCTATTCTTTCAAATAGGAACGTGTAAATAAGCATTAATACAATCGTGGCAATTAAGTAAAGCGGCGCTCTGCCCTCTTTTATTAATTGGAACTCCTTAAATTCTTCCTTTCGAAGCTTCCATTCTTGAAAGAAATAGACCGCACTGGACACGATGATCAGCACAGCGATAATAATTGGGAAATACATAGGACCGTTCGGGTCGCCAAGTCTTGCCTTTGGTAGATTCAAAGTCGCAATTAAATAGATAAAACCGACAATCATGAAAAATATCGGCGTTGCAAACCTTAACATATGCTTTCTCCTTTCCCACTAGGTCTCAAATTCTAGCAACAATTAAAAAGGAGGGGTCCAAGAACGAACCCGACCTTTGAAATTTCTCAATATTAATCAATTAACCCAGAGTCTTTAATAAGCACTTCATACTTCTCTTGCTGCTCTTTCAAGAACTCAATCGTTTCTTTGCTATCTTTATAGTACGGCTCCCACTCGTTGTTCTTTAAAAGTGTCTGCCATGCTTCTGTTTCTACTAACTTACTGATTACGTCATCCCAATAAGCAATTTCTTCATCTGACATATCTGCTGGACCAACAATCCCTCTCCAGTGAGGGAATACCATGTCAACGCCTTGCTCTTTCCATGTGCCAACATCCTCTAAGCCTTCAATACGCTCTTCGGAAGAAACTGCAACAATTCTAAATTTCTCAGCTTCATGCTGATCTTTAAACTCTGATAATGAAGAGATACCAAAATCAACGTGACCGCCAAGTAATGCCGTCACAACGTCTCCGCCCCCATCATAAACAAGGAAGTTTAGTTTCGTAACATCCACTCCGTATGTTTTTGCAGCCTCTACAAATGATAGATGGTCATTGTTACCCAGTCCTGGTGCGACCGCAATTTTCAAGGACGCAGGATCTTCTTTTAATTGCTCCATAAATTCTTGTGCATCTTTAAATGGCGAATCAGGTGGAACTGCATAGGAAATCCACTCAGTCGTTAACGTTGCAAGCGGTGTGACATCTTCAAATGTCATGTCGCTCGTGCCTAAGATGTTATTCGTTACAATCAGACTTGAATCGATTGCGATGCTATGTCCATCTTTCGGCTGTAAGTACTTCCAGCCAACTTCTCCATTACCGCCCGGTTTATTCACAACCGTAATGTTTTGTTCGACCAGTTTTTCATCCGTCATGATTTTCTGAATCGCTCTTGATGTCGCATCATATCCACCGCCTGGTGATGCTGGTGCAACAATTTCAATTGTTTTGGATGGGAATTCACCATCGCCTGCACCTTCAGAAGAACATGCAGCTAATACGAGCACTATGGATAAAGCTAGAAATAACAGTAATCTTCTCATTTTCCTATTCACTCCTAAAATGGTAATATCATTTCTTAAGATTAATAATACATGAAGTTTTCAGTTTGTAACCGTTTTCAATTTTAAGGTTTTTAAAAAACTTAATTGCATTTTGTTCATTAAGTTCAAAAAAGAGTATTCCATAATAGAATACTCACCGGTTAAAATATTTTCTTTCGGGTCTACCTACAATTCCATACTCTAGCTCTGCTTTCATCTTGCCAGTAGATACGAGATGCTCCATATATCTTCGCGCAGTTGTTCGGGAAGCACCTAGCCTTTCTCCCATTTCTTCAGCGGTCACCCCATCGGGTAAACTTTTCATAATTTCAAGTACTTTAGATAGGGTAAGTTCGTTGATTCCCTTTGGAAGGGAAACATTAGGTCTATTTTCTGGCGACGGCATTCTAAAAATACGATCCAGCATTGCTTGGTCGACAACATCGGTCGATGCAAGAATCTCTTTTTTATCTTTATAAACCTCAATCACTTTTTTCAACTTTTCAAATTGAACAGGCTTGATTAGATAATAAAAAATACCGGCATTGATACTTTTTTTAAGTAAATGGGTATCTCTTGCAGCGGTAATCATGATGACATCCAAATGAGGATACTTCTGCTTTAACTCAATGACTAAATCGATGCCTAATTGATCTGGCATGTATACGTCGACTAGCAGAAGATCCACCCTGTTGGTTTCAATAAACTGCCAGCTTCCTTCCGCTCGCAACGCCTTTCCCACCACATTAATGCCATCAATACCTGCCAAAATACTTTCATGAATATCTGCAATCCTAAAATCATCTTCTACAATTAAAACATTAATCATCAAAATCCCCTTCCGACTTTTCCTCTTTCGGAATATAAACAGAAAAAGTAGTGCCTGTCCCGTCACTCGTCACTTGTATATCTCCACCTAGACCTCGGACAATCTTCTGAACATTCGCCAAACCAAATCCATGACCTGATTCTTCTTTCGTCGTAAATCCTTGGTTAAATACTTCATATAATGCATCGGACGGTATTCCCGGCCCATTGTCCGTCACCTCGATGATGATATCGTCGCCTATATCCAGCGCAAAAAAATTAACTTCTCCTTGATTTTGAGCAGAAACTGCATCAAGCGCGTTATCGATGAGATTGCCAATAATAATCGTTAAATCTCCGGTGCGGATAAAAGAAGGTAATTTCTGTAAACTGCTATTTTCATCCACAATAAAGGATACTTTCATTTCCGATGCCATGCCCATTTTACCTAGTAGAATGGCTTGAACATTCGCATCTTTTATCTGTTCAAATATAAGGCGGTTTGTATATTCATTAACATCGATTTCTTCTTGAATCATGTGGATGGCTTGGTCATAATTCCCTAATTGAAGAAGACCCGAGATCCTATACAACTTATTCGTGAATTCATGCGTTTGAGCCCGCAGACTTTCCGAGTACTTGCTCACTTCAAACAATCGATTCACCATCTCGACCATTTCCGTCCGGTCTTTAAAAGTGATGACAGCGCCTTTTGGATTCATCCCATTGCGTAATGGGACGGTTGTCACAATTAAAATTTTATCTTTTACGTTCAACTCAAACGAGGGACGGATTTCTTGATGCATCAATTGTTCAGTCAGCTCGAAGCTTGGAATAACTGATTGAATCGGCTCGGAAATATGTCTATGTGCCAATCCTAATATATCTCTCGCTGCTGTATTCATTAGCGTAATATGCCCCGTAGCGTCAATCGCAATAATGCCTTCACTAATAGAAGAAAGAATTGCTTTCCGCTCACTATAAAAAGAAGCAATTTGTTGCGGCTCTAAGCCGAGTGTATCTTTACGGATAATTCTCGCAAGCCAAACACTTGAAAGAATCGCAACAAGAAAAATGACGAGGGAAAATTGAAACAATCTTTTAGCTCTCTCCATAATTCCTTCAGTTAACTTTTCAGTTAAAAACCCGACTTTCACTGTACCGACTAATTGATTGTCATCATTATAAACAGGGGATACCCCAATAATTGCGTTTCCCATTGTCACCGCCGAGACTTCTGAATAATAACCGCCAAACACAATCGCAGTGTATTCATCTTTAAAATCAGTTACTTCACCGATTCTCTCCGGATTCGGGTGCGCTAAAATCTGACCGCTCTTATCTTTCACCACAATAAAAGACGCGCCCGACTGGGATTGATAATAATCAACAAATGGCGTTAAGTCCGTGTGATTTTGCATCGTAATCGACTCCTGCACTGGATCCATATAAGACAGCATCTTGGCAGTTTGTAAACTGTTATCTCTCGTCCTGTCAAAAGTACGGCTGTAGTCTAAATAAATAAAGAGTCCTAACATAAGCATCATCACAAGCGTGATGAGAGAAACGACGACGACAAGTATTTTTCGTTGAAGTGTCCCTGTAAACATGTCATCACCATTTTTTCATTTTTTATCGTATTCCTTCATTCTAACATCCTTCAAAACCAGTAAAGAGGTGAAACCTTTTACGTTTTCACCGGTTCTTTATGAATCGTCTTAAAAATTTTAATAAATAGCGGCAACGCAAGAAATAACAATATGACGCGAACAATATGTAAACTTGCCACGACTGATGGGCTTAAATCTAATGCGATGGCTGTCGCTGACATTTCAGCAGCTCCCGCGGGAACAATTCCAATTAAACTAGTGGAAAATGAGAGCTTCGTCATATAATGGAACAACACACTTGTTAAAAGACTGACACCAAAGAAAATACTCATGATCCCAACTGTTATTTTCCCTACTTTTAATAATTGATAGAGTACGAGTCTATCAAATCGGATGCCGACCAGCCCACCAATAAATGCTTGTCCTATTCCGGATAGATACGCGGGAGGATCTGGGATTTCTAGGACAAATGAAGAAAGTATAAAACCAATGATAATCGAAAATAGCAGGGTACCGCCTGGTATACGCAGTTTTTTATCTAGGAACAATGTCAGCACAGCTACGATTGGGAAAAATAATAAATGCGATAAGGCGAGTTGTTTCGTTTCAAGCACTGCCCCAGCAGTAGATCCGGCATTTAAAGTGACCACAATCAACGGAATGACGAGGACAAAAAAGGTCATACGCACTGTATGGAATGCGGCAACAATCCGGTCATCCGCACCGAAATCTCTACTGATTCCAATAATCTCAGAAGCGCCCCCTGGAATACAACAAAAAAACGCTGTCATCGGATCTAAATTGGATTTTTTATACAACAAGACGCTTAAAAAATAGCCTGCCATAAGCGTTAAAGAAATAGTAAAAAACAACGGAAGAAGTAAAGACTTCATGTGAATAAGAATATTCGGATCTAGCCTTAATCCAATGCTCGCAGCGACAAAAGCTAACGCAATTTTAAATAGCTTTCGATCAAACTGTATGCCGCCAATCAATACCCCCCATAAAATCCCTGTCACAATTGAACCAAGCAACCATCCTGCCGGAATACCAAGCCATGATGCCGTAAACCCTACAAGGATACAAACAGATAAGTACGTGATTTTTTTAATAAGTCATCCCACCCTGTTGTCTGATCAGTTGAACAAGAGGTCTCCTAGTACAAAGAATAGAGATGTCGTTTAATCCAACGCCCCTTCATCCAACTCTAATGTTTTCTTTGCAATCTCTAAACTTCGCTTAATATGCCTTCTCATTTCTACTTCAACTTTTTCAGGGTCGCCTTCTTTGATAAGACGTAATATTTCCTTATGCTCTTGGACAGGAACTGTGTGGATATAGGCCGGATTTTTATAACTACTAATTCTTCGATACCGTTCGATTTGGGCATTTAACTGACCTACAAACCGTTTTGCCAACTCATTTGTGCTTAGTGAATAAAGGACATTATGAAATTGGCGGCCATACCGCACCGTATGTTCATTTCGATTTTGTTCTGCCGACAACTTCATTAAGTGAAGTAAATCCTCCAGCTCTTGTAGCTTTTCATCGGTCATATTTATTGTCGCTTCTTTTGCTAAAAGCCCTTCCATCACTTCCCGAACCTTATAGGTTTCTTCTACTTCTTTTAACGTGATGGGCGCAACATAGATTCTGCCGTTCGGCTTTTTTACAATCAGCCCCTCTAACGTAAGCCGATACAGCGCTTGCCTCAATGGCGTCCGACTTACTTCAATTTCTTCTGCTAACTGCTCTTCTCTAAGTTGTGCATCCGGCTCATAGTCCAACTCGATAATTCTTTTCTTTATTTCGTAATAAGCAACATCACTCGTTGATATTCTTTTTTGGTTTGATAAGCTTTCCATGTAAGTTCCTTTCGAATCAGGTTATTGGGTAAATTGCTTCATGACAGAAGGCAAGATGCCCCCATTCATGTACTGTTCCACTTCAACAATACTATCTAGCCGCAAGACTGCCTGAAATGTTTTCTTTACGCCTTTGCATTCAGTTACTTCAATGGTCACTTGTTGCCCAGGGGAAGGCGTTCCATCTAGCCCAATGACATCATACTGTTCTGTCCCAACCAACTTATGGGTCTCGGCACTTTCTCCTTCTAAAAACTGAAGAGGCAGCACCCCCATACCGACAAGATTACTTCTATGAATTCTTTCAAAACTTTCCGCAAGGACAGCTTTGACACCAAGTAATGCTGTTCCTTTTGCCGCCCAATCCCGAGAACTTCCAGTCCCATAATCAGCGCCCGCAAGGACAAGTAAATTTCTATTCATTTTTTGATAGTTCATCGCAGCATCGAATACCGTCAGAATTTCGCCAGTTGGCAAGAATTTTGTAAAGCCACCTTCTTTGCCATCCGCCAACTCATTTCGCAGACGAATATTCGCGAAAGTACCTCTCATCATGACGTGATGATTGCCGCGCCGTGAACCGTAGGAGTTAAACTGTCTCGGAGTAACGCCCTGTTCAGTTAAATAAATACCAGCCGGAGAAGTAAGTGCAATATGGCCTACTGGAGAAATATGATCAGTCGTAATCGAATCGCCCAGCTTCAGCAACACATTCATTGCCTGCAAGTTTTCCTCAATACTCTCTGTCTTCACCGTGCTTTTAAAGAAGGGCGCTTCCTGGATATAGGTTGATTTTTCATCCCACTCAAATAAGGGACCTGTCGGCGCAGGTATTGCGTCCCAACGCTCATTTTCAAAGATACTTCCATATTGCTTTTCAAAAAGTGCAGCTTGTACAGTTGATGCAGTAATCTCTTCGACTTCTGTTGAAGTTGGCCAAATAGCTTTTAAATAGACAGGCTCTCCGTTACGGCCTTCTCCTAACGGTTCATTCAGCAAGTCTTTTCGAACAGTTCCTGCCAAGGCATAAGCGACGACTAATGGAGGGGATGCTAAATAATTCGCCTTGATAAGCGGATGAACTCTGCCTTCGAAGTTCCGGTTCCCACTTAAAACAGATGACACGATTAAATCATGCGCTTGAATGCCTTCCTCAATTTCTAGATTGAGGGGTCCTGTATTTCCGCAGCATGCACCACATCCATAGCCATCAACATAAAATCCAAGTTGTTCCAAATAGCTAAGAAGGCCAGAGTGTTCCAAGTATTTCGTGACAACAGTAGAACCTGGCGTTAAGCTTGTTTTGACATGCGTCGCTGTGACAAGCCCTTTTTCCACTGCTTTTTTAGCAAGCAATCCAGCCGCAATCATGACTGTTGGATTCGATGTATTTGTACAGCTCGTGATTGCTGCAAGTACAACATCTCCTGTCTGCAGTGCAGTTTGCGATTGGTCTAACATCACCTTTTTGTTAACTTCTTCAGGCAGCAGTCCGTAGCCTAATTCCGCAACTGGTTTAGAAAGTGACTGGATAAATTCATCTCGCATCTCATCTAGCACAACTTTATCTTGCGGTCTTTTCGGTCCAGCCAGACTTGGAACGATTTGAGAAAGGTCCAGTTCAATGACCTCTGTAAAGATTGGATCTTTCGTTGTTTTTTTACGGAATAATCCTTGGGCTTTATGATACGCTTTGGCTATTTCTACAAATTCTCCTCTTCCAGTTAACTTCAAATAATCCATCGTCACATCATCTGTCGGGAAGAAAGACATCGTTGCCCCATATTCTGGTGCCATATTAGCGATAGTCGCTCGGTCTGCAAGGGAGATCTGTTCAAGTGACGAACCAAAAAACTCGACAATCTTTCCTACGACACCCTTTGCCCGCAGCAAACTTGTAATCGTTAAGGCTAAATCAGTTGCAGTTGACCCTTCCGGCATTTCCCCCACGATTTTCACCCCAACAACTTCCGGGATGACGAAATAAAGGGGCTGTCCTAACATCGCCGCCTCCGCTTCAATGCCACCAACACCCCACCCAATTGTTCCGAGTCCATTAATCATTGGCGTGTGAGAATCCGTGCCAACAAGCGTATCCAAATAAATTTCGGTTCTCCCGTTCCTTTCTGCGGTTTGCACTGATGTGGCAAGATGCTCTAAATTCACTTGATGTACGATACCAGATGCAGGCGGCACAACTCTGAAATTATCAAAAGCTTGCTGTGCCCATTTAATAAACCTGTACCGTTCTGCGTTTCGTTCATATTCTAATTCTAGATTGTAATCAAATGCTTCCCTGTTCCCTGATGCATCCACAATGACCGAATGATCAACAACTAAATCTACGGGAATTCGTGGATTAATCTGTTCACTGTTCGCAACTGCATTTCTCATGGCCGCCAAATCGACCATTGCAGGAACACCCGTGAAATCCTGTAAAATAATTCGTGCGGGTTTAAAAGGAACTTCTTTATTATTTTTTTGCGCCGTGTGCCAATTCGCTAACAGCGAAATGTGGTCCGCTGTAATATATTTCCCGTCAAATTGCCTAAGTGCACTCTCCAGCAAAGCTTTAATAGAAAATGGCAACGAAGAGATTTCTCCAGTACCTTGATTTTCTAATTTCTCTAAACTGTAGTAGTGATAGGTATTTCCATTTACGTCAAGATTGGTTAAAACTTCGCTATGTACGTTCATTTTCACCTTATTCATGGGGGATATAAAGCTCTCCTTTCATGACTCTTCTTGCAGTACGATCGAGCCCCACATAATCAACATCACGCTGATTTTTAGTTAGCCCGACTCTTACCTCAGCGATGCCATCTGGATGTCCTATTCTGACAATGCTTTTATCGTCAACCAGCTCCCTATTCGTACAGCGGTTTGGAATGGTTCCGGGTAATAAAGCAGCTGCGGCTAAGTTATATAAACCGCTTCCTGCGAATGTGCGGTGAAATCTTCCCATCGACACCATTTTGGCAACGATATCCACTTCTTCTTTCTTGATGGCGGTTCCTGACGTCGTGATATAATCTATCGGTTCGGAGACAATCGCAATTTTAGGGATTGCCGGTGCGGCCGCTGCTTCTTCAATAGAATTCGTCAATCCCATATGCACGGACATTTCGCATCTGATGGATTCCAATTGATTGAGCAAAGCTTCATCACTCGACAAATCTGTAAATAAATCACTTTCCGATAATCCAAGTGATTCAGCCGATAAGTAAACAAATGGATTCACAATGTCTACGACTGAAACCGGTATTTGTTTCTCTTTGAGGCTTAATTCAAATTTAGGTCCTAATGGGAAAGTGCTTCCTAACTTCCCACCGCCTGGAGATAAAATATCCACTGCGTACTTCGCCCCTGGTAATTGGAGGCCAGCCATTTGATAGGTACCCGAAACTTTTGCTTTCCCGTCAACAGTAGGGACAATTAATCGAATCATCTTTTGAATGTTTGTATTGAATGCATAAACAATCATCGATTCCTCTACTGTATCGGATGAAACGAATCCTTCATCAACTGCATAAGCCCCTACCGCAGCCATCAGATTCCCACATGTTCCTTTCGCGTCGACAACCTTCTCACCAATCCCGATTTGATAAAACGTATAATCGACATCTGCCCCCTCAACTGAAGGAGGACCAATGACAACAACTTTACTCGTATGAGAAGTTCCACTTCCCAAACCATTGACTTGAGATAGATTATAAGCATCTATCCCGTCCAAAAATATTTTCTCTCTACATGTCGATTCCTTCGGTAAATCACTTTCATTAAAAAATAATCCTCTACTCGTTCCCCCTCGGTACACAACACAAGGTACTGAAAACTGACTCATCGGCTAAGCCACCTCCACTTTGAATAATTGTATACAATTATTCTTTTTCTTTCAACTTAGTTTTCTAAACCTAATGAATCGTTAGACTAATTCTTCATCAAAACAACACATTTGTAGGCCATTGTCAGAACAGTGTCCGAATTGAGTGGGTGACTGGCACCAGCACGTTCATTTCTACTAACCGCTTCTGAATATCTGCATTTATCCATTCATATATGAATATGATGGCGTTTATCTAGGCTTGTTCCTCTAATGCAATGAAAGGAGGATTTATTCGGGCCGTTTCATACAAAATGAAAGGGGTTTTAAATTTGAAGAGAAGTTTCACGTTATTGATTGCTGTCCTGCTTATTTTAACACCGGTATCCTTTTCTGGATTCGCCCAGAAAGAGACCGAACATGATGTGGATTTATGGAATGTCGTTAAACCGCTAAGTACGACAGTGACCTTTTTAAATACGGGTGCACATCCCGATGACGAACGCAGTGATTTTCTAGCGTACTTATCGAGAGGACTTGGTGTAAAAACCTCAAGCTTGATTGCGAACCGTGGCGAAGGCGGTCAAAATGAAATTGGTACGGAACTTGGCAATCCGCTTGGCATTATCCGTTCTAATGAAATGATAGAAGCTGCAGAAATCACAGGTGTGAAAGCTTATCATTTAAGTGAAACTACATCTGATTCTATTTATGACTTCGGCTTTTCAAAATCTCCTGAAGAAACATTGGAAAAATGGGATGAAGAACTCACTTATGAACGTCTCATCCGCTTTATCCGGACATATCAGCCGGATATTGTCATGCCCTCTTTTAGAGATGTTGTCAGTCAGCATGGCCATCACCGTGCAATGACCATTTTAAGTGAAAGAGCTTATGCTGATGCTGCCGATCCTGACGTATTTCCCAATCAGCTTGAAGAAGGATTAGAGGTTTGGCAGACGAAAAAACTCTACTTGCCCGCAGCTTCAAAAGAATCAGCCACATTATCAATTGAAATCGGCGATTATGATCCCGTATACGAGATGACTTACCCGCAACTGGGAGAAGCATCGAGATACCTGCATAAAAGCCAAGGGATGGGAAGAGATATTCCAGCTGAACCAAGACAAACGCATTTAGAATTGGTTAACAGCACTGTGCCTACTGAAGAAAATGATTTATTTGAAGGGATTCCTTATGATTTGAATGAATGGGCTGATATTGTTGCACAGCCTGGACTGAGCAATCAATTAAGAAAATTACAAGGCAGTTTGGATGAAATTATCGACCTATACCCAAACCGCACAGCAATCTTTCCGGAGTCCCAACAGGCTTTAAAAGAAACACATCAGTTAATTCAAAAAATAAAAAAGGCTAAGCTTTCCCAGGACGTAAAGAATGATTTACTTCATAAACTCGAGTTGAAAGTTGATCAACTCACACAAGTTAGCTTTGTCTCGTCAAATCTACAGGTCGAAACAGATATTAGTTCTCATGTGTTAACACAAGGACAAGAAGTGAAATTAACGATGACAATCGCTAACGATGGTGGTCATAAAATCAACCACGTGCAGGCAGCATTAGATATACCTGAAAACTGGGAATCTAATGGCCCTATCAATCTAAAACATTTAAAACCAGGCGAAGCGAAGACAGCTGAATTTCATCTGAAAGTTCCTGAAGATGCAGCGTATTACCATCCATATGATGAACCTGCTATTCAGCCAATCGTATCGTACAAAGAAAAAGGTACAGAGACAACGACTACCGTAGCACTCGACAATACAGTAGCTGTTCTTCCAGAACTTGGTGTAAGCATTGACCCGGAAAATGTCATGGTAAACACTTCGGATGTGCAAGAAAATATACCGCTCACAGTCAAAGTTAAAAACTATGCGGCAAACAATCAAGATGCAAAAGTGTCATTAAAGCTGCCAAAAGGATGGAGCAGTGAACCGGAAATAACAGAACTTACCTTTACAGAACGCTTTGTAGAAAAGGAAGTAGCCTTTACTGTGACGCCACCTGCAGATATTGAGGAAGGTAATTTCGAAATAGGCGCCATCGTAGAATCTAACGGTAAGAAATTTAATACAACCGTCCAAGAGATCCAATATGACCATATAAATGATGAATACTTCCTTTATTCATCTGTTGCAAACGGAATAGCCTTTGAATTACTCATTCCGGACAATCTCAACATAGGCTATATCGAAAGCGGATTTGACAATACAGCAAATCACTTAATGAATGCTGGTTTTAAGATTACAAAACTAACGGAAGCAGACATCGAATCGAGTGATTTATCTCAATACGATTCAATCGTAACTGGAATTCGAGCAAACTTGTCTCGACCAGATTTAGTTAAAAATAACGATAGACTGCTTCAATATGTTGAAGACGGCGGACATCTCGTTGTTCAATACCATAAACCTAATGATAATTGGGATCCACATACCTCAGCTCCTTATCATCTGCAAATTGGCTCTCCATCGATTCAATGGCGAGTAACAGATGAGGAAGCAGAAGTGACGATGACGCAGCCTAATCACAAATTATTCAATTACCCGAACCAAATCACAAGTAACGACTGGGACAACTGGGTACAAGAACGCGGTCTATACTTCCCGATGAACTGGGATAACCGTTACGAAACATTCGTAGAAATGGCAGACCCGGATGAAGAACCATTTGACGGCGGCATTTTATTGGCGGAGTATGGCGAAGGAACCTATCTGTATTCCAACTTGGTCTTCTATCGTCAAATAGATGGCCAGGTGCCGGGTGGGTATCGAATTTTTACGAATTTGATTAGTTATGGTGTGGAGGAATAGCTGTGCACGGTTCAATGATTACAATTTATGGCTTTAAATGAATAATAAAAAGGAATCTCATCGACTGTTGATCTGGTGAGATTCCTCTTTTTCTATGCAATTGTATTGGTTAGTCTGAATAGCGCCTTGCGCAGGTAACCTATTTTATTTCGGCAACACCGTTTTAGCTATCTGTTCATCTACTCCTCATAGGCATGCAACCCAATCTCATCATAAAGCTCTTGCCTCGTCTGCATCATATGCAACATATCTTTCTGTGTTCCCTTTTCAAATATCCCTTTGAAACAATTTCATATGCTTTCGCAGCAACACGTAGAGAAGTAACTGGATAAATCAACAATGAATAGCCGAAGGATTCGAATTCATCTGCTGCGAAATAATCCGTTCTCCCAAATTCGGTCATATTCGCAAGTTGTGCTTGGGACGTTCCCCCCTCGAAAACCTGTATCGATATCTACAAGCATCGGTAAATCAGTCGCACGAATTTCTCTTGCACGCTCCGCAACTTCTTGTAAATTGGTCGAATTCATAAGGCTCCCTACATTTTTTTAAACGTCAAGCATGATAATGATTCATATACATAAATAAATAGCATACATTAAAATATCACTGCTAATATTTAATTCACCAAACATTATCTGGATTTATTGAGGAGGTATCACCTTTAATGTAAATAAAAAATCATAAGCATCTGTAAATTCAATACAGAACCCCCTACTTATATGCCTTTACTTCTATTGGACAAGCATTACAAATATTTCTTCAAAAATATCTACATTAATTAAAGGAGGAAACTAATATGACAAAAAAATATGAACCTATTGATTCACAAAAATCTCCACGCTTTGGTGGAATAAAAACATTTATGCGCCTTCCATATATTAAAACGGAAGAAGGTATAGACTTCGCAATTATCGGGGTACCATTCGATACTGGCGGAAGCTTTGCCGTTGGGACTCGATTTGGACCTGAAGCGGTTCGATCAATGTCCTCTCTTCTCCGTCCGTATAATCCAGGTCTTAAGGTTGATATATTTAACTATTGTTCAGGTATCGACTACGGTGACATCGACGTTAATCCGGGCTATATAGAAGAATCCTATCAGTTAATTGAAGAACAACTGGAACCCCTGCTTAGAAATAGGGTTGTTCCAATTTTAATTGGCGGAGATCACTCAGTTTCTTTGCCTCATTTAAGGGCTGTGGCCAAACAATATGGAAAGATAAGCTTAATTCATTTCGATTCACATGGAGATACTTGGGACTCTTATTTCGGGAAGAAATATAACCATGGAACTGTTTTCCGTCGCGCTGCTGAAGAAGGAATTGTCGATCCACAACGTTCTATTCAGATAGGTATGAGAGGCAGTCTGTACAGTCCTAAAGATATACAAGATGGAGAAGATTTAGGCTATCAAGTAATTACGACAGATAAATTAAAAAATTTAACCCCTGATAATTTACGCGAGATTATCGATAACCGTGTTGGTAATGGACCAATTTTCCTTTCTTTTGATATTGATTTTCTTGATCCTGTTTATGCTCCTGGAACAGGCACACCCGAAATTGGCGGGTTTACCACTTACGAAGCCCTACAGTTTATTAGAGCACTAAAAGGCTTAAACTTTGTTGGATTTGATCTTGTCGAAGTACTTCCTGACAGAGACCCAACACGGGTGACAAGCCTCGCAGCCGCTAACATTGCATATGAATTCATTTCCCTTGTTGCATGGAAAAAGAGCACAAGAGGCGATATAGAAATCCCACAATTTTCTATCTAAAAGGAGGGAAAATGATGGTAACAACAGTAGATGTTTTAGTCATGATCTTATATTTGATCACACTAATCTCAATAGGCGCTATAACTGTACGGAAGATAAAAAGCCAAAAAGATTTCCTCGTTGCCGGTAGTCGATTAGGGTATGGATTGTATGTGCCTGCAATGGCTGCAGTTGTGTTAGGTGGGGCATCGACACTAGGAGGTTCAAGTCTAGGTTATAAATACGGTATATCAGGCATGTGGTTAGTTGTGATGATTGGGCTTGGTATTCTAGGCATGGGTTTCTTATTTTCAAAGGTACTAAGTAAATTAGATGTATTTAGTGTTAGCGAACTACTAGGTAAAAGATTTGATAAAAATAGTCGTGTTCTCAGCGCAATCATAATGACTGTTTATGATCTAATGGTAGCAGTTACAGGAGTTATAGCAATGGGTGTTATACTGTCAGCCTTGCTCGGATGGAATTCAACAATAGCTATTATTGTTGGGGGCGCTATTGTTCTTTTATATACAACTTTAGGAGGAATGTGGGCAGTAACCTTAACAGATGTTATACAATTTTGGATCATGACAATTGGTTTCATTTTTATACTCTTACCAGCTGGACTTTATAAAGTTGGAGGTGTTAGTAGTCTTGTTTCACAAGTAGACCCCTCTTTCTTAAGTTTAAGTCATATTGGGATGACTCAAATTTTTTCTTATTTTTTATTATATTTCTTCGGTATGATGATCGGTCAGGATATTTGGCAACGGGCATTTACTGCAAAAAACGAAAAAACTTTAAGAAGAGGTACACTTTTCGCTGGATTTTATTGTATTATATATGCGATTGTCGGAGCCACAATTGGAATGATAGCCAGTGTTTTATTACCTGGACTTGCAGATCCACAACAAGCGATTCCTCAATTAGCGACAGCTATTTTACCTATTGGTCTTGTAGGTCTCATTTTGGCAGCAGTCGCTTCAGCAATCATGTCAACTGCCTCTGGAACGATTATGGCTTCTGCAACCATTCTTGTTAATGATTTAATATTGCCTTTCTATAAAGAGGAACGTACTGAAAAATTTAAACTTAGATTAACACGTTTTGTTATAATGTTAGTCGGGATTGCCGCAATTATGATTAGTGCTTGGTTAAAAAATATAATAGTAGCTTTAGATATAGCTTACGCTTTACTATCTGGTTGTATATTCTTCCCTGTTGTAGCCGCATTTTTTTGGAAAAGAGTTTCAGCAAAAGTTGTATTAATCTCAATAATAATAAGTTCTATTGTTGTTATTTCAGATTTATTAATTGAAGGCATCGACTCCTTAAACGCGATAATCTATGGAATCATCGCGAGCGGGCTAACTCTCTTAATTGGAACTGTATTTTTCACTCCAAAAGCTACAAAGCTTGAAACGTCTTAATAACCGGCAATTTACCTGAGGCATTCTAGGCAGATGCTGTATCTACCTAAAGTTCAAATGAAAACCGCTTGCTATCCTTTCTCTGAAAGATTAGTAAGCGATTTTTTCATTTCAATCTTATACGTTGACCCACGCTGCTTTTCCAATCTCTTGCGCAAGGTCTGAAGTGCTCTCCTCTATCGGGCTACTCCTCCAAGGGTTGAAGGCACCAAAACCGAACCTATATTTTTATTAAACTAATATCTTTGTGTTTATAATACTTATTCATGTATTACCTTCACCACTTCCACGAAAATGTATGTGTTTATTTTTCATGAAAGCGTCTAACACAGGTAACTGTTCCTTCCCTCCCTCCACCAACAAACCAAATACGCCAAACCAACCCCAATCATATCAATCCCCACATCATACAGCCTGCCATTACGTCCAAAATAGAGTTGTATAATTTCCGTACTTAACGCAAACAGAGTGCAAATCACAAAGGCTTTATTGGGCTTACGAATCCATAGATATAGTAAAAAATAGAGGAATCCGAAGGCAGATATATGCCCAAGCTTTTGGGTTAAATAAAATTTGCTATTCAAATGGATATCGCTAGTAATTAGTAGATCCGAAAATATAGGCGATGCATTCAATTTAAAACTAACTTTTTGATAATACAAAAAAGCATGCGCATCGGATGTAAGTGCCGCTACTAGAATGAATGCTGCGCATAGTAACGTGAAGTAGGGAGTGGATTTCAAATTGCTGCACCCTTTCCATGACCTTAAACTTTAACCCTTCTCTTCCGCATGATTCTCCACCTTAATAAATAACCATACATTAAACAGGCGTCAAAGACATAGTAATAAAAAGTAATCCCATAGCCCCAGGTTCATTTGAATTCTGTTTTACTACTTCTACAAAGTCATGAATTTGTCTTAATCAAGCCAAGCAAAGATACCCTTTTTTTGACTTAACTAGTCTAAATGAACTACAATACAGTTAATAGTAAATAAATACCAGAAAACAGCGATATATGCGGAGGAAGGAGTCTATTGATCACTGCTATGGATAAAAAGCTATCTAAAAACGAAAAAATAAGCCGTGCAATGACCGGCAGGAAACTTTCGCCTGAGCACAGAGAGAGGTTATCATTAGTTAAGATTGGGACCGTACGAACGATTGAGACAAGGGCCAAAATTAAAGAGACTTTATTGGGGGAAAATAAAAAGCACCTCAAAAAAGTGCACCCGCTAATTCCTAAAACTTCTAAAAGTCGCTCACATTTAACAGCGATAGACGTGAAAAATATTCGAAATCGCTATAGTAATGAAAAAGGAGCTTCTATTAGAAAGCTTGCAGAAGATTATAATGTCAGCAGGCATACCATTCATTCCATTGTTACCTATAAAACATGGAAATAGATACCCGATTTTCTATTTATCAATACTCATTCTATCCGCTCTCCTTGAATGAGCAGTCTTTGGTAATTATGACGATATGGATGACAAGTTAATAAAGTCGCCAAATCTTTCCCTTGCTCAATCTCAAGGGAATCCGTTTCATAAGGATAAATCACCTTTTGTTTATACACCTTATACGTTAATGTTTCCTTCATTGTATGAACATAAAAAACATCCCCACTGAATAACTGATCAATATCGCGAAACATCGCCTTCGTCCCCATCCCACGATGACCTGCTAAAACAGTGTGTGTATTTTGTCCACCAACGGGTATCGAAGAACCTTCTACCTGACCCACACCCTTATTTAATATCTCCTGTGTTGCACCTAAATATAGGGGAATAACCAACTTTAACTTAGGAATCTCAATCGCCGCAAACATATCCCCCTCCGGTAACTCTAAACATTGTTGAAGATGCTTAAGTTTCCCTTCATCGTCCAAAAAAGGGTCATAAAATTCACTACTGGCATCGTAGAGCTCTTCGTTACATCTATTTGCCTCTTCTATAATCCCATCAACTTTTACTTTTTCATTCGAAACTTCAAGGTGTCGAAAATCACCTAAAAAAGTTTCTACTTGTTTTTTTTGCTTCTGTGAATTGATGAACTGTGCAACATGCGGATAAAGTAAAATCGCAGCCCCTAGTAAAAACACAATTAAAATTGTTGAGTTTTTTTTCATTGGATTTCACCTGATTTTCTTCTTAAATCGTAAAAAGTAAAGAACGAGCAGTACCAATAGTGTTACCATTGCACCTAATATATATAGTTTTTTATTATCCCTACTTTGCTGCTCTTGTTCCATTTCATCGAGCACGTACGGAATCTGATGGCCTGTCACTAACATTCGATGGGTGTTGATCATATATGGATCACAGGTTAACAGAGTCATTTTATTTTGATCCTCGTCCATCGTTAGCCAATCTGTTTCATGAGGCAATACGATATCAACACTTTCAATTTCATAAGCAAGTGTTTCATCTAAAACTTGTACAAAAAACTGATCCCCTACTTCTAACTGATCTAAATTACGAAATAATTTTGAGCTAGGCAGCCCCCGATGTGCCGTAATCACACTATGCGTACCTAGTTGACTTGATGGTAGGGAGGAATTTTCCAAATGGCCTGCGCCTTTTGATAAAACATCGTCTGAAGTCCCATGATAGATTGGGATTTCAACATTAATTTTTGGGATCATCACACTACCAATTGAAGTACCCACATTAAGTGCGTCGTAATAACTTGTCGCACCTTGTTCACTTGGACGATTTTCAGCAAATGGATCGACAAACTCCAAGCCCGATTGTACCAGCATTTCGTTATGCGTATCCCTTTTCTCTTTTTCTATTTGTATATCTTCTTTCTCCATCTCCCTGATTGTTTGATTGTAGTCATGAATAACCGAACGATGTACTTTGGTTGTCGCCATATTGCTTATTATTGGATAGAAAAAGATACCAAGTCCTATAATAAATACAATCAAAAACAAAGCCTTTTTCACCTTAGATCATCCTACTCTTTGCGCTGATAATGAAAATATGGAAGGGAATCCCCTTCCATATTTCTTAGAACTGAATGATTACTCTGCTACTTTATTACGTCGGAAATAGGCAATTGTCGCACTTGACATTAACACTAGCCCAACAGTTGTAAATAGAATTGTACCTATTCCTCCAGTTGTCGGAAGTTCCCAACCAGATTTTGAGTTATCTACAGTTAATGTCACAAACTGATTTTCAGCATCAATTTTGACGTCAATTGGTCTTGTTAATTTACGATAATCCCCCGGAGCCTTCGTTTCATATAACTCATAGTCTCCGAAGTCTAATTCAGTAAAAATAAGCTCACCATTCTCGTCTGTTGTCATTCCTTCTCTAACTACATTGCCATGCAAATCACGAAGCTCAAATTCTGCTCCTGCTAACCTTTCCCGAGTTGTTTGATCTTGCTTAATCACTGTCAATGATCCAGCTGTGGCCGTTACAGGTACATCATCTGTTTCTTTTTCCCCAGTTGCATCGTGTTTATTTGTATAATTAATGATTGCTTTGTTGTTAATCACTTCATTCGCCCCTGCATCTTCAGAAACTTTTGCTTGGAATGTAAATTCAACGGTTCCTTTTTTTAACGCAGCAGGCTCTCCCGTCCAAGTTAATGTACGGCTATCCGTATCATAATTAAATGTAAATCCAGTTGGACTATTTGCACTATCATCGACATATGCCAAGTTTTTATGTAACGCATCCGTTACAATAAAGTTTTTGTACTCACCAATATCTCCTGGTAAGTCTACTGAAATCTTATAAGTAACGATTTCACCACGGTTTACCGCCCCAAAATCTATTTCTTTTTCAACGTCTGGATGGATATAGTTTAGAACATCTACTTCAACAGTTGTCCCACTTTCTACAATTGAAAACTCAATCCTTTGATCTCCTAATAAATAACCATCGATTGTTTTAACTTCTTTAAAATAGTAATCACCATATGCTAGATTCGAAACAGTGATTTTTCCGTTTTCATCCGTCGCATAGACTGTCGGCCCGTCAGCTTTTATACCGTCTTCATGGTAAAGTTCAAATTGAACCCCTGCTAAAACTTTATCTTTATCGTCGCCATCTCTTTTCGTTAACTCAACATCTCCACGAATTGTTTCGTTTTTCGGGTAAATATGAACGTCATAATTTAGTGTTGAACCGTCCTTACTTGTCATTGGAATGTCTACAGAGAATTTCTCTTTATTTAAATTCACATGTTTTGGGCCATCAATTTCTTCAACTGAATAACTTCCCAATGGTAAAATTTCCGAAGCCTGTCCCTTGTCATCCGTTGTTAATGTATACTCTTTCCCATCAGTTACTTCTGTCCAATTCTGTCCATCATATTTATGCGTTTGTATTACTTTATACGTAACACCCTCTAACGGAGTTCCTTCAACTCTATCCTTTTGCTCTTCTGTTCCATCTCCATCTTCACCTCCATCTTTATATTTCTCTGGTTCTTGCTCATATTTATGAATGGTTAATGTTCCAGTTGTCGCTTCTTCCGCACTTGTTGTAACAGGTAGAATAAAACTTAATAACAAGACGGAAATAACAATCCTATAAAGTAAAGTTTTCAACATCTCTATTGCTCCCCTTTTACAATCTTAAATTAAGTTTATTTTTTCTAACAATCGCCCATAAACCAAACACCATCAACATGAAGCCCACTACATAAAACCCAATGGTCCCGACCCCTCCAGTACTTGGAAGAATCCACCCAGTTGTTGTATTCACAACCTCCTGTGTGACATGTAAATTTTCTCCATCTATCGTAATCTCAATCGGTTTTGCTAGTTTGTTATATCCTTCAGGTGCTTTCGTTTCAATTAACGAATAAATGCCCCACTCAAGATCCTCAAACTTAATCTTTCTGTTCTCATCGGTCGTAAGTGTATCAACGACATTGCCATCTGAATCTCTCAATTCAAACGTCGCGCCAGCCAATGGTTTACCTGCTGCATCTACTTTTTCTACCGTTAGTGAGCCGTAACGCGCTTGATTCGTGACGATGAATTTCCCGTCTTCCTTAGTGATAGAAACATCGTAATTTTGCGGGCCATTAATCTCTTTCACGCTATAAGAAATTTCTTCACCAGTCTCCGCATCGTACTTTCTTAAGTCATTAAAAGCGCCTGTCCAATCGTTGCTTTCACTTAAGATAAGTTCGTTTTGCGTTTCTTCACCATTCACAAGCAGTATAATTTGAACGGATTCTGCTGCCGGACCAATCCACCTTTTCTCCACGCCGACATTTATTGTTTCATCGTTTCGGTTCGTAAAGACAAAACCTTCCGCAGCTGACCCGGTCAGTTGACTTGTATAACCTTCAACTTCAAGTTCTGCCACCATATAATGAATTGAGTCGCCCGTTTTATCATGTAACTTATTTAATCCCGTAAATGAACCAACCCATCCACTATCTTCGTCTAATTTGATGGATTTACCTGTATGCACGCCATCCGCATATAGTTGTACAGTTACTGATTCAGCGGCAGGTCCAATCCACCTTTTCTCTACATCAATATCCATTTTCTCGGGTTTGTACGTGTTTGTTACTGTTAGTCCATCAATACTTTTCTCATAATTTGCTGGTACATTTTTCTCGTCTGCGGTAAAACTATACTTTCTTCCGTAAGGGTCATATGCCGGTACATCCTTCCATTCGTACGTCCATTCAGGTGTTTCAGCACCAGTCACTTCTCCTGTTCGTAATGCTCTTTTCTCCTCATCACCCACTTGGGCCATTAACTTTAAAGTAATCGCTGGTCGCTCTGTTCCGTCTACCCATACTTTTTTTGCTGTGACATCTGTTTTTGGAAGGAAAAATCCAATTGTTCCACCAACATCGTGTCCACCACCGATTCCTTTGACAAAGAACGGATATGTCTCGTCATCCTTAAGGTTTAAATCTGACAACTTAAATGTAAATACAGTCCAGCGCGCATCTTTTGTATTCCCTTGCAAGCCGTCGTCAGGAGCGTATATAACATCATCCACATGGATAGCGATAGGCTTATGTATTGCATGCTCTTCAATACTAATGGATACTTCTTGATTAAGTGTCATATACTGTAATTTATGGGTAGACTTTACAGCCACCAGAATCTTCTCGCCTTTTGCCCATAACATGTGTGGCTTTGTATGACTATTTGTTGATTGTCCATGCAATTGGGTCGTTACGACAATGGCGTTTGGATCCATCTCATAATAAGCAGGTGTTCCGGTTACAGTTGGTTCGACAGTCATGTCTACCACGTGCATTTCTTTCTGTTCATCTTCTTGGGGTAATTCCTCTGTAACTGCATGGTCCAACTCATTTTGTTCTAAGTTTGAGTCTTCGAGATGCCCCCCCACTTCAAGCTCAGTGGATTTCTCAGATTCGGAAGCACCGTTTACATATTCCACTTCTTCTGGTTTCCCGTCGACACCTTGCCCTTCCGTTAATGCGTTCATTTTTAATGAGCTAAAGGGAATAGAAATTAGTAACGTAATCAGTAATAAGACAAGTAATCTCTTCATGATTGTTTGTTTCCTCCTTTCTAATTAGACCATGATTAAAATCTTCATAAAACGGAAGGTAAAATCATCTACGGTTCCAAAAGCAAAGCATACAATAGTCTCCATCCAGCTAAGGAGCCCCTAACCGTTACAATCAACCAACTTACCTATCACCTCCATGCTAAAGAACCTTTAAATATTTCACTTTATTCAATTGAATAAAGGTAGAACTGATAGAAATCATTAAAATAGCTTCTAAAACGCCTTACATAAAATCCTGACCATCATTTTCTCTAACCGTCATACCAAAGATAATTAGTTCTATTCTCACACACTTAATATTACGAACTTTAATATTGGGTTATGATTATGTAGTAATGCCTATAACTAAACGAAAAAACACTTAGAATTATTATGACCGTTAGAATATACCTATACCATACATCTTTGCACTTGTTTCCACAACACCACCTTAATGCTTTTGACCCTTTACCTCATTTCATTTATTCTAGTGTTTTTATTAGAATAATAATAAAGACCTAATATTGAGAGGGTTTTCATTTCAAAACTTAACTGTGAGTAATAAAAAAAACTTCCAACCAAATTGGTTAGAAGTCTTTAAACATTATACTATTAATGTTTTTAGGATCTGCGCAAGAAAATGTTCCACAAGGAAACAATCGTTAGACGCACTTTCAAACAGAAATCATGTATTTTAAAAAACGTTATTCTTTTCATAATGAATAAATTCACAATTCAGACACAATTAATCCGCTCTTTCCAAGAGCCATTCACTATTTGTTTCATCAAAAATTATGTACGATGATTATTCCGTTCAATTATCGTCTTATCAAGTCTGTGAGGTCAACTAAACTAGTACATGCTTATAAGCACTACAATTGAATTTCTTTCTAGCTCACCCACTACTTATCACCTATCACAATAGTACCATACACTATTAAATAATGATAGCATTTATGTGGGATTATTGACAGAAGTAAGAAGATTTTGTCTGATTAGCTTAATTAAAAAGTTATCATGTAAAGGCCTGCTAAAAATTAGTTTCTCTCACAGGTTCTCCCCTCCAATTCCCCCTACTATGACCGCCCGGACATGTCCACCCGCCCCCTCTCAATCAACCCTACTCCCTCAAGGCTTGAAGCCATCAAATCCAATCCCGAACCTATCTTTTTATTAAACTACTATCTTTGTATTTATAATACGTATTCAGCATCTATTAAAAATTTAAAATTTATTTTTCAAAAAATGTATCCCTTTTCCTGATTTCAATCTATATAGAGGGTGACAGGAACATAAAGGGGCCGATCATCCATGAACTATTTAACGGAGTACCAATCATTCGCAAATAAATATGAACTCAATGAGGCAATCGCATCGCATTTAAATGACCACAGACACCAATTGAACGATACGGATCACAACGTACTGACAATGTTAAGCCGTTATGCAGTAAAATTTCCAGGCGTTGCGCACTTAAAAGTAGGCACGATTGCGAAGGCACTTAATAAATCAGACCGCACTGTTCGCCGCTCCGTCGAGAAATTGGAGCAATTACAGATGCTTAAAAGACAGGCATTTTCACGCGAGAAAACAGGTGGACAAGGGGCCAATCTTTATATTTTTTTACCTTACAAACAAACAGGTCTTCCTGATACGAAGGTAGAGCAAGCGGAAATAACCGAACAGAATCATGAAGAAAATCATACTTTCGTTGAAGAGCCAATGATTCCAATTACACTTTACACAAGGTTCAAGAATTTGATAAAATCCTACGCGGGAGAAAATAATGAAGGCCTTGCCAGCAAACTTTACGGCATTTATCGTGTACACACCTCAAGACTAATGAAATTTGAGATTCACGCGAATAAAGGTGAACTTTTAAAAACAATTGCGATCCAAGCAATTCGTGTCTTGTTCCAAGCGACCAAGAGAAAAAATATCCATAACTTAATTGGCTATTACGATGGCATCTTCCGTGAATTAACCGACAAAGCTTTATTTGCGGAGGCTTTTATGGATTATGAGGAGCCGATGGAAGTGAAAATCCCATAAGGTGCCTGTCCCCCAAACAAACACGAAAGCTTAAACAATCATGTTTGTTCGAATTAACATGAAAGTTTGAGTGACTGGTACTCGTAAAGCAAATCGCTCTCATCATTTTCTAATAATCCTCACAGGATACTCACATAATGAAATCCTATGATAATAGTGAACCAACCAAATGGCTGTTAAAAATAGATAGAGGTGATGACGTGGCCATTGAAATTTTCAGTCGCCGGGAACAGAAATATTTAATTACAAGGTGGCAGTATGAACAACTCGTTGAAAGAATGATGCCGCATATGCGGTATGACAAATATGGGATAAACGGAAAATATACCGTAACGAGTTTGTATTTCGAAAATGATGAACGGGACATCTACTTTGAAACGAAGAACAAATTGAAATATCGTCAAAAACTGAGGCTTCGTGTCTACGATGAGACAGATATTAACGGAACTGCGTTTTTTGAAGTGAAGCAAAAGCATAACAACGTCGTCAATAAGAGACGGGTTGTCATGCCGTTAGCGGAAGCCTATCGATTCTTAGAGAATGGATTGGATGAAGAACTAGCTTCCTATCAATCAACAAATGAACAAGTGCTACGAGAGATTGAATATTTTAAGCAGTTTTATCAGTTACACCCCGAAATGATCGTCAGCTATTATCGACAAGCATTTCACGGCGTGACCGACCCCGAACTACGTGTCACTTTCGACATGGATTTAAAGTGTAGGAATGGTGATTTGGCCGTTGAACATGGTGCATATGGGGAACGATTTATTGATGAAGACCTTGTCGTACTTGAAGTTAAAGTAAATGACAGTGTTCCATTATGGCTTACCCGCCATTTACAAGACTTAAATTGCGAACAAAGAAGTGCTTCAAAGTTTTGCACGAGTACGGAATTATTAAGCGGACATCACTTACCACAAAATGAGTGGATGGAAACAACAACAATTGGAGGCAGGAAAAGTGGAAATGATCAACAACTTATTTCAATTTAATGGATTAGAGGGGCAACCCACAATTTGGATGAGCGTAGGCGCGATGGCGCTTGCAGCATTGCTTAGCTTAATTATTACGAAGGTGTACCAAATCACATTTACTGGAGAACGGTATTCACAAGCTTTTGTACATACAATTATGATGATGAGTATCATTGTATCTGTCGTCATGAACGTCGTCAGCGGGAATGCAGGTGTTGCGTTCGGTTTATTCGCAGTCTTCTCCCTTATTCGCTTTAGAAGTGCAGTGACGAATGCCAAAGATATTGCGTATATTTTCTTTGGGCTATGTGTGGGAATGACAGCTGGTTTATTTCAATTTGAACTCGCAATCGTTCTAACTTTATTCGCGAGTCTTATCTTCTATATTTTGTATAAAGTCGATTACGGTGTAGGAAAAGATACACAAATCTTAAGAATTACGGTTCCAGAAAACTTAAACGACGAAAATTTATTTGACGATATTCTTGCTGATAAAACAGAGAGCTATCAACTTCGCCAAGTTGAAACAACAAATCTTGGAACAATGACCTTATACACATTCGCAATCCGCAGCAAAGTTGACACGAAAGACCGTGAGCTGCTCAACGTCATTCGTGAGCGTAACGCCAATTTGAAAGTATCTCTATCTTATTTGGAAACGAGAGATTGACCTTTCACTGCTATACATATAGATGAATAATAGTAATTCGGGTAGTTGACATCATGAGATGCTCGACTTCCCTTTTTACTTATTACGAAAGAAAAATAAAAAACTTTTCAATAAATGTATCCTTTTGTCCTGTATTTCTCTATATAAAGGGTGAGAGGGAGGTGAGGAACATGGCTACAATCGACTTTAAAGATGCAGTTGGTAAGGTGTATTTTAACGCCGGGATGACGGAGGATGGCAAGCTGATCCGTAAATCAAAGACATACCGCAACATTGCGAAAGATGCCAGCGCAGATAACTTGTACAACGCGCTTGAGCAACTTGCACAGCTTTCGGAATTACCGTTTATCGGTGCAGAGAAAGTAGAAACATCATTTGTGTGGAATTAACAGCAACAGGTACGGAAATTGGACAAATAAGGGGGGGATAAAAAATGGCAAAGACTCTTCAATTGATTTTTAACACGGAAAACGGCAAGAGCGTCACACTGACTGTGGACGAGCCGCGTGCAGATTTGACGGCACCTGAAGTAGAGGCTGCGATGCAGGCAATCATTGCTTCTAGCGTGTTTGAAGTGAATGATTATCCGCTTGAATCTATTAAAAGCGCGCGTGTTGTTGAGCGTGATGTGACTGATTTGTTGAGTGAGTAATGGGAATGTAAGATAGCCGGTTCTCCAGTTTTTTGCTGAGGAACCGGTTTTTTGGATGCTACCCCAGAAGGATATGAAATAGAACACGGAGATAGGTTACTTTTTTCTATTGATGACAATCGCGATAATTGCCACTAATGCCGTTAAGCTTGTGGCTAAATACCAAAAAGCATATCCATTGCATCGTATGTCATTATATGAATGTAAAGAAATCGTATCAAAAAGTACAGGTTTCCAGTATTTCCCGGAAAACGTCCGCCTCCTCTAATTCTTCCCTCTTCAATACACAACATTTCCTACCCGGATTATCTCCACAAACACCATTATCAAAGTTGTTACACAACCTGGCACCCTAGACTTATATGCTCAAAATCTTGGTCAATGTATCTTTTCCTGCCTCAGTAATTTCATAATACGGTCTGTTATTATTTGTTTCGTCTTCCTTTCTTATTACTAACTCGGTAACAATAAGGCCTCTCGCTATCCTTGAAACAAGTTGATACGAAATATCCAATTCCTGCCCAATTTCCAATGGATAAGCTTTTAAATTCGTAGTGGTATTCGTGTACATTTCTAAAACCTGTAGAATATCTAGTTCTTCCTTGGTGAATTGTGCTTTACTCAAATTTTCTTTTACTAATTCGGTTATACTCTCATCATAATCAACTTCACAAGTCTTCTGAAAACAACGTCTACACATCATATCAAACTGTTCAATCATAGGTAACTCATTTATATCATATTGCGTCTCACAATCAGGATTTTTGCAAACAATTTTTTTATTACTAGATAATGTATTAATCAATGTCTCACTTAAATCAAACCTTCTTTGTTGGTAGTACTTTGAATATTTTGAGGTTCTCTCAGGTCTCCCGTACAAAATCTTATTAAACTGACATAATCCATAATCAAAGGCGTAAACAAATACGTCTACATTAGCTTTTTTATTTTTCGTTGATTTTGGTGCTATTGTACTTACCTTATGAACTAGACCATTAAATTCTAGAGATTCGAGGAAAGACACCAACTCAGGTTTAATCTGAAAATGACTTGAATGGGCATACTCCAAATTACTAAAATGCTGATTATTTGTTTTCGGTAATTCAACCTTCAAATCTAATGCTTTTTCACAAAGGGCTTCAATTAAATTATGCTGGGTAAATATGTCTAATTTCTCCTTATAAACTCCATAACTTTTATGTTCTTTGTCGAAATATGTTTTAGTTATTTTTCTGTAAACCATTTCCACTGCATTAAGAATATCAGATTTGGTGATTTTTTTATCATAGGATACTACATTATCATAACAGTGACTAAGTATATGTCCCAAGGTCCTCGGAATATTCATAGAGGCTTCAAATAACAACAAATAATATTCTTCAATAGTTTGTTCACTTGTATCAAAAAATGTTTCTGGGGTTGTCTTACAATAAAAACTTATTCTATTCTCAATTAACCTTCTTATGAAATCACTCGATTTCCTTTCCAGTTCAGCAATATTCAGACCATATAATTCGAATGCATCAATTTGGATAGAATCATATTTACCTGCTTCTAGATCTCCATAAGTTATTCTCCCTGGGTAAGCTGCTATTTTCAAAACAACTTCATCTCTGGCAGAATTATAAATTGGATTTAGTAATGTTTGATAGAACAGCTCCATATCACCTTCTGTAAGTTCAGAAAAGTCATCAATGAAAATAAATAGTTTTTCTCGATTAGCAATGATCAATAATCTTTTAATATCATTTATAATATCTCCAACATTAAAAAGCTTAGCAAAAATATTTAATGAATCGTTTTCTACTTCACTGGCTACTTCTTTCTTGTACCCAACCTTTGCATATATTTTTACCAATGCTTCTTTAATACTATTTATATTAGATGTCCCTGACACTCCCATCTCACCTGTGCTAGTCCTATTAGTGGTCTCAGTTTCCCTAGTCTGTTTAGACACCACACTGTTTATATTAAGAATATCAGGGTTATCAATTTTATCCTTAATATTTTTTATTAGCGAGTCCATTCTAGTATCCCTAAACCTATTATTTATTCTCTCAAAAAGATTTTGTTCTTCTCTTTTTAATTCAACTACAATACTATCAAATAGGTCGTTTAAAAATTTCTTTACCAGTAATAACCTTCCAATTTGTTCGGATTCTAAAACACCCTCTAAATCAGGTATATTCAAACTGCTATTCTGAAACTTCATATCATCTACAACAGATTTTGCATTTACATATGCTGACAGTTTCTTCTTACGAGTTATAATATCATATTGGGCTCGTGCAAAAAGTGTAGATTTCCCGGTTCCTTTTCGTCCTAATAATATAAAAGTTTCATCAGACAATAATTTTCTAATGATACCGTTATTAGGCAATAAATCTACGTATAAATCCTTGATAATATTTTGTTTATCAATTGTCTCTTCTCCGTTAAGCTTCTTAGGCGTAATTCGTTTATACAGTCTTAAAGTTTCATATACTCTTATAAAACCATCTCTTTGTTCTTCCGTATACATTGTCATCCCCCTAAATTAAATAGGTTTAATAAAATTCCCGAAATTCTTGCTTGTCCCTCTATCATAGTGCAAATGATAATTTAAGTAAATGAGCTAATATACAACGGATTCCAAACAATTTGATCGGACTCTTAATTTTTCTTATGCAATTGATAGCAATAGGTAAGGCTTTGAAATTATCTCTACCTTTTCCCCTGCTCCACACCGTACGTGAGACTTTCACCTCATACGGCGTTCCATCTTAATCTGATTAGATAATTTCAGTTAAATTACACTTCTTACGATATTTATTTAGTTTCTCAAGCTGTTTTCCGTTCAACTTCAGTATTTGCATATATCGTTCAATCGTTTTATCGGTTACCGCATGAATCAACTTGTGAACCGTTCGGTTCACTATTACTAGGTTTCTATATTCATCCGTCCCGCCTAATGACTTTGGCAGTATATGGTGGCAGTGCACATCATAGCTATAAATGAATTCTCCAGTGATTGCACAGATTCCCTTCTGCATTGAATACCTTGAAAGCCTATTATCTGTATATTCTACAGTTTGTCCTTCATGTGTATTCATAAGCATTAGTTGCAGTTCCAGAGCTATACTACCTTTAATTATTTGTTTATCATTTCGACCTTCTGATGTGTAATTACAGATACTTTGCTTAAAGTTTCTATTATCCAAAGTTCTGACATCCGCAATAGGATGCAGATGTACACCCAGTACTTCAAAGGTTTTATAGTTGTTTTTGTTAAATAATTTATAAGTTTCTGATGGTTTTCTTGGAACACCATACTTACCAATAGATTTCAAACGATTGTACAAGGTGCGGAATAGGCGATAGGCAATTTTAGCGAAGTCAATGCTAACATGCGTTGCTGATTTATAATAATTCTTAATCCCCATTACGTAGCTGTTATAATGGTTAACCGATTTTACGCTAGTGTCTTTCTGTATGTTCTTGATTAGCTCCCTAGCCTTATTCACTATTTCGTTTTTCTTGTTGGGGGCTACGTGCGTTATTGCTACATACTTTTTCGTCTTTCTTTTCGCTTCTAGCGTGAAACCAAGAAATTCAGATTTATTTTTCCTAAGGTTTGTAATCTTAGATTTCTCAGGCGAAATTTCCAGGTCTAAATTGTTTTTCAGATACTTTTTGACTCCATGATAAATTTTATAAGCTGATTTGTGATTCCTTGCGAATATCTTAAAGTCGTCTGCATAACGGACAATGAACATTTCTTTTAGATTCGTTTTCTTGAGCGACCTATATTTACATCCATTGTCACTATACTTGTGATTCGTGTTCAATGATTCCCATTGGTTTGATATCCAGTGGTCCAAATCATTCAGTACCACGTTCGATAAAAGGGGCGACAATATCCCACCTTGCGGTGTGCCTTTTGTTGGAACCCCTGTTATTTCAATAGGTGCTTTCAACATTTTATTTATTACCGCTAACACTCTTCTATCCTTTATCCCCATATTGTATAATTGTTTCACCAGCTTATTGTGATTGACATTATCAAAAAATCCTTTTATATCTATATCTACAACATAGTGCAGACCATTCCTGTTGATTAAATGTTGGCAACGAGCCATTGCATGTTTTGTAGCTCTATTTGGTCTAAAGCCATAAGAATGATTGTAGAATTTCGCTTCGCAGATAGGCTCTAGGATTTGCTTAAACATTTGTTGTATCAGCCTGTCGCGCATCGTCGGAATTCCCAGAGGTCTTGTTTTACCATTCGGTTTTGGTATCTCGACTCTCCTCACACCATTTGGTTCATAGTTGTCTAGGCAGTTCACGATTTCGTTGACTAAACTATCTTCAGACTCTATCTTGAAATCAGCTATCGTTTTTCCGTCAACACCAGCAGTTTTGGAACCGGTATTGCTTTTAATGTTCCTATACGCAAGTAAGATGTTATGTTTTTCAGTAATTTTTCCATATAAGTCGTATCCCTCTAGCCCGTTATTCTTACTTCTTTCATAGAGTTCATCCAACTTGGTTTGCATATTGTAGTATTCATTATGACGTAATTGTGTACTCACCGATGGATTGCTTCCCTTTCCTTTCGAAAAGTCCCATCATCCTACACGACCTTGTGAGTTGCATTTAAGTTGTAATTATTTTCGAGAATTAAGACTTGGGGCTATCTCTCCGCAGTTTATTATCACTGTTTCATAAATACTGTGCCCCTACTCTCACAAGAATAAAGTCATTTCGGTTGGTTTTTAACCTTATAAACATCGACCCGATTATAGTCGTTTTTGTGGTCGTTTCTTGCTTTCCACGTTCCAATTAACCTAGCTGTGCATATATCTTTAGGTGGTTGCTCTGAGCCTGTGAAGTTATAGATTCATCGTTACCTATTCCGAATTTCATAACGCCAGTCTTACTTTTCGGTACTTCACCCCACGGAGTGGGCTACATCTTTCGCGTGTAGTGACAATCTAGACCCTTTAATCCACAACTTTGTCAGTTCTTATAGAACATTCTCACCATTGATATTTTATAGCATCCCGACCTATCTATATCCTTGTCATTATAGTGGCTTGATTTAGGTTATATTCAGTCGACTTCACCTGGCTTCGTACGATTCAGAACTATATTTCTTAGTCGCACGCAGGAGTATTAGACAGTTCGTTTCGGCTCAACATGACGGCTTTCATTCCGAACTACAGTTAATTAGTTATATTTCTTTTGGTTCAAGAAATCTCGCATTTCATGCCGTAGGCATTTATAGCGAAACGTGTCGCGCTAGCGTACTGTCTGAATAGTGTCTGACAATAAATGTGTTCTACTGCACGAATTGATTGTTATTGAGATGAAGGATGAACCGGTACTGATCCAGTTTTTTCTTTTAGTTTCGAAATGAATGTAGTCTATTTCCAAAACCTTCTGGTAATATGGTATAATTATCCTACTGACTCCCTGATTACTTTATTCTTGTGGTGCTTGAAAATCGTTTCATAAAAATATAAGTGCATGCCATAGAAGAAAGTAAATTAGGATGTGGAGGTGGTTAAGGATATAATCCGAAGTATAAAATTTAGATTCATCATTAGATTACACTAACTAAACAATAAAATTAGTGAATTAACTAAGTAAAGGAGTAGCTCTATGAAGCCCAAAGAATTTATAGAAACATATTCTGATGATATCCTGTATTTATATGACATGAGAGAGGCGATGTTGACTCATCCTTTCAAGGAGACAACCCACCACCTATTCTCTGCATCTTTTAGTAGAATTTACTGTGTGTTCATTATAGGTAATATTGAATCTATGATTAAGCAATGGTCTAAATACATTGACAATAACATTCTAAGTGGATTCTTTGACAAGAATAAAAGTAACTTTTCAAAGATTAATAATCTTTACGAAGCCTTTATAAAAAATGGCATAAATGCGGATAAAGAAATATTAAATGATTATCTTGCAATAAAATATTTAAGGAACACAATTATTCACAGTGATTGGAAGGAAAATCACAAAAGCTTTATACTAGAACGCGGTTTTCCCCTAGACTCTAGAGACTTAAATGATACTCACTTGCAAAAAATGAAAAATGTAAATGAAAATATGATGTTTTATATTGCTATGCTATCTTTTTTTGATAGTAAAAGTAAGTCTTTTTCAAACAATGACAGTATTATACGTACTAATGTTGCTTTACCTGAAGCAGATGGAATTATTCGCAAGGAGCAGTTGCCGCAATTAATTTGGAACAATCTTAAAAGAATCATAGATCGTTTCGACATATTATTTGAAGATATACAAAATCCAACAAATGATGAATTATTGTATCTTGCAGAAGAATCACTATTCTTCTGGGAGGAATATAAAAGATACAGAACGATTGGGGAAAGCATTTCAAAAAAATCAATAATATCAAGCTTAGATATACTAAAAGACTTACTTCAATCTCAATGCTTTATGAAGTTCCCAATCGGAACCATTAACCTTGAGACATTGCATGATAACTGTGTGGAGAAGAATATATCGGATGAAGAATTTTTTACATTGTTCAATGCTGCTGTTAAATATTCAGCAAAAGACGTCCTTAAAGCAATAATAAACGGTAAGAACATCTACAATAATTTACCTAGTCTATCTATTTTTAAATTATTTGTCCATTACTTACCACGAATAGTACCAGAAAGAAACGACTACTTTATTAAAGAAGCAAAAGAGATACTAACCCTATTTGAAATTTCTAGGTACTACTATCATTATATTGAACAAGATACTAATATACTAAATCTAAATAAAACTATTGAATCTTACAAGGACAAAATAAAAATAATAGAGACTCCTTACGTCAGTAATGAGTAATAAATGAATAGATATAAAAACATTGTAAATAAAGTTTTTAGCGAAGATTGAATTATTTAATTACACAAATTGGTATAATAATATTCTAATTCATGGGTCGCCGGATTATCTTACTTCAACATCCAAGTGAGTATAAGCGCAAGAACCAAATAGCAATGAACAATTTGCAGTAGTAAACCAGATTTTCATCCAAATATTAACCTAGATGAATTCTATATTTGTTCATGCAATTTTAGTGTATTGTCTGAATGGTGTCTAGTACAGGTACCCTACACTTATTTAATGACTATATAACCATTGATTTCAGCTCCTCTTTTATAGTGGTGAGGGTTTGGAAGTTCTATGATTGTTACTTCTCTATACCCTGAAAACAATGGTTATTTGCGTTATTCTCTATCTACTTTTCATAATAGGTACCCAATTTTTAACGTACTCCAACCTTAACAACTAACTCTGAGCATTATATGATATACAAGATACGACTACCCTCATCACAAAAAAGGCACAGACAAAAAATATCCATGCCTTCGAAAAACACCCCCACTATTAACCTTCCACTCTTCAACCTCAATAAATCCCCACCGCATCAAACCCTGCATGAACTGCAGCCTCTTCCGCGCTACCCTCACCATAAATATCAATTGCAGACTGCACGATTGCCTGACGCGCATCACTAAACTCAGAATATGGTGTTAAGTAAACCGTTAATGCGCGGTAATAAATTTGTCCTAATTTCTCTCTTCCAATTTCTTGCCCGATCAGGTATGCAGCATGGTTCGGGATAGAAGAGTTCACATGGACACCGCCGTTATCTACGTTACGTGGCATATGATAATATTCATCCATATGGGCTGGATAAACCCCACTACCATAAGCTGCTCTTTGTGGATTAGTCACGACAACACTATTTGGATCGCTCAAACTGCGTAGTCTCCAGTTACCTTCCGCAATTGCTGCTGGTGCCATAATGTCCTCGCCGATTTCCCAATCTTTCTCATCAATGATTGCGCCAAAGACGTCAGCGAATGATTCATTTAATGCACCAGGCTGGTCCCGGTATACTAAATTGGCTGTGTGGGAGATAATCCCATGCGTCATTTCATGAGCCGTAACGTCAAGCGCAGCTGAAAGTGAAATAAAGAACTCTCCGTCACCATCACCATACGTCATCCAACGTCCATTCCAGAAGGCATTATTATAATTGTTACCATAGTGGACGTAGGAAGTAATTTCCATCCCCTCATCATCAAGTGAATTTCGGCCATGTTCATTTAGAAAGTATTCATATACTTTTTCAGAATTATAGTGTGCATCGACAGCAGCTCGGTCATAATCACTTTTGAATGAAGCGGAATTCCCCATATAGAGCGTATCATTCCGGGTATCCGTATCGTTTTTGGAATCATATGTGAATATCCCTTTAAGATCCTCATGCGCATAATCTGCTAAGGCAAACTGAGTGCCAGATTTCGGTTCCTTCACTTGGCTAATATGCAATTTCCGTTGATCGCCATGTACGCCTATTCCAACCCCATTTTGTGTTTTCATTTCATCTGCATGCATGATGCCATTATACTGATCAATCACTTCTCCACTTTTTGCATCGACAAAGACAAACCAGTTACCAGGCTCGTCCCCCATAAAGTTCACATTCACCTTATAAGCCGTATGGTTTTCATCTTCAAAAGGGTAAACAACTAGCTCAGTCGTCGGCTCATAAGTCAGCTCTTGCGGGGCGTTAACAGATGACAGCGCTTTCTTAACTGCAGCATCACTGCTTATCGCGGCAGTTGTATCCACGGCCTCATCGTCAATGGTCTCATTCACTCTTCCGTTGACAGCTACGACTTCATGATCCTCATTGAAATGAACAATGACTTCGGATCCTTCCACGTTTACGCCATTAATTGACTGATTAAAACGTACGTGCGTCATACCCAGATCATCTTTTTCCGTCTTTTTTACTTTTAGCTTTTTATCTGGATTTTTAATTCCAGTTTTCCCCTGGTTCTTCTTTAAATAATTAAGTGCATTAGAAGAGTTGCTAGAAGAGAATTTCTCCGCATGTCGCTCCTTCACAAAAACAGGAACGCTTGCCCGCTCGTTCCACTTCTTAGAAGCTTGTACACTACTAAGTTCAGTAGAATCAACCGGCTGTGCAAATACACTACTTACTGAGGTAGAACCGACCAATAACGCAGACGATAAAACCAATGGAACGATAAACCTTTTCTTTTTCACCAATGTTTCATGCCCCCTATTCATCTTTATCATCTTTAGTATAGATGATTGAAGATTGATTTGCATGAATAATTAGAATCATTACGGTATTGTCTAAAGATTCATTCATAGCCTGCATAATAGGTGTAACTAACCATTGAAAAAAGAGTGAAGGAGCACCAAGGTGCTAGTCAACAATACAGATTTTAAACCCTCATATTAAATTCCATACGCTTACCTAGATTCACAGAATTCATTTCAAATGCATATTCTCTTCTCTTTTCATTCAAATAAAGAAGCTGTTGCTGATCAACAGTTAGGTATTCTAACGCTTTCGTTCTGCTTTCAATTTTCCCTTTTAACTCATACGCTCGCTGCACTCTTTGATTGAATGAATAAATACTTATGTCAAAAACAATTGAACGGCCATTGGTAAATACCACCATCGTCTTCCCTTTTTCCAATCCTGTATATTCTTTAACATGATGTAAGGCAATCCATACGCAGTCTTCCTTGTTAGGCGACTTAGTGGGGAACCAATAGATTCCGAGTGTTTCGTTTACGACAATTGGACATCTTTTGATTTTTCCTAGAACCGCTTTAGCGCCAGCATTAGCCCCTTCTAAGCTAGAACCATAGTAGTTCAAATTATAATTAATTAACTTTGAAGGTGGCATGTCTACCAAAAGTGGCTCCTGATTTCCGATAACCACTGTCATTAAATTTCCAAACTCATCGTACTGAGGATGAAATAAAATCGTTTCGTACCTCAATACAAATTCACTCAAAATCTCCACATTGTTTCCCCCTTTTGTATGTATCCTTACTATCTTTTATCAACAGAAGTACACTAAGTCTATGTTGGAATACTCCTACTTGGTTGTGTCCCCCACTATCTGTCCCAAATCCAAGTAGATTTGAATCGCAACTGAATAATCGGAAAGATCATCTATGTATGATTGCACTTGTCATGCATCATGATCTATTAGAAACTTCATACGCTTCCTTCTCTGATTTCAAATGACTCATGGCTGATGAAAGTGCGGCACTTCCATCCAATATGTATAGCTTATTTCCCGACTCTCGTTCGAATCCGTCGGACACCTTGCGACTTAAAATCCCCCCCTTATTTCAGCACTGCATCCCATTTCTAGATGCCTTTGTCAGGACCTCTTCCCCGAATTGTCCATAGGTTATTTCTCGAAAAGTAGCCAATAAGTCACTGTTTGATAAAACCCCCTCCCTCCTTGTACCTCTTATTATACCTGTTTATTCCGATAAGTCTAACACTTTCGAACTAATATCTACTTAAATTAAGTGATTTAGTTTCGAGTTTCATGTTTATCTCATTAAATATACTCATTCTTAACGTATCCCCCTGCCATTTATCACTTATGGCGTTACCATTCATCACTTACCGCCCGTGGATAGTTCAAAAATAGTCGTTCGCTCCTTCAAGTTAATTCTCCTACGATAAGTGTACCCGGGAATAAAACGTATCGTGCACGATCAGAAGGGCCATGAATTGACAGATTTTGAAAAAGTATTAACGCAATTTGAACCGATGATTTACGCTACAATTCGCAAGTTAAATATTTACCGTAATCAAGAACATTTTATACAAGTTGGACGAGTTGCTTTATGGCAAGCCTGGACACGCTTTGAAGAAGGTAAAGGAAACTTTGCGGGTTATGCAGCAAGAAGTATACGCGGCGCAATGCTTGATTTGTTAACACGAGAAAACCAGTTTGAAGAAAATATGATGCAAGCAGAGGATGCTTTTTTAGTTGGATTAATTGATCAAGAAGTAGGACTTACTCTATTCAATGGAAGGTCAGACAAACTTGGCGAGGCACTTGAACAATTAAAGAAAAATGAGAAAGAGATTATCCAGTGGATTTTTGTCGAGAGACTGACGCAAGCAGAATGCGCGGAACGAGCAAACGTTACCGTGGCGGCAATTAAAAAAAGAAGAGAGCGCGTGATTGTTAAATTGAGGAAGTTAATGGGGGGATATGGTTTAGATTTATCAGAATAGCGTCCAAATTGTGTGGGTGACTGGCACCAAGTTCCACATGTTTCAGAATAGTGTCCGAATTGAGTGAGTGACTGGCACCATAAAAATACCAGGTTCCAACACGATTTAAAAATTGTGTCGGAACCTGGTACCCTAGTCACCCATTGTAATTGTTTACCGCTTATTGTTCACCGCTTAATTTCACAAGTATTTTTGCTTGCGACTTATCGCTTGTTAACGCTTTAAACCCTTTTTCAATAATGTCTTCCAATTCGATTCGGCTTGTTATAATTTCTTTTACATCTATATCGCCAGAAGCCATTAGGTCAATCGTTTTCTGAAACACTTCACGTTCATACGCCAGCGTCGATGTAATTTTAACTCCGGTAGTGGTTAAGTCCATAGGATCGAAAGAAACCGTCTTCGGAAAAATCGATACGATAACGACTGTTCCGCGTGATTTTGTAATTTTAATTGCTTGATTTAACGTGATTTCTACCCCTGCTACTTCAAATGCAACGTCATAGCCTTCAGGTTCGATCTCTTTTGCAGCTTCTAACGGATCTACTTTTCCTGAATTAATAATATGAGTTGCACCGATTGCTTTTGCTTTTTCTAGGCGCTCTTCTGACAAATCAAATACAACGATTTTCGAAGCTCCTTGCGCCTTCGCAGCAGCAATTGTAACGAGTCCAATTGGTCCTGCGCCAAAAATCGCCACTGTTTGTCCCGATTGCAAGCCGCCTTCTTTTATTGCTTGAACTGCTACAGCCGTTGGTTCAACAAGTGCACCTTCTTCCAGCGACATACCTTCCGGCAGCTTGTAAACATTCTTTTCATTTACGACTGCGTAGTCCGCAAACCCACCGTCTGAACCGAGGCCTACAAATGTAAATCCATCGTAAATGTCATATGCGGATGGTTTTTTACCGTATGTGATTAATGGGTTGATTGCAACCCGATCCCCTGCTTTAACCCCAGTCACATCTGAACCAACTGCTTCAACTACACCTGAAAACTCATGTCCAAGCGTTAAGGGTGCTTCTTGATTCGTCAAAGGATCAGGACCATTTGAAGGGATGAGGACCGGTCCTTCTTCATATTCATGCAAGTCGCTTCCACAAATACCGGTCCACGCAACCCGCACCAATACATCACTCACGCCAACGTCTTTCACTTCTTTTTCTTCAACTCGTATATCATTTGCATGATGCCAAACTGCTGCTCTCATCAATTATTCACTCTCCTAAAATCTTTAATTATTTCAACCTAAAAACAAGACTACCCCCATGGGTATATTAGTAGTCAAAAAAAGAGAGGTCAACCCCTTTTAATATCCTTCCTACTCTGCTTGTTTCACACAAACTATTTCCTTACGCAACCAATTATATACCTGTGGGGGTATAATGTCAAATATGCAAAACCAACTATGGCAATCAGCTTTACGAATACATACACAAAACAAATTCATCCAGGATGAATTTCTATTTTAGCGCATGCAATTGTATCGTATTGTTTATAGTGTCTTACGTATAAACAAGTGGTTGAGGAGGAATAACTGTGGTGGGTTAATTTTTAAAGAGAATATCCGCTAGTTCTCCTTCGTGATTTACACTAAACCATGCTACAATTACAAAATGTACACTATGTACAATAGAACCTATACATAAATGAGGAGGAATATTTTCTATGATAAATTCTGAAATATTTTCAAAGAAATTAATGGAAGATGACATTTTAATGGAACGAACTCAAGATGAGGATGGCGTGTACTTTCGTGTTCGACAAACACTCGATTATGGAAATGACGTAGTCGTTGCAGTTTTTTTCACAAACAGCGAATCCATCGTTGACATCAATATCTTTAACATCGTTCAAATCAACAATCCAGCAAAAAAAGCAGAACTTCACAGCCTGCTCAATGAATTCAACGAGAAGTTCAGATATATTAAATTTATTGATTTTGATGGACATGTTGCAGCTCAATACTCATACAATATAGAGGATCATTTTAATCCTCAAGCTGTCATAAACTACATCGGCCTGTTTTTAAACGCAGCTGAAAAAGTTTATCCTGCATTAATTGAGTTAAAAAAAGCATAGACAACAAATGAAAAGAGCTATCGAGTGCATTCCTTGCATTCTCGATAGCTCTTGTTCTAACCAAATTCAATCAACATCATCCGTCATATCATACATCTTCAGCTTAAACTGAAAACCTTCATACGTCATCAGCATCTTACCAACTTCTTCCCACGTATATGGCTTTCCATCGATTATAACAAGTGGTAGCCCATCAGAAGCTTCATCAAATTCAACACGACCGACTACTTGATCATGAATCATCGAATGGAATACTTGTCCATTCTGAAAAGTACCCGTTTCTATCTGCTTCTCCTGGATGCCGTTTCTCACCTTTTCTATAAGCCGCTTCAACAGGTCACTTTGGCTATCATCTAGTTCACCATGAATCGCAAATTGATAGCCAAGACCTTTATTTTCCTTGGCTTCTAGGCAGATCCCAATCGGCTGGATTCGCATTTCCACATGGAAGGTTCGGAGATTGCCCTCATCATCCTTCATCGTAAAAGATTCCATCAACTGCTCAACCTCTATGCCTAATTCCTCCGACATCAGAGCATTGTAACAATGATTACAAACGTTACTGCTTGTCTCGCCAGTTAAATGAATTTTCGCCTCACCAGTCCCGCACCACTCACATTGGTTCATATTTCTCACCTAAATTCAGTTTTCTTCTATTTTACCATAATGTGGGTGTATTACGAAAAAGGTCCCTATGCGTGAACCAACTACGATAATTCAACTGTACGAATAAATACACAAAAGAAATTCATCCAAACCTAAATGAATTTTAATATTTGAGTCAATCCAATTCCACTAATGGATTCTTCGTTACACAATCGATATGCACATTTGTTTTGATCATGCCACCAAATGTGTGATTAGAACCGAACGCTACATGAATCGTATTATAGGCTTTTTCATCCTCCAGTATATTACCTGTTAAACGGGCAGCGTGATTTGTACCAATTCCAAGTTCGCACAGGAATCTTCCGTCGCCTTCACCTAGGAGTCCTAGCAACTTCTCCCCGTCTTTTCCACTAGCTGTCACTAACCGACCGTTTTCAATCGTTAACATGACTGGTTCCTCTAACAAACCAATTCCCGCAATGGAACCGTTTATTTCAATTGTTCCTTCAGCTGCTCCTTCAACTGGTGCAATATATGCTTCACCTGACGGCAAGTTTCCAGATGCCGCCTTTGTCCGGAATACACCCGTACTTGGAACACCATCCCTACCTTCGACGGGAATAATCAATTCATGCCTACCGCCTGTGTGGACCGTAATTTCTTTCGCCTCCGTAAGTTTGGCAGTCATTTTATGCGTTTCTTTTTCCACAATGCTATAATCGGCAGCCATCGCACCGTTTAGGAACATATCCTCGGTAATCCCTGGCATGGTAATTACGCTGATCCCTTTAGCGTTGGCACTTTTTCGCGCGACAGTATGTGTCAGCGAGTGTTTCGTCAAACAAAATACGAGGTCATAATTCAACATTTCCCCCGCCGTTTCTGCCGGTGGTTCTTCACCCGATTTCGCTCTATCTTCCATTATGTGTGTACTTACTCGCCATCCGTTTTGCGCCAACGCATCTCCGAATTTCCTGCCTAGTTTTTCAGTGCTGACATCTGCGACAACGAGGATATTGACGGTTTTATCGACAGAAAAGTTATTCACCATTAATGATGCTACTATTTGTTGAAAGTCTTTCAATTTTTCTCCACCCTTTCCTTTCGATAAATAAACACTTAGTAATACAAAACTAATGCAATGATTGTACCAATCTCTAAAGAATCATCAAGCAGCGGAATTTGCTGTTAAATGTGGTACCTTTTTCGATATTAGTTGACCTATTTCCCCAAAAATTAAAAGTCGAACCCTGTAATAAGCTTAAACTAAATAAAGCAACAATCGGCATTAAACTACCCTCAATTCAAAAACAGACCCGGTTTCCCGGATCTATGAAGAAATATATTCAGATATAATACGGGCAACTAGCGTCCGAGGTAGTAAAACAGGCAATCCACTCACCCTTACCGCTTCCGTTTTATGACGTTCATCGTATCCCATACAATCCAAAACAATTATATCGGCACCTTGTTCTTTTAAGGCATGTGCAGCCCCCGCAACGTCACTTTTCTCGTATGGCGAAGCAACTTCAACCAAAAGTTGCAAATTCGATTGTTCCCACTTTTTCTCAAGTTGTTCCCGTTGCTCCACCAGAGGAATAATAAGCCCTAGTGATCCCGATGCAAGGATTGCACTCACTGTATGATTTAAAACCCTATCAGGATAAATAATTGGCTTCGTCGTTTCCAGCATAGGAAAGTCCCCCGTGCAAAGCATTAGTACAATATCCGTCTCCTTTTCAAGCTGAGACAACTCGTTTTGCAAATATGGAAGAAGCTTTTTCTTGCCAATCCTTACCGACTTTCCATTTCTTAACCTCGATATATACGTCGTATCTGATGCATCCGGGGCAATCAACTGAAGATTTTCCTCCGTCAAACTGTCCAATCCCCCACGTTCTACGATGGTTACATCAGGTCCAACTATTGCGGAAATCGACGGTGTAACATCCGTACGTGGAGACTGTCCGATCGTCAATACACCAACTATACCAGCTGGCATTACTGCTCATTTCCCAATGTTTGTAAGTGCTTCATTGAGCCATACAATTTTTCCAAACGCTTAAATTCTGCTACATCGTAAAATTCGAATTGATTTTGCGTGTATTCTTTTGCTACTTCAATACAGAAGCGAACCGCTTGTGCTATGTCAACCTCATGACTTGCTCCAGTCCCACATCCTGGCACTGCCGTTTTTGCCGTAATCGCAACACCAACAACAGGTGCATCTGTCGCGACAGCTGGCTGAAGAATACTGTTAATATGATAAATATCATTACCATATGGTGTTATATCTTGTGTCGTAACTGCAAATGTAACCGGCAAGTCACCTGTCGTCATTTCCATAATACGCAGTAGATCATCACAGAATTTTAGAACATAACCAGATTTAACTGTCGGAGAGAGAGCAATTCCACGATGATTGATTACACGATTTCCTTTTGTCGTGTCTATTGAAAGTACAGCATCCATTTCCTGAACGACTTCGTATTGATTCATCGTTAAAATATCAACGGGTGACCCCATAAAATCAACGGGCTCATGTGGCTGCGTTGGCGCAGATGGACATATATGGGTTGTCACATAAACATCTCCCGGTAACCTGTCACCTTTTATCGACATATTCGCCATTTTCAAGGCAATTGTCACTGCAGCTGCAGCACCATCACCATCTGAAACAAATCCGATTCGATTCGGGCGTGCGCCCAAACCGCCCAATCTGCCAACAATTCCAAGCGAAGGAGCATTGCCTCCGCTTAGTTTCCCATTTGTTCCCTTAATAATAATTTTTACGAAATCCGTTGATCCACTATGTCCTTCTACCGTTTCATAAGTTGCTTCACAATGCTCGAACCCTTCGAACAATTGAATAACCATTTCACCATTTGCATTTGCATCATCTAGTAGTTCCATTATCTCCATCGTGTATTTTAAAGACAATTTTTCGACATTCCCTTCAGACAATAGTTTTTTGTATAATAGGTTCAATTGCACGTAATAACTTTTCATTAAACATTGTAGAACTTAGTTTCAAATTTTCTTTCGGTACAGAAATCACCGCAATCTTTATACCCTCTTTGATTTCCGCACTAACAAGCGGCATACCTGTTTCAGCATCAAAAGTCATAATTAGATCAGGAAACGTTCCTTTTCTTTCTCCATTCATTTCAGCGGTCATGTATTCATTCCAAAAGGTAAGTTCCAAATCGTCCACTTGTACGATTCCTACGTCAAATCCGCCTGTTTCCTCCAATTTAAAATTGCTAACTGTTCCGGAATGGATAACCCTTCCCTTTAAATAAGAAGCAACAGCTTCAATACGTTCGGGGCCTTCCGGTACAGAAAAGAACACTTCTCCTAACTCAATCGCTTGTGTAATTCCGCCGACAGCCGCATGTTCTTTCACATAACCGATATCCACAGGGTTTCTGCAAACACCAACCATGCCTCCCGCTTGAATTGAAACCGCACGGACGGCGCTTGAAGAAAGATCAAGAGTAGAAGACACAACGCCTTCAACTTTTTTCAATCCTTTCCCCCCGGCAAAAGCTTGAATAGATACATAATCCTCAACTTCCGATAAATTCAAAGAGCCCATGGAGCCAGTCGGATGGGCTCTTCCATTACATGGTGCATCCAAGAACGGGAGTCCCGTAGCAGCTGCTTGAAGCCACCCATTGATTGTTGTGGCCGCACCATTTTCATTCGTCATCAAGGCCTTAATCGGTTTTTCAAATTCCTTTTGCATCCTTTCCACAGTCGCAATAAGCTGCTCGGAATCAATATATAATTCCTTTGCGGAAGGAGCTCCTACCAAAGATACGCATGCTACATAATCAGAGTCTTGCAATTCATCAACTGTAATTAGTTCGGGCGAACCTATTTTAAACGCAAGCTTAGTTTTTTCGAGCCCGTCGTTAATCCAACCTCCACCCCCACCGCCTAATATACAGCCTCCATAAACTGCATTTTTCGCATCTCTTCTAGTCAATATTTTCCTAGTCATGTAATACCCTCCGTTACTTTACTTTGCTTTCCATAATGAAGTGAAAAAGCTATAGATTGCATCCCCAGCTATAAATCCAGCGGCGGTTGTATACATAGCGCCTTCCGCTTCTGGTCCTTTTACTTTCAGGATGATAATCCGTATTAAAATACCCGCAACTACCGCCCAACCGGCAATTGGATTGATAATTAACAAACCGGTTGCGAATAAAATCCCCATCTGCCGTGATGGTCCACCTATTAATTGGATGATCGCACCAGGAATCGCCCACAAGAAGAGAAGCATTCCTACATTTCCAGCGAGTCCTGACTCAATTGTCGTTGCGTATACACGGTCAACTGGAGGTACAAGATCTTGGGCAAAGAAAGTGTCATGGAAAAGGGACACCATCACAATCGCGACACCGAAACCAATCAATGAGCTTTTAAGTTGTTGCCTACGACCAAACAGTTCCTGTGCCGTATTCTGACCTTTTCGTAAGATTACGCCTGTCTTAAAGTCGTAACCTAAATCTGCAAACGCAGGTCCCGTCGCGGCAGTGAATCCTGTCAGTAACGCAAGAGCAATCGGCGGAAATCCAAGCATCATTCCTATTAAAAGCGCAATTAAGGTAACTGCAAATGCAGGAAACCAGCCCGAGTGCATCGCTGCAATCCCGACAATAATTTCACTCGCAAGTGCTGCAAAACCCGCAAAAACTACAAATAGGATAAGCATCGGCACAGACATCTCTCCGATAATTCCACCTAAAACAGCCAGTAGCATCGCCGCCCCGATATAAAGAACGAATCCTAAGCCGAATCCTTTCTTAACGTCACGATCCGTCCGAGTATACTCATGTCCTTCAACCTGTAGTTCTTTGGATTTCTCTTTTTTTGCCTTCAGTAGTGTAAAGACAAACTGCAGTAACGCTACAGACCCTGCCCCAATCATCATGCCGTGCGGAATATAGTATTCGTTTAAGTCGACACCGAACAATTGAACAGAATAGCCCCGCAGTAGTAATCCAATACCAAACATCGAAAGTGCCCAAATATTTCCGATAAATGCTACTCCGAAAGCAGACATCGCGATTCCGAAATGAGAACCAATTATCCCACCAAAAATTCCGAGACCTAAGTACTTAGCCTTCGAGCCCCCTTCGTCACCGGCTTTTAACGCTTCAGCCGTCGCTACTCCAGGCGGCCACGTCTCATTTGAGCCGAACAACTTTGAATCAAAAACTTTATAAAGAATGAAAACATCAATTAACAATGCAAGACCTGAACCAATTAGCATAGGAATTATCAGCTCAGGCATCCCCATTACAAATGGAAGTCCGATTGGAATAAGCAAACTATTAGCAGCACCGAATGTTGCAGCTGAAATTGTCGTTTGTATCAGATTTTGATTTTCTAAAGATCGATATTTGTAAAACATTTGCATTGGAATCCGTGCGATTAGCATTGCAATTAACGCACCAATAATGGATGTATTCGGTGTAATTCCAAGCGATGTGATAAGTTGCATCCCAATAATGGCACCGAATACCGCAACAAAAATCGAAAATACTATAAATGGTATGTCAAACGTCTTTTTCTTCATCCTAATTTCTCCCCATTGATTAATTGGTAAGCAATAGCTTGGGCTTCGACTAAGTCAATCACTGGAACATCTATATGTTGCACTAAGTAATCTTTTAGACGAATTGTCGAAAAACCTGTACATGCAAACAAAATAACATCTGCGCCTGATTGGATTACATTGTTTACGACATTCAATAACTCTTCCTTCGCATCAGTTGAAAACAAATCTGTGGTCTTTCGAATTTTCGGTGAGTAAGAAAACGAATGAAATTTCTCACTTAACTCTTCCTTCATCCTAATCGGTGGCTCTTCCGTAATTCCAATGATCCCCACTCGTTGTCCGACCATACTTGCAGCGTGTGCACCGCATACTCCGGCACCCAATACGGGAAGTGACACGGCAACTCTCGATTCTTCCAAAGCGGGATCAGCTGCACAACTAATCGTAATTGCATCTACACCGTCTTCCTCTGCCATTTGTTTTGCAAGAGCAACAATTTTCGGTATAGCGATTTCTTCCGTCTCCTTGTTGTAAATACCGTGAGGCTGATCTTGTATACATTTTGTTAGTGAGTCGACTTGAAAAATAGACTTCATTCTGTTCCCATGTTCTTGCAATACTTCGTGATTATCTGTCGTTAACACTCGAATGATTCCCAACATTACACTCACCTCTTTTTTATGATTATAAATACTTTGACTATTTACCGTAATGTAAAAAATGAGAAATAATTATCGTGAATAATTTCTCACTTTTCCCAATAAAAAAAGACGGTGTATACCGCCTACTTGGATAACCCTCTGATATTCATGCAAAACCTTAAGATAAACCGGCTTTCAGCATCGTCTACATTCATATTTAATAATTCTTGTATTCTTTGAATTCGATAGGTCAGTGTTCTTCTATGAATGAATAATTTCTCTGAAGCCTTCGAAACATTTCCGTTCTCATGCAAATAAACTTCTAGGGTTACCAACAATTCTTTGTTCTGACTCTTTAGCAATGGACCCAGTACATCTTGGATATATGTCTGAACAAGCGTATCCGATGTTAAATTGATGAGAATCTCGTAGATACCTAATTTATCATACGTATATAAACTTTCTTCCGGCCTAATTTTCCGTCCAATTTCCATCGTTTTATCAACGGAACGTATGCAATCATCAAAATGACTAATGTCTTTTATAGCAGGACCCACAGCAACCCACATCGGATTAATACCAGCTTCGACCTCAATGTTTTCCTTTATCTGCTTTAATATATCTGAATGGCTGTCTTTTTCATATATTAAAAGCACATAAAAGTTATGATATTTTTCAAAAATAATAGCTGTACAACCTGAAATCTCACCAACAAGTCCATGGAGTCTTTTTCGAATTAAACAGGATTGATCAATTAAATAAAATGATGGAAAGTGAGGTTTTCCAATCCAATCCGCTTGAATGTTGATTACTAAAAATTCTCTTTTAGTTGATCCCCTATTTCCATTGTTTAAATAACCTTCTAGTAGCTCTATGTCCTCAATTCTTTTTTTCTGCAAGAATAGTTGTTCGTTCATAAATAATTCGCTTATTTTAACACTTAATTTTTTCATATCTAGTGCAGAAATTAAATTTCTCTCCATTTTTTCAGAGTAAAGTATATGAAGAAATGCGAATGCATTCTTATTTGAAAGGAGCGGAACAACGATACGATTACGGTAACCTTGCATTTTGAATACTTGATACGTTTGTAAAGTAAATGTAGAATGCCAATCTTCAAGTACTTCTTGGTAATCACTATATTCCGGCTCTGAAAACAATGTACTCGACTTTCTCCATCCATCTGGAAGGAACTCTTCGGATACATATAATAAACTGCCTTGGGTATCTTCGATATAGACTGGGCTTTTCACAATTTCATAAATAATCTCGATAGCATCTGACAGCGACTTGAATTTCATTGTCTCAAATTCAAAAAATGGATTTTGGACACTTTCCACTTCCAGCTGTTTTTCTTCGTACAACGCCTCGTATAGAGGGGTTAGAACATTAATATAGGAAATGTCTTTGGGTATTGTAATAATAGGAAATGCATTTTCATCTGCTATTTTTAGCATGTTTTTTGGAATTTCTTCGATAAAACGTCCCAGCTTAATAACAATTCCAGCAGCTTTTTTATCTATCAAGGATTGAACAATTTCTACTTGCCTCTCCGGATCGTCTTTGATTGAATAAAAAGTGGTCATTACTAATAGCCCCGATGTCACCCAACTAATAACCTCGGGAACCTCCATTACTTCTATAGAGGTAATTTCTCGATTAATCCCTGTATGCCCTCCTACAAGTTGTCCCTTCGTCAAATCACCTATTTGTAAAGCTCCTTTGACATCCATAAAATCGCCCCACCTTCCTGTAGTGAAAAACTTATTTCTACTAATTTAGTATTAAATTTAACTTTCGCTGTACTGACCATTTCGTTTTAGAGAAAACATTTAAAAACCAACTTGTTTAAAAAACGTTTACAACGCAACTATTCTTTTATTTTTAACTATACTATCATATCTTACCCGGTAATTTAATCCGATAGTTCAGAATGTTAATGAACCTCTCTTTTTTTGACGAAAAAGGAAGGCACAAAAGATATCACTCGTGGTACATTTCATTGGCGGTAATCATTTTTCACTGTCTATTTAACATAATAGATACTTGAAATTTAATTTTATACGTCTTTTGTATTGTCTGAGTACCGTCTTGCATAGGTACCCGACACTAAATCAAATGATATTCCCCACAAAATATAGTATAGTAAAATAGTATGATTTTTATGGAGAAGCGTATGGACCCTGCTCCATTTAGGCGTGAAATTGAAATAACATTAATACTACATAAGGAGTAAGTTAATTGATCATTAATAAGACTAATAAAGATTCTGCTATCATTCGTCCTTTCCTAATTCTATTTTTATCTTTAAGTTTTATATTAACAGGGTGCGCTGGTGATGTAAGCGACAGCATGCAAAATGATGAACTTGCTATTGAGAATGAAAATCCATCACAGAAAGAAGAACAGCTGCATAAAGAAGAGTTCTCACCTGAATTAACAGTGAATCATAAGATTGAAAACAATTCATTGCTAATTACAGGAAAAACGAATCTGCCTGATGAAACAATTTTATTAGTTACCCTTTTAAATAATAAATCTGCAGAAATCGAAAAAAATCTCACAGTGAAAAACGGTGAGTTTTCTGCGGATGCAATTCCAATTGAAGAATTAAAATCAGGCGAGCAATCAATTAAAGTATCGTTGGCTGACAATCAACCGGAAGCAGTCGTAGGAATTATCGGGGATTCTCGTGAATTGTTAGTTGGTGATTATGTTGATGCAAACAAACAATTAACCACGTCAGCCAAGATTGATGTTCCAAGCGAACGCGCACCTCCGAGTGATGTACAAGGCATAAAAACTAAAGTTACGAGGGTTGTCGACGGGGATACATTCATTGTTCATCTAGATGGTAAAGAAGAAAGAGTAAGACTTATTTTAGTTGATACCCCGGAAACAAAGCATCCTCAAATGGGGGTCCAACCTTTCGGACCAGAAGCATCCGCATTCACAACTGAACAACTTGAAGGAAAAGAAATTACATTGGAAGTCGGGGTCCAAGAGCGCGATAGATATGGTAGAATACTTGCCTATGCGTGGATCGGTGATAAGCTTTTTAACCAAACGTTACTAGAGAAAGGTCTTGCACGAGTTGCTGTCTACCCGCCTAATACAAAGTATTTGGATGATTTTAATGCCGCACAGAATACTGCGAAGAAAAAGGCGATCGGGATTTGGTCGATTGAAGATTATGTTTCGGATAAAGGGTTTAACGGCCAACCAGTTACAACTACCTCTACGACTAAGAAAAACACAGATAATCATATAGTTGCTGCACCAAAAACCAATCACGAAACTACAAACAAACCAAAGGTAGAAAGTAAGCCTATAACGGAAACTCAGCAAGTAAAGAAAGTAGATACGCAACCAAAACAAGTACAAAAGGCTGAACCAGAAAAAACAGGTGAATGTAACATCAAAGGAAGTAGTAGCGGCATTTACCATGTTCCAGGGAGTACTTATTATGAACGAACAACAAACCCCGCTAGATGGTTCTGTTCGGTTGAGGAAGCACAGAACGCAGGATTTAGAGCACCCAAACGGTAATTAGATAGACGCCTCTGCATGTTCCACTTACGCAATTTAAGTTTCTGAAAACGAAAAAGTCGACTTAATGTCGACTTTCTCTTTTATACATAGATCCCCCATTATTATTTTGGAGTTCTGATTTCCACTTGCTTCTTACGATAAAAAATCTTACCAACCATCAGTGAAGAATAATACCAATCCAACACAATAAACCCACTTCTCACTCAATATAACGATTTAGCAACTTTTAAATTTTAATCAAACCATCTCCAAATAAATATCCACCACGTCTTCCAACTTACAATCTTTACATTGAATATTCCCTTCAATTGGATTTCCAAATTTGATACTTAGTAAGTCAACTTTTCTAGATTCACAACTTCCACAGACCCCTTTAGTCGGTACAACCTTCTTCAAATAATCAAGCAAGTCATTTTCTCCATCGTATTTTACATGGATTTCTACTGTAGCCACTGCACAATCATCACAAATCGGAGTATCGCTATCCCTTATTATCATTTCAGTATCATCCGCGCTAAAAGGTGTGTCACAAACCATGCAATTCATTTTTTCTTCCCCCTTTAGAATATTGTTAACATTACTTATTAACTAAATAAAGTATACATCCTTTGGACCTAATCCGATAGCTATTTTTTCTCAATAATAAGGTTTATTTGAAATTGATAGGATATAATGGAATAAATCCAGCTAGTAATCAATCTATTTTATAAAAAAAGTCATTTAGAAAGAAGAAATTCTCTCTAAATGACTTTTTAATTGCTATATTATTATATCAGTAATGACAGTAACATCTTCATGACCAATCAATGCAGTTACCGGATAACCAGTAGTTACTTTACCTTCTATTAGCTTTTCAAGCGCAAAACTTATATGTTCACTAAATGCAAGGTGAATAATTTTTCTTCTGTTCGATTGATATTTCTACTTAAACCTTTTGGACCTAGGGCGAGAATATCAGAAGGGTGTGGATAATGCACCCGAAATTACATTTCTTCATTATAACTTTTTTCGAATCGCCATGCATCCCGACACATTGCAATAATATCACGTTTAACTGACCAATTCAATTCTCTTTTTGCTTTTGTAACGTCAGCATAGCAAGAAGAAATATCACCTGGTCTTCGGGCTACTATTTCATACGGTACTTCAATACCATTTGCCTTTTCAAAAGCTTTGACTAATTCTAGTACACTAGTACCTCGACCTGTACCAAGATTATAGATATGAACGCCTTCTGTTTGATTGTCAAGCGCTGCAACATGCCCTTCAGCGAGATCCATTACATGAATGTAATCCCTGACACCCGTACCATCTACTGTTTGATAGTCATTACCAAAAACTCTTAATTTATCAAGTTTACCCTTGGCAACTTGCGTTATATAAGGCATTAGATTATTTGGGACTCCATTAGGAACTTCTCCAATTAGTCCGCTATCATGCGCTCCTACAGGATTGAAATAACGAAGAAGAGAAATTGATAATGTTGGATTCGCTTTTGCTATATCACTTAATAACCTTTCACTCATAGCTTTCGATTCGCCATATGGATTAGTTGTTGGCAAAAGGTCCATAGTTTCTACAAATGGAACCTCGTTAGCCCCATATACCGTTGCAGATGAACTAAAGACAAGCCGTTTCACATTATATTTCAAACAAGCCTTTGCTAGAACCATAGTACTAACTAAATTGTTAAAATAGTAGACCAGTGGATTTTCTACTGACTCGCTGACCGATTTCAGCCCAGCAAAATGAATAACACCATCTATACTATTTTTACGAAAAATAGTATCCACCGATTCCTCATCACTTATATCTATTTGATAAAACTTAATATCTTTATTTGTTAGTTTCTTTAATTTACCTAAGATTGCATATCGACTATTACATAAATTATCTGCGATAATCACTGTATGACCAGCTTCTAATAAGGCTATACAGGTATGTGAGCCTATGTATCCAGTGCCACCTGTCACTAGTATGTTCATTTTTCGCGGTCACCTCATTTTAATAAAAACCAATCTATTATTTAAATGATTTCTTGTTTTTACTTTCACGTAATTTATAGTGTCCCTTTTTTAATAATATTCTCCATTAACTCCAAGTTGGGATACTCATTTTCATATAGCTGCTTTATCACTTTTTCAACATCATATTTGACCCTTTGAATGCTTATATTGAAATTATCCCCTTCTCCCTCGACGATTATATAGGAGGACTGGTTAATTCCATCAAACGGAAGTCCTACACTCCCTAAATTGGCTATACATTTACCATTAATAAAACGTACAAATGGTAAATGGATATGCCCGTAGAGGAAAATATCCGCTGACTGATGACACATTAACTTTGTTATAAGTGTCTCGTCAGAGTCACTTGGTTTCACAACTTCAAAAAGGCTATCCGGGGTGGCGTGAAAAGCATGGATTTTCAACTTATTTGTTAAATCAGTAGTTATTTGTTTTGGAAGTGCACCAAGATACTCAACATCATCAATTGTTAATTGCTTTAAAGCCCATTTTTTCTCTAGTCGCATGATATCCAATGCCTTATCAGGAACTTCTCCAGGCTTAATCCCACGATAAATCCACTCATCTGCATTCCCTTTAATTACATAAGTGTCCAATGATCGTACTAGATCCAGTGATCGTTTAGGTTCTGGTCCCCGAAAACATATATCGCCTAAAACAATAATTCTATCAACATTTTTTTTGTCTATGTCCTCAAGAACCGACTCTAGAGCTACTGCGTTACCATGAATGTCAGAGATAAATGCTATCTTCAAAATAATAACCTCCTAATATTTTTATATTGGTTGTTTTATTTTATTTAATACATCTGTTAACTGTGTTGATGAGGTTCCTTTGGTATATGGGAAATAGACAATATCCACACCAAACTTTGCAAATTCCTGTTCAATTTCATTATATTTTAATGATCCCTTCCAATCATCTCCATGAAACATTACATCAAAACTTAATTTTTTTAGAGCATCCATTTTATCCATTCTTACTTGTGGAACAACACGATCAGTGTATTTAATAGATTCCACAATTTTCATTCGTTCTTCAAAAGGAATAACTGGTGTTTTATTTTTATAACTTTCAACCAGTTCATCCGTACTAACACCAACAATTAAGTATTCACATTGTTCCTTTGCCTTTTCCAAAATATTCAAATGACCAATGTGAAAAAGATCAAATACCCCTGTAGTATAGCCAACCTTGTATTTTTTTTTCATAATTTATTCATTACCTCCGCTACGCCCTAATCTAAATATAAAGAATTAAATTTAGGCGAATTTGTATTTAAATAGTATTAGAAGTCTGCCCAATGTTTGTTTCCAAGAATTGAAATTAATAAAGCTAAAAAAGTCAAGAATTTAAAAAATGAATATATTAGCAATCCCAATGCGGCGCCAATTAACCCATATGCAGTTATAAAATAAAATGAAATTATTATAGAACTAACAAGCCATAACAATCCAATGAATGGTTGTATTTTAAATTTCCTTGCGGCGTTTATTCCGGAATCCAAAATTAGTGTTCCATATATAAATCCACTTGCCAAAATCATGATAATAAACATATCATTAAATTCAGCGTAATCGGCTGAATATGCAATTGTTAGTAATGTTTCTCCAAAAATATATGCCGTGATTAATCCTATAAAGGATATTATAAAACAAAGGAGTAATACTCCTGCAATTATTTTAATGAAATTTTTTCTGTTTTTATTTCTGTAATTCCTAACCAAGATTGGGATTATTGGTTGTCTTAATGAATCTATTAAGATATTCCCCGCAAAGATTAAGTGTAGAAGTGCGGAGAAATAACCTAAACTCGACAAATCTAACCGCATCTCTATTATATACCTTGGTACGTTTGTAGCCAACGAATTAAGTAAAGTCATAATACTTAAGGGTAAACTAAGAAGTAAAATATCCTTAATTGTAATAAAGTTTATCTTAAATCTTATACCAACGAACCTTTTCGCAAATTTCAAATCATATATTAAAAGTATTAATAGAGAAACGATAACAATTGATAAAACTGCCAGAATTAAGCTGTTACTATAATAAAGAGTAATTGTAAATAACACTATCATCATTAAAGCTTTAATAATTTTTGAAATACCAATAAACTTCATTTTTAGTTGTTTTTGAAAAACGCCATATAATAATTCACTTATATCTTGATGAATCTTAAACAAACCTATCAATAAAATTATCATTACAACAGAATAATTATAAGATGTAAATCCTACAATTATAATTATTAATAGGATAGCGAGTAAACTTGATAAATATTTATAATTTAAATAGTCAGCAAAACTGAATTCCGAGTGGTCTGTTACATAGATTAACCTTAATTTCCCACCGAGAAACATCGTAATAGGCGCTGTTATCGCAAGTGCAAGAGAATATTCTCCTACCATTTCCGGGGTACCAATCTTAGCAATTACAACTATTATTAACCATTGTGATAATGCATAGGTTAGACTTCCCGTTGTATTCCATATTGCATTATTTTTAAAAGTGTCAGTTTGCATCAAATTTAACCTCATTTAATGAAATTTCTGTATTGATTTCCCGGCCCTCAATTATTTTAAACTTTCTTAAACCCCTCTTTTACTGGCGTCATATAATCTCCATACATATTAGTTAAGTATTCATCCCAATATTTGGGGATTGGCAACATTAGGTTTTCGAAAGGAAATTTTTCAGTTTCCATAATGATTTCCTTTTGCATACTACCTTTAAAACCGTATCCGGTTCCAATTGTGTAGTAGTACTTAGCTTTTTTAAAATCAAAAAGGTTGCTAAGTATATAAAAAGTGTTTTTGAAAATAAAACCGGGGATAAATCTCAATATCTTTTTTAATCTAAGAATACTGCCTATATTTTTAGGATTTGCATATTTTATATCTACGTATTTACAATGATTAGCCTTATAAGTTAAAAAGCAAATCTTTGTAAAAATCTTCCTAACAACCTTATTTGTGGGAGCCCCTATAATAGGAAAAATATCCATATGTAATTTTTGATGTGGGATTTCCTTATAACCCAATCTATCGAAGGGAAGTGAATATCCTTCCTCTTTATCCCATTCTATATAATTATAATATTGTGGAAGCTCTTCTTTCAATATAGATCTTATTTTTTTTAAATCCTTATTTTTAACAAACACATCTATATCCGGATCCCATGGTATAAAGCCTTCATGACGCACGGCTCCTAAAACACTTCCTCCAACTAACATATACCAAATATTGTGTTTTGAACAAATTTTGTCAAAGTCATTAATTATTTTTAATAATTCTTTTTGAGTATTTTCAATATCCATATAGATTACTCCTTTTTTAAAAACTCCAATAATATCATTTAGTATGATATATCTTTTTAGATTCGCCAGTAGCATATCGCAGCGATTTCAGATCCTTTTCACCTATATTACTACAACTTAACGCTCCAATAAAAAACCAAAACATCCTTGCATTATTAAGTGATAAAGATATAGATCCTATTAAAAGAATTAATAAAATATCCCTGACAACAACGCTTTCCACTTGGTATTTATTATTTAAGATAAGATGCTTTATCACCAGATGCAATAAAAATAAAAATAATATTAGTGATAGTGGAACCCCCCATTCTGAAATAATCTGTAAATAGGTATTATGGGCAAGTCCACCACCACCGTGTAAGCTAGTTCTTACATTTAAATAAGATCCTATTCCAACGCCAAAAGGCGACTCTTTAATTATGTCAATTGCGCTGGACCAAGTTCTATCTCTCCCCGATCCATCTCCCGATACAGCCGCACCAAAATCATAAAACAATACTAAAACCCTTTTGAAAATAGGATGTTGGGTTTCAATTCCCTGTATTATTTTCATAAAATAATTTGATAACAGTGGTAGTGAGCCTACAAACAATAAAAGTATTGTAATGTTTTTTATTAATTGCCCCTTTGTTTTAGTTGAAATTGTAGCTTGAAATAAAATAACCATTGTATAGGTTATGAATATAATCATACCTGTCTTTGATCCGGATATTGCAACCGATAAAAATATAATTACATAACAGATAGCCTTTAAAATTTTATTTATATTTCTTTTTCTTAAAAAATATACCAAAGATGTACACATTATTACAGCATAATAATTAGGATCACTCATTAACCCTATATATCTAGGTCCTTCAAAAAAATAATCTCTACTGAAAATGTTAACATTAAAAAAAACGATTATTATACCTATAAAGCCTATCATAACTGCTCCGTACGAGTACCATTTATACGCTATAGTAATATCTTGATTTTTAAACAGGTTATAGCCCAAAATAAAATATAGAAACGATGAAATAAGCTTAATGTAGCTATTAAATATTTCATTCGGCTCTGGAATATAATTAAATTTATATGGGGAAATAAAAAAAGCAGTAATTAATGTAGCTACTGATAACAATATAAAAAAGGCTAAAATATTTTTAGGTATTACTATTTTTTCTTTATAAGTAAAAAGTATTATTAATAATACTGCTGCAAAATCTGAAATCGATAAATTAAAACCGAACATAGGCTTTTGTTGATTTAAAAATACTGATAGAATAATTATTAAAAATATCAATATATATTCTGATTTATTTTTTTGGTTATTAGAGTTTATTTTTTCAACCAAATTGAACCCTCCGTTGAAAATGTAACCTTATTCGACTTATTTTATATCACTTAAAACCTCGCTGTAAGTGTCTAAAATACATTTTTTTACATTCTCAATATTAAATGCTTCAACTTTTCTCATGTTATTAGCACTCATTCTTTCTCTCAATTCATTATTTGTCACAAGAATATCTATGGCCTTAGCAAAACAATCAATATCATCAGGTTCACACAGGTAGCCATTCTCATGCTCTTCAACCAAATCCACATTACCTCTGATATTTGAAACTATACAAGGAAGCCCCGCACTCATGGCTTCCATAATTGAGCGTGATAGTCCTTCTCTATATGATGGCATTACAAAGATATCGCTTGAATTGAGTAATTGGTAAACGTCTGTACGATAACCGAGAAAATGAATATTCTGTTCTATATTATATTTCTTTGCAATATTATATAATTCATCTTTTTTTTCACCTTCACCACACAAAATATAATGAAGGTTTGGGTTCTGTAACTTTCCTAAAGCCTTAATTATAACTTTATTATTTTTGTTATCGTTCAATTCTCCAACTGAAATTATTAATACTGTATCAGAATTTATCCCAATCTCATTTGAGATTTCTTGTCTATTTGACTTTGCTTCCTTTATTAATAAATTATCTATTCCTACTCCTGGTATATAATACACATTACCATTGTCACGTAACTTGAATTCTTGAGCGGCTTTAAAATCTTCTTGGTTAATCGTGATTATCGCATCTGTATAATGAGCTAACCACATTTCAGCAGTCTTATATAGTATATTTTTTAATAATGGTGCTCCTTTATAAAAATGGAAACCATGTGCAGTATATATAATTTTGGGTACACCTTGTTTCTTACCACACAGTCGCCCCAGAAGCCCACCAATTGGAGTATTACAATGAATAAAATCGAAATTTTCCTCTTTTAGTAGGGCTAGCATTTGTTTATATGCCTTAACATTTTTTAGACTAAAAGGGTTTCTGACAAGATCTATATGGTGAATTTTCACATTGTACATTGATGTATCGTCAGTGAAACCTGAGCAATTCGCAGCTAAATGAAATTCATAACCTAACGTTTGACTAGCTTCTATAGATGGAAGTGAAAAATTTGTTATCCTATTGGTGATATTACTTATAAACAACATTTTTTTCATAATAAACTCCTATGATTTATATTACTTTTGGTTAATGTCTTTACTAATACCATCATTAGTATAAAGTCCCTTTCGCTTCAATACAGTTAGTATTGTCATAAATAAAATTTTCACATCTAACCATAAGGAAACGTTATTTGCATACCAAGCATCCTTGAGACGTTTCTCTCTATTAGTTATATCGTTTCTATAATAAGCCTGGGTATAACCTGTAATACCAGGTCTAACTCTTAATTTGGAAATTTCATCTTGACTATAACTACTAAGCAGGTCTGGTAGCCCTGGTCTTGGACCTATTAAACTCATATCACCTTTCAGCATGTTTATTATTTGTGGAACTTCGTCTATACTAGTTTCCCTTAATATTCTACCAACCCTAGTAACTCTAGTATCAATGCTTGAATTATAGGTACTTCCGTCTTCATTTCTAATATCCGGAGCATTAACGGTCATCGATCTGAACTTATACATAATGAATTCTTTACCATCTTTCCCCACTCTTGTACCTCCATAAAATATTGGGCCTCTGTCTTCTATTTTGATTGCAATAGATATCGGGATTAAGAGTAAAAGAAAAAATGGCATTAGTAGGAATGAACAAACTAAATCTAAACATCTTTTTATGCGTAACCTATACACTTGCAAACCACCTTTGTACAAAGTCTAATTATTAATTCTATTATAGGTTCAAGCAATATTATGGTGAAAGGTGAAAAGTGAAATACGAATGAATTGGTTTTAAACCACATTTATAAAATGTTCTTTGTGAAGCCATATTATATACTTGCGTACCAACCTCGTAATAATCAGCTTGTCTAGATGCTATTTTCAATCGTTTCATCAGCATTTGGGTATTTATTCCCTGGCCCCTAAATACATTTGATACACCCGATAACTGTCCTTCGGCAATAGTTAGTCTTTCGTTATATATTAGGGGTTTATATTTAACTGTAGAAAAGCCATTAATTTTCTTATCTTTTTCAGAAACAATTGTTATATCCGCGAAACCTTTTAATGAATTCTTAGTCCATTCTATATACATTTCACTACATTCTTCATTGGTAAAATGTCCATCATTAAGAAACCTATTTGGATAATAATTAAAAACACTACTTGCGAGTTCTACTACCTCATGATAATCTCCTGTCTTATATTCTCTGATTATAATATCGTCTTCTATAAATTCATTTTTATTTAATGAATTTCCATCTAATTCTGTACCGAACCTTATTATTGAATCAACAATCATGAATCCTAATTTTTCCAATACAGAAGTACTATTATAGTCATTTGAATCTACTTGACATGATATATGTTCGATGTCATATTTAGAGCAATCTTCAAGGAATACAGATTTAATATGATCTATATCCTCTAACATACTGGTATTAACTACTAATCCAAGCCTCCACATATTTCTATTAAATAATTGTGAATCCCAATCTAACTTTTCTAGTTTATAGTACCCTTTCAATTCATCCTCTTTAATAAAATATCTAATGACCCCGCCCTTATTACAGTTCTGACTTTCTATTTGAGACAGAATGAATTTTTCTTTATCTGTTACATTATTATAATGTGTTTTTAGTAAAAAATTATTTTCATTAAGAAGTTTGTATAATTTATCTTCATCAATAATATTATTCATCTTAAAGCCCATTTTATTTCAACCTTCTTTTATGTTAATTTAACTTAATAATATTCTTAAAAGATTCTATAACATATTCTACGTCGTCATTACTTAACAAAGTATGCAGAGGTAGAGTAATTAAATTTTCATATTGATTAAATGCATTAGGAAAATCTTTGATATCGAATCCTAAATTCTTATAAGCTGTAAACATTGGTAATGGCATATAATGGACATTACACGCTATCCCTACATCTGCCATCTTTAGAATAATTTCATTTCTTTTTTCTTCGCTTGTGTTGGGAATCCTCACCAGGTATAGATGAGCAGTAGATGAAAAATCTTCACCGAAATGCTGTAAACTTTGAATACCCAAAGGCAGCAAGGCTTTGTCATACGTATTAACAATCTCTTTACGTTTTTTCAATAGTTCCTCATATCTTTCTAACTGAACCAATCCAATACTAGCCATGATATCCGTCATATTACACTTATAGCCTGGATATACAATATCATACTCCCAAGCACCTTTTTGATTTTTAGCTAGAGCATCCTTTGACTGACCATGAAGGCTATACAGCATGAATTGATTATAAACCCACTCATCATCTAAGCCTCGGTCATTACGCCATACAACAGCACCACCTTCTGCCGTTGTCAAATTTTTCACTGCATGAAAAGAGAAGCAGGTAAAGTCTGCAACTTGTCCACATCGCTTCCCTTTTCTTTCAGCACCAAAAGCATGTGCGGCATCAGCCATAATTATCACTCTATTGAATAAACTTTGGATTTCACTATTAGGTTTAAATAAGCTCTTTTTACTATCTACTATTTTATAAATAGCATCATAATCACACATTTTCCCAGCGATATCTACAGGTATAATTGCCTTTGTCTTATCTGTAATTGCGTCTGCTAGTTTTGAATAATCCATTTCAAAAGAATTTGGAGCTGTATCAACGAGTATAATTTTTGCTCCAACATGCTCAATAATTGATGCAGACGCCGTGTAGGTGTAGGCTGAAGTGATAACCTCGTCACCAGGACCAATTCCTAAAATTCGTAGTGTAAGTTCCATTGATGCAGTTGCAGAGTTTAAGCAAGCAGCCTTATTTACACCTATATATTTGGCAATTTTTCTTTCCAATTCTTTTGTTCGTGGCCCAGTTGTAATCCAACCAGACTTCATAGTTCTAATCACTTCTTCAATCTCCGGATCTGTAATATCCGGAGGAGAAAATGGTATATTTCTTAATTCTATAGTCATTATAATTGCCCTCACTTTAATTTAATAATCTGACCTGTACTAATGATTTGTTTTTTTATTGCGGCTATCAAATTTAGTAAACATATTTATCAAATTGCAGTAACTTTCTTCTGACCTTCAATAACCTTCCGATTAGCCAACCCAACCAATGTTTCCTTCACTTCCACACTGCTCATCTCCGGAAGCCTCTCAATCACATACTCCATCTCAGTCTCACTAATCGGCGCTGCCTTCCCAATATGTATCTTCGGAAATACATCCTCACTCTGAATCTCATCTTCATTCAACAGTTCCTCAAACAACTTCTCCCCAGGACGAATCCCCGAGTACCTAATCCCAATCTCATCCACATCATAACCTGATAGTTTAATAAGATTTTTCGCAAGGTCAACAATCCTTACAGGTTCGCCCATATCCAACACGAATACTTCTCCACCTGCCGCAAGTGTTCCTGCTTGGATCACAAGTCTTGAAGCTTCTGGGATCGTCATGAAATATCTCGTCATCTCAGGATCCGTCACCGTAACTGGTCCGCCTTTAGCAATTTGCTCCTTAAACAAAGGCACCACACTACCACGCGATCCAAGCACATTCCCAAAACGTACCGCAGCAAATTTTGTCGTGCTTTCTTTCGCCAGGTTTTGCACAATCATTTCCGCAAAACGTTTCGTTGCACCCATTACATTCGGTGGATTGACTGCTTTATCTGTTGAAACTAGTACAAAATAAGGAACACCAAACATATCCGCAGCTTCCGCAACATTTTTCGTTCCAAAAATATTATTTTTAACAGCTTCCATCGGATTTGCTTCCATTAAAGGTACATGTTTATGCGCAGCCGCATGATAAATTACATCTGGTTTTTCCGCACTGACAATGTCAAAGATTCGATTTCGATCTTTAATGTCTGCGATGATCGGAAGTATTTCTATATCTCGTGCAACCTTTTGCCGCAATTCCATGTCTATACTGTAGATAGAACTTTCACCATGTCCTAATAGAATGAGTCTCTTTGGTCGGAACTCACTCACTTGTCGACAGATTTCAGAACCAATCGAACCGCCAGCACCTGTGACAAGAATCGTTTTATTCGTCAATTTATCAGCGATTGCTTTTAAGTCTAGTTGGACTTCATCACGTCCCAATAAGTCTTCGATTCGCACATCTTGCATATCGTTGACGGATACTTTCCCCGTCATTAAATCTTCAATGCGTGGAATGGTTTGCGTTCGAACTCCTGTTTCAAGACAAATTTCTGTTAAACTCGCCATCTCTTGTTTATCCAATGAAGGAATGGCGATGACAATTTTTTCGATGTCATTGTCTTTGACTAAGTCTGGGATGTTCTTCATCCCACCGAACACTTTAATGCCGAAAATTTCTAAGCCTGATTTCGTCTCATCGTCATCTACAAACAAGACTGGCTTCATAGTAGATTCATGGTTTCCAAGTAACTGACGAGCAACCATGGTCCCTGCAGCACCCGCTCCTACAATCATCGTCCTCGTCGCTCCTTTACCAGTACGTCGAAGGATTGTATCCCGTGTAATTCGCCACGACATCCGTGAACCGCCAATTAGTAGAATATGTAACATCCATGTGAGGAAAAGTGCACGCACATAGACATGTTGAACTACGATCGATTGAACAATCGCGACGACAAGTATCGTCAGTGTCACAGCTTTAAAGATAGACTTTAATTCGCCAATCGAAGCATAGGACCATGCTTTACGATACAACCCGTAATACCAAGCCAGAATATGATGCGCCACTTGAATCGTGATCGCACTCATGAGTACGGTTTTACTTGTCAATATATTCGTATCCGGATGCAAGATAAAGTACCCTAAGTATATAGAAAATAAGACGATCAAGGAGTCGACAATAAACAGCAGGGTCATTCTCTTTTTAATTGTCATCATAGGTCTCCTTTCACTTAAACTTATATTTATAGTATAACATTATAACTAGAACATCCAATTAAAGCATATTTAGTATTGATTTGCAACGGGACTTTTCACCTTCTATCCGATGAATTGCCACCATTTCTTCTTTTCGATCGCTTGCGGCTCCAATAAGATAAAATCTTCATTCGTCAGAATTCTTGCGTTATTTTCGAGTAAAATATCTGCAAAATCATGATGACCATGTTTATCTAACTGATCTAACCCTTCTTCAAAAAACGCTGGACGCGTTTCAAGATTATGTACGTCAGTTCCATACGCATGAACTAAATTCGCTTCCACGAGTTGCATCGATAAACGTTGAACGTTTTTTCCAAAATGCCCCACTAAACTGCCCGATGTAATTTGAGCAAGTGCCCCGTGCGTAATAAGTCGCCCTAATCGACTGGGCTTTTCTGCAATAGCCCGGTTTCTTTCTGGATGTGCGATGATCGGTACTTTATTTAAATTTAACATCCCTTGAATCACGGATACTGTGTAAGCCGGTATTCCAGAAGAAGGGAGTTCGATTAATACATACTTTGAATTCGCTAACGTCAATGCTTCTCCACTTTCAATACGCTCGACGACTTTGTCGTGAATGCGAATTTCTTGCCCCGTTTGGAGTTGAAGATTGAGCTTCTCTTTTTGCATTTCAGCCTTCAGTTGTTCAAGTCCTTGGAGCACTTGTTGTTTAGGAACATCGTAATGCGGACTATAGGCATGTGATGTTGCAATGATATCTGTAATTCCTTCTGATTCCGCCTTTTCAAGTAATGCCAACGACTCAGCTACTGTTTCTGGGCCATCGTCTACACCCGGAAGTATATGCGCGTGCATGTCAAGCATGAAACCAACACCTTTACTAATTATTCAACAACAGAAAAGAGTAAAACGGTCTCTCACCTCTTTACTCTTCTGTCCCATAATATTGATAGTAATAATGATCTTTATCCATAATATAGTTATTTAAAACAGCGCCAATCAATTTTCCTTGTGAGGCAACAAGTGCTTCTTTCGTGCGCACAATGCTTTCTTTCTCGGTTTGCCCCGCATATAACACAAGAATTGTCCCGTCTGCTTTATTCGCTAAAATTTGCGCATCCGTCACAGATAACACTGGCGGTGCATCAAAAATGACAATGTCATAAGTTTGTTTGACTTCCTGTAAAATCGTATCCATCGTTTTAGAACCCAAAAGTTCCGCAGGATTCGGCGGGATGGGTCCACATGTAATGACGTCTAAGTTATCGATATCACTCATTTTCGTGACATCGGCTAAGGATGCTTGGCGTGTTAATAAATTCGATAACCCAAGTGTGTTTGTCATATGAAACGTATAATGTACAGTCGGTTTACGCATATCTGCATCGATGAGTAATACTTTCTTTCCTTCTTGTGCAAAAACAACCGCAGTGTTCGCTGCGACCGTCGACTTTCCTTCACTTGGTGACGCGGAAGTAATCAGAAGGGATTGTAAGGATTCATCAGGCATAGAGAAATTTACATTCGTTCTCAGCGTACGAAATTGCTCTGAAATAACCGATTTCGGATTCGCTCTCGTAATGAGCTTTCTTGCAACTGCTTGCATCACTTGCTTCTTTTTCTTATTAAAAAACATCTTACTTCCCCCTCCTTCTTCTATTCTTAATATTCATCGTCGCATTTTTCAAATCTTCGTCAGGAATTGGACTGATTAATCCTAATACAGGTAGTCCTAGTACTTCTTCTATATCTTGCTCTGTTTTCATTGTCGTATCTAAGTATTCAAGTAAGAACGCAATCCCGACACCTAACATGAGTCCAATGACAGCTGCAATCGCCATGTTCAGTTTCGGGTTCGGTTTAATCGGTGACGGCTTTTCCGCCATCTCTGCAGGTGCCAACACATTCACGTTGTCTACATTCATCAGCGTGACAATTTCTGCTTGGAAGACCGATGCAGTTGCATTCGCAATGCGGACAGCTTGTGCCGGATCCTCGTCCTGTACACTGATCGTGACGACTTGTGAGTTTTGAGCACTATTCACTGTAATTTTTCCATTCAAACTTCCAACAGATTCATCAAGATCAAGTTCATCGATCACTTTTGTTAAGATTGCTGAACTTTTAATAATGACGTTATATGTATTAATTAATTGTAAGTTCGTTTGAATGTCTTGAGAATTTAATGATGAGTTTTCTTGGTTGGTTTGATTGACAAGGATTTGAGTAGACGCTTGATATATTGGAGTTAAAAATGAAAAACTAATAATGCCGGCTAACGCAACAGCGATGATTGTCATAAAAGAAATTAAAGATGCTCTTTTACGAAGCGTTTTAAACAAATCTTGTAAACTAATAGTTTCTTCCATAATCTATAAAGACCCCTTTTAATAGTCGATAATTTATATACTGAGACAGTATAACATATCCCGACACAATTAAACATATGAATTCAGTCCAATTTGTGAGATAATCTATTTACATACACGAAAAACTATTCATTATTGTAGCATAAAGGAGTAGAATATGACTAAAAAAACAATATTTGCTTACATAGTACTAATCGGCTGTATCGTATTATTAGCCGGCAGTTATTTACAATGGAAAGAGAAACTGTCTTCATTCCATGGAGACACTGCTAAGACGGCAGCATCGAATGACAATAAAAAGACTGCGTCAGATGATAGCGATAAATCGAAATCAATCGATGAACGTGAACGTCTTCTATCATTGATCAAGCATCAAGATGAAGCCGTACAAGCCGTTTTTCTAAATCGCTTCGATGATGGTGAACCGGTAAAGTTTTTACTCGTTGGATCGAATGTCATGGAAGATGGGAATCCAGGCTATGCGGAGCGCCTTGATAATGCCCTTAAGAAAATTTATGGCACTTCCATCGAAACGACAATTATTTCTTATAATGGAACATCAGACAAATTTATGAATGATGCAGAAATCGATTTCGCGGAAGGCTACGACGTAATTTTATTCGAACCGTTTACGTTAAAAAATAATGGCAACGTAACGATTGAAGATGAACGTGCCCACATTCTCCAGTTTCATGAACAACTCGTTTCAGCCGTAGAGGATGCGGTCCTAATCTTACATCCCCCGCAACCTGTTCATAACGCAAGGTATTACCCGACGCAAATCGATTCTTTACAAGCATTCGCGAAAGAAAATAACTTTCCTTACATTAACCACTGGGCAGATTGGCCGGACTTCGATTCTGACGAATTTCTAGACTATGTCAATGAAGACGGTGCCCCGAATAATGAAGGTGCCGATATTTGGGCAAATGCATTAATCGAGTACTTTATCGCTGAAAAGATGGAGGAAGAATAAATGGGTAGAATGAATCGTAAAAAGAAGAAAAAATGGCCGTGGATCGTCGGCATACCAGCCGTCCTACTACTTGCAATTGCCGCGTATGTATTGATGGTTTATCTGGACTTCACAAAAACAGTAAAAGATATTTACGAGCCGATTGATCGAGATGTATCCGGAAAGCGTGATGTACCAGTTGTTTTCGATAAAGCAGATCCGTTTTCCGTACTCGTCTTAGGGGTCGACGAACGCGAAGGCGACTCCGGACGATCCGATACGATGATCGTATTAACCGTGAACCCAGAAACAAACTCAACAAAAATGGTCAGCATCCCACGTGACACATACACCGAAATGGTCGGTCGCGGATTCAAAGACAAACTGAACCACGCATACGCATTCGGTGGCATCGAAATGGCAATGGAGTCAGTTGAGAATTTACTAGATATCCCGATTGACTACGTCGTACAAGTCAATATGGAAAGTTTTAAAGATATCGTTGATGCAGTTGGTGGTGTAAATATCAATAATTCGCTAGACTTTAAACAAGGAAAACACATATTTCCAAAAGGGAATATTCATCTAAATGGTGATGAAGCGTTAGCGTTTATACGCATGCGCTACGAAGACCCACGCGGTGACTTCGGCCGTCAAGACCGTCAAAAACAAATTATCGAAGCCGTTCTGCGTGAAGGTGCATCCGTAAGTAGTATTTTAAACTACAAGAGTATTTTCGGCGCAATCAGCAACAACATCCGGACAAACATGACCTTCGACGAAATGGTCGACGTCCAGAAAAACTACCGAAAAGCTGCTGGGAATGTGGAACAGCTATACATTAAAGATGGCCAAGGCCAGAAGATGAATGGCATTTGGTATTACATTATGAACGATAATGAATTGGATCAGATTCAAGGTGAATTGAGAACGCATTTAGGTCTTTGAGCTTGATAGGGAGTCCCTCATCCGGTTGGTTGACTGGATGGGGGATTTTTTTGTTTTTTTGAGGGATGTGTGGCTGGATTGGGCGGAGATAATGAGGGATTCGGGGGACATATGAAAATTGAGGGAACATAATGGGGCTTGGCGCGGACATAGCTTAGCCGCGGGCGGACAAAACTAGAGTTTCAAGAGGACATCCGGGGATTGCGGGGACATAACGTGGTAAGGGTCGGACATATGAAGCGATTCAGAGGACATAAAAGGATTGCACGGACATCTTGTGGAATTGCTCGGACATAACACTACGGATAGCGGACATACAAAGAGATTCGACGGACATAGAGAAATTGGGAGGACATACCTTGACATTGCTCGGACATAAGACCGCGAAGAACGGACATCCGCATAGGTCCGAAGGACCTTCCAAGCGCGAAGCAACATTTTGCATGATTGCACTGAGCATCCTTGCAAAATACAACGGAAATCGCGTAGTTCAAAGTAAATTGAGTTACCTGTCAAAGCCTCCCCTTCCACTTCACAAAAACCTATTGATTCCTCGAACTCCCCTCACTTCAAAATTAAAAGGGATGCCGCGGCACCCCTTCCCCATTCAATTATTTTATTATCTTAAAAGGCCTCCCTTTCGGCCAGTAGTATTTAGTTGCTACGGACTTCCCTACTTTATTGAGCTGCATAGATTTTATTGCATAATAAGCATCGTCTCTATTTTTTAATTGTAAAAAATATTTACATTGGCGATTTGAAAGTGAAGGACTAATGAGCATGAACCAATCTTGAATGGATTGGCGGTAATTATTTGGCTCTGACATGTTGCAGTGACGACAATAACGCTGCTTGTGACTTTGATAGTCCATCGAATTGTTGCAGCGTGAGCAGAGCTGACCTCTCTTCAGTATATTTGGATTGATTTTGAAATAATCGCATAGTGGATACGTTTGATAGTTTGATTGATTTCGCACAATTAATTCTTTCATTCTGCTTAATTCAACCGTAGTGAAAATAGGCGATTTCTCTGCTTGTTCGCGCAAATAAATTGAAAGTCTTTTCAAGTGAAGAATCGGTGCATTGGATGGTGCTACTTTAACGGCAGCTTTTCGATTTGCCAGTACGATTTGCCCGAAAATTTCATAATTAAAGCCTTTCTTGGCTAACCAGACCTTTAAACTTTCTATCGCGGCCAGTAGTTGTGTAATCGGACATTCCATAATTGCTTCATCACCATTTAATTTGATTTGTCTCAATTGGTGTGGGTCTGTTTCAAAATATAGTTCACCTGTGATGTTTTTAATTTCCAGTATTAATATAAATTGCTTTGCCAATATCAAAGTATCTATTTGAAATGAATGCCCGGGGGCTAGGGAAAGTTGAACATTTGTGAGTACTATCGACGATTCGGGGAGCTCGATTAATTCGAGGTATCGGTCGACTTTTGTTTCTCCTGAAAAACCTGCTTCAATGTTGTATAGCTGCTGCGTCAAACCTAACTCATCTTTTCGGGGATAATTTTCAGGCAGACGAGCAATTAACCTGGGTAATGCATCGATCAGTATTGGTTTTTCTCTAGTAATCTTTATTGACACTCTTCCCCTTTCTAAATTTCAGTTTATTCTAACTACAGAATACCAAATTCAACATACAGCGACAAGGGGGAAAATTATTGGTTCTAGTGGGAGATTGAGAGGACATCTTTCGACTTTGCTCGCACATACGACGGCGAGGAGCGGATATTCCCAGGCTTTAAGCAGACATTAAGAGATTGAGAGAACATCATTCGAATTTACTCGGACATACGACGGCGGAGAGCGGACATCACCAGGCTTTCGGTGGACATTAGATGATTGAGAGGACATCATTCGACTTTGCTCGGACATACGACCGCGGAGAGCGGACACCACCAGGCTTTTAGCGGACATTAGGAGATTGAGAGGACATCATTCGACATCGCTCGGACATTCGACGGCGGGGAGCGGAAATCCCCAGGCTTTTAGCGGACATTAGAAGATTAAGAGGACATCTTTCGACTTTGCTAGGACATTCGACGGCGAGAAGCGGATATTACGAATCTTTCAGAGGACATTCCAATCCCATTAAACCTTTCATACTTCTGCGTAATTAGACAGCCTTCCCCCCTTTGTAACACAACTGTAATATATCTGTAATCTAAACAACGTTGTGTTTTAGTTCTATTCCCATTAAAGTGATACATAGGTCAAATTTAACATTTTAGTATTTTAATATAAAAAAATCATTTTTAGGGGAGAATATTTTGAGGAAAATTATATTTTCAATTGTTGCTGCAGGTTCATTGCTATTATCTAGCGCTACGATGAATGTTAATGCAAGCACAATAAATGGACAAGCTAGTCAAAATGAAGTTTCTACAACAAATGATCGTACTGCTATTGTGAAAGTATCCGGTACTAAAGCTACAGCTAAAACAGGAACTTTCAAAATGAAATACAACACAAACGTCCGCAGAGATGCAGGTACTAAACACGGGATTATCATTACAGCCAAAAAAGGCGCTGTAGCAAAAGCGACTCACCAAAAGAAAGTCGGGAAACAAGTTTGGTATAAAGTAAACGTAAGTGGTAAATCTGGTTGGGTTTTAAGTACATTACTATCACCACATAATGTAAAAACGACAGCTAAGAAAACAACTACTAAAAAGAAAGCCGCTGCACCTAAAACAACTGCAGCAAGCGGAACATACAAAACAAAGTACAATTCAAACATTCGAGCAAACGCAGGAACAAACCATAAAATTGTAACACTTGCAAAAAAAGGCGCGACTGTGAAAGTGACTGCACAGAAAAAAGTCGGGAAAACAACTTGGTACAAAGTTAGCGCAAACGGCAAAACTGGATGGATTTCTGGTACATTATTAACAAAAGCAACTGCTCAAAAAGCACCGGCTAAAAAGACAACAGTTAAGAAGGTATCTAACAGCGTAGCTTCATCTTCATTAATTAACAATGCGAGAGCACTATTAGGAACACCTTACCGTTTCGGTGGAGCATCTTTGAGCGGTTTCGACTGCAGCGGATTTACACAATATGTATTTAGACAATCTGGTAAAAATATTTCTCGTACGACACTAGGTCAGTACGCAGAAACTAAAAAAGTAAGTAATCCGCAACCTGGAGATTTAGTATTCTTCGCTGGGACATACCGTGCAGGTATTTCTCATGTTGGGATTTACTTAGGCAACGGCCAATTTATTCACGCAGCTGGAAAAAATGTACGTATTAACAATGTAAATGAAGCTTACTGGAAAAAATATTTCCATAGTTATAGACGATAATTATAAAAAAGCACAGTCGACTTCAATGTCGGCTGTGCTTTTACTTTGTAACGATATTTGTAATTTGATAGTCTCCATACTCATCAATGATGACCGTATACATTGCTTCATGGGTAATTTCATATACTTCATCACTTACTTCATTATGATAAACAAATGTCGCATTCGCAATAATCTCCGCCTCATCATCACCAATTTCTACCGTTTCAACAGAGGCTTTCACTGCATCAAATACCCGTTCATCTGCTGCATATTCATTAATGAGTTTAATCCCTTCACCTTCCGCTTGACTGCCAGGTCGTAAATAACTACGATAATACGTTAACGTACGATCATTTAATGAGTACGGAAGCAATTCATAATAGTTCTCGATAAAGCTTGTTAATAATGCTTCATCAAAATACGCGGCATCCAAATGATTCCACTCTTCTTCCACGACTTCGATTTCAAGCTTCGCGTTCGCAGCCCATTCATTTAACTGATTCATGACTGTATAAATAGGAATTGCATAGCCAATTTTCGGATTATCTTCTAGAATAATTGAATTAATCCCCAAAATCCGTTCCGTTTCTGCATCAATCAATGGCCCACCACTTGATCCTCTTTTAATTAAGGCATCCATTTCATATAAGTCCGTATACGCATACTCATCGAAAAAACTTTTACCGACACTTAAAATTTTCCCTTCGGATGAAGTGTTCGCGATATTCTCCGGACTTCCTAAAGCAAATACACTTCTTCCCGATTCAACTTTTGACAGTTCCATCTCCATCGGCTCTTTCCCCGCCAGCTCAGGAACGCGAATTAACGCAATATCGACACGGTCAGAGATCCCAACGACATGTCCAGTAAATTGCTGTCCATCACTATTCGTCACAACGACATAAGTCGCATCTTTCGCAACATGGGCATTCGTGACAATATCCCCCTGATTGTTAAATAAAAAGCCAGACCCTTGCTCCAAGTCCGTATCGATTGTATACACATACATCTTCGCATTCGCGATCGCCATCGCAATGTCTTTTTCTGGCGCTATCGGGACTTCCGATTTCTCGACAATCTGGACTATCGTGCCAATCTCTTCCTCTTCGGCAGGAGGTTCTTCTACCTCGGTTTCCTCGACTTCTTCAACTTCTTTAACTTCTTTAACCTCTTCAGGTAAAACAATCGCCACTGACATATCATTAGAAGATTTTGTTGCAAATTGCACTCGGTTTAATTGCGCCTCAAATACACTAGGTTTCTTAAACTGAAAATAAAGAACGACAAAAATAATGACTACAGCGATAAGAAAAAAACTAGATAACAGTAAACGTTTACGGTTACTAGCCACATCCCCACCCCATTTACACTTAATTCAATTACTAGATATAACGGATTCCCAGCCCGATTTGTTTCACGATTATTGCTTTATTATAGCAGATTGTGAAGTTTTATTAGCTAATTTCTTGATTTAAATAAAGAAGTTTCGAGCGCGTTTTTACATTTCAGACAAATATTACTGTTTGATTACAAACCACTTGCTTTACAAAAGCTATCTACCCAATTTTGTGGTATAACTAACAATAGACGACACGTAATCAAGGAGCTTTGCAATGGTTGAAAAAATCAATATATTAAATATTCCAATTTCAAATATACGTAAAGAAAAGTTTCTACATAAAATTGAGGAACACTTTAAAGATTCAACAGGAAATTTATTTATCGTAACGGCAAATCCAGAAATCATTATGTTGACGAAGGAATCGAAGGACTATCAAGCCGCTGTATTAAATGCGGATTATGTCTTACCCGATGGCATTGGTGTCATCATTGCATCCAAGCTATTAAAACAGCCACTAGAGGAAAAAATACCGGGATATGAGCTATTACATGATTTATTAGCATATGCACGCGCTGCTGAGAAGCGTGTGTACTTCTACGGGGCTAAACCGGGAATTGCAGGGAAAGCTGCCGAAAAAGCTTTTTCACAGTACCCAGGCTTACAAATGGCCGGTACGATGGATGGGTATTCCTCGAAAGGACAGGAAGCTGCTGATAAGATTGCCGCCACTAATCCAGATTTTATATTCGTTGCAATGGGGGCCCCATTACAAGAGCAATGGATTGCTACTTATAGGGCTCAATTTCCAAATGCAGTTCTTGTAGGGGTGGGCGGGAGTTTTGACGTCCTTTCTGGGACCCTCAAACGTGCACCGAAGTTTTGGACGAACAATAACCTTGAATGGTTATACCGCCTTATTACGCAACCTACGCGGGCGAAGCGGATGATGAAGATTCCGGTGTTTTTGGTAGAGGTGTTAAAAACACGAGCTAGAAAGAAATAAAAAAGCAGGTTCGGAATTTTTCCGAACCTGCTTTTTTATTTAACATTTCTTCTATCCATCGCTTCATCACGATACTTCTTTTTCTCCGCTTTACTCATCTTCGAATATTTCTTCAAAAAATCATCGTAGTTTTTTAGAACTGTAGCGGCTTCACCAAATTCTTTTACTTCACCATACTCAAGCCATAAGACCTTATCACAAAACTGCTTCATTTGTGATAACGAGTGGCTGACGAAAAACATCGTCTTCCCACGCTCTTTAAACTCGTGCATTTTCGCCAAGCTTTTTTCAGCGAAAGCTTTATCCCCAACGGATAGCGCTTCGTCAATAATTAAAATATCTGGATCTACTCTAACCGAAATGGAAAATCCAAGTCTCGACCGCATTCCGCTTGAGTAGGACTTTACTGGCTGGTCGATAAACTTTTCAAGTTCCGCAAACTCAATAATTTCATCTTCCATTAATAAAATTTCTTTTTTAGAAAAGCCGAGCATTAATAGTTTAAGTTCAATATTTTCACGGCCTGTGAGCTTATTATCAAGCCCTGCGTTTACTGCAATTAACGCGACATCGCCATTGGTTTTTACTGAACCAGAAGTCGATGGAACGATACCAGCGATAATGTTTGCAAGCGTTGACTTTCCTGACCCGTTTACGCCTACAAAACCGACGATATCCCCTTCTTTAACTTCTATTGAAACATCTTTTAATGCGTAAAAAGCTTCTCCATACTCTTTATGCGGAAGAAGTAAGTCGAGAATGCGCTCCGACTTACCTTTGAATAATTTATATTTTTTATAAACATTTTGTACTTCAACTGAATTCGACATAAATTTTCACTTCCATACTTACAGAAAGTCGATAAACTGACTTCTGAACTTTACATGCAAATAAGCACCTATCATAAACAACACAATTACTAATCCACAGAAGTAAAGTGTGTACATTGGATTTTCAAGGAAATACCAGCCTTGTCCCAACAATGTGTTTCGATATCCTTCTACAATGTAATAGAAAGGATTTAACTTCAACCATGTTTGCCAACTTTCGGGCAACAATGTGGGCGGCCATAAAATCGGCGATAAATATAACAACATTCTCATCATCGCTTGCAGCATCATTTGCACGTCGCGCACAATCGTTGCGAGCGTTGAAGTTATTAGTGTAATGCTAAATAATAACGCAATTGTCGCTGCCATGTAAAGCGGCAATTGTAAATAATAAATCGAAACGGGATACCCCATAAATTGTAAGATAATAATTCCTATCCCCAACAAAATAAGGTGCGGGTAAAATTGTGAGATGACGACATAATTAGGAATGACGCTCATCGGGAAATTCATCTTCGCCAGCATTCTAATTTTTGTATAGATAGAGCGTGTCGCTTTCATGACACCTTGGTTAATAAAAAACCAGACAAGGATTCCAGCAAATAACCATTGGAAATATTCAACATCCCCAATCGGTGCACGTTGCCGGATTCCAAAGCCGAAAACGAACCAATAAATCATAATTTGGATAGCTGGATTTATGATTTCCCAAGCTGCCCCTAGATAGTTTCCACTCGTTTGACTTTTAATTTCATAAACAGAAAGTCTGCGAACGAGATGAAATTGTTTTATTTGTTCTTTCAATACAACGATTGAAGATCTCATATATGTTCCTCACTTGCTTTTTATTCTTTTAAAATTTTATTGATAAGCCTCTCAGTCGAATGGCCATCTTCAATATAACAGAAACGTTGATAAAAATCTTGAAACGCAGCGGTTGACCCATGCCCATTTCTTAAAGCTTGTTCAATTGCATTAAAAAGTGATGCCTCGTCCATTACAATTGGTCCCGGCGCCTCTTGCTCGATGTCAAAATAAAAACCTCTGAGTCGATCACGGTAATCTTCTAGGTCATACATATAGAAAATAATAGGACGTTCTAAATTTGCATAATCAAAAAAGACTGATGAATAATCCGTGATGAGCAGATCGCTTATTAAATAGAGTTCTGCGATATCCGGATATACGGATACATCTTTCACAAATCCTTCATACGCTGTGAAATCAAAACTTTCCGCAACTAAATAATGCATCCTTGTTAATAGAACGAATTCGTCGCCAAATTGTTCTTTCATTCTTTCCAAATCAAATTGAAAACTAAATTTATATTGCCCTTTCGCATAAAAATCATCGTCTCTCCATGTTGGTGCATATAAAACGACTTTTTTATCTAAAGGAATTTCTAATTTACTTTTAACCGCCTTCACTTTTTCAGGTGTTGCATTGTAAAGAATATCGTTTCTTGGATAGCCGCTTTCAACGATATCACCTTTATATCCGAAAGCACTTTTGAATATTTCTGTTGAGTATTGATTGGGAGAAACTAAATAAGACCAATTTGCGGATTCCGTTAAAATATTATTGCGATACGTATTTGTTTCCGTTCCCGGCATATGCACTTCTTCAATATCAAGTCCCAATTTTTTCAAAGGTGTGCCATGCCACGTTTGGACATAAACAGTGCCTCTTGGTTTAGGCATCCACCCGGGCGTTCTAACATTATTAATCCAATATTTCGCTCTCGGCTTCATTAAAAACCAAACAGGCGTAAATCGTTGGATATGAGGTACTTTGAAGTCTTGGAAAAGTGGGGTGCTTCTTTTGTCAATGCTCCAAAGCAACTCGTAATCGGGATAATGCTTTTTCATATACTCATAAATCGCCCGCGGACTGTCGCTATATTGCTTGCCGTGAAAGCTTTCAAAAATCATTAACTTTTTCTTTTTAGGCAGAAGGCCAATTACTGTGAATACTACTTTAAAAATCACTAAAAATAATTTATGTGATTTGATCTTCGCCAACATGCACGTCCCCTCGATTCAATCAAAATCTTACTTGACTCTTTCAAAGTATATCACATTCTACTTTATACAAAACAAATAGCCCGTACCTTTAACGGAATAGGTACGGGAATATACATGCTTTTTATTTAGCCAAAACTTCTTTTAAGTCTTCTTTGATTTTTGTAGTGGAGATCCCCACAGTTCTTGGCAGATAGACAACTTCACAGTAGTCTGATAAGAAATCAAATTTACCTTCCCAGTCATCGCCCATCACAAATACATCTACGTCATGATTTTGAACGTCTTGCACCTTTTGTTCCCAAGTATGCTCCGGAATCACTTCATCCACATATCGAATTGCTTCTAAAATCAACTTGCGTTGTTCGAAACTATAGTAAGCCTGCTTTCCTTTTAGCGCATTAAATTCGTCAGATGAAATTGCAACAATTAGATAATCTCCTAAATCCTTTGCACGTCTTAAAATATTTATATGTCCTGAGTGCAGCAAATCAAACGTACCGTACGTGATTACCTTTCTCATAAAGAATACCTCCAATAATAGTATATATTTTAATTTAATATTTATTTTATCCAGTGTTCAATAAGTTAACGTAATTGTTACCGAGTTTCATTATATACTATTTCGAGAGATTTTTAAACTGGTAATCATTTCGCGCATCCCTAAAAAGGTTAATGTTTCTTTTTTCTCTAGCCGATAACGTGATGCTCTCCTTTAATATTAATCACTAATAAACTATCAGTTTGTATAGATATCGTAAGTAAATAATAAGAAGCATACCATTTCCTCCGAGCGAGTAGGTATGCTTCTTGTCATATATTTATTAAGCATGATATATTTCAAGTATGATTTATGAATCCACACTGTTTTACCATTCAAAGTTCCACGATACCAAATATTATTTCCAACTTTTTCTGTTAAGTGAACATTAATGCTTGATTTTTTGGCTCCACCCCATGCACCAAACTCTGGCGGATGAATTTCAATAATTTGAGAATGATCTACAAATGCATGTACAAATGCGTTTGTGTGATTTCTTGACATATACGCAATTTCACCAGAAATATTCGAGTTATTATAAGCTGTCTCGTGTGCTACAACGCCCTCAACGTTTCCAAATCCACCACGGTAATTGAATTTCGTGAAAATATTTTCATGATTGTACTTCACGTTTACAACTGAAAATCCATTTGAGTGTATGTAATTATTTACATTAGGATAACTTCTTGGTGTTCCCATCAATGATTGGCGTGGTGTAATTTCTTTTATGTTCAGAGTGAATTCACCATTTCTCCAAGCTTCCAACTGCGTATGCCGATGTTGATAAAATTACAGAAAAAATAACTAAAGCCCCTAACTTAAATCACTTTCAACAATATTCGCTTTATACTTAATATAAACCATAGTTCACTAGATCTGTATTTTCCATCATACTATGTCAACCTATTTCTTAACGCCTGCAAATATTTTAAAAAGAAGAATCCTCTTCACTATTGTGAATACAAAAAAACCTTAGTTATATAGGAGTAATTCCTAAATAACTAAGGTATAAAAGTATGATTTTATTTATATACTGGTATGTCAAATACAATATTAGGGTTTGTTAATTGATCATACATTGTTTTTATTTGATATGTTTGCTTCGCAGCCCAACCAATATCAGTTGCATATTGTTTAGGTGGATAAATAACATTCCACCTCATTTTATATATGGTGTTTTGCCCCCATTGATTATGGATGTAATCTTCAGCGATGAATTTAGAACCGCCAATAATCGCTTTATCTACTGTATCCCATCCTTGATTATATGCATGGATAGCACCACATGATAGAGCACAAGAATCGTAAGCTCTAATGCCAAACATATTATATACTTTTTTAATATCTGTTAAACTAGCCCTGTTACTAGCTGTAACAAGCACTGGATTACCGCTGGAATTTTTACCAACTTCTACTCCTGTTGCCAATTGCGATTTTCCATGTCCTGTTTCCAGTAATGCGTGTGATATTAGGTAAACCTCATTCACTAAGTTTGCTTGCCCACCCTTAATAAATGCCTCACCTTTACCTTCCAATACGCCTTTGCCTACTAAAACTTTATTAAGCTCAGATGCCGAAACTCCTACATTAGATGATAATAATAAATGTTGAAACTGATTATTATTGTCAGGATTTAGGAACTCCGCAACATCTTCCCTCTTAGCATTTCTCCAAGCACCTAATCTTATTTCGTACCAACCATTACTAAGGTTTACTACATTTACCGAAGCCCCTCTAGCTAGAGTCGTATAAATATGGCTATTTGTATCGGCTTCTTCACGTACATTAACTGCTCCGATAGTTTTGTACGTAGTTGTATTTAAGTTTACTAAAGAAGAATGTACGTACAAAGTTGAATTATTATAAGTAACTTTATACCACTTTGTACTTCCAGCATATAAATCTCCGGTGACTTCTTCTGAAACAACTACCTTTGTCCCACTATTTACAGTAACTGAAATATTATCTGCGAAAAGTGGAGCAGTTCGCAATCTAACTCCATTACTTGTTATCGCTGCAGATTGTTCAGACGTCACATAGGTAGCATGGACATATCCATTCTTGTTTCGGTATCTATCAGTTTGAGGGGACCTAGTCATTTGTACATCTAACGCTGTGTTTAAAGTCATATCATAAACAGTATAGTAAGTATTTGTTACCGTAACAAAAGCTTCATGTATCCATGCACGTTTACCATTCAATACTCCACGGTACCAAGTATTATTACCAACCTTTTCAGTTAAGTCGATTTCGAATGGTTGGTTAGCGAATTGTGACAAGTTCTCATAGACTAAATCTTTAGATCCGCCCCATGCTCTACTATAAGCACTACCTGTTCCTTTAATGTAATAAGTTTCCGGTTTCTTGCTTACACCTACATGTGCATGGGTAGATAAATCAGATGCTTTCGCCCAACCTAATACACCATTTACACTACTTGGCAGGTCGCTTAATAAGTAATAAGTTTGTCCGTTAATAATTGCTTGCCTTTTAATATAATAGACCGCATTCGTATATTGTGTACCTGCAGAGAATGCTGTAGAACTATTACCAAGGGTTTTATAAATTTTTACAGATGAACTTCTTACATGGCCCAGTCTACTTGTAGAACTCTCTGTTATCGTCGTTACATAGCTTGAATGTAGCCACGCTGTTTTTCCATTTAGTGTTCCTCGATACCAAATGTTATTTCCAACACGTTCTGTAAGATTCACTTTAAATTCTTCGTTTTTCAGCTTGGACAAGTCATCATAAACGATATTTTTATTACCCCCCCAAGCCTTGTCATATGCAATACCCGTGCCTTTCACATAAAATGTTTTAGAAGTACGATCGACACCTGTATGTGCATGGGTACTTATATCGGCTGATTTCACCCATCCAATAACGCCTTGGGTGGCGCTGGGCATTCTACTAATTAAATAATAGGTTTCTCCATTGTACTTGGCTTCCCTCTTAATATAGTAGACTTCATGCGTGTAAGTTGTACCTGCTGTAACGTACTTTTCGGATGTCAAATAACTATCATAAATACGCGCATCTGTACTTCTTAAATGGCCTAATCGGCTTGTCGCACTTCCAATCGATTGGGTAAGGTATGCCTCATGAATCCATGCAGTTTTTCCATTCAAAATACCTCTATGCCAAATATTGTTTCCAACACGTTCGGTTAGATTGATTTTGAATTGTTGTCCTGCTAGATCAGATAGATTTTTGTATACTAAATCCTTACTACCTCCCCATGCCTTTGCATATGCACTGCCCGTACCTTTAATATAATACGTTTTTGCGGTTCGATCGACGCCGACATGAGCATGTGTGGACATGTCTTTAGCATTTACCCATCCAATCACGCCTACAGTGCTGCTTGGATTTAAGCTAATTAAATAATAGAGATTGCCATTATGATTAGCTTGTCTCTTAATATAATAGACTGTATTAGTATATGTAGAACCCGCTTGGAAATAGTTAGATTGATCTTCAAGGTTTTTATAGATTCGAGCAGTAGAACTTCTAAAATGTCCTAAACGACTTGTTGCGCTGCCCGATATTGTACTACTAACACTCATCAGTACATTTTCCGCCTCTAGTTCATCTTCGGATTGCTCTTCGACTTCGATTTCCTCTTTATCCTTATTCTCCACATCTTCATCGACTACTATTTCCTCATCGAATAGCTCCTCTTTCGGCTTTTCGGATTCGATATTATTTTCGTTATTCAACTGTTCTTCTATCGAATCGTCTATTACTTCTTTATCGAGAGGTTTGCTATCTTTTTCCACTTCTTCCTCAAGAAGTTCTTCGTTTTCTATCAGGTCATCTCCATTGGATTCTTCCATAATAGAATGTTCCGTCCCATCTTCACTCTCTAGTTCGACATTCTTTTCAATATCTATTTCATCAGATTTTATTTCATCCGCAAAAGTTACTGATGGTAAAATCATTGATACGAAAAGAAGTAAAGCAACAAACATTCGAATATTTTTCAAATATACACCCTCCTTTTTTCTGCAAATTCTATCATACTATATTTCTTGTAAGTTTAACAATACGAACAGAAAAAAACCTCATCAATATTGATGAGGGGGACAGATTTTCTTCTTTAAACCAATTAATTATTTAAAAAAACTACTAAAAAAACCCTTCTTTTCCCGACCCGATAATAAATTTACCCAACTATCAACAAAGTACTGATCACTGAACTTATTTGGTAATTGATCCACATTATAATTTACTTTAGTTACTTTAACCATTGCTCTTGCGAGTTCTTGGACATTGTTTCTTTCGACAATCAGGCCATTTTTCTCATGCTCAATTAAGTCACTTGGTCCATATTTCATATCATATGCAACTACAGGACATCCGTTATTTAAACTTTCCATAATCACTAAACCAAAACCTTCATATTTGCTTGTAATAAATGAGGCCTTTGCCGATGAAAATGCTTTTTCTGGATTATTAGTACGACCTTTGAGCGTCACCTTATTTTGTAAGTTATAACGATTAATAAGTTGACTTAAATTATCCTTTTCATTTCCGTCGCCGTAAATGTCCAAGGTATAGTCCCCTATGTCTCTTCTTGCAATATTATATGCTTCTATAAGATGGTCTATTTGTTTTTCAGGAGTTAGCCGTCCCATATAAACAAACTTATTTTCCCGATTTATTTCAAAGGATGTATTGATAGGCGTTGAATGAGGAATAACTTTTATTTTCCTGTCATCATTTATGATTTGTACAAGATCATTCTTCTGTTGTTCAGTTAATGTAACAATGGCGTCAAGGTTGTCATACTGATTAATTAAATACTTGTAAGATGGTTTCAACTCATTAATGTCTTCACCAGTTAAATGTGAGCTATGCAATACAAAAACCTTTTTTACATCTGCCTTCATTTCAATTAATGGTCGATCAAGTAGTCTAGCATCACAAATAACAGTAGAATTATTTTCTATCATCAATTCAAAACAATATTTAAACAACTCTTTTTCCGAAGTAAACTCAAGTATTTCATTTTCATTAAAATAATATATTCTTACCAATTTTTCTTCGGATGTCCCATTATAATTTTTATTTAGATATGCCTTCCCATGCTCATCATAAAAAATTTCTTCAATCTTATTTGTTGTCCCCTGTTTATAGATGATTTTTTTATGACACAACCCATTATAGTTGAATTCTTTTCTCACTTTACGCATTCGATTTGCTGGATCCATCTCATCTATAAACTTTATCCCATTATTCGGATGTGTAAAGTTCTTATATAGCACATATTCACCGTTGTCAAAAAAACGATAGACTTTCTCTTTTTCAACTTCAAAGGATTGTAAACCTTCCTCTTCGACTGGAAGGTTTTCTTTTTTAACTGTATATGATCTTTTAGCGAGGTAATCGTAGATATTTATCATCTTTACATCTTCCGGTAAATAACCCTCTTTATAATAACTTTTATATACACGGTTATAGTTGGGGTTGTAGTTTGTTGTAATGATTGTAAATGGCAGGTTCCCATCGATACATAAGTTTTTCGTTCTCCTTAGTAACGACTTCGTACGGCCCCCAAAACTTGATGATAAGATAGAAGTAATCACATAGTTCATATTTTCACCTTCAGTTCTTTAATAGTATTATTGCCTTGACAATGTTTTTCATGATTTATTTTCTACTTATAATATACAAGATAAACTAACGCTTTTCCTTCTTTAATTTACATTACGTTGTTTAATCGCTTTATAAATAAACGCCTCCCGGAATCAGACACGGAAGGCGCTTTGTTGTTTCTATTACTATTCAGGCGACGACAACATTGTTTCAACCACTTTTCTTGAGGCATGTCCATCTTCCCAATTCGTAAATTTCTCTTGAAATCTCCTAAAGTTTTTGGGGGTACTCCATGAAGGACTTATCGTTGCATCAATTGCAGCAAATAACTCATCCTCAGTTTCAGCGATAGGGCCTGGGGCATCTTTTTCAATATCAAAGTAGAACCCTCTTAACTGGTCCCTATACTTTTCCAAATCATACATATAAAAGATGATTGGACGATTTAATATACTATAATCAAAGAAAACCGATGAATAATCCGTAATTAATATATCGGAAATGCGGTATAAATCTTTTATATCCGGATAGCTCGATACATCAAATATGAATCCTTCATAACGCGAAAAATCAAAGTTCTCTGCTACGAGATAATGCATTCTCGTAAGCAGTACAAAGTCGTCTCCATATCTTTCTTTAAAGCGCCGTAAGTCAAATTGAAACTCAAACTTATATTTCCCTCTGCCGTAAAAATCATCATCTCGCCATGTAGGGGCATATAGAACGATTTTCTTACCTTCGGGAATTCCAATTGTTTGCCTGATTTTATTTATCGACTCTTCATCAGTGTTTTGTAAGGCATCGTTTCTCGGATAACCTGATTCAATCACTTTACCGCTGTAGCGGAATGCCCGTCTAAATATCTCCGTTGAATAGGCATTTGGAGATACTAGGTAGTCCCAGTTTTTTGCTTCATTCGCGAAGTTATTTTGATAAGTCATAGTATTCGTTCCTGGCATATAAACTTCCTCAATATCAAAACCCAATTTCTTCAAAGGCGTTCCATGCCAGGTTTGTAAATAAACAGTACCTTTTGGCTTTTTTATCCAGTTGGGTAAGCGAGCATTATTCACCCAATACTTGGCCCTAGGAAAAGTTAAAAGCCATTTAAATGAGCCGCGTTTAATGTAAGGAACATTAAATGATTTAAATAAGTTTTCACTGCTAGGATCAATACTCCATAATAAATTAAATTCCGGTTTTTCTACTTTCATGTACTCGTAGATGGCTCGAGGGCTATCACTATATTGTTTACCATGAAAACTTTCGAAGACGACGAGCTTCTTTTTGGGTAAACTACCTAGAAAATTAAACATCATTTTCTCAATTTCTAAACGGCAGCGTTTTTTAACTCCATCTAACTTAGACATTAACTTAGACGGAACGAGTTGTTCGACAATTAAACTAATCCTTTTAAATAAATTGAATTTACTTTGTTGTAGAGTAGTATCCACCACAAGATTTCTACGAGCATCAACCCCTAATGTGATAGCTTTTTCATCTGTATTTTTTACATCTAATGAGATGTTTTTCCGCCCGCTTCTTGTTTTTATTTTAACTGGATGAAGCGGGAAACTCCCACCTTGATGCAAATCGACAGTAGATTGCTTCGGCTCTACGATTTTATTAATAGGCACTTTAAAATAGCCAAAACGTCGGAAAAGCTTAATTTTTAGCGGTCTAACAAATGTACTAACTTGTTCATCTTCTAAAAATAAGTTTTCATATTTTTCATTTGCCTGAAAAGCATAATGTGTATTCCTGCCGACTAAATAGAGGTTTTTAAATCCGAAAAATCCAATCATAGACGATCTAAAGCCACTAACCCTAGTTGGATATCCTCTTGTTAAATATATTCCCGCTAATCGATTGTGTAGATGATATACTTCTCCATCGATATCAAAAATTGAATGAATGTGCTGATTTTTATCCATGAGTACTTTAATCGGATGAAAAACCCTAACTGCCCTTCCTGAAGGAAATCTTATCGTACTTTGAGAACTCGATTTTCCAGCGGCTTTAAATTTAATTGTTTCATATTCACTAAAATCCAAATCCACCTGTGAACTGTTATAAAGAACTTTAATCATTTTTTTAGTTAAAATAAATTCTTTTCTAAATAAATCATAGCTAATATATTGATGGTGGTTTTGATAGCGTACATGACCGACTTGTAAATATCGATATTCAACAGTTGTAAGTCCTAAATCATATGGCATGATAATTGGTTCCAAATCCTCGGAAATAAGTTCGTTAATCGTAAATGCTAATTCGCCGTCTTTGGTGTAGAAAGAATACCCTAGTGGCGATGTTTGTTTAATGGAAACAACCTTAGATTCCCTGTTTATTTCTAAAGGAAAACTTCCAGTTACAGACTGAGCATCAAATTCATTTGCTACACTAATATTCACACCATATATTCCAGTATCCTTAACATAAATATAAAATGTTTGGTCTTCATCAAGCTTTTTATATAATAGTTGATCTTCCAGATTAATATCGCCAAGATATATAGGCGAGTTTATTTGTGAAAGTTCTGTAGTTGCTGTGAAGACTTCTGGATGCCCTATGATATTAAATTCGATTTTATTATTATCAGTGTGCAGTATATTAAAATTTCCGTAATATACATCCATTTCTTTATCCCTCTTACATTCATTTGATTACAAAGTGTTACGGATTACTCCACAATACTTTGCTGATGATTTCTTGACGAAAAATGCTACAAACGAGAACTTATCTCGATTCATTTATTATAGAATAACTTTTCAACAAAGTAAAAAATAGTATCTTTAGAAACCCTCTGAAATACTTTTTCAAAAAAATATCCGAATGTCGGTATTATTCCTCAAGTATCGACATCCGGATATTGCAAAATATAGCAAAAGACTTATTTTTCTACAATGAAGTTATTTTTATTTTTTAACATAACTGCTATGGATCCATGTTTGTTTGCCATTCAACATGCCACGGTACCAAATGTTATTTCCAACTTTTTCGGTTAAATTCACATGGAAGATTGCATTCTTTAACGGTATCAGGTCAGCATAGACACTGTTATTACTGCCTCCCCATGCAGTGTCGAATCCAGCACCGCCGTTGCCTTTAACAATAAATGTCTTTTGTTTCCTGTCATGTCCTTTATGAACGTGACTGGATACATCCAATGCTTTCATCCAACCAATGGTTCCTGTTGTTGCACTTGGCCTTGTGCTTAATAAGTAGTACAACGTACCATTGAAATTCGCTTGTTTCTTAATGTAATACACACTATTTTTATAGCTTTCGGATGACTTTGCTGATTCCTGATTATAAGGTGTCGTAAAAAGGAATGATTCACCAGCTTTAATATGGCCTAAGCGGCTCGTTGACTGTTCCTTATAAATCTTATCAAGTTCTGTTACGTAGCTGTTGTGGATCCAAGTTTGTTTACCGTTTAACATGCCGCGGTACCAGATGTTATTTCCAACTTTTTCTGTTAGATTAACATTGAATTCGGCTCCTTTTAGCTGTTTCAAATCCGAATATACATGGTTTTCATTGCCACCCCAAGCACGCGTGAATCCAGCTCCGCCTGTCCCCTTAATATATAAAGTTCTCTGTTTCCTATCTACGCCAACGTGTGGATGACTGGATACGTCTGAAGCTTTCATCCAACCAATAGTACGGCTAGTTGAACTCGGATTATTACTTAGTAAATAATAAAGTTCTTTATTATAAGTTGCTTGTTTTTTAATGTAGTAAACACTATTTGTATAACTATCAGATGACTTCTTGTCCGCCGTATTAAATGGTGATGAGTAGATTGGTAAATTACCTGCTTTAATATGGCCAAGTCGGCTTGTTGAAAGTTCGACATAGGAATCAGTGAATTCTGATACAAAGCTGCTGTGGATCCAAGTTTGTTTTCCTTTTAACATTCCCCGATACCAAATATTGTTTCCTACTTTTTCAGTTAGGTTAACTGTAAATAGTTCATTTTTGTACGGTTTTAAATCAGGGTAAACATGGTTTTCGCTTCCGCCCCAAGCAGTATCAAATCCTGCTCCACCAGTACCTTTCACATAAAAGGTTTTTCTATGCCTATCAACACCAGCATGTACATGACTAGATACATCTGATGCTTTCATCCAACCTATTGTTCCATTCACAGCGCTTGGCAATGTGCTTAATAAGTAATAACGTTCGCCTTTATAAGTCGCTTCTTTTTTAATATAGTAAACAGCGTTCTTATATTCTTCTGATGATTTTTTATTCACTTCGCCTGGTGGATTTGGATAAATAAATGATTCACCTGCTTTAATATGACCGAGACGACTTGTGGATTTCTCTGTTATTGTACCGTCTATAACAGTTACTTTTGTAACTTCACTTATATTTCCCGCTTGATCAATAGCAGTAAGCGTTAAGACGGTGCCCGCTTTTTGTGCAGGGATATCAACTTCAAATGTTCCATCTTCTTTTACAGTTCCGCTACCAATTTCTTGCCCACCAACAGTAATTTTAATAATTGATTTTAAATCAGCTTTTCCTGTAACTATCGTAGTAGTATTTGTAACTTCATTGATAATTGGTTTTGATGGAGGAGTGCTGTTGTCTACGGTAATGATTGCTGCTACACTCTCGTTTCCAGATACACTGTCTTTTGCAGTAATGTATAAAATTGTACCCGGCAATTGTTTACCGACGAAAATCTCGAATCTACCATTTTCATCGGTAATTGTTGTATCAACAATTTCCTCATCCTTGTAAACAGTGATGATGCTCCCTGGCACTGCATATCCTCGAATTGTATCATCATTCTCAGTAAATGGGTCTAACTCTGGTGTCTCTGGAATATTTTCATCTGTCCCCTTCTGGTTGATTAAACGGAAACTGATTGATTCGCCCACATCTTTCGGTCTTTCAAATTGTTCGACATCCTCGAACGGCACAACTACCGAACCGCCACCACGTAACTGTATTGGCAACTTTCCAGAATATATCGGGGTTTGGAAAGCCGTTAAGCCTCTCTCCCCTTTAAATCCAAATAACCCCTCATCCTCATTAACTAGTAAGGCTTGTCTAAAATCAGAAAGAAATTCTTCTATACTTTTATTATTGTCAAAGTTTTCATTTAAAACGGCTTGCAACGCCTCTTTCGTAGGCATATCCTTTTTAAGAATCTCTTTAAATATTTTATCCCCCTGATTTAACTGAACACGTAAATATTGGCCAAATAAATAGGATAAAGAATAGTTTGCTAATACATCGCCGTGTTCATCCCAATATAACAAAGAGTGACCATTTGCAATGGAATTAGAGGTTTCATAATAATATACACGGTTTCTTATGGAATCAATTGAATACATTCTCTCTGCAGCAAGTGACATCGCTTCATCTAGCCATTCATCCATTGCTTTTCCTTGTTCTACTATTACATTTTGATTGTAATTGACCATATGTTGGAATTCGTGAGCTAACGTTGAAAATGCTTTGGAAACATCAAAATTCGACTTATCCATTCCCATTGTTGGGTATGTATCAATATAGAATATTTCGGCATTATTTGAGTGCTCTGTTTTATATAAATCACGATTGTAGAAATATCCGCTGACATATGTCCCAAAACCATTAAAATTATCTTGTATGTCGTAAGCAAGAATAGAGACCTTTCCGTTTCCATCGACATCTGATTCTTCTGCAAAATTTTGGGTGATGAGTGGGTAGATTTTATTATCAAACTCTTCACCCATTCGTTTTGCTTGTTCAGAAGATATTTCATTATTATGTACCCATACTTCAGATTTCTTGCCTCTATAAAGCAGTTCCGCTTCTATTGAAACGTTCTTGTTTGTTCTAAAGTCGACAACCCAAAAGTTTTTAGTTGAGCCTTCCACTGCTGCAATTCGCATTAAACTTTTAACCGGTTTATGAATTGTTGCTTTAGTTTCTTCCGGATCAAACTGTAAATTCATATCAATTTTATAGGTCTCTAGTGGAAGCTTCTCATCGTATGTAATATTTTCGTTTATTTTCCCTAAATCAAACCTACCTGATGATTCAGTTTTGTATGCATCATAGGATTCGTTGGTTATAATAACCCGATCGATTTCAGATTCTGGTAGATTTGCCTTCGTTTCAATTGCAAAAGGTATGACAAGACTCAGTACCCCCAAAAAAGATACTACAAGCCTAATATTTATCTTCATTACTATTCCTACTTTCTAGCGTTTATCTTTTCTCTATTAAATCTGATACATAAAACAAAAATTATTACTGAACCAATAGCACGTTACTTGCTAGTCTCTAATATCTCCATTTACTCGTAAAAATACATTAGGTGCGATATACAAGTCGCCTATTTAAAATCGCAGAAAATTCCATCTCTATTATACTATAAAAAACAAAAAACGCATCGAAAGCCACACAGAGGCTGATTATTTTATTATAGTGACAATTTCCATCAAAGATAACCCCAGAACTTCCACAGTCTTATAATAATTAGAAAAGGAACTTAAATAATACAGTTACAACGTTTAAAAGCTATGATATAATTATAAATTGGATATCAATATTATACAAAAACCGACAAATTTCTACATTTTTTTAAGGGGGGGTGGGGTCACAATTGAAGAAGCGTTATTTGTATGAAATCACTTTTGTACGTGCGATTGCTTGTTTATTGGTAGTAATGGTCCACGTAGGAGTCCGATTTTATTATGCATACGATGGAAATCATACAGTTTTGACTAACTTTCTAAACCAAATTTCGAGGGTTGGTACTCCACTTTTTGCTGTGCTCAGTGGGTTTTTATTATACAATCAAGCATTAAATAGAGGTTTTAACTTAAGTACATTTATTAAAAGTAGACTCGTTAAAATCCTTCTACCTTTTATTTTCTGGAGCTTTTTTTACTTAATTTATAAATCTTATTTTCGAAATTATAGCTTTCCTAACTTTTCTTCCAAAAAAGAACTGTTAGATTTCATGTATATGTTTTTAACAGGCGGATCACATTACCATCTGTACTTTATTGTTTTAGTGATTCAATTTTATTTATTATTTTTAGTCATTCGAAATGTAAGTAAATTAAAAACCATAATTATTATGATGATTTGCTCTCTATATCTAAATTACACATTTGTGACGAACAAATTCATACTAGGAAATAGTTATTTAACTAAATTCATTAACAGCAGGGCGTTTTTATTAGAATGGATTTACTATTTCATGCTTGGTATTTTATTTGTAAAACTTTGGCCCAAAATACATGAATACCTTATCAGAAATAATAATAGTAGATATATGATATTAGTAGGCGGAATTATTTTATTCCTTACTATATTTGATTATCAGACACACCAAATGATTATTAATTCAAACCAGAACCTCTTATATTTTATCAATGTACCAATTGTTTTTTTAGTTCTGGTAAGTCTGTACTATCAGTTGATACAAATTAATGTAGCCATCGTAAAAGCATTAATTTATGCTGGGAATTTTTCTATGGGAATATACTTCCTTCACCCATTCGTTATCTATTTATATCAAGATACATTACCTTTTGATGTAACGGCTCAATCTTGGTTAATATTTCCTTATTTTATAGCAGTAGTAGCGATTTGCATGTTCATTTTAAAAGCAATGTCCTATATTCCTTTTTATGAATATATCATTACAATTGTTAAGACTAGAAAAGAGCACCTCGATGCTTCTATGAGTAGTACTTATAGATTACTAAAAGATAATAATGCTCAGACTTCACAACCTCTTGTTAATAAGCATATAGAAAATATATATCGGTCAAAGTAGACACCTCTACTTTGACCTTTTTTATCTGTAAGAAAAATGATTTGATTGGACACCTTTATATAATATCAGGCGACTTCTGATATAATTAAGTACACTCTATTAGTATTGAGGATTAGTGATACTACCTATATTATTAGAAGTGCTGTATTCAGTTTTTTATTTTATTTAAGTAGGTGCACACCATTGATCAAAGAACTGCTAATCGCAATTTATTTAACCATAACCAAAATTCTTTTCAACATATCCAAACGCTTCCCCACCCAAAACAAATACGTCTTCGTATCCAGCTTCGGTGACAACATAGAACACGTTGCCCAGGAAATAATTCGTCAAAAAAAGGGGAAAGTTGTCATCTTGCAGTCGAATAAGAGAAGCTATGTATTCGACAAGTTGAAGTCAAGTGAGCGAACGATTATTCCTTACGATAGTTTGAATTTCATTCAATATATTCGGAGTATGTACCATCTAGCAACAGCGAAGGTTGTATTTGTTGATAACTACTTCGCGTTTTTAAGTGTGATGAATTTCAAACCAGGCGTTGAATGTATTCAGCTTTGGCATGCTGCTGGCGCCGTGAAGAAGTTTGGGCTAGAAGATCCGGCTGTTTCTGAGCGTTCGGCTGCTGCCCACAAGCGTTTTTTGAGTGTTTATCGTCGATTCGACAAAGTTGTTGTCGGTTCGGATGAGATGATTCCGATTTTTAAAGCTGCGTTTAATTTAACTGAACAGCGATTTCTAAAGACTGGCATTCCAAGAACTGATTTTTTCTTTGATCAAACTGCAGTTAAGGAAGCGAAGCAAGCTGTATTAGCCGAACATCCGGAAATTAAAGGGAGAAAAGTCATTTTATATGCGCCCACTTTCCGCCGAGATCAGTTGAATGGACAATCGATTGCACTTGATGTCGAAAAGTTAACAACTGCACTTGGCGATGAGTATGTTTTACTCGTCCGGATGCATCCTGCGGTAAAAATGAATAATCTTCCGTGTTCTGGGAAAAGGTTAATCAATGTATCAAGCTATCCAAATATCAATCATTTACTTGTTGTCACAGATTACTTAATATCGGACTACTCTTCCCTCCCGTATGAATTTGCTTTGCTGAATCGGCCACAAATCTTTTTTCCGTATGATCTTGAAGCATATGAAAAAGAGAGCGGGTTTTGGGATGAGTATGACAATGTCGTACCAGGACCAGTCGTTTATTCAACTGACGACATCATTAAGTTAATTCATGCTAACAACTTTAATTTACAAAACATCCGAGCTTTTTCCGATAAATGGAATATGTATTCTACTGGGCAAGCTGCACAAGCGCTCGTTCGCTATTTGGATAAATAGTTCACCCCTGAAAGGATTTAATCATCATGACAAGAAAATTCGGCCTCATCATGCTTGTTGCATTACTTGGCAGTTGTTCATTTGCACAAAATGAACAACGACATGTTCCTCCTAATTTCCAACAAAAGGATGCCTCATTCGACGATTTCAACTATCCGAAAGTTGAGATGACAATCGGAATGATTGGCGATATTTTATTACACCATCCGTTGTATACGTATGAGGATTACACTGATTCTTTTGCAGAAGTGAAAGATATCATGACAGATATTGATTTTTTATTGGCCAATCAGGAGTCAATGCCTGGTGGAAAGGATTTTGGTTATAGTGGGTACCCCGCTTTTAATAGCCCGGCACATATTATTGACGGGTTGAAAAATGTGGGTGTCGATATGGTGTCCATTGCCAACAACCATACGCTCGATTACGGAGAAAAAGGGATACGCGCTGCGATTCATAACATCAAAACATACGACATGCCCTATGTGGGTGCCTACTTGTCCGATGAAGACCAAAATGAAGCGAGGATTTTCACGATTAATCAAATCTCACTTGGCTTTTTGGCGTATACATACGGGACAAATGGCATTCCTACCCCAAAAGGAAAAGATTATTTAGTCGCAAGAATTGACCCGGATCGAATCGCGCGTGAGGTCGAGGAATTAAAGAAACGCGTAGACGTTGTCGTTGTTTCCATGCATTGGGGCAACGAATACGAACTTACGGCGAATGAAACCCAGGTCAAGCTCGCCCAAGTCATTGCGGATGCAGGTGGGGATATCATTTTCGGTCACCATCCGCATGTGTTGCAGCAAGTGGAGCGTCTACAAGGCGTCCATGGAAACGACACAATCGTCTATTATTCCCTGGGAAATTTTTATTCCGGACAAAAATTCAAGTATACCGACATTGGTGGAATTGCGCATTTGACCATTGTCAAAGACCGTAATCAAAGCAGTCCGATTACATTGGAGGCACCTACTTTTTATCCAACAGCGGTAACCAAAGACGAACGCGGTGTCTTTAAGGTAGTCCCACTAGAAATTGTCGAACAAGAAAAGAATGTGACGCATGATTGGGTACTTGAGCATATGCAAGTTAAAAATTAATTTTCAACCTAAAATATCCTAAGGGAGCGTCACTTTCTCTTAGGGTATTTTTTCATGCTTTTGGTTTTAATTCCAGCTCAAACTGTGGAATTATTTGAGAAGTCCTCCGCATTATGTCATATAAGGTAATTTGTAATCAATTTGTAATGTGATTCGGCTTGTTAATATTTTTTTATAAGCTAGAATAGTAGAAAGGTAGTTTTATCTAATTAAGGAGGCATTTACAAATTGAAAAAGACGGTCTTTTCGGTTTTAGCCACTACGACGTTAGCAACAATGATTGCTGTTGGCGATGCAGAAGCATCTTCAGATACATATAATGTAAAATCTGGTGATTCACTATGGAAGATTGCCACATCACATAATATTTCAGTTAGTAATTTAAAAGCATGGAATAACTTAAGTTCAGATTTAATCTTCCCTAACCAAAGGCTTGTAGTTTCTGCTGGTGGTTCAACAACTACAAACAATTCAACTGCTACAAGTCAACCAGCTACGACACCTTCACAATCAACTAGTACATACACTGTAAAACGTGGAGATACACTTGGCGGGATTGCCGCTGCTCATAGAACAACGGTTGCCAATTTAGCTTCGTTGAATGGAATTAGTAATGTGAACGTGATTAGTGTTGGACAAGTATTAAAAGTGAATGGAACAACAACTTCTAACTCAAACACTGGAACAAGTTCAAATACGACAACATCTCGTCCAAGCACACAGACAAACTCAAGTGCTTCGACATCAACTTACACAGTTGTACGTGGAGATACGCTCTCCCATATTGGTCGCAAATTTGGTTTGAGTGTAAATTCACTTATGAGTATGAACGGCCTTAATTCCCATATGATCTACGTCGGACAAAAGCTGAAAGTAAGTGGCACAGCAAGTTCAAATACGAGCTCAAATTCTAGCTCAGTCGTAGGCACATCAAACCCTAAACCTGCAGTTTCTGGAATCAGCGCGTATAGTTCTGTTATTAGTCAAGCACTTTCACATCGTGGTGTTCCATACGTATGGGGCGGTTCATCCCCACGCGGCTTTGATTGCAGTGGGTTTATTTACTACGTATTCAATCAGTCAGGGATTTCAGTTCCAAGAACAAATACGGAAGGCTTCTATAGCCGTTCATTTGAAATTAGCAATCCAATTCCTGGTGACCTTGTATTCTTCGACAATACATACAAAAGAGGACTTTCTCATATGGGAATTTACCTCGGTAACGGACAATTTGTTCACGCAGGTTCAAAAGGCATTGTCATTGCAAACGTGAACGACAGTTACTGGAAACCAAGATTTAATAGCTACAAACGTTTATATGAAGTAATCGATTGATTCATTGATAAGGTTCATGGGCATAAATTCCCCATGAACCTTTTTATTTGGCAAAATTTCATATAAGCGATGAATCCGGCACGATATGCCTTTCATTCTCACGCCAATTCTTGATCCACTTTTCTAGACGGTTCATCGCAATTTCAAGTTGGTCATCGGACGCGGCGTACGAAATACGGATATAGCCTTCGCCAAGCGGTGTGAAGGCACTCCCCGGAACGAAAGCAACATCAGCTTCTTGTAGTACAGTGAGGACAAATTGTTCGGACGTCATATTGAATTCTAGAATCGAAGGAAACATGTAGAATGCACCGCCGGGTTTGATGGTTGGTAAGCCCATTTCCGTAAGTCGATGATAGACAAGGTTGCGGCGCCGGATGTATTGCTCGTTCATTTCTTTTGGGATTTCCGTGCAATCGTTCAGTGCACAAATCGCTGCGTGTTGAGCGGGTTGATTGGCACAAAGCGTATTGTGTGCATGTGCTTTTAGGACATGTTTCGCCCACTTTTCGGCCGCGAATAAAAACCCGAGTCGCCAACCGGTCATCGCATGGGATTTAGAAAGGCCATGAATCAGAAAAAGTTTATCTCTTATTTCGGGATATTGGGCGAATGAACGATGTGTACCTTCAAAGGTATTCTCGCTGTATATTTCGTCTGAAATGATGAAGAGCTCGTGTTTCGTTAACACTTTGACGAGCCCATCCATCGTTTCGTTGGGGATGACAGCGCCAGTTGGATTGGACGGGTTATTGAAAACAACTGCTTTTGTTTTTGGTGTGATGAGTGCTTCAAGTTTTTGGGGATCTGGAATGAAGTTCGTTTTTGTTGTATCTAAGTGGATGGCTGTTGCCCCAGTTAATTTAATGAGTGCATCATAGCCTGTGTAAATCGGTGACGGGATAATAATTTCGTCCCCTTCTTCGAGGATTGTGCGAAACGTCGCATCCATTGCCCCGCTCGCCCCCGCCGTCACGATAATTTCAGTTTGAGGATTGTAAGTGAAGCCGTATTGATTCGCAAAAAAATCACTGGCAGCTTGTCGTAGTTCAAGTAACCCCGCGTTCGTCGTGTAACTCGTATGATTTGAATGAATCGCGTGAATGGCTGCTTCTTTAATTTTTGTCGGTGTCGGAAAATCGGGTTGACCGACTGTTAAGTTGATGGCATTTGGGTAATGATCGAGCAGATTGGAGATTTTTCGGATTCCAGAAAGTTCGGCAGCTTGCATGCGGGAGTTCAAGGAAAGTGCCATTTCAATAATTCCTCCTCTTGGTAGATGGTGAGACTGCTTTCTTTATTATAGTTTATTGAAATTTTTGTGTGAATATTTGTGGGCGTTGGTGTGGTTATTAATTCCATCTAAAAAAACCTCTCCAACTAAGAAGAGGTTTTACTACGACGCTGTTTCCACAATTCCTCCGCCGCCCCAGACCCCAGGACGACACCCGCAATAATCAGCACAAAGCCAATTAAGTGACGAGCGGTAAGCACTTCACCAAGAAACAGCACTGATCCTAGTAAAGCAAACATCGTATTAAAATTTATAAAGATGGCCGCTTTAGAAGGACCTACCTCGCCGACGGAATAGTTGTAAAGTAAATGGCCAACCGCTGTTCCGATAACTGCACTCGCGGCAAAGGCTAGCCAGAAATTAGTCGGCACCTCAAGAAATGTGCGAATTTCACCAGGTTCTTGGATTAGGCTGATCACGATTAATAGAAGACTCCCTATGACCATCATATAAGCTGTCATAAGGCGTGGGTCAAGGGTTTTCGCCGCTTTGGCGATAATTAAAAATGACAATACTTGTGTCGCAATCGAAATGAAAACAAACACATCGCCGACTGCTAGCCCTGCCATCCCGCCGCCAGCAAGAACGACTGAACTGACGCCGCCAAGCCCTAGGATAAAGCCAATCCACTGCATGTTGGATGGGTAATTTCTAAAAATCAGCGAAACGGAAATCGCCGTTAACACGGGGCCAGTACCAAGAATTAGACTGGCGTTCGAACCCGAAGTTCTTTCAAGCCCCATATTGAGGAAATAGTGATGACTTACGACGTTTAGGAGAGCTCCACCGAGTATGTATGGCCATTCTTTTTTCGTAGGAAGGCGAATTAATTTCAGTGCGGCTAGGATTATAAAAACGACTGCACCTGCAAGTAATAAACGAAAAGCCGTCATCGTAACGGGTCCAACGTAAAGTAATAAGTATTTGAGGAGCGGTAAGTTAAACCCCCATACGAACATCGCCAACGTCAAAGTTGCGTAGATTTTCCACATGAGCACCCCTCCTTTTTTAATCAAAAAGTAAAAGAGAGTCACCGTACTCCGATGACTTCTCTTTTTTCAAAACCGATAAACTTCTCTTTTCACCGTCAAACTAAAGACGACATAAGCAATGAACGACAATAGGATCGGAAATGTCACGGTATGCACACCGAATAAATTTCCGAATGCTTGGTTATAAAAATGTAAACCGATATACGAAAGCATGCCCGTAATCATCGAAGCGATGGCTCCGTATTTATTGCCGTATTTCCAGTAAAGTCCAAGGACGACTGGCCAAATGAAGGCAGCTTCAAGTCCTCCAAATGAGAATAAATTTAAAAATATGAGTAGCTCTGGTGGCTTGAGCGCAAGTAAAAAGACAATAATGCCCAAAATGGCTGTCACACCAAAACTAACGATTTTAATGCGTCTTTCTTCCGCATCAGGTCGAATAAAGTTTATGTAGACGTCTTTTACGATCGCCGAGCTAACGAGCAATAATAATGAATCAACCGTTGACATGATCGCCGCCATTGGAGCTGCGAGCACAATTCCAGCAAGCCATGCAGGTAACACTTCAAGCGCAACGAGCGGAATCACTTTGTCGCCGATTTCAATGCCTGGCATAACAGGTCTTGCGAAAATGCCGATTAAATGCATGTTCAGCATAATAAAACCCGTAACAATTGTACCAATCACAAGCGCGCGGTGCATCGAGCGTGAATTTTTATAACTCATTGCACGAACGGCCATTTGAGGCAACGCAACGACACCTACACCGACGAGTATCCAAAAGGACGATACGTATGCGGCAGATAAAGAACCATCTGCACCAAATGGTGTGACAAGGCGCGGGTTTTCATTCAGCAAATCTTGCATAATTGCCGGAACGCCGCCTCCTGCGATAATCACGCCGATTAGTAGAACGAGTGTGCCGATAACCATAATCGCCCCTTGTACCGCATCGGTTACCGCTACGGCACGGAATCCCCCAATCACGACGTACACAAGAACCGAAACTGCGAAAATAAAGAGTGCCGTCGTATATTGAAGTCCGGTGAGCGACTCGATTAGGCGAGCCCCCCCAACCCACTGTGCAGTCATCGCTGAGAATAAAAAGACAATAATGGCAATGGCAGATAAAATTGCGACTGCTGGGCTATTATACCGCGCCTTTAGAAAGTCAATCATCGTCACCGCATTGTATCTACGTGCCAAGATCGCGAACTTTTTCCCGAGAATGAGCAACACAAAATAGCCAGTAACGACTTGTGCCATCGCGAGCAATATCCAGCCAAATCCAACCGTGTAGGCTGTTCCAGGTCCCCCAAGGAAACTCGATGCACTGCCATAGGTCGCAACCATCGTCATCGCAAGAACAAATCCTCCGAGTTCACGCCCACCTAAAAAGTAGTCACTCAGAAAACTTTTTCCAGGGGCCATGCGCTTCGATGAAATTAACCCGATTGCGAAAATCAAAACGAGAAAAAAGACGAGTGGTAGGATTACATCAATATTCATCATTTTTCAACCTCCTCGTCAAATGACACTTCGGTTAAGAAATACTTCGTCACGACAATAACGAGTGCCGACATGAGGAGAAAACCGACGACGCAACTATAAAAAAACCAATCCGGCAAACCGAATATATATGTATAGTCTTCAACAGGTCTTGACCCAAGTCCATACGCAAAACCGAACCACCAAATAAAGTTAAAAATCGCAAGACCAACGCCAAGCCGTGCTTCTCTATGTGCAATCTTGAAACGAGGGTCCGTTTGAGATGTTTTCGTATTCATGTGGAGAATCGCTCCTTTAATTCCAAACTAATCAGTCCAGCTTCAACCGCCAGAGACTCGAGTCAGCTTTTTTAAACTATTTTACCATAAAGCAATGGCTCCGTCTGTCCTAGATTCTGTTCCACCTGATAGGACACCGGTTTTTGGGTCTCGCCAAATGATTTGACCACGGCCGAACGAGCCAGCATCGACGGTTGCTTGAATGTCATGTCCACGTCTAGCAAGGGCTTGTGCTAAATGATTTGGAAATTCCGGTTCCACGAGCACTTTATTCCCCTCCACCCATTGCCAACGCGGTGCATCGAGCGCTGCTTGTGGATTTAATTGGTAATCAATCGTATTGATTGCCAGTTGAAGATGCCCTTGTGGCTGCATAAATCCGCCCATGACACCGAATGGACCAACTGCTTGTCCCTCTTTCGTGATAAATCCAGGAATAATGGTATTGTACGATCTTTTCCCAGGTTTCAAAGCGTTCGGATGTGTCGCTTCTAAAATAAAGTCGGCGCCGCGGTTTTGTAGTGCAATGCCCGTTCCCGGTACAACAACACCCGAACCAAAGCCCATGTAATTGGATTGAATAAACGATACCATATTGCCTTCTCCGTCCGCAGCCGCTAAATAAATGGTACCGCCTGTTGGCAATTCCAGCGGTTCAGGAATTGTCGCATGTTCCCCGATTTTTTTAACGCGTTTTTCTGCATATGCTTTAGACAGCAATTCACGATAATCAATTGGCATATCTGCTTGTTCTGTAATAAACGCTTTTCCGTCGATAAATGCGAGTTTCATTGCTTCAATTTGATTGTGTAACGATTGTACGTCATGTGGGATTGGTGTTGGCAATTCGGATAAAATGTTTAGTCCCATTAACGTAATCATCCCTTGACCATTCGGCGGGATTTCCCAAATATCGTACCCTCTGTAATTCGTTGATATTGGCGTCACCCATTCAAGTTTGTAGCTTTCTAAATCTGATTTTCGTAAATAGCCGCCGTGCTTTTCCATGAACGCATCGATTTTATCAGCAAGTTCCCCGTGATAAAATGCTTCGGCGTTTGATTCGCCAATGAGACGCAATGTTTCTGCATGGTCCGGCGAGCGCCACATTTCTCCGATTTCCGGTGCCCTGCCGTTCGGTGCAAAAGTTTCAAACCATGCATGGAATTCTTCAGAAGTACCTATCTCTTTAAATCGATTGTATGCGATTTTCCAATACTTACCGAGAATTGGTGTAAGTGGATAGCCTTCTTCTGCGTAGCGAATGGCAGGTGCTAGCGATTTAATTAGCGGTAATTTACCGAATTTCTTGGCCAGTTCTGCCCATGCAGCTGGGACGCCAGGAACTGTGATGGGTGTTAATCCGTGAACCGGCATTTTTTCATGCCCCGCTGCTTTCACTTGTTCGATTGTCAAGGATTGCGGTGCAGGGCCAGATGCGTTTAAACCATGCAATTTATGATCCACCCAGACAAGTGCAAATGCATCTCCGCCGATTCCGTTCGATGTCGGTTCCACTACGGTTAAAGCCGCCGCAGTCGCAATTGCTGTATCGATGGCATTCCCGCCTTGTTGCATAATTTCAATCCCCGCTTGAGCAGCAAGTGGTTGCGAAGTCGCGACCATTCCGTTTTTCGCGAATGCTGTATGTCTTTTTGTAGCATATGGATTGTATAAATAGTCCATTGTCATAATCCCCTTTTATGTAAAATGATTTCTATGAACGTGAAAAATTAATTCCATCAACAAAGCCCCGATAATTCCAACAAGCATGCCATTTGAAAGAATCGGCCGTACCAGTTCTGGCAACGTTTGAAACGCAACTGGCGGCAGCGTCATAATCGACAATCCGAGTAACGAAGGCAGTGCGATTCGATAAACGGTTTTCGGTTCGAATGTGAGCCCTTCAATATTTCGAAGCGCTGACCTAAATAATTGTATATAAGCAACGAATAATACCGTATTGCCGACGCTATGTGGAATCGTTGAGAAAAAAGCACTGAATGTCGGCACCAGCCCAAGTAAAACAAATAAGAGTGAACCGAGAATAAATGGTGCGCGTTCACGGATTCCTGTTGATTGCAAAAAACCTAATGACGATGCATATGGCGCATTTGGCACGAGTCCGATTGCGCCCGTCACAGCCGATAAAGATCCAGTTATAAAAAAGGAAGCGCGATATTGTTTCGTGGTTGTTTCTTTTTCGAAAATATCCTCCGCACCTTTTAACGTCGCGATGGTATTCGTCGTATTTAATAAACCAGTAATGACAACCGTAATGATGATCCCCCACTCAAACGCTGGTTGCCCCCAAGGAAACCAAGTCAGAAGCGGCGTCGTTAAAATCGTTTCCGTTGCTTCTTGAGGAAATAATTGAACGGCTAAAATCCATCCGACCATCATACCGATTAATAAATTTAAGCTACTTATAACGCCTGTTCCTTTGACATGAATGAGAATCGTAAATGCCGCAAGTAGGAATGAAAATACCGCAAGCTTCCCATCGATGGTGTCGCCTGTATTTAAACCGACCATTCCTTTTAAGAAAATGGTAATGAGTTGATTCGCTAGTAATAATAAAAACACAAACATGACAACCGGCGTGAACCATTTTTTTAACAGCTCGCCCATCCCTAAAAGTCCGAACAGCGCAACAAGGACCCCGGAGATAATAACGCCCACCGCGATACTTCCGCCTACGGTCAATAAATCCAAATTCATTGCACTAGCCGTTCCCGCTAAACTTAAAATCACGCCCCACCATAAACCGGATTGCCCTTCCATCAAAGCTAAACGATGACCGAAAAATCCTTGCAATAAACAAGCAATCCCCGTAAATATAAACGATCGCTGAATCGCCGAAACGATTTCAACTTGCTCTAATTGAAAAGCGCCACCTATCGAAATCGGGATGACGACCGTGTTTGCAAACATAAAAAACAACCATTGAAAACCTGCCAGTACAGTGACCGATGCTGATAATCGCTTCATTTCCCCCCTCCATTCTTTGGTGCCTGGCCCCTAAACAAACATGTTTGTTTGAACATTCACGACTATTTCATTTAACGTGAATGTTTCGGTGACTGGCACCCATGCACCTATTCATTTCATTATACAGAATATTAAACTATTTAGGGAATCGAAGTGTTATCCTGCACAGAAAAAAGCGCCCTATTTTACTAGGACGCTTCCCATCATTCTTTTCATTTGGTTGTACAAAGTTGATAGATGTTATGAATGGCTTCGCAGTTACTAATCGTATCTTGCGCTTCGTATTCTAACTGTAAGTACGTTGTTAATTGCTCAAGTTTTTGATGCGTAAATCCCGAGAGGCTTTTTCTTGCCAATCGCGCTGTGTCAATCACCTTGAAAGCTGGAATTTCAACGCCCTCCATATGTTCAATCGCATATAAAAAATTCATATGCAGCGAAGCGTTATGAGTGACAATTGGTAACCCTTCTATAAAATCAATTAATTCATTTATTTTATCCTCGATAAATGGTGCATCTTCTACCAAGTAGTTTGTGATCGTCGTACGCTTTGTCACATCATGGGGGATATATCTACGAGGATTAATCAATGTATAATAAACTTCTGTCTTTTCGTTATTGATATATTTAATCGCACCGATTTGTATAATTCTATCCGCACCAGGTCTTGGCCCAGTCGTTTCAAAATCTAGTACAATATAATCTTCCGGAATTTGTCTAGCCATTTTATATTTTCGAATACCCATTGACGTACTTCTTACGCTTCGAGTCCGACGTCGGTTTTCCTTTAACAGCTGCTCTGCTGTAAATACCATGACAGCACCTCCTAGTTTAGTTGCAAGTCTAATAATTAGTTTACCCAATTTCATAGAGTTTAGTCCTAGTTTCAAGACTTTTTTCATAGGAATAAACATGTATATTAGGAATAAAGCGGATAGATTGGAACAAAGTCCCCATAATCCTTGGATGGCGTGGAAGGTTTACTTGAAATTTACGATTCTGGGCACTTGAACACCTCTTAATCACTAGCGAACTCCCTTCAATGAACGAACTACGCCACAGAGCACCCGAACCCCTCATAACCAATACTGAACTCCCCGCAATCAACGAATCACGCCGAATGCACTCTGAATTCCTCGCAAATGCTAATGAATTACGCGACAGAGCACTCCAATTCCTCTCAAACACAACCGAATTCCCCACAACCAAAAAAGCCACTCAAAATAGGCAGTCCGCTATTTCAAGCAGCTTGTATTCTCTAATTACAACTATTTAATCAACATCGCTTCCAAATAATTTCGCCAACCATATGCTTTCCATTCTTCTTTCTTCGGCTTATACGTCGGGAAAGTAAGAAATATTTTAGGAGCGTATTCAAATTGACGTAAAGTGGGTTCGTGCATAACGATATCCCCATAGTTTAATCCTTCTGTAATAATGGTACGCCCATTTAGATCAAAAGGTGTCGTTGCCGTAATGACTACCGGTTTACCATTATCTTCAAGTCTCGTTACTAGAACTTCACCTTCTTCAGATGGTCGAGTCCAATCTTTCTGTATCGCGACTGCATCCGTTGCGTCGTTTACAGTGACCGTCGCATTCAAATTCGCTGCAAATGGGATATTTTCTAGTGGTTCATCCGGTAACACACGAACTTCATAGTAAGCTAGTGGATTTCTTGCTTCAATACTATCTAATTCCTTGTATGCCTCAAATAGATTGTTCTCTTTTGCAGGGACTTTAGAAACGGCTAAAACATTTCCATCTAATACCTTTCCTAAAGAGCCACCTTGTATTTGAGCTTGCTGTCCCTCTTCTACTTTCTGCCACTCTTCGTCTTTTACATAAGTGACTAGCACCTGTTCTTGACTATAAATATCTACAGCCAATGAGGTACCGTGTCGCGTTACTTTAGAAACTGTTCCTGTTACAGGACTAATAAGTGCGGGTCTTGAGTCATCTTGTGCCAACTGTGCTTCGACTACAGCAAGTTGACGCGAAACATCCGTCAATTGTTGTTCAATCGCTGCAATCGCTTGGCTATATGCGCCTTCTTGGGTAACATCAACAACAAACCCTATATTTAAACCGAGTTCAATTGTTGTTCTCCCTTCAACTTCAGTTACATTTTCATTTCTGTCCACGTTGGAAGCATTATTCGAGGTCGCATTAGCACGCATTGAAGCAAGTTCATCTATCATGCCTTGCAACTCTCGTTCTTGTTGAAGTAGTACAGCACGCTCTGTTTCCCATAAATCTCGCTCCCCGTCCGCACGATCCGTGTTTAACAAGGCAAGTTCTTGTCCAACTGCAACACTGTCTCCCTCCATAACCAACCAAAGTTCAACAGCATCTTCATCATTCACATACACCGTATGGGTTTCCAACGGGGCTACTAAAGTTTCTTTAAATAATTTTTCTTCATAGTCTTTCGTTGTCATACGTTCATATTCTTTTACATAGAGTAATTTTGGTATGACACTTTTCTCGCTATAAAGTAAATAGAAGTTCGTCGCCAAAAAAGCACTCACCGCAAGCGCTATGGCGATATTTCTAAACTTAATCATGGACTACACCCCCTCCAATTAGATGATTAAACAAATCTTCAATGGGTATAAGTCCAATACTTGCCGTGAAAATCGCCATAAAGATATGGATGCCTATCAATACGAATAACAAACGCATCTTCTTCGCCATGTTCGCTGACGTTTGAATAAAATGATACTGGTATCCAATAATTATCACTGTAGTAAGCGTCAATTGATTAAAAAAGAAAATAGTAAAAGGTAATTCTAAAAATGTAGCTGCCAATGGACCAAATGATAGAAATGAAACATATGTAGCCGTCCCAGTCATATAAAAGACTAGCAAGATTAATCCTTTTTCAAGAAGCAATAAACTTGTCATTAAAAGTTGCATCGGTAAAAGCTTTCTGAACGATATGCCAAAAATAAAACTTAGCAGATAAGCTACACCAAATAAATGAAATGCTACGTACACGAATGACCAAAGCATTGAACCGAAAAGTGACGCATATCGGGCCAGCGTATAATCTGCTGTCGACATCGTTGTGAGTAAAGGCGTTAAACGTTCCGTGTTGACTCCCCATAAACTACGAAGGCTAAATAACAACACGCTTGCTAAAAAGACAACTAGAACTCGTTTCCAAAACCCTCTCATCGTTGAATGATCTAATTCAATCGCTAACTGGCGTGGGTTCGTTAAAAAGTGTCGAAATGTAAAATTAAAGAACATATCCGAAATCATTCCTATCATTCTATACTTTATTGATTTTACAACACCCATGTTTCTTAATTTTACCAAATATTTGACGTATTGTAACCTTCTATTAGAAATGGAGATACTTTAGCTGCTATCTATCTTTTTTAAGTTTAAACATTGCATATTTTGGTCATCCTACTACTAGAACTATATTCTTGGGACATATTCATCTTCATTTCCCGGGAAATCGACAAAGGGGCGAATTTTTATGAAAGACAACGAAACATACGAACTCAACTGGAAAGATGTAATTTTTGGATTAACAGGATCCACTATTTTCATTGTCTTTTTGCAATTTTTCATAAGTATGTAGCACCTATACAAGCAAACTCGCGGCAACAAAAAAACACCTATCGACTATATATTACGATAGGTGTTTTTATAATCCGCTATTCAAATTTCTTGCAGTCCTTCCGTGAGTTTATGAAATAATGATAAATCGTCCGTTTCTAGTGCGTAGTCAATCATCCGAATACGGTTCTCATTTTCTAAGGTGGCTATAATATGCTCTGACTCAATGATGACATCTTCCGACACATTCGTATCTTTGTTTGGATTCACATGCCCTTCTAATATCGTGTTTAAGTGTATGTGCAAATCTGAGATGAGTAACAACTGATACAGTGGTAAACGCAGGAATCGGCTTCCTCGTTGGAATACAAAAATTTCACCGAGATTTTCTACTTGTAAGCTTTTTAAATTAATCACAATTTCTTTACCTTCTGTCGGTACAAATTGAAATACTTCCCCTCCTTTAATAATAGAAAAGTACTGATAAGCAAACACTAACCGTAACCGAAAATCTTCTTGTTTAGTGAAAAATGGCGTCATCCTTTGAACTGAAAGCATTTAATCCCTCCTCAAGATGAAGATTCTGATTATTACTATCATTCTATCATATAAGTCTATAAAATGTGAATTATTTTTTACTATTTAGCAAATTCTATAGCTAAACTCCTGCATTAAGGTTACTTTTGCTAATCCCAATTAATGAACATGATGTACAAAAACTATTTACTATCACATCAATCATTGTGTGTAGAGATATTTTGGTTGATTGGAGTGGAGGGCGGCGACTCCTGTGGGATTAGCGGGACAGGTGAGACCCCGCAGTGGAGCAAAGCGACCGAGGAGGCTCACCGCCCGCCCCACGGAAAGCGTCCGCCCGGAACGGAAATCAACATCGTTCCCAGCAACTGGCTCACATACCATAGCAATCTTTCATATTCCTTCCTATGCATTCAAAAACTGAAATCGATTTAATTACTTACGTAATACCGCCAAAAGCGGTATACTAAAAGGAATGCTTTTTTAAGGAGTGTGAGCATGTGCACATGACCGTAGAACGAGTTTCTTATATGCATGAAAATGAACTAATGGAATTCATGAATGAAATCAAGCATTCATTGCGCCCGAACATAAAAGATGAAGCGCAAGTAGTTCAAATGGCCATCACCCTTGTTCGACGAGGAGCGGCTGATTCCTATTTATACGATTCCGCTAATCGAATGGTGATCGCAACGATACAGGGCGTTGATGAATTTACAGTGCGTTTATCATTCGATAAAAAAGATGTAAACTGTTCCTGTAATCAACCTGGATGGTGCGCCCACCGCGTAGCCGTTATTTTTCATTTATATTTACAATTTCATTCTTTAACAGATTGGACGGGTGAATGGAGACGTATGGAAACAGAGCAAATGGCATTAAAAGTGGCTGACCGCACGCCAAGCGCTTGGAATGACACGCTTGCACAACTGATGAATCCGATTCGTATTATCGGGTTAAATGAAAATCCAGCGGTCTTTATCCATAAATTTTCATTAATTGAACAAAAAGCTTCACCACTTTATCCTTTTGAATGGGAATGGAAACCACTTTTTGACATTTATTATAGATTACATGCCCTTGAAGCGGCATGGCCATATATTCACTATCACCTTGGTGAAAATGCGAATTCATTTTCTTACGGAAAGTGGTATGTTAAAAATTGGTTAACTGAACAGTTCGGGAAAATCGATGATGCTGTTACATCAATTTCCTCTAAACCGCGACTATTTGAAACGGATCCATTTTACGATGAACTTAAAAAAATGGTACGTACTTTAACACTTGAACAACCGGGACTGTATGAAGAACGTTTCCGGTTATATCGGACGTTTTGGCAACGTTTATTTTCGCAAAAATCGATGCGTGAAGAAGAACAAACAATCCTTGAAAAATCGGATGCACAAACCATTTATCCTTTACTTGCCTTCTTCTATATTATCGAAGGCCAGTATGACAAATTAGAAACAGTCAATGAGTTTGTTACACTCGATAATTTCTCAGAGTGGCTTCCTCTAGCGGATGTCGCTGATTACGAAGATGATGTCGATGCTTTAGCGATCATTATGCAAGCACTGTTACCATTTATTCACGATTATTTAATGCAATCCGTCACGCGTTCACAGCGTGCTCATTTCGTCAGAAGAATTGATGGATTGTTTGAAGCAGCTCACTTCCCTGAAGATGTACGTGAAAAAATGTTTTCTTATTACGGTGAAATTGGCGTTGACGTATACACTGATTTCCTCGTGGAACGAGAACGTTTTGAAGAGTGGGCAGCGTTAATGCACAGATACCGCGTTCCTTATGAAATAGCGGAGGCTGGCGGTTTAAACATTGCTTTAAAAAAGAACCCAGCAGCAATTCTTCCGCTTCTACACTTATATGCAATGAATTTTATTGAAGAACGTAATCGACAAAGTTATCGAAGAGCCGTCAATGTATTTAGAAAGATGAAAGCTGGTTCTAAAAAATCTGGTAAACACGACTTCTGGAATCAATATATCGACACAGTTCGAGAAAAGAATCGTCGTCTTCGTGCACTAATAGAAGAAATGGAGAAAGGGAACTTAAACTTATGACCGAACAATTTACATTGGAAAAGCATTTGCAACTATCCATTGAACAATCAGATACCGACACTTATATTGTTCGTGCGAATGAGGAGAATGGGAATTCAGTCTCTCCAAGTGAACTTGTGTCCTATCTTTTCTTCAACGATGAGCAAACATTTTTTGGACTTCTTACTGAAACAAATGAGGACCACCTTATTTTAAAAGCAGACCAACTGCTTCAGTCATTTCCTGAAAGCCATCCGTATGTAAAATTTACAGGTTTAACTGAAGAAGACACCAAACAATTACAGGCAGTACGGGAAGCAGCTGATGGATGGAGAAAACCAGAATTATGGAAGCATGCTCAAGCCGATGATAACGGCATTCACTTTGATACGGAAAAACTAGAAGTATCAACTGAAGCAGCCCAAGTTTTACAATCGGCCGTCTATAGTAAACTTGCGAATGCCATGATTCGTCCAGAACAATTAACCTTTCTCCTTCCCCATATTCAGAAGTACGGGTGGCCTGGAGAATCTCAAACGACAATTCCAGTTCGTACCGCTTTACGGTTAACTGAGCCAGAAGAAGAATCCGATTCGACTGAATGGCTACTTGAAACGGTTATCATTAATGAACGTGGTCGCCACTGGACGCCTGCGATTCGCAAAAAACATTTACCGATTGAAGAAGCATTAACCGAACGGTGGAAACCTTACGCCAAAGAGATTTTGAAACGTCAATCTGAAATGCTGTCATTTCTACATTCTTTACAACCTGAATGGCAAGACCAATTTCTTTCTATACCGATGGCTGACGCAGAAGTCCGTATTTTCCTTCAGGAAGACCTACCACTTCTTCAATCATTCGGCTTTCCGGTAATTTTACCAGCTTGGTTAAAATCAATTACTGAATCTAAAATGCGTGTGCGTACAAGTGCAAGTGTGCAATCTTACCAATCGGCCACAGGATTAGATGAAGTACTCGCCTTCGATTGGAGTTTTTCACTAGCTGGAAATGAAATTGATCAACAAAGCTTCCGACGACTTGTGGAAGAGAATCGTGAATATATTCGTTCGGGTGACGAGTGGTTCCATATTGACCCGGTTTGGTTACAAAAAATCCGTGACTTAATGGAACGGGCTGACGCGGGCGAATGGACTGTAAAAGACTTGTTATTTCAAGACGTCCCTGAAGAAATTGCACCGTTAGCGGACGATGAAGAGGAGTTTGAATCCGATCCACTTCTAGAGTTTTCCATGCAGAAATCACTACGTACCTATATGGAAACTTTAGCTGAGAAGAAAGGGCTCCCATCCGCTGGCATTCCTGCCGAGCTGAACGCAACATTACGTCCGTATCAAGAAGACGGTTATAACTGGCTTGTCTTTATGCGTGACAATCAATTCGGTGCTTGTTTAGCGGATGATATGGGGCTCGGAAAAACCGTACAACTCATCGCTTATTTATTAAATGTGCATAATAGGCCTGAAACGACTGGCCCGTCTTTAATCGTTTGTCCGACAAGTGTTCTTGGGAATTGGCAAAAAGAACTTGAACGATTTGCACCATCATTATCTGTCCATTTGCATTATGGACCCTCACGTGAAAAAGATGAAGACTTCAAGACGTTCGTACAAACTAAAAGACCAGATGTTATTTTAACAACATATGGGACAGCCTCACAAGATGGTGAGATGCTTGCTGAAACCGAATTTACAGCGATTACGTTAGATGAAGCGCAAAACATTAAAAATATGCAAACAAAACAGTCGCGCGCGATTCGTAAATTACATGGTCAGCATCATATCGCTTTAACAGGAACCCCTATCGAAAACCGTCTTTCAGAACTATGGGCGATCTTTGACTTTATTCATAGAGGTTATTTCGGTAATTTCCGTACCTTTACGGATCAGTTTATTATTCCGATCGAACGCGATGATTCAGAGAGAGACAAAAGAAAATTGCGTGCTAAAATTCGACCGTTTCTATTGAGACGTACGAAAAACGACCCTGATTTACTGCTCAATTTGCCGAAAAAACTTGAACAAAATGAGTATTGTCCACTCACTACAGAACAAGCCGCATTATACGAAAGCTTTTTGGATGAAACAAAATTCAAACTGGAAACACTGACTGGTTTTGAAAAGAAAGGCCTCGTGTTAACGATGCTGAATCGACTCAAACAATTGTGTAACCATCCAGCATTATTCTTAAAAGAGCCAAACCGCCCTGCTGCAGAAATGGTGGCTCGCTCTGAAAAATTAAAGAGCATCGTCTCGATGTCTGCTAACATTGCAGCTAATGGTGAACAATGTATTATTTTCACGCAATACATTGGGATGGGTAGACTACTTCAACATTGTCTCTCTGAACTGCATAATATTGACGCACCATTTTTAACTGGTAGTATGCCAAAAACACAACGTGACAGCCTTGTAGATGACTTCCAAAAAGGGAACTTCCCTATTTTCATCTTATCATTACGGGCTGGTGGAACTGGATTGAATTTAACGGCCGCAAACCACGTGCTTCACGCTGATCGTTGGTGGAACCCTGCAGTTGAAAATCAAGCAACAGACCGCGCTTACCGTATTGGACAAACGAAATTTGTCCATGTGCATAAGTTTGTGACAATCGGTACAATCGAAGAAAAAATTGATAAAATGCTTGAAGAAAAAGCCGCACTTTCTGCTGATCTCATTTTATCTAATCAGTGGTTGGCCGAGCTTTCCGATGATGATCTCGACGATTTATTATCATTTGGTTAATCCGAATCTCAAAGAAGTCTTCTTCTTTGGGATTTTTTTAATTAAATGAATGCAACTTGAGTTGGGTAATTCTTTATCTCACCTTATCAAATGAACGGTGCATCTTTAAATACATTCTTCTTTCTTGAACATCTTCTAATTCTCTAAGTCTTTCGTTTAAATTTGCTACCATTCGGATTAACTCGCTAATTTGCAATTCCATTCGAAGAATTTCTTTATTAATACGGTGCATGTCTACCGACACTCCTTTTTAGTACCGCTTGTACGACACTTAAAAGTAGAAGCAGTCTCTACTTATAAGTGTCCTATGCGGTTTTCTTCTTAGATAATTGGCTGGTCAGCTTCCCCAAACCGACCATTGTTTTCCCTGCCTCGTAGCATTTTTTCACAAAATGAATGTTCATTAAATCCCTATTAAGTCTCCACTTAAAATTTCCTAACGCTATTTTCTTTTTGATCAAGCCGCCGGTCTGTGAACCGTCCAATCTCCTCCTTTTCTTCAATTACATAATTGGTAAATCATTACTTTCCCTCTTCGGTAACTGAAAGTGCTCTTCCTCTGTTGACTGTGCCGCTTGTACTGTTTCAAACACCGTAGGTTCAGCATACAATTCTGCTGTCGCCCTACTTTTTGTCGCGATAAATTGTACTTTATCGCCAATCACTTCCGTCACATAAACCCGACTTTTATCTTCACGTTCATATGACCTAGATTGAATTCGACCCGATACACTAATAAGCGAGCCTTTCCCACAATGCTTTGCAGTGTTCTCCGCTAATTTGCCCCATAAAGAACAAAGAATAAAATCAGCTTCAATCTCCCCTCGTGTGTTTTTAAAATTGCGATTCACTGCAAGTACAAAATTTGTTTGGACCCGATCTCTCGCAATCTCGCGGAGTATTGGATCTTTCGTAATGCGTCCTACCAGTGCTACTTGATTCAATCGCCTACCTCCCTTCTCCATTAAAGTAAGCCTATCGTACCTCGTTAAACAATATTTTGACAATGTTGAATTAGGGAGTTTCCAGTCATATTTTGCATTGAATTTTAAGTTTTCTATCGGCCACATTATTTATTTCGCAAATATATTTAGGGTTACTCGTTTCTTTACGGATTTCTGCGGATTACGATAATACTAATTTGGTTGATTTTAAATTATTTTTGTAGGTCCTAAGAAGATGTACAGTTCTAAGAGATTGGCACTCTATTTTCAAAAGGAAAAACCGCACTTGAATCGATTTCATATTTTCTTTTTTATGTAATAAAGTTGAATGATATTTTTATTTATCCATTAGTTGTTCGTCATTAGTATAAGGGGTGTCTGTTGATTGGAGTGGAAGGCGGCGACTCCTGTGGGATTAGCGAAAGCCGTCACGAAGAACGGCTTTTGCGAGTAAAAGCGAAGCGTTATGAGCAGGAATATCCAAAAGGATGCCTTAATTTCTGCAAAAAACCGCAGAAATACGGCAAACCGCAATCTGCGTTTTGCGATTGGCTCACCGCCCGCCCCACGGAAAGCGTCCGCCTGGAACGGAAATCTACATCGTTCGGTATTTATTATAGTAAGGTTGGTTATAAAATCAATTCACTTCATAACTATTTACACATACTCACAAGCGATACTAGAATACTTTTCTTTTTACCCGTATGGTATACTCAAACTATATTTAAGGGGGATGGTGCGATTGAAAACATTTAAAATGATTTCTATCAACATTTTTCATGAAGGAAAATTTCATGACTACCCGCTCATTGACGGCATTATTATTAACCAAGAGAATAGTCATCGAATGTGGATTCTTGAAATGTTTATCGAAGGAAAGCATAAAAGTTTTTTTGAAGCCAAAATGAGCAAAGATGAATTAATTGAAACAAAAGTCGTTATATCTTATCCAGAAAATGAACCAGCAGCTTTTCATGTAGCCATTATGAACGTAAAACAAATTGGCGAAAATATTTCTGTTTTAATGAAAGGTCGTTTAAAACGAGCTCGTTCCCAATATGCAGAACAGCTTTTAGAACAACTAATTGATGAAGGTTTGAGTGGTCAAGAACTTCTTGGAAAATTCGAGTCAGACATGCGCTCTCGCCCCCGTTTAAAAAAAGACCGTCAAAATGAAGAACTAACAAAAAAATAAATCTCACAACAGATCATTCATCAATGATCTGTTTTTTTATGATTTCAAATAAAACATTCACATAATTGTTTATAAATTCACAGTTATCCATAATCTATCAACACCATCCACAACTTATCCACAAATGATTGTGATTTGCACACACTTTCTCTATTTTATAAACAATTCTATTAATAGTTATCCACAAGTGAACAGCATTTGGTTTCAAACACCAGAATTTTTTTATGTATAAAAAAAGTGTAGACAAAGTCACAAAAGACTTTATCTACACTTTAACCGCTATACACGGTTTTGCGCGGCTTGCGGTCAGCGGTTATTATTGTTGTTACCATCTAAATTCTCATCGAGAAGTGGCGCGTTATCATCGCCGAACATGTTACCATCGTTCATTCCATCATCATTTATGACGCCGCCGTTATTTCCGTTATTGTTATCGATGCCGTCTAAATCTGAACCGCCACGACGTTCATCTTGTACATCGGGTGTCCAATTTTGTTCACGGTTGTCTAAGTTGTCTTCCATCGGTGTCTCATTGTTCTCAGGAAGCGCACCGTTATTCATACAAGCACCTAAAGCTAATGTCGACATAAGAATGAACGGAAATGCTTTTTTCAACATGAAAAATTCCCTCCTTTCCACAAGCCGTCTATCATACATCGTTGCATGATACTATCTAGGTTGGTCGAAAAGTTGGGAACTATCCGTAATTATTACTGTTATTTTATTGTAAATATTTATGTTTTATTCTTCAGATGCTGGACTCACAGGACCTAGCGCAAACATGATTTCTGTTTCACAAACGATTTCACCGTCTACTGTAGCCTTTGCTTGTCCTTTCCCCATCGGTCCACGTAAACGTGTAATTTCTACTTCTAATCGCAGTGTATCCCCAGGTGTGACTTGCTTCTTAAATCGACATTTGTCAATGCCAGTAAAAAATGCAAGACGTCCTTTATTTTCTTCTTTTTGTAATAAAGCAACAGCTCCAACTTGTGCTAATGCCTCTACAATGAGTACGCCAGGCATAACTGGGTATCCTGGAAAGTGACCGTTAAAAAACTCTTCATTGATTGTCACATTTTTTAATCCGACTGCTCTTTTTCCTTCTTCAACTTCAAGAATTCTGTCAATCATTAAAAAAGGATAACGATGCGGTAAAATTGCTTGAATTTGCTCTGCTGTTAGCATGGTTCTTCCTCCTGTTTCTTATGTATCTTTATTCTTTCCCTTTAATAATGTCCGTAATATGCGTCCATGTTGCCTTTTTGAATACATCACCCGGATCACCATCACCTATGACACTATATCCCGTATAGAGTCCTATTGTCGCAACGACAACAAGCAATAAGAGCACGAGAATCGTTCGTAACCAAATCGGGATTAACCGAATTTGTACCCACTTTACATTCTTCTCATTGTCTTCATGCTCTTCATTTCGTTTCTGTTTTTTTAGTTTTAGGCGTTCTAAACGTGATCCTATTTTGGATTTTTGCTTTTCCTCTGTTGTTGAAACCTGTTTAGACACTGCATCTTGCTTATTTTCTTCATTCATTGTTCAATACTCCCTATGAAGCTTATCTAATGCCGTTAATAAGACCTAGCATTTGATCAGCCAGCGTGACAGCACGCGCATTAAATTGATAATTTCGCTGAACATTGATAAGATCTGTCATTTCTTTTTCATAATGAACGTTAGACGTTTCGAGGACTCCGTTCTGTAAACCAATTATATTTCGATCAGCACCTTGGAGGTTCGTGAAAATCTCCTCTTCTGTCACGCCTAATTCCGCCATATTTCGCGGTAAACCGATATAGGTTCCTGATAAATGTTCCATAAAGTTGGGGCGCTCAATGACAGTTATACCTAGCTCAATGCTAGTTACAGTACCGTTGTTACCCGTCACTTCTAGTATACCACCAGGTTGAACACTATAATGGGCAACATCATCATTAAAAACGATTGGCATACCTTGTGCATTTGCAATCGGATTTCCATCATCATTTACTAACATCAACTGCCCACCTTCAATCGGCGTGATGTAAAAGGAACCTTGACGTGTATAAACAGTTTCTTCTCCGCCTTCTGTCGGCATAATGACATTAAAATATTGCTTTGGCGTCGTCAATGCAAAGTCTAACTGCCGTTCGGTCGCTTGCAGTGACCCCAATTTCCAATTCATTTGCGTCTGTGCAATTTTTGCCCCAGTTCCGTACCGAATCCCTACCGGAGATTGACGCGGTGCGCGGTCCGCTTTGTCGTTTGTAAATTGTTCATATAGCATTTCTTGAAAGCTTGCTTGACTTGCTTTGAACCCATGCGTTGAAGCGTTGGCAAGGTTATTTCCAATAATATCAAATTGATGTTGGAGTTGATTCATTGTATTCGTTGCTGTAATCATCGTCCGTATCATTCACTTATAGTCTCCTTATTTCTCGCGAATCATGCTTTGATTTATACTTTTCCAACTTCATTTACTGCTTTTTCCATACTACGATCATAAGCTTGCAAAACTTTTTGATTCGCTTCAAAGGCACGATAAGCAGTGAGTAAATCCGTCATTGTGCGACCAGCATCGACGTTCGACCTTTCGACAAACCCTTGTTGAATGGAATATGTCACATCGGGTATATTATTCACTGTCATTAAGTTGTCCCCGTTTTCCGTCACGAATAAACCTTCGCCCTGCTTCATCAGCGTATCTGGTCTTGCTGCGAATGAAATACCAAGTGTTGCAACTACGTTATCATTTTCCATAATAACACCAGATTCGGTAACACGAAAGTCATCGCCTTGAAGTGTGATGCGGTTGCCATTCGAATCCAACACATAATACCCTGCAGGAGACGTTAATAAACCGTTTGCATCAAGGGCAAAATTTCCGTTTCGCGTATAGTATGTCCCGCCCTCGTCATTTTCCAACGTAAAGAATATCGTACCTTGAATGCCAGTTTCTTCGTCTGTCGGCAAAAATCCATCAACGAGCGCAACATCTGTTGTTAATTCCGTTTCTTGCAGTTGACCTTGAATAAACAACGGCAATGTTTCTTGCATATATACACCAGTTGAAAGCGGTCCAATCGGTGCAACACCTTTCAAGTTGAACCCATTTTCTGTTGGAATACGGGTTGATTGCACACTTGACAGAAGCATTTCAGGAAAGGAACGGATGGAAGACTGTTCAGCCTTAAAACCTGGTGTATTCACATTTGCCATATTGTTTGTTAACATTTCTGTCCTGCGCTGTTGGGCAATCATACCAGAGGCAACTGTATAGAAACCGCGAAACATAATTTCAACTCCATATTGTTATTTTTTGCTTGTCTTATTAATATTTTCTAAAAGTAAGCTCGTTCCAATTGCAACACAATCAAGCGGATTTTCTGCAATAAATACAGGTACTTTTAATTCTTCCGCTAGCAATTGATCAATGCCATGCATCATAGCGCCTCCGCCTGACAAAAAGATGCCTCGATCAATAATATCAGCTGAAAGTTCAGGTGGCGTTTTTTCAAGCACATTTCTTGCAGCTTGTACAATCATATAAGCTGATTCTTGTAAGGCTCCTTCAATTTCTGCTGACTTGACTGTTATCGTTCGCGGAAGACCAGAAACCATGTCACGGCCCCGAATATCCAATTGTTCATTACGAGAACCTGGGAAAACAGTACTTACTTCAACTTTAATTTTCTCGGCAGTACGTTCACCGATGAGCAATTTATACGAGCGTTTAATATATTGAACGATTTCATTATCGAATGTATCACCAGCTACATTTATCGATTGTGAGGTCACAATGTCACCCATGGATAATACTGCTACATCCGTTGTTCCACCACCAATATCAATGACCATATTACCGCTCGGTTGAAAAATATCCATGCCCGCACCGATTGCAGCCACTTTCGGTTCTTCTTCTAAATAAATCTTTTTTCCTCCCGCTTTTTCCGCTGCTTCACGAATCGCTTTCTGCTCAACACTTGTAATATTCGTCGGGCAACAGACGAGTATGCGAGGTTTAGAGAAAAATCCTTTTACATTTATTTTATTAATAAAATGACTTAACATTGCTTCAGTTATATGAAAATCAGCAATAACGCCGTCTTTCATCGGTCGGATTGCAACAATATTTCCTGGTGTTCTACCTACCATTTTCCAAGCTTCTTCACCGACAGCGAGCACTTTATTTGTTTGTTTTTCAATTGCAACGACTGATGGTTCGTTAAGCACAATTCCTTTTCCTTTTACGTGCATTAAAACGTTTGCCGTGCCAAGGTCTATTCCGATATCTTTTGCAAACATGATTCCTGTTTCCCCTTCCATCTAATCAATGGCCTATTATCAATTAATACATAGATGCGACAGGCGAGTTGACTATTAAAGCCCTATTTCGCACTGTGTTTACCTAGGTCTAAAAACACAATCATCAGGCGCGCTACTAGGTATATTACTCCAACCGATTTACGCCACTTTTTAACTATATCATCTCAAAATTCGTATTAAATCCGTTCGAGTTTTATCATTCTACAAGAAAAAAATAAACACTCTTAATATTTAATTTTACCATAGTTTCTGGTAAAAGAATATCCGAAAGAACTATTATTTAGCTATCATTTTAGCTTTGATAGACCTATTCCGTTACTATTTCAGCAGACAGATTTTCTTAAAAAATGATTCCGCTCACACATTGACTTCCATTTGAAGCTAACGTTTTTCACTTCAGCCAATTATGCGTTAAATAAACATAAAAAAACGACCCGCAATATGCGAAGTCGCTTTCATTACTTACTTGCCTCTTCTTCTTGTTTTTTCGATTCATTGATCCACTTAATCCTTGTTGCTTCGCCACCTCGTAAATGTCGAACTGATTTATGGTAGGCGAGTATTTTTGCAACCTCTTCTGACAGTGATGCATCTACATTCGGCAAACGTTCTGTCAGGTCTTTGTGTACTGTGCTTTTTGAATAGCCTGTCGCCTTCGCCAATGCTCGTACCGTAACTTCAGTTTCAAGCAGCAGTTCTCCGAGGCGCACGCATCGCCTCCGTATTTGCTCGTGCACGCCCTCTTCCTTTCCTGTCAGCTTTAAGTCTTCTTCTAATATATGCAACAGGAAAGGCCGGTATGCGCGCAATTGATATCATTCTTATACTTTGGCGGTGCGTATTAACAGTTATGGGTAAACAATACAACGAACCATTTTGCACAAGAGTCAGTAAGCGTTAAAAACTCTTCAAGATAAGTTCTAGAAACCTAGGTAAGATCCTGGATTAACAGGTTCATCATTGACAAGTACTTGGAAGTGAAGATGTGTGCCAGCATTCGGGTTCCATTCATTAGCCGAAGCATTTCCGAGTGGTTCCCCTTGTGTTACTTCTTCACCTTTTTTCACGAGAACACCAGATAGAGAGCTGTAAACTGTTTTCATTCCATCAGCGTGAGAAATGATTACTTCATCGCCTTGGAAGACATCTGTAACAACTTCTTCAACGACACCCGTTGCCGCAGCAACTACTTCAAAAGGTTGGTCGTCTATCGAAATGGAGACACCTGTGCTTGTTTCGTATGTTTGATTAAATACAAGTAATGAGTTCTCCTGTACGGACTCTTCTGCTTCCAAATCATAATAGTTTTGCAAGATTGCGACGTCGTCTAGCAACTCTTCTGAGAATGGATACTTAAGTACTTCCTTTGATGCGTTTGTTTCTACAACCAATTCACCGTTGTCGGAATCACCGCCCATTGTACCGTCCGTTAATTCTGGAGCATCATTTTTTACTAGTGCACTATACCCCCAGACCATCCCTACGAATACAATTGCGATTCCCGAATAAACGGCAGGCCAAAGCCAATTTTTCTTCTTTGTTTGTTTGTCCTTTTGAGAAGGAGATTTTTTTTCTTCTCTCATAATCATCACCTCACTTGCATTCTTTGCAAGTTAAGGTGTTTTTAAACATTCAGGATCATTTATTAATATTTTTTTTATTTCTGTGTCTAAATAATAGTGTGCAATGATTTCATTTGCCGTTAAACCTTGCTGGGCAAGTGCCTCAGCTCCGTATTGACTCATCCCAACTCCATGTCCATAACCGACTGTATCAATGAGTACAAGGTTATTAGTAACGTCGAAGGCAATATCAAAGTCCGTTGATCGGAGGCCAAGAAGCTCTCGAATCTCTCTACCTTCTTTTTCAAAACCGTCCGTGACCATCTTTTGAACGCGTCCCGATGAGTTACGAATGAGTTGGAGGGACTCAAACATCGTCGCATCCCAGTTCATACCGAGTGCTTCATTCCATTTGGCTAGAGGAATTTTGTTTTCTTCTTTATAAACTGGCGTTAACGCTTCTTCTCCTGCGCTGTCAACACTTTGTAAATAAGGAACATCTGCGCCACTGTAATTTTGAGCTGTTTCCGTTTTTCCATTTGAAGTTGAAAAGAACATTGCCGAAATAATCTCATCTTCATAGACGATGATTTCGCCTGCAGTTGCACGAACAGCTGCGTCAATTTTCTTTTCATTTTTCTTGAATTCTTTTCCCCAGTTTTTCTTGCGCTCTGCTTCTGTATAAAAAACTTGAGCAGAAACGTCTTTAGCGATTGGCTTTACTCCTTTCTCCGTTGTTCTAAGGGCGTATGTACGTGCTGCAAGCGCTTGGGCTTTCAAAGCTTCCTCATGGAAGGCTATTGGCATTTCAGCAGCAACGACTCCTTTTACGTATTCTTCTAGCGCGAAAGGCTTGTCCACCCCTTGAACGGTAATTTCAAATGGACAGTATCCCCCCTCCTTTTTTGTTTGCTCAGCTTGGGGTTTTGGAGATTCTTTAATGATGAGTAACGGAAAGAAAAACAATAATAGAACAAATATTGAAAGTGCTATCCATAATTTTCTCATAGTAGATTATATGAAAATGAAGAAACTTTATTCATTTATAATGGGTCAATTTATACTCTTGAATGTTTTGGTATATGGTATGTTCGTTGATTGGAGTGGAGAGCGGTGACTCCGGTGGGACTAGCGAAAGCCGTCACGAAGAACGGCTTTTGCGAGTAAAAGCGAAGCGTTATGAGCAGGAATATCCAACAGGATGCCTTAATTTCAGCAAAAACCGCAGAAATTAAGGCAAATCGCAATCTGTGTTTTGCGATTGGCTCACCGCCCGCCCCACGGAAATAATAAAAGCTGAAGGAGGCGGTTAGATGCGATAAGCATAAGACGAATTAACGGAGTGACGCTTTTTGTCACGCAGTTAATTTGGCTTATGACTCGAGCATCTGCCTCCTGAAGCTGGAATAGCGTCCGCCCGGAACGGAAATCAATATTATTCGGAGATTATTGTAGGTTTTAATGTATAAAAACAAAATTATTGTACAGACTTATAAAGTAGTTTTTTCAGAAGTAAAGTTTTCCTATCAATTAAAAAAGCTATCGTACAAGACGATAGCTTTATCATGCATAGACTATAGAAGAAGCCCACCTTCTCCTATAGTATTTACGATATTTTCTCTGGTAGGATAAGACACAATAAATGTATAAATCAATTGCTTCAATTATGATATTGAATCATTTTATATACAATAAGTGCTTGTTACAAAAGAAAAAAGGATTATTCATATTAGTTGGAAAGTGTGAATTTTTTTCCTTCTTTTACTTCTGAAGAAACACGTTCAATGTCTGCGCCAAGTGCTTCTAATTTCTGATGGAAATTAACGTAACCGCGATCTAAATGGGATAGTTCCGTTACACGCGTTACACCTTCTGCAGCTAATCCAGCAAGAATTAACGCAGCAGCAGCGCGCAGATCCGTTGCAGCAACTTCTGCACCTTGTAATTTGGATGGTCCTTCTAACACTACGGAACGTCCTTCAATTTTCACGGAGCCGTTCATGCGACGGAATTCTTCTACGTGCATAAAACGGTTTTCAAATACGGTTTCAGTAATGACACCTGTACCAGTGGCTGTTAACATCAGTGCCATCATTTGTGATTGCATATCTGTTGGGAAGCCTGGATGCGGCATTGTTTTTAAGTCTACGGATTTAAGTGGATATTCCGCATAAACACGAACACCTTCATCAACTTCGACAATATTCACGCCCATTTCGCCCATTTTCGAAATAAGCGCAGCATTATGCTCAGGAACTGCGTTTTCAATGATGATGTCTCCGCCTGTAATCGCGGCTGCCACCATGAATGTTCCTGTTTCAATACGGTCAGGTATAATATGATGTGTCGTACCATATAGTTTAGATACTCCTTCTATACGGATGGAGTCCGTACCAGCACCAATAACTTTACCGCCCATTTCATTAATAAAGTTTGCCAAGTTTACAATTTCAGGCTCTTTTGCTGCGTTTTCAATAATGGTTGTGCCCTTTGCGAGTGCAGCTGCTGTCATAATGTTTTCCGTTGCACCAACACTTGGGAAATCTAAATAGATTTTTGCACCTTTTAATCCATTTTCAGCTTTCGCTTCTACAAAACCGTGCCCGAATGTAATTTCTGCGCCCATTGCTTCGAACCCTTTTAAATGTTGGTCAATCGGACGTGAACCAATTGCACATCCGCCCGGTAACGCAACACGTGCAAAGCCATTACGGGCAAGTAGTGGACCCATTACAAGAATGGATGCTCTCATTTTACGTACATACTCAAATTGCGCTTCGCTAAACAATGTGCTTTCCGAATCAATGGTTACTTCATTATTGTCTGCATCCGTTTCTACTTTTGCATTCAAACTTTTCAATACTGCGCTAATTGTCGTCACATCTGAAAGGTTGGGTACGTCACGAATAACGTTCTTCCCTTCAGAAGCGAGTAAAGCAGCTGCCAATACCGGCAACACAGCATTTTTTGCCCCTTCAACGCGGACATTACCCGATAGCTTACGTCCGCCCTTAATAATAATTTTATCCATTTCATAGTCCCTCCGACTCTAAGTTGTAACTCCATAAAGTATATTTAAATGTGCATTTAAGTTGATTTTCTTTTATTAAATCCCTCTTATTGTACAGCTTTTTTATACACTTCACAAGAATTTTAAGACCTATGTTTGACTTACGTAAGATGTACTATAAGGTATGTAATCTTTTAGCAATTCGTGTCAATATTCGTCATTCTTGCACGGTTTATACTGTTTATTCCCTAAAGGATTCACAGTAAACTTTATTTTGCCGGTTACCTGTCATCGCCACGTGTATAGTTCCTGCAAGTTTGCCCATTATACATGTGGCGATAACAAGTAATGCAATAAACTGTACTTGTTCATATCTCTTATTGAAAAAGTGTTGGCAACCTTCCTGACCAATAGGATATCTCAAGAAAGAAATTTGATACGCTCCAACCCATCATAATACTTAAAAAAATAAATAAAATTTGTGCTTGAAATACTCGATTCTTACGTATAATTTTTTCTGGCATAATCGCTTGAAGCGCATAAAACGAAACACCAATAAAAAAGATATGTGAAAAAATTGCTAATAGGGGTTGGAACCCAAACATACTGCTCATTCATTTATCACCTTCTATGTTTTCAATGCCCACACTTTCATAATATATCACAATTTCATGCCTAATAGGACATGAACTTTTTTCCTTAAAAAAAACGGACAGAAGATAATATGTCCCCCTGTCCGTAGAAATGAATTGTTTATCATGCACCATGCATGATCCCGACAATTTAACTTTAATTAGCTATGGCTGTGTGCCTTGCTAAATGAGTTAAAACTTACCTTCGCCTACTCTAATTCTGTTGATAGCACGTTGCAATTCTAGTTCAGCCAGACGCAATTCTTTCTCGTCTTTCTCCGCTTGCAATTTTGCCTTCGCTCGATTTTCTGCGATTTTAGCACGCGCTACATCAATCGTATCAGCAGTCTCTGCAGCTGACGCAAGAACAGTGACAACTTCTGGACGAACTTCGATGAAACCACCGTGAACTGCTACAACATCAGTTGAGTCACCTTTTTGAACACGAAGCCCACCGATTTTAAGCGGTGCAACCATCGCAATATGGTCGGGAAGAATACCTAGTTCTCCAGTTTCAGTCGTTGCGATAACCATATCTGCTTCAGTTTCAAGAACAGGGCCGTCGGGAGTGACGATATTGACTTGTAATGTCTTCATATTAATTTCCCCTCCTGGTCCCTTCTAATCAAATAGGCTTCGGCAGCTGGAATGTACCATTTTGATACTGCCTGAAGCCTTTATTTGATTCGGCAGGGATTGAGTCCTGCTGTGTTAGTTAGGCTTCTACACCCATTTGTTTTGCTTTTTCGATTACTTCTTCGATGCGTCCAACTAGACGGAATGCATCTTCTGGAAGATGGTCGTATTTACCTTCGAGAATTTCTTTAAATCCTTTTACTGTTTCCGCTACTGGAACGTATGAACCTTTTTGTCCAGTGAACTGTTCAGCTACGTGGAAGTTTTGGGATAAGAAGAACTGAATACGACGTGCGCGTCCAACGACAAGTTTATCTTCATCGCTTAGCTCATCCATACCTAGGATTGCGATAATATCTTGAAGTTCTGCATAACGTTGTAGTGTACCTTGTACTTCACGTGCAACATTGTAATGTTCTTCTCCAACGATTTCGGCACTTAGTGCACGTGATGAAGAAGCGAGCGGGTCAACTGCTGGGTAAATCCCCATTTCAGAAAGTTTACGCTCTAGGTTTGTTGTTGCATCTAAGTGAGCGAATGTTGTTGCTGGCGCTGGGTCAGTGTAGTCATCCGCTGGTACGTAGATTGCTTGAATTGATGTTACAGAACCTTTATTTGTTGATGTAATACGCTCTTGTAACTGTCCCATTTCAGTAGCAAGTGTCGGCTGGTAACCAACCGCTGAAGGCATACGGCCAAGTAGTGCCGAAACTTCAGAACCTGCTTGTGTATAACGGTAAATGTTGTCAATGAATAGAAGTACGTCTTGACCTTGTTCGTCACGGAAGTATTCTGCCATTGTCAAACCTGATAATGCTACACGCATACGTGCACCTGGTGGTTCGTTCATTTGACCGAAGACCATTGCCGTTTTCTCAATAACGCCTGAATCTGTCATTTCGTAGAAAAGGTCGTTACCTTCACGTGTACGCTCTCCAACACCTGCGAATACCGAAATACCACCGTGTTCTTGAGCAATGTTGTTAATTAATTCTTGGATTAGAACTGTTTTACCTACACCGGCACCACCGAAGAGACCGATTTTACCACCTTTAATATAAGGAGCTAGTAAGTCTACAACTTTAATACCTGTTTCTAATATTTCAACTTCTGTTGAAAGGTCTTCGAATTGCGGTGCTTCACGGTGAATTGGATCACGACGTTCTGATGCCGGAATTTCATCGGCTAGGTCAATCGTGTCACCGAGTACGTTAAATACGCGTCCTAATGTAATGTCGCCAACTGGTACAGAAATTGCAGCACCTTTGTCTGTTACTTCAGAACCACGTTGTAATCCGTCTGTTGAAGACATTGCAATTGTACGAACTGCATCGTCACCTAAGTGAATTGCAACTTCAAGTGTCAACAGTTCAGGTTCTGCACCTGGACGTTCAATTTCAACAGTCAGTGCGTTGTAAATTTCAGGCAACTGGCCGTTATCGAACTTAACGTCTACAACCGGACCCATTACTTGAAGAACATGTCCTTTGTTCATGTTTTTTCCTCCTGTCTTACTATATAAGTTGAAACATTGACTTCCTTTCCGAGCGGACGCTTTCCCAGCTTCAGGAGGCAGATGCTCGAGTCATAAGCCAAATTAAATGTTACTTTTTTATTTCCACCTATATATCCCGTTTTACAAGTCTCTATCTAAGAGTACTTTATTTGTAAATGGGGGCGTCTCGCTTTATTCGAGCGCCGCTACCCCACCGATAATTTCAGTAATTTCTTGTGTAATTGCTGCTTGACGTGCACGGTTGAATTGAAGCGTTAAGTCATCAATTAACTCGCCTGCGTTGTCAGTTGCGTTTTTCATTGCTGTCATACTTGAAGCATGTTCACTTGCTTTACTATCGAGTAATGCCCCAAAGATAAGGCTTTCTGCGTATTGCGGTAACAATACTTCCAGAATTGCTTCGCCTGATGGCTCGAATTCATAAGAAGAAATCACCGTATCTTCAGTTGCAATATCCGTTAGTGGTAGCACTTTTTCCTCCGTAACTTCGTGGGAAATCGCACTAACATAGTGCGTATAGTACATATAAAGTTCATCATATGTACCGTCTGTGAACATACCAACAGCTTTATTAGCGATATCTTTAATTTCCGCAAAGGACGGGTGATCGGAAACACCGAGAACACTGTCAATTACGTTATAACCACGCTTCGAGAAGAACTCATACCCTTTTCGGCCAATTGCAAAAATGACTACATCGTCTAATGATGTATGACGTTCTGCAATGACGTTCACTACTTTTCGAATCATATTGCTGTTGTAGCCTCCGCAAAGACCACGGTCAGCAGTAATGACGATATAGGCAGTCTTTTTTACAGGACGACTCTTTAACATTGGATGTTCTGAGTCTGTTCCAGCAGCGATGGAAGCTGCTACTTCTTGTACCTTTTCCATATACGGAACGAAAGCTTTCGCATTCAGTTCTGCACGGTTCAGTTTAGAAGCAGAAACCATTTGCATCGCACGTGTAATTTGACTCGTTTTCTTTGTCGAATTTATGCGCGTTTCAATTTCGCGTAATGATCCCATTGGTTATTCACCACCTTTTTTGTTTTAGAATAAACAATATGTTTCGTATAGATTAACTTGATTCAGTAGGGAGATTGAACTCCCTATGATCGCCACTACTAAAAACGAGCATTTCTACCGTCAAAATGTTGAATTACTCAGATTTAGCGAAAGTCTTTTTGAAATCGTTAATCGCCGCTGCCATCTCTTCATCAGAAGGAAGGTCTTTTGTCGTACGAATCGTTTCTAAAACATTTGTGTGGTTTGATTCTAACCAAGTTGCAATTTCTGATTCGAAACGTAGAATATCTGCAACAGGAACATCATCTAAGAATCCACGAGTTAATGCATAAAGTGCAGTAACTTGAATTTCAACTGGAACTGGTTTATTTAGGTCTTGCTTTAGAATTTCAACTGTACGCACACCACGGTCTAATTTTGCTTGCGTAGCCGCATCTAAGTCAGAACCGAACTGTGAGAAAGCTTCAAGTTCACGGAATGCAGCTAGGTCAAGACGTAGCGTACCCGCAACTTTCTTCATCGCTTTAATTTGAGCTGATCCACCAACACGAGAAACTGATAGTCCCGGGTTAATTGCTGGGCGAACACCAGAGAAGAATAGATCAGATTGTAAGAAGATTTGTCCATCCGTAATCGAGATTACGTTTGTTGGAATATAAGCAGAAATATCCCCTGCTTGTGTTTCAACGAATGGTAGTGCAGTAATAGAACCGCCACCTAAATCGTCATTTAGTTTAGCTGCACGCTCAAGTAAACGGGAGTGCAAGTAGAAAACGTCACCTGGGTATGCTTCACGACCTGGTGGACGACGAAGTAATAGTGAAAGTTCACGGTATGACGCCGCTTGTTTAGATAAGTCATCATAAACAATAAGAACGTGTTTACCGTCGAACATAAATTCCTCAGCCATTGTAATACCTGCATATGGCGCTAAGTATAGTAATGGTGCTGGCTCAGATGCCGAAGCTGTCACAACGATTGTGTAGTCTAGTGCTCCGTTTCTACGAAGTGTTTCAACAACACCACGAACCGTTGACTCTTTTTGACCGATTGCAACGTAGATACAAATCATATCTTCGTTTGCTTGGTTCAAAATCGCGTCAATTGCAACTGTTGTTTTACCAGTTTGACGGTCTCCGATAATTAACTCACGTTGTCCACGTCCGATTGGAACAAGTGCGTCAATTGCTTTAATACCTGTTTGAAGTGGTTCGTGAACTGATTTACGTGCCATAACCCCTTGTGCTGGGCTTTCAATTGGACGTGATTTTGTTGTTTCAATTGGTCCAAGTCCATCCACTGGTTGTCCTAGTGGATTCACAACACGACCAATCAATTGTTCACCAACTGGTACTTCCATAATACGGCCTGTACGACGTACTTCATCGCCTTCTTTAATGTCTGTGAATGGTCCAAGGATAACGATACCTACGTTGTTCGCTTCCAAGTTTTGAGCCATACCCATAACACCGTTAGAGAACTCTAATAGTTCTCCAGCCATGACATTGTCAAGACCATGAGCACGAGCGATACCGTCACCAACTGTGATAACTGTACCAACGTCGCTAACTTCCATCTCAGACTGATAATTTTCAATCTGTTGTTTTAAAAGAACGCTGATTTCTTCAGCTTTAATGCTCATGAATAGGTCACCTCTCAAATTTCAAATTTAAGATCTAATTAGATCTCTTTGCAAACGATTTAGTTTGCCGCTTAAACTACTATCATAAATCCTGTTTCCAATTTGGAGGCGAATGCCACCAATTAGGCTTGAATCGATGATATTTTCAATACGCAATGACTGCTTGCCGATTTTCGCAGCAAATGTAGATGAAATTGCTTGAACTTCTTTTTTAGTTAATTCACGCGTTGAATAAACTTTTGCATCAGCTACACCAGCTGCATCGTTTGCAATCTTAATGAATTCGTCAACAAAGTTGATAATGTCATCGATGCGTTTCTTTTCAAGCAACAAGAATAATGTATTTTGAACATATTGGTTTGCTTTTTTAAATAGCTGTGCGAGTAGTTCTTTCTTTTCCGCGATTGATAATCTAGGGTTATGGAGTAATTCTTCAAGTTCTTGATTTGTTTGAAAGACTTCTTTTATCTCAAGTAATTCTTGTTGAATTTTATCAACTTTTCCCTTTTCTTGCGCTGTATTAAAAAGAGCGAGCGCATAGCGATTTGCTACGATTGATTTACTCATTGCCCATCGCCCGCTTTCGCAATCGTCTCCTCGATCAATGCGCGGTTTTCTTCCTCGGAAACTTCTTTTCCAAGTACTTTAGACGCCGCAAGAACGGAAAGTGATACGAATTCTTCTCGTACTGCTTGTACAGCTTTTTCTCTTTCAGAAGCAATTTCAAGTGAAGCTTCTTCTTTAAGACGAGATACTTCATTACGTGCTGCTTTAACGATTTCCTCGCGTTGGCTCTCACCTTGTTCACGAGCGTTTTCAACAATCGCTTGCGCATCTGTACGTGCGTCATTTAATAACTTACGTTGCTCTTCAAGAAGTTGTTGCGATTCAACTCGACTTTTTTCAGCCTGTTCAATTTCATTTGCAATCATTTCTGCACGTTGATCCATAACACCCATAAGTGGACCCCATGCATATTTCTTTAATAGCACCAAGAGAATCGTGAATAACGCGACCGTTACAATGATATCCCCAAGGTTTAATCTACCGTTAAGTTTTTCCAAAAAACCTGCATCAGCTGCATTTGCGGCTAAGAGGTGGAAGGTATCCAAAAACACGATTGTTTCACTCCCTTCAAGAGCTTATTACTCTTTAACATATGGATTATATAATGTTTTAAACTTTTACTGTCCAACTTTAGCTTTTCTTGTCATAAAGCAATGGCGAAGGAATACTGTTTCATTTCTTCGCCATTTTGAAAAGAGGATTATAAAGACAAATCCCCTAGTCTTTTCATTTAATTATCGGTTCATTACGATGAACGCAACAACAGCTGCGAAAATCGGAACAACTTCAACTAATGCTACCCCAATGAACATGTTCGTTTGTAGGAAACCACGTGCTTCTGGTTGACGTGCGATTCCTTCCTGTGTTTTTGCTACAACTTGAGCTGCACCTAGACCTGCTCCTAGTGCACCAAGACCAATTGCGATTGCTGCTGCTATTAGACCCATAATAATACTTCCTCCTAAAATTTCTTGTTTTTTTTTGATTCCCTTGATTCGGGTTATATGTTGACTAGTCCATTCTAACTTTGTTAGTCATATAGACCATCGTTAACATAACGAAAATAAATGACTGGATTCCACCTACGAATATAGAGAAGCCCATCCAGGCAACTCCTGGTACAATCGCTCCGATAAATCCAAAGATGCTTGAAGCACCTAAACCAGCGATTAGCGCGATAAGCACTTCACCAGCGTAAATGTTTCCATAAAGACGTAAACCAAGTGTTAATGTACTTGCAAATTCTGCAATGATGTTAAGTAGAAATAAGAATGGTAGTGGTTTAAGAAAATCTTTACCGTATCCACCTATACCTTTCATCTTAATACCATAATAGTGGGTTAAGATAATAACCATTGCTGCGAGTGTCATCGTAATCATTGGATCGGCTGTCGGTGATTTCCACCATAGTTCGTTGTCGACGATAACTGCTAGTGGCAAACCGAGTACGTTTGAGACAAATAGGAAAAGAATGAGTGTAATTCCAAGTATATGGAATCTTCCACCTGTTTTCCAGTCCATGTTACTCTTGATAATCCCTTTAACGAAATCCATGATCCATTCAAAGAAGTTTTGCATTCCTGTTGGCTTAACCTGTAGATTACGTGTTGCCATGATTCCAATTAGAAATACAATGATACAAGTTATGAGAAGCATCATGATGTTCGATAGATTGAATGTCATCCCCATAAACTCTCGCATTGGATGTCCATGGTCCATGATTCATTCACCTCCCTCATTCATTCGGAATTCGACTTTTCAATCAATAGTAAGATTATCTCTCAATCATTTAATTTAATGTAATGTATTATTTGAAAGCCTTTATTCTTACTTTGAAAAATCTTTACTGCTGTCTTACGTGGTAAATGATCCGCTCAACTACTAGAAGAGCATACGGAATGGCAAAGCCGATTACCGTACTGATCAGGTCGAACTGCTCCGGCATCGCAGTTGCAATTGCCGCTGCCGCAATACCAGATGCGAAACGCAACGCACTTCCAATTGAAATTCGACTTTTCCCTTCCGCGAACGCACGTTCAAATCGCTCTGATTTGCGAACGAGTATCCAGAAATTATACAAGCCAAACAATGTCCCTAAAATGAGTCCAGCAAAAACTGTGTTCCATCCAGTAATCACCCAACCGAGGGCGAATAAAGCAATTGTAAAAAAGGTTAATTTACGCTGTCTACTATGAATTTCCTGCAAATTTTGCATAATGCTGGATTCTCCTGCTTCTCGTTTCTGGATTTGGGTAAAGTGTTAAATTCAAGGATGTACGGGGTGGTTCCCGTTTCGCTGTCCAGCCTTATAACCGGCGAAGACTCCGAAAAGGGTGGAACCTGTCTAAGTTGCGAATGGACGGCCGTTTTTGATATGTATACTAGGCTTAATATCCCTATGCACATCAAGCGTTCGGTGAAATAATAGGTATTCTATGCAACAATTTTTTTGAAGTTTCATATGCATCGAACCCTATCAAGATTACCCTTTGTAATCATACAGTAGGCGAAAAATGATGTCAATTGATTCTCTGCTTTTTTTTATGATTCATCGATTTTTGTCAAACATCCGACAAAATTCAAATTGAATGTCTCCTATTGTAACCATTCATTTACTGTTTTATACAATTTTATACAATTTAATGTTTCTTCATATAAGAAACAAAACTGATTGATTTTCCATTAGACCAGCTAGTGAACAAATCGAACTTCCGAGCGTTCGGTTTGTATCACTTTTGCCCCTTAGGACAAGCCGTTTTAAGATTGTGCTGTAAACGACAGATATTCTTTTAAGGCCTCTACAATTCGTTCAGATGCATGTCCATCGCCGTATGGATTTGAAGCTTGGGCCATTTTATTGTAAGCATCTTCATCTGTAAGAAGTTCATCTGTTAAAGAAAAGATCACATCTTCATCTGTGCCAGCTAATTTAAGCGTCCCTGCTTCGATTCCTTCCGGGCGTTCCGTCGTGTCACGCAACACAATGACTGGTTTACCAAGAGATGGTGCTTCTTCTTGGATGCCACCTGAATCTGTCAATATAATATGAGATGCTGCCGCAAAGTTATGAAAATCGACGACTTCCAATGGTTCGATAAGTTTAACGCGGTGATTGTCTCCTAATATTTCATTCGCAAGTTCACGCACAACCGGATTCATATGTACGGGGTAGACCACTTGAATATCATTATGTTTCTCAAGCAATCTGTTAATCGCATTAAACATATTGCGCATCGGTTCGCCAAGGTTTTCACGGCGATGTGCTGTTAATAAAATTAACTTATCATTGCCTAGTTCTTCTAAAACTGGGTGCGAATACTCTTCACGAACAGTTGTATGAAGTGCGTCAATTGCCGTATTGCCTGTAATATGGATCGAGTCTTTGTCTTTTCCTTCATTCAATAAGTTCTGTGCTGATTTTTCAGTCGGCGAAAAATGAAGATCTGCAAGGACACCCGTTAATTGACGATTCATCTCTTCCGGATAAGGCGAGTATTTATCCCAAGTACGTAAACCAGCCTCGACATGCCCAACTGCAATTTTATTATAAAATGCAGCCAGGCTTCCGATAAATGTTGTAGCTGTGTCGCCGTGCACAAGCACAATATCAGGCTGCGCCTCTTTCATGATTGCATCGAGCCCTTCTAGTCCTCTTGTTGCAACATCGACTAAGGTTTGTCTGTCTTTCATAATGTTTAAATCGTAGTCTGGTGTAATGTCGAATGTTGCGAGCACTTGGTCTAGCATTTCGCGGTGTTGAGCCGTAACCGTTACAATCGATTCAATGTCTTCGCGATGCTTGTTTAACTCAAGTACGAGGGGCGCCATTTTAATCGCTTCTGGTCGAGTGCCAAATATCGTCATTACTTTCCACTTTTTTGACAACGATATCTCTCCTCTTATTTTGTTCCAAACAGTCTATCGCCTGCGTCACCAAGGCCTGGAACGATATAGCCTTTTTCATCAAGCTTTTCGTCGAGTGCAGCAATGTAAATATCCACATCAGGATGAGCGTCTGTCATTGCTTTAACCCCTTCAGGCGCTGCAATTAAACACATAAAACGAATACTTTTTGCTCCGCGTTTCTTCAATGAATTTACAGCTTCAATAGCTGATCCACCTGTCGCAAGCATTGGGTCAACGAGAATTAAGTCACGCTCTGACACGTCTTTTGGCAATTTCACATAGTATTCAACTGGCTCAAACGTCTCTGGATCACGATACAGCCCGACGTGTCCAACTTTCGCCGCTGGAATTAAATTTAGAATTCCTTCTACCATGCCGAGTCCCGCACGTAAAATAGGAATAATTCCTAGTTTCTTTCCTGCAAGAACATCGGACTTTCCTTTACCAATCGGCGTTTCAATTTCTTTTTCCGTTAAAGGTAGGTCACGTGTAATCTCATACGCCATTAATGTTGCAACTTCATCAACCAGTTCACGAAACTCTTTCGTCCCTGTATTTATATCACGTATGTAAGTCAATTTGTGTTGAATTAATGGGTGGTCTAGCACTTGAATTTTTGGCATATTCTTTCACTCCTTTTAAAATATCCAGTTTAGTATAGCAGAATGAAACTAATCTGGCACCAAGAAAGTTATCTGTTTCAAAAAAGACATATTTAACAATTTTACAATTAACGAACTATGTTGATTTCCGTTCCGGTCGGACGCTTTCCGTGGGGCTGGCGGTGAGCCTCCTCAGTCGCTTCACTCCCTGCGGGGTCTCACCTGTCCAGCTAATCCCACTGGAAGAGCCGTCACGAAGAACGGCTTTTGCGACCAAAAAGCGAAGCGTTTGAGAGCACGCCCTCCACTTCAATCAACGAAAACACACATACTAAATTGCCGAATACTAACAATAACAATTATGAAATTGATCCTTTAATACGTCTCAATCTTTCCTCGCCCCGACAACATTACATCGTTATCTAGTCCATCAACAACCTTATCTTTTCCTCTTCTCCGATTTTCAAACGTGTACAGACGCAATAGGCAAATCCTACCAACAACTTTCAAACAAAAAACAAGCCACTTTCAAATTGAAAGTGGCTTCGCATTCATTATTGATAAAGTGGGAATTTGTTTGTGATTGCTTGTACGCGTTCGAGTGCTTCTTTTTTAACATTTTCATCTTCATGGTTTTTAAGAAGGAATGCCATAATTGAAGCAATTTCTTTCATTTCTTCTTCTTTAAAGCCTCTTGATGTAACTGCTGGCGTTCCAATTCGAATACCTGATGTCACAAATGGACTTTCTGTATCAAATGGAATTGTATTTTTATTTACTGTAATGCCAACTTCATCCAAGACTTCTTCAGCGATTTTCCCAGTAATGCCCAGGGATTTAAGGTTTAGAAGTAGAAGGTGATTGTCCGTTCCGCCTGAAACGATATCAATTCCTTCTGCTACAAGTGCTTCTCCTAATACTTTCGCATTTTTCTTCACTTGTTGGATATATGCTTTGAACTCAGGCTTTTGCGCTTCACCAAAAGCAACTGCTTTCGCTGCAATGACATGCATAAGTGGACCACCTTGAATACCCGGGAAAATTGACTTATCAATTTTACGACCGAACTCTTCTGTCGTTAAAATCAGTCCGCCGCGTGGGCCACGTAACGTTTTATGTGTTGTTGACGTTACGAAGTGTGCATGTGGAACTGGATTCGAATGTTCTCCAACTGCAACTAGACCAGCAATATGCGCCATATCTACGAATAAATAAGCGCCGACTTCATCTGCAATTTCACGGAATTTAGCAAAGTCAATTTCACGTGGATACGCACTTGCTCCTGCAACAATCATTTTCGGCTTATGCTCAAGCGCTTTTTGACGTACATCTTCATAATCGATTTTCTCGTTTTCTTTACTCACACCGTATTCAACAAAGTTGTATAGTTCTCCAGAGAAGTTAACTGGACTACCGTGTGTTAAGTGACCACCATGTGATAGGTTCATTCCGAGTACTGTGTCGCCTGGCTTAAGTACTGTGAAATAAACAGCCATGTTTGCTTGTGCACCTGAGTGTGGTTGAACGTTCGCGTATTCTGCACCGAAGATTTCTTTCAGACGATCGCGTGCGATATTTTCTACAACATCCACATGTTCACATCCGCCGTAATAACGTCTGCCAGGATATCCTTCTGCATATTTATTCGTCAATACTGAACCTTGTGCTTCCATAACTGCCTCTGTTACAAAGTTCTCAGATGCGATTAGTTCAATATTCGCTTGTTGACGCTTTTTTTCCGCCATAATTGCTTCGTAAACTGCTTCATCTCCAACTTTCACATGATTCAGTTCTGCTGAAAGTTCTTTAATCTTTACATGGTCCATCAGTGATTCCCCTTTATCAACTTTATTTTTTCTAACTTCAACACCTAGATGCGACAGGCGTTTCAGTTTTTATTATCTATTTCGTAAACTGCGCGGACGCCGCCGATAAGTTTCGGACGTGTCGTCGCAATTGTAACGACAGCTTCACCAATTTTTTCAATAGAAGTTCGTAACGGTACTGCAACTTTTTTCAAATGCATGCCAATCAGTGTTTGTCCAATATCGATCCCCGCTTGCGCTTGAATTTCTTCAACCACGATAGGATCTGTCATTTGCGCATAAGCATACGCTGACATAGAACCACCTGCATCAACAGTTGGAATGACTGTAACTGGTTCTAACTGATGATGTTTTGCAGCAACTCGTTCAATCGTGAGCGCTCGATTAATATGTTCACAACCCTGAAATGCAAGATAGAGTCCGTGCTCGTCCGCAAATTTCTTTAAAGGTCCATACAACATTTCACCGATTTCGAAAGCACCTGATGTACCCATTCGTTTTCCTGCAACTTCGGAAGTTGAACAACCGACGACGAAAAAGCCCCCGCGTTCGAATTCTGTTTGCTCAGCGATTTCGGATAACAGCTCTTCCAGCTGAAGTTTCCATAAATTTTGAGCTTCCACTTTTTCCCCTCCAACCGTTTCAGTTTTCTAGTTCATGTAGTTTCTCAAGACGACGAGCATGGCGGCCGCCTTCAAATTCTGTATTTAACCAAGTAGCTACAATTTCTCGCGCAAGTCCAGCACCAATGACACGTTCACCCATTGCAAGTACATTCGTATCATTATGTTCTCTTGTTGCTTTAGCAGTAAAGACATCATGCACGAGCGCACAGCGAACGCCTTTTACTTTATTTGCTGCGATGGACATACCAATACCCGTTCCGCAAATTAAAATGCCACGCTCAAATTGGCCAGATGCCACACCTTCACTAACAGGCGAAGCATAATCAGGATAGTCTACCGATTCATCTGTTTTGGGTCCAAAATCTTCATATTCTACTCCACGTTCTTCTAGTAACTGAATTATTTCTTGGCGCAATTTATTGCCGCCGTGATCTGAAGATATTGCAATTTTCATTGAGCTACCTTCTTTCTAATTTATTCATAATTGAGTCAATTCCACAATGAAGAGAATAGCCTTGAAACCCGAACAAAGTCATTCAACACGCTAAGAAGACGCTTTATGCGAACAATTGGCATCTAGATGCAACTTATTGACGCGCAAAAGGTATGAACCATGTTTAACTTGACTTCAATCATCAAATAAAAACACAACGCCAACGAACGATTGATTCAACTTAATAATAAACGTTCGGATTTAAATATGCAATCATGAAATTGATTAAATTCATTTTACCACTTACATCGTTAAAAAAACAGCCAGGGCTATTCTTGCTAATTGTACGCTTAGTGTATGTCTATTGTGCACTTAAATTTACGAGTGACTCGAGTCTTCATCCCCTTGTCAATTTACGTTCGAGGACCTCCATGAGTTTTGATAGTTCAGTAAACGTTTGATCATATGTATCAAGATTTCCACCAAACGGATCATAAACATCTTCATTTCCACCAAGCTCTAAAAAACCTTTTAACGTGTGGATTTTATTTATTTCGTCTGGAAAAAAAGTGCGCAGCATCCGTTTATGAGCGTCAGTCATTGTCAATATAAAATCCGCCCATGCAACATCATCCGCTGTAACGGATTTTGAAGTTGCAGTATAAGGCATGTCCGCTCTTTCAATCAGGGTTTTCGCATTTTCCGCAATCGGGATTCCATCCATCGCATGGATTCCAGCAGAACGTACATGGACATTTTTCATATTTTTTGACCGTAATATCGCTTCCGCCATCGGACTTCTACAAGTATTTCCAGTACAAATTAAATAAATATTCATATATATCCCCTTCTTTACTAGAATAACTGATTTTTATGAACATAGGCATTGTTAAATTCAACGAATGCACGACAAAATCCCCATGATAAGCAACGACACCCCTGCGAATTGCCTAATCCTATTCCCATTTTTAACCCCCAGTTTCTTTTGAAAATAAAGGGCTACAAGCGAGAAAACGAAAGCGAAAATTCCAGAGGCCATAATATATAGTAATTTATTTAACTGTAACATTCCGAATGTCACACTTACAGAAAAGGCATCTATACTGACAACAAGCGCAATAAACGCAGGGTGTAGCTTGATTATCGTCGATTGTTCATTATTATCTTGCAATAGCATATGTAGCCCAATAAGACTTAAAATTACGCCTGACAAGAGTACGCTCCAATCCGCAAAGATCGTTGCCGATAATTCTCCCATCATAAAACCAAGTAACGGGAGCATGATATTGAGAAATCCAGTCCACAAAGCAAGTACGAGTCTTCTCCCCTTCACGCGAAGCAAAACATAAACTACGATAATATCAAGCGTAGTAACACTCGCTGCAAACAACTCTTCCACAGTAAAACCTCCCTGCATAACGTCCATCTATCGTATGCAGAGAATTTTTCACATATTCTAGTTACACATCATATCGTCTACCATCCGCGGCTTTTAGTAGCCGGTTCATAAACGCTTCTCCGACCCCTTCCAAATTCGTCTCTACCGCAAGGATAAGATCCGCTTCCGTTGTATCGCACTGTCTAAGCGCTTTGTATAAATTCGCAGCCATCTCTTCTACATTCGTATTGGCGCCAATCGCGAAATACCAATCGGCTGCTGTCATGTTTAAATCATTCGGACCGATAACCGCCACTTTCTGACCTTCTTTTTGGATAGCCGTTACTGCTTCTTTAATTTTCTCCTGATTTGCTTCGATAATAAAAAGCGGTGCCTCTGGTGCATAGTGGGCATATTTCATCCCCGGCGAACGCGGAGCCTCTGCCGTTTTAAGTCCATGCGCAGTTTCAACAGGACCAATGACAGCTTCAATCATATCTTTGGTAATGCCACCGGGTCTTAAAATAACAGGAGGCGTTGAAGTCATATCGATTACCGTAGATTCAAGCCCTACCCCAGTTTGTCCACCATCCAAAATGAGTGGAATGCGTCCATTTAAATCTTTTTTAACATGCAGCGCTTCGGTCGGACTCGGCTTTCCACTCCGATTCGCACTTGGTGCAGCAAGCGGCAATTTCAATGTTTGAAGTAAACGAAGTGCCACTGGGTGGTCCGGCATACGAATACCAACCGTTGTTACACCTGGCGTAACGTTTGGCGCAACGATATGCGGAATTTGCTCGAACACCAATGTTAATGGACCTGGCCAGAAAGCTTTCATAAGCTGCTTTGCTTCTAATGAAATGCTTTTCGCATAATGCGCAACTTCTCCTTGCGTGCCGATATGTACAATCAATGGATTGTCTGAAGGTCGACCTTTCGCTTGAAATATTTTCTCAACCGCTTTTTCGTTGGTCGCTACCGCTCCCAAGCCATAGACAGTTTCAGTTGGAAAGGCAACAACTTCCCCGGCACTCAACATATCCACAGCTTGTTGATATTCTCGTTCGTTATCCATAGAGTTATCCACTATTGTGACGATCGTTTTCATTTAATAAATCCCCTTTATACACAATTCATGCGACTTATCCACAATTACCTGTGAGTAACTTTTATGAAAAGAGCCCTTTTATCCACTCCCATACAAAGAAAGTTACTTTTTCTTCCTCTTTTTCATTCTTCTCTTCTTTTTCCGGAAAACAGACATTTGGGAATAATGAACACCAGAAATTATCTCCACGCCCACTTCCAATTGTTAATATATATGCATCATACGACGCTTGTGGTTGAATATAAAACCCCGATCTTTTCGGCGGAATGATTGCATCTTTTCTTTCTAATGAAACCGTTTTATTTTGTACAATGTTATTCGCAATCGCAATAATTTCTGGTTCCAATTGCTTAAAGTTATCCACAAGCTCATCATTCGAATCTGATGTTGCGATTGCATTTTGAATAAGTGGTGCAATTTCTTGTTGAATTTCCTGCTTTTCTAATTGATCTTTTTCTGTATTTGAATGCGCTAAAATCCTAAATTGAATTGCTTCTTCACTAGGTCCACCAGTTAATAACATAATGGCGGATTGAAAAATAATCAGAATAAGTACAAATTCAAGGAATGCAATTATTTTATGTTTTGGTCGGTTGTTTTTTATAATCTCGTAATCTGGTAACATGTCTATCTCCTCCTACAAACATTGTTACCACCGATTACGAGTTTTATTCACGAATCTCACAAAATAGCATTCGATCTTTTCCATTAATATCTTTAACCGTCTCTATCACAGCATTTGGAAATGATTCGCTAAACAAATGATAAACAGCCCGTCCTTGCGCATGTCCAAATTCAACACCGATCAGACCAGGCTTGTTCATCAGTTTCGGAAGTTGCTCAGCTAGCTTCCGATAGCAATAAAGCCCATCTTCCTCCGCAAATAAAGCGCGATGTGGTTCATAGTCTAAAACTGTGTCCGTCATTTCAGAGGCTTCACTTCGCGCGATATAAGGTGGATTCGATAACACAACATCCCAAGTTTTATGTGCAAGTGGTTCAGTTAAATCACCTTGCTTAAAATCGATGGCCGCACCGAGTTCGGTTGCATTTTGCTTTGCCACTCGCAATGCTGATTCACTAATATCTGTTGCAGTTACTTCCAGCTGAGGGCTTTCCAATTTCATCGTAATTGCGATTGCTCCACTCCCAGTACCAATATCGGCAACAGTGGGGTTTGATTCTCCGAATAGCTTTTTCATTCGCTTTAGCGCTTCTACAATTAACTCTTCCGTTTCCGGACGTGGAATCAATACATTTTCATTAACCTGAAACGTTCTTCCGTAGAAAACTTCATGACCGATTACATATTGAACAGGTTTCCCTTCTAGCAACTCATCAACTTTCTGCCAAAAGCGATGATGTTGCTCCTCAGTAAGATATGTTCTCATATTGGCTAAAAGCGATGCGTGGGAGAATCCTGTGATATGTTCCATTAAAAATCTGATTGCTCCTGCATCTAACCCTTTTTCCTCCAATAAAGAAAAAGCCCTATGTTGGGCCTCATAAATACGTTCAGTCATTTGTGTTCAAACTTTCCAAACGATGTGCTTGATCTTCAATAATGAGCGCATCAATGATTTCATCGAGACTACCGTCAATTATTTGATCAAGCTTTTGAATGGTTAATCCGATGCGGTGATCTGTAACACGGTTTTGCGGGTAGTTATACGTTCGAATTCTTTCCGAGCGATCCCCTGTTCCAACCGCAGACTTACGGGTCGCGGCATATTCTGCTTGCGCCTCTTGTTGTGCTGCATCATAGACACGCGCTTTTAAGACTTTCATCGCTTTTTCACGATTTTTAATTTGTGATTTCTCATCCTGCATGGAGACAACAATTCCCGTTGGCAAGTGGGTAATACGAACAGCAGAGTCTGTTGTGTTTACGTGCTGACCACCTGCACCACTTGAACGATACGTATCAATTTTTAAATCTTCTCGAAGAATTTCAATGTCGACATCTTCCGCTTCCGGTAAACAAGCCACCGTAGCCGTTGACGTATGCGTTCTGCCACCTGACTCAGTTTCAGGAACTCTTTGAACACGGTGCGCGCCGTTTTCAAATTTTAATCTTGAATAAGCACCATTCCCGGTAATCATGAAAATAATTTCTTTAAAACCGCCTAATTCAGTCGGCGATGAATCAATGACTTCTATCTTCCAGTTGTTCATTTCCGCATAGCGACTGTACATTCTATAGAGATTCCCCGCAAATAAAGCCGCTTCATCTCCTCCGGCAGCACCCCGAACTTCCATGATGACGTTTTTATCATCATTCGGGTCTTTCGGAATGAGTAAAATTCTGAGCTTTTCTTCTAACGGTTCAATTTGTTCTTCGAGTTCTGAAATCTCAAGCGTCACAAGTTCTTTCATTTCATCATCCAGTGACTCTTCAAGTAAACTTTTTGCACTATCTCGCTCTTCAATCACTCTTTTATATTCACGGAATACATCAACCGTCTCCTGTAAACCTGATTGTTCCTTTGAATAATCGCGAAGTTTTGTTGCATCACTCACGACATCCGGATCACTCAACAATTCATTCAATTGTTCATATCGATCTTCTACAATTTGAAGTCGTTCAAACATAGTAGGCACCTCATTCTAACACTGATTTGTATGTTTATTGTACGGTAATTTCACGAGTAAATACAGTTTTTTCTCTGTTATGACGGAAATGATGGATTTCCGCTGTAGATTTTTCTGGGTAGGTTGTGTACTTTTGCGAAAGCGTTGCATTCTTTCGAATTAACGTGACTTAACTTCCAAGTTCGCGCATTGCCACTAAAAATCAAAAACCCATTCACTTAATCGAATGGGCGGCATGCGTTTATTTATTTAGCGTAGCTGCGACGGATACGCCATTTGGGACTTCGTGATGTTTGCGGCATCTTGCTTCGTATGCCTCGGAAGCGCCAACTAGGATGACTGGGTCATCATAACCAGCTGGAACACCATTAATCAGTCGCTGGGTTCGACTTGCGGGCGACCCGCAGACTGTGCATACGGCTTGTAATTTCGTGACGAGTTCGGCGACTGCCATGAGTCGAGGCATCGGACCAAATGGTTCTCCGCGGAAATCTTGATCGAGCCCCGCGAGGATGACACGGTATCCTTCATCGGCAAGTTCCATGACCGTTTCAACGATTTCATCATCAAAAAATTGCGCTTCATCTATCGCGATGATGTCATATCCTTCTTTGTTGAATTCTTTAATATGGGCTGAACTTGCAACAGGAATGGCGATCACTTTCGTTCCATTATGGCTCACTACCGCTTCATTGCTATATCGATTATCGATTTCTGGTTTAAATACGGCAATTTGTTGTTTGGCAAATTGCGCGCGCTTAATTCGACGGATAAGTTCTTCTGACTTCCCAGAAAACATACTTCCGCAAATAACTTCAATCCATCCTCCTTGAACTGTTGCGTACATCCTGCTCTCACCTTTCCTAAAAATAATATGTAAATGCATATTTGCATAATAAAATCCAATTAATATTGTAAGCGAATGGGTGACATGGCATAGTTTTTCGGGCATCAATTTACATGCGTACCAAAAACGCTACCTATTCTTTGCAATAAAACGACACTAAACATCTACTTCGGTTAATCCTCACAAAGAAAGGATGTGTAAGCAGCACAATTCTACACACTCTATTTCCCATTTTGACAATGAACAGAAAATACCCGCCTGGTGCTCTTCACACCTAGACGGGTATTTTCATTGAAGCTATTATTCTTCGTCGCGTCCTTCTTCTTTGAGGCCATATTTTTTGTTGAAACGGTCGACACGGCCGTCCGCTGCAGCAAATTTTTGGCGTCCAGTGTAGAATGGGTGACATTCTGAACAAACTTCAACACGGATGTCCTCTTTTACAGAACCTGTTTCAAATGTGTTTCCACATGAACAAGATACTGTTGCTTGTTTGTAATCTGGATGAATTCCTGCCTTCATCAATCTCGCTCCTCTCGCTCTGAACCATCTGGAACAGAATTTTTTATAAGACTGATGCCTTACACGACCCGAATAAGCCAGCCGTATATGCAGCAGATCGTTTTTACGATACCTCAAAAATTATAACAAATTCGCCTCTAATGTGCAACCTTTGGATTGGATTTGGTTTATCCATTTCATGTTAGTTCACTCATTCCACGCGTTTCTAACCTAAAAAAAGCGCAACTAACTCAAATTAGAGTAATCGCGCTTTTCTTTTATAATAAACCTTTACCGTTACGATGTGCTTTCATTTCGGAATTTAGTTTTTCGAAAAACTCTTCATTCGTTTTAGCTTGGCGTAACTTCTTCAAGAAACGCTCCACAAAGTCAGGTGCGTCGGAAAATGTTTTTCGAATGGCCCATAGTTTATCAAGCTGTTCTTTCGGAAGGAGTAACTCTTCTTTTCTTGTACCAGATCGACGGATATCGAGTGCTGGGAATATACGGCGCTCAGAAAGATGACGGTCTAAGTGAAGTTCTTGGTTTCCAGTCCCCTTAAACTCTTCATAAATGACTTCATCCATTCGAGATCCCGTTTCAACGAGTGCTGTCGCTAAGATTGTTAAACTTCCACCCTCTTCTAAATTACGTGCTGCACCGAAGAATCGTTTAGGTCGGTGGAATGCAGCTGGGTCAATTCCCCCTGATAACGTTCGACCACTTGGAGGAATGACAAGGTTGTAAGCACGCGCAAGCCTCGTAATGGAATCCATTAAAATGACGACATCTTTTTTATGTTCAACGAGTCGCATCGCACGTTCCAAAACAAGTTCAGCTACTTTAATATGATTTTCTGGTAGTTCATCAAATGTTGAACTGACGACATCCGCTTTAACTGACCTTTCGATATCAGTCACTTCTTCAGGTCGTTCATCAATAAGTAATACGATAAGTTCTGTTTCAGGATGGTTGGTTGTAATTGAGTTGGCAATTTCTTTTAATAGCATTGTTTTACCTGCTTTAGGCGGGGCAACAATTAGTCCACGTTGGCCGAAACCAACTGGAGCAACGAGGTCCATAATTCTAGTAGATAGTTTTGTTGGACTTGTTTCTAATTTAATTTGACGGTCCGGATAAAGCGGTGTTAGCGCTGGGAAATGAACTCGATTTCGCGCATCATCGGGGTTCTCTCCGTTGACTGCTTCAACTTGTAATAAACCGTAGTAACGTTCCGATTCTTTTGGAGGTCTTACTTTCCCTGCAACCCTGTCCCCATTTCTTAAGTCAAAACGGCGGATTTGAGATGCGGAAATATAAATGTCCTCGGAACTCGAAGAATAATTGATTGGACGTAAAAATCCGTATCCTTCTGATTGAATAATTTCTAGCACGCCGTCCATAAAGAAGAATCCTTCTTGTTCAGCGCGCTGTTTCAAAATTGCAAATATAAGCTCTTTCTTCGTCATTTTAGCATAATAGGATATTTTAAATTGTCGCGCATGCTCATATAACTCCTTTAAAGTCATATTTTCTAGCGCTGACATTGTTAATGTTGTCATTTTTTGGCACCACTCTTTTATTTTATGAGGTAATACATCTGTGAATCAATTTCAAATTATATTCATTGTACGAAACAACTTCACGCTTCATGCTTCGTATCTTCTTAGTAGCATCCTCTTCACAAAGACAAGATAAATGAAACTTGTACATTCTTACTAGAAAATAAACATCTAATTGTAATTAATGATCGTCCCAACACGAAAAACGCGTTTGAATCATTAATTATAATCTCTCTATGTGAATGTTCGGATATTTTTAATATGACTAGCCATAATGAAATGAACTCACGAGGTTTTGTTGAATAGTTAAGGGTAAGCAACGTAGCAATGCACAGATACCTTCTGTCACAAAAAGATTTCATAACAGAAGGCTGTGCAGGATTATTTTTATTCTTGCATAACAAGTAGAGGTTTTTTCTTCATACTGTGGCGCCCTTCCACAAATCGAATTGTACCTGATTTGGAACGCATTACGAGCGAGTGTGTTTCACTGTATGCGCCTGTGAATCTCACGCCTCGAAGTAATTCTCCGTCTGTTACACCAGTTGCGGCGAATATGGCGTCGTCGCCTTTTACAAAGTCATCCATGTATAGCACTTGATTCACATCAATGCCCATCTTCTTACATCTTTCTACTTCAGCATCATTTGACGGTACAAGTCTTCCTTGAATTTCTCCGCCAAGACATTTTAATCCAACCGCAGAGATAACGCCTTCCGGTGCCCCGCCAAGTCCGAATAAAATATCGACACCCGTTTCACCAAATGCCGTGTTTATCGCACCGGCAACATCACCGTCGTTAATTAATTTAATACGCGCACCAGTCTGACGAATTTCTTCGATGATTTTTTCATGACGCGGACGATTCAATACAGTAGCGACAACGTCTTCAATATCTTTGTTTTTCGCTTTGGCAACCGCTTGTAAATTTTCTTTAATCGATGCATCGATGTGTACTTTCCCGACGGCTTCAGGGCCGACCGCGATTTTATCCATATACATATCCGGAGCATGAAGCAAATTCCCTCGGTCTGCAATTGCTAGCACAGCCAATGCGTTCCACCCGCCGGAAGCAACAATACTTGTTCCCTCTAATGGATCTACCGCAACGTCAACTGCTGGGCCATTTCCCATGCCGAGTTCTTCTCCGATGTACAACATTGGCGCTTCATCCATTTCCCCTTCACCAATGACAACGGTTCCTTCCATCGGAATTGTATCAAAAACCATCCGCATTGCTGCAGTCGCTGCTCCGTCCGCTTCATTTTTCAATCCGCGTCCCATCCATCTCGCAGCCGCAACACCTGCCGCTTCGGTAACTCGGACTAATTCCATCGATAAACTGCGTTCCATGTATATGTTCCTCCCGTATTTTGGATACATTCACAAACTATGACTTTCTATATTTTGTCATAGATATTTAATGGGGGATAGTAGTCTATTCCCTAACTGTTGCTTCTTCTGTAATAATTTCTTTACGGATATCTGCACCAATACCACGTAATTTCTTGATTAATGAGCTATAGCCTCGCTCAATGTGTTGAATTTCCCTAATTTCAGTCTCACCGTCTGCTAGCAACCCAGCTAGAACAAGCGCTGCACCTGCACGCAAATCAGTTGCCCGAACACTTGCAGCTTGTAACTCACTAGGGCCCGTAATGATTCCCGTTTGCCCTTCAACCCGAGCCGTTGCATTCATTCTACCGATTTCGTCAATTTGTTTAAATCTTGCAGAATAAATTGTATCCGTAATGACGGACGTGCCAGTCGCTTGCGTTAATAACACCGAAAAAGGTTGCTGTAAGTCGGTCGGAAAACCAGGGTATACAAGAGTTTTCACATCCACGCTATGTAACGCTTCTGCTTTCGGGATAATCACACGCTCGTCTTCTTCAATTACTTCTACACCCATTTCTCGAAGCTTAGCCGTCAGCGTCTCAACGTGAAAAGGGATTACATTATCTATCGTTACGCCATCGCCAACAGCAGCGGCCATAATCATAAACGTGCCCGCTTCAATACGGTCAGGAATAATCGTATGTCGGGTGCCATGTAATTCTTCTACACCTTCAATCCGAATGATGTTGGTGCCAGCACCTTTAATATTCGCGCCCATATTGGACAATAAAGTAGCTACATCAATAATTTCTGGTTCTTTTGCCGCATTTTCAATCGTTGTTGTTCCTTTGGCTAAAACAGCGGCGAGCATAATATTAATTGTTGCACCAACACTTGCAAAGTCTAAATAAATTTTTGCACCGCGCAATTCTTTCGCACGTAAATAAATTGCACCGTGCTCATTCGTTACTTTTGCACCAAGTGCTTCAAATCCTTTTATATGCTGATCAATCGGTCGCGGTCCTAAATGACAGCCGCCCGGAAGTCCGATAACAGCATTTTTAAATCTCCCAAGCATTGCACCCATTAAATAATAAGATGCGCGCAGTTTCTTCACATTTCCATTTGGCATCGGCATAGAGACAATATTGGATGGATCAATTGTCATTTCCCCGTTTTCAAATGTAACAATCCCACCTACATCTTCAAGTAGCGATTGTAAAGTTAGGACATCTGAAATCTCAGGCAAACCTTCAATTGTCACTGGAGTATTTGCCAAAATCGAAGCAGGAATTAAAGCCACTGCACTATTTTTAGCACCACTCACTTTAACAGTCCCTTGTAACCGTTTTCCACCTTTGATTTTATAGACTTCCATGTCCTTTAAACTCACTTGCTTTTTCTACCTTCCCAATCCGCAAGGAATGCTTCGATCCCTTTATCTGTTAATGGATGGTTAAATAATTGTTTTAATACATTAAAAGGTGTCGTTGCGATATGCGCTCCGTGAAGTGCCGCATCCGTAATATGAAGTGGATTACGAATTGAAGCTGCAATAATTTCAGTTTTAATATTATGATGAACAAAGATGTCCGCAATTGTGCTCACTAGCGTCATGCCATCTTGTCCAATATCATCTAATCTTCCAAGGAATGGAGAGACGTATGTAGCGCCTGCACGTGCAGCCAATAGTGCTTGGTTTGCACTGAAAATTAACGTAACATTTGTTTTAATGCCTTCTTTTGAAAATACCGAACAAGCCTTTAACCCTTCTGGCGTCATTGGTAATTTAACCGTAATATTCGGTGCGATTGCCGCAAGTTCGCGACCTTCTTTAATCATACCTTCTGCGTCTAATGCGATAACCTCCGCACTCACTGAACCGTCTACAAGCTCCGTAATTTCACGCAATCTATCATGAAAAGGAACATCTTCTTTTGCAACTAACGAAGGATTCGTTGTCACACCTGAGATTACTCCCCAACTGTGCGCCTCTTTAATTTCTTCAAAATTAGCCGTATCTATAAAAAACTTCATACCTTTTTCCTCCTAATTAATAAAAAATAGCCTAGCCGTCAAATCAAGATGCTTGCCTAATAAACTTGGGCGCCACCTTAACTTGTAAAACTGGATCACACCTGAAATACTGCTTCAGGAATATTCTTGAAATAAAAACAAAAGGAAAGAGGTTATTCCATCCCAATGATTATTCTTTTCTATATCTCAAAATTTATGCTTTTTGCGAACTACCAAATTCGCGCATTTTACCAATTACTGTTGCTTTAATTGCCTCTCTCATCGGCGCTAAGTATTTACGTGGGTCATAAACCTCAGTATCTTCAGCTAAAACTTGACGAACTGCTTTAGTTCCTTCGATTTGGTTTTCAGTATTTACGTTAATTTTTGCTGTCCCAAGAGAAATGGCACGTTGAATATCTTTTAATGGAATACCTGTCCCACCATGCAAAACAAGCGGAAGATCTGATTGACTTGAAATGATTTCCATTTCCTCAAATCCAAGATTCGGTTCGCCTTTATAAGGACCGTGAACTGAACCTAGTGCTGGTGCAAGACAGTCGATGTTTGTTTGTTCAACTAACACTTTACACTCAGCTGGGTCTGCGTAAATCACTTTATCCGCAATCACGTCGTCTTCTTGTCCACCAACAACACCTAATTCAGCTTCAACAGAAACACCGTGCGCATGTGCATATTCTACAACTTTTTTGGTAATTTCAATGTTTTCTTCTAATGGCTTTGAAGAAGCGTCAATCATGACTGAAGAGAAACCTGCATCAATTGCTTCTTTACATTTTTCAAAGCTTGAACCGTGGTCTAAGTGAATCGCTACAGGAACTGTTGTCCCGAAATCATGCATTAAACCTTTTACCATATTGACAACTGTTGTAAAGCCACCCATGTAGCGGGCTGCTCCCTCGGAAACGCCTAAAATTACAGGGGATTTCTCTTCTTCAGCCGCTTGTAAAATCGCTTGTGTATACTCCAAGTTATTTAAGTTGAATTGACCGATTGCATAGCCTTCTTTTTTCCCTTTAATCATCATTTCTTTCATTGAGACAAGTGACATATCGTATTCCTCCTCTGAGTGGTATACATATAGTATAATTCCTACACGAGATATTATAAAACAAAAAGTATTTTTCGCATTATTATTTCTCTTATTATCATAACAAAACTAGGCAGTGTTTACCACTGCCTCCCCATCAGCTTGCCAATAATAAATTAACCGCATCTCTCACTTCAAAAATGTCAAATGGTTTAGTGAAATATTTTTCAGCACCGATTTCAAGAGCATGCTCGACCAACTTCAATTCTTCGTAGGCCGTCATCATAATCACAGGGATTTCTGGCCACTCTTTTTTAAGTTGTCTCAAAACATCAATCCCGTCCATTCCAGGCATTTTCATGTCCAACAATATACAATCGGGTTGTTCATTTTTCACTTGCTGAAGTGCTTCTCCACCATTTGCTGCTGATTTCGTCCCATACCCCTCTTTTTTAAACACTTCTTCCAACAAGAGCCGTATACCCTGTTGATCATCTACAATTAGTACATTTCTCACCCAAACCACCCCCCATTCATCATCCCATTTTACACTAATTTGACATCCAAAGCGATTTCCCTTTATTTTTGTGAAATTAGTCAATTTCATAATCCAATCTTTTCGCTGCGCCGATACAAAATATAGTTTGGGCAATTATAAAAGTTGTCTCTGTTGAGTTAAACCGTTCTCAACTATATTTTGTACCAGCTTAGCGGTTTTAGGTAATTATGAAATTGACTCAAATGAATTTTCCTTTTTGCATTTAAGGCGCACTCATTTATAATAAACTCGAGGTGTTTTTCATGAAAATGTTGACGACACAGCTTAGCGGATTATTAGACCGCATAGCGAAAAATAATGAAGAAGCAATTGAAGAGACTGCACGGCTACTCGCCCAAGCGACGGTTGGTGAAGGTCGCGTCATTATCGCCGGTTTAGATGAACTAGATACAGTTTGCCAAGTCGCAATGCATAGTGCAGAACCTTTCATCGGTGCCGTCCAATACAACCCTGAGATGACTATTGGACATGCGGACCGCGTGTGGGTTTTCACTCGTTCAGCAGAACATCCACAAGCACTTGAGCTTGCCTGTTCTTTAGCAGCTGAATTTATTCCTTTTGCCGTTGTAACACCGGAGAAAACAGAGGAAAACAAACTATTCGATTTAGCAACAACTTATATTTCAACTAGCTTAACGCGTGGCCTTTTACCAGGCGAAAATGGCGAGCGGATTGTGCAACCTCATGCGTTGGCAGCTTTGTTTATTTATGAAGCCGTTAAAATTGCTTATGATGAAATGTTATCAGATGAATAGTTCCGTATACGTAAAACAGCCATCGCTTAATGATACGATGGCTGTTTTTATTATTGATTTAAACTATTTTCTAAAGAGGTTTTTACGAACTCACTAAACAATGCTTGTGGGCGAGTTGGTCTTGAAGCAAATTCTGGATGGAATTGACAACCCATGAAAAATGGATGATCTTTCAGTTCAATCATTTCGACCAACAAACCATCTGGGCTCATTCCCGAAAATACCATGCCCGCTTTTTCCAATTGCTCGCGGTATTCATTATTAAACTCATAACGATGACGGTGACGCTCATAAATTAATGGTTCGCCGTACGCTTCATAAGCTCTTGTCCCATCTTGCACTTTACAAGGGAACAGACCAAGACGCATCGGTACACCATTCCCATCGATGTCTTTTTGCGCAAGTGATAAGTCGATAATGGCATGCGGTGTTTGTTCATCAAACTCCGTTGAATGAGCTTTCGTTAATCCTAATACGTTACGTGCATATTCAACTGCCGCCAATTGCATACCAAGTGAGATACCGAAGAAAGGAATATTATTTTCACGCGCGTACGTGATTGCTTCAATCTTCCCTTCAATCCCACGATCACCAAATCCACCCGGTACAACAATGCCGCCAAGGCCTTTTAATAATTCAGCCGCATTTTCAGCAGTGACCTCTTCCGAATCAATCCATCTCACTTTGACTTCAGTATCATGTCGATATCCTGCATGAGAAAGTGCTTCAACAGCTGAAATATAAGCATCTGGAAGTTCCACGTATTTCCCAACAAGGCCAATTTCCACCGTATGCTTCAACGCCCCTACAAGATTCGCAAGATTTTCCAACTCTGTTACATCCGCTTCTTCTACATCTAGTCGAAGATGATCGACAACAATTTCGTCCATCCTTTGTTCTTTAAGCAAGAGCGGAATTTTGTATAGTGTGTCAGCATCAACCGCTTCAATCACTTCTTCTGCTCTTACACTACAAAATAGCGCAATTTTTTCTTTCATTTCTTGTGGCACAGATTGTTCCGAACGTACGACGATAATGTCTGGTTGAATACCAAGTCCACGTAATTCTTTTACGCTATGTTGCGTTGGTTTTGTTTTTAATTCGCCCGCAGCTTTCATATATGGGATGAGTGTACAGTGAACATACATGACATCGTGTTTATCATAATCTGTTTTCATTTGACGAATCGCTTCTAAAATCGGTAAAGATTCAATATCTCCAACACTTCCTCCGATTTCAGTAATGACTACATCGGCATTCGTCTCTTTCCCAGAAGCAATAATGCGTTCTTTTATTTCGTTTGTAATATGAGGAATAACTTGTACCGTTGCTCCATTATAATCGCCGCGACGTTCTTTTTTCAAAACGGCAGAATATACTCTACCCATCGTTACGTTTGAGTATTTATTTAATTTAATATCGATAAAGCGTTCGTAATGGCCCACATCTAAGTCTGTTTCCGCACCGTCTTCTGTTACGAAAACTTCACCATGTTGATAAGGACTCATTGTTCCAGGATCGACGTTAATATAAGGGTCAAACTTTTGAATCGTTACTTGTAAACCACGATTTTTCAATAAACGTCCGAGTGATGCCGCTGTAATTCCTTTTCCGAGCGATGATACAACGCCACCAGTTACAAAAATATACTTTGTCATGTTAATTCCTCCGTTTTTACTATTATTAAATAAAAAAAACGCCCCACCTGCAACAATTAGCAGTAGGAGCGGATATGCAAAATTCATATGTCCTTGTTTAAGGAGCCCAGTAGAATCTTATATTGAAAAATCTTTGATGTCAAGTATTAATACTCACTTTTCATCTTCGTACTCATCGTAATCTTCGTCCTCGTCCTCGTCTTCTTCCTCATCATCTAAGACGATATCTTCCGGTATCACTTCGTCTTCATCATCTTCTTCTAGAAGTTCAACATCGATGTCTTCTTCCTCTTCTTCAATATCCTCATCGACATCATCTTCTTCTTCATCGTCAATAATGTCGAAGCCATCCTCGTCTACTTCTACGTAATCTTCATCTTCATCTTCATCATCGGATGATTTTTTCTTTCTACGCGCTCGTACAACAGGTGCGGATTCAGCCTCAAGCTGATCGACTGGATACCATTCACGGAGTCCCCAACGAATATCGTCAATCGAAAGGAAGCGTCCGTCAATATTAATGTCCGTATTGACTCTTGGTAATTTTTCGTTCATGGCACGAACTGTCACGCCGTTTAGTTTACGTACCTCATCCATTAATTGCCTTAATGTTAAATGTTCTCCATGTTCTGCCAGTACTGCGTAGGCAATGTCAATCATTGATTCTTCCGCTAATTGTTCTTTTGTCATATTACGGATATCCATTTAAACATGCACGTCCTCTCTCACTAACCTACTATAGTCAACATTATATACAATTCATTCATCTATAAGCTAGCTTTTTTCATGATTTTATCTTTCTTTTAAAAAACTACAAAAAAAAGACCAGTGCCAACTAGTCCACATCATTATAATTAAATTGCCGTAGTATCCATCAGTGTACTATACCATAAGCGATATTATACGTAAAGTTTACAGCATACGGTCTCTTCATAAAACGAGGTAATTTCCGTTTCAATCAACGATGCACACTATGTATATTAATATTTTAAAGAATCATCACTGGATTTTACTATTTTTTTTTAATCGCTTCACTTCTTTGTAAAAAATGACTGCCAAATAAGCTGCAGCGATTAGAAATGAAATTGAACCAAACCCGTCTTGGTAAAAAAACACAGTAAAAAGGACGAGTGCAAGGATAATTATTGAGTGATGATACCATTTCATATTCGCATCTCTTCCCTTCTGTTATACGATATGTTTTCTACCGACGTATTATTCATTCTCCCATACAAATTGCAAAAAAGCCACAAACAACAAACATTTCTTAGTCATAAATTATCGACATAATACGCAGTGGTACGGACTTTTGCAGAAAAACTCCTTTCAAAAAACAACTGTAGACAAAGTTTACGCAAACTTTGTCTACAGTACGATTTTTTTACATATTCCGTCGGTACTGTCCACCTACCTCATAGAGGGCGTTCGTAATTTGACCGAGACTTGCGACTTTTACCGTTTCCATTAATTCCTCAAAAATATTACCATTGGATACTGCGACTTCTTTCAGACGTTGTAATGCTTCGTCTGTTTTGTCAGCATGTGTTTGTTGGAACTTTCGTAGATTAATAATTTGCGATTCTTTCTCTTCTTTCGTTGCTCTTGCCAACTCCATATTGTCAATATCCTCTTCAGAAGGCGGGTTCGGATTCAAGTAAGTATTGACCCCGATAATTGGCAGTTCTCCGGAATGCTTCTTCATTTCGTAGTACATCGATTCTTCTTGAATTTTTCCGCGCTGGTACTGTGTTTCCATGGAACCAAGGACGCCGCCGCGATCATTGAGACGATCAAACTCTTGAAGAACAGCTTCTTCAACGAGGTCTGTCAGTTCTTCTATAATAAATGAACCTTGTAATGGATTTTCATTTTTTGCTAACCCATATTCTTTGGTAATAATCATTTGAATCGCCATCGCACGACGAACAGATTCTTCTGTTGGCGTTGTAATTGCTTCATCATAAGCATTTGTGTGCAATGAATTACAGTTATCTTGCAGTGCGAGTAATGCTTGTAAAGTTGTACGAATATCATTAAAGTCGATTTCTTGCGCATGCAGGCTTCGACCTGATGTTTGAACGTGGTATTTTAATTTTTGACTGCGCTCATTTGCACCGTATTTTTCTCTCATTGCAACTGCCCAAATCCGACGCGCCACACGGCCAATTACTGTATATTCTGGGTCCAATCCATTTGAGAAGAAGAATGATAAGTTTGGTGCAAAGTCATCAATATGCATGCCGCGGCTTAAATAGTATTCTACATACGTAAAGCCATTTGCGAGTGTAAAAGCAAGTTGAGAAATTGGGTTCGCGCCTGCTTCTGCAATATGATAACCAGAAATTGAGACAGAATAATAGTTTCGTACTTTCTGATCAATAAAGTATTGCTGAATATCTCCCATTAGGCGAAGCGCAAACTCTGTTGAGAAAATACATGTATTTTGTCCTTGGTCTTCTTTCAAAATATCAGCTTGAACAGTTCCTCGAACAACTTGCAATGTACCTTCTTTCACTTCTGTGAATTCTTCCACTGTCAGCGCGCGACCGAGTTCTTCTTCTTTTATACGGATTTGTTGGTCAATCGCGGTATTCATGAACATCGCTAAAATAATCGGCGCAGGTCCATTTATGGTCATGGATACGGACGTAGCGGGCGCACATAAATCGAACCCGTCATATAATTTCTTCATGTCGTCTAGCGTACAAACGCTTACGCCGGACTCTCCAATCTTTCCGAAAATATCCGGTCTTTCGTCTGGATCTTCACCGTAAAGCGTCACTGAGTCAAACGCAGTTGAAAGTCGTTTTGCATCATCGTCTTTTGACAAATAGTGGAAACGGCGATTCGTTCTTTCCGGCGTCCCCTCCCCAGCAAATTGTCGCTTCGGATCTTCGTCTTCTCGTTTGAACGGAAACACGCCTGCTGTATATGGGAATGAACCTGGAACGTTTTCGCGGTAAACCCAACGTAAAATCTCCCCGTAATCTTTAAATTTTGGTAGCGCAATTTTCGGGATTTTTAAGCCGGATAATGATGTTGTCTGAAGTAGCGTTTTGATTTCACGGTCTCTAATTTTCGTAACAAATTCATCGCCAGCATAGTTTTCTTTTAACGTTTCCCAGTTTTTCAGAATACGTTTTGATTCTGCTGTTAATTCCTCATAAACGCTGTCTGCAAGTGACTGCAATGTTGTAACTAACGCATCATCTGATGATTGTTCTTTTAGAGCTTGGATAGAACCTTCCAGTTGGAAATACTTTCGGGCAAGCTCTTCTTGAACTTTGGATTTCTTATGATATTCACGAACAACCATTGTAATTTCACGTAAATAATGTGTTCGTTCAGTAGGTATAATGACATTTTGTTTTTCTGTTTTCACAAGTTGATCGTATGAAGTCGTCCAATCGAGATTACATTTTTCATTTAACACACGAACGATTGCTGCGAAAAGTGCATTCGTTCCTTTGTCGTTAAACTGACTTGCAATTGTGCCGTAAACAGGCATTGAACTTAAATCTTCATCCCATAGAAGACGACTACGCTGGTATTGTTTCTGTACTTGACTCATCGCATCTTCCGAACCTTTTCGTTCAAATTTATTAATCGCAATTAAGTCTGCGTAATCAATCATATCGATTTTCTCAAGCTGTGTCGGAGCTCCAAATTCACTCGTCATCACGTACATGGAAGCATCCGCAATGTCCGTAATATCCGCATCACCTTGACCGATACCACTTGTTTCAACAATGATTAAGTCGAAACCTGCTACTTTTACAATATCCAATACATCGTTCATTGCACCGGAAAGTTCAGAACGAGAACCTCGTGTTGCTAAACTTCGCATAAAGACACGCTCATTGAAAATGGAGTTCATGCGAATTCGGTCACCGAGTAAAGCTCCCCCAGTCTTTTGTTTCGTTGGATCAATGGAGAGAATCGCAACTCTCTTATCAGGTAACTCATGAAGAAATCTGCGGATCAATTCATCTGTCAATGAACTCTTTCCTGCTCCGCCCGTACCTGTAATTCCAAAGATTGGTGTGCCTTTTGCTAGTTCGCGCGCTTTTTCAAGAATTGCTTTTGTTTCATCATTTTTCTTGTCGTAATTTTCTTCTACGTACGTAATTAATTGCGCAAGTATTTTAGGTGAAGTCGCACTTACTTTCTCAACGTCTTCTACCTTAAATTGTTGAGCTGGATCAAAATCGCATTCTTCCATCATTTGGTTGATCATCCCTTGAAGACCCAATTTACGACCGTCTTCAGGTGAGAATACCCAAGCAATGCCGTAATCATGGAGCTCCTTAATTTCCCTCGGAATGATCACACCGCCGCCTCCCGCATAGATGCGGATATGTGACGCCCCTTTTTCTTTTAGTAAATCATACATATATTTGAAGTATTCGACGTGTCCGCCTTGGTAGGAAGACATCGCGATTGCTTGAACGTTTTCTTGGATGGCCGCGTTGACGACTTCTTCTACTGAGCGGTTATGTCCAAGGTGAATGATTTCTGCACCGCTTGCTTGTAAAATACGGCGCATAATATTGATAGATGCATCGTGTCCGTCAAACAGGCTCGATGCGGTGACCATACGAATATGATGTTTCGGTTTGTAAATTTCTACTGTTGCCATTTTATATATAAACACCCCTTTGTTTATAGTCATTAACAATTGCCGTTGATTTCCGCTACAGGCGGACGCTTTCCGCGGGCACGGCTTCAATCTCCTCGTCACTGCGTTCCTGCGGGGCTTTCAGCTCGTGCTGTTCCCGCTGGAGTCGCCGCCTTTCGCTACAATCAACTAATTCTACTAATACTGCAGTTCTCTTATTTATAAAAGTTCTCTTCTTTCAAGGCTCCAAAACAGTTTATAAATATCTTACGCAGTTCCCCCAACAATCCCTCTTAACAACTGATTTTGCTGTATCTCAATATACTTTTCGATTGTATAGTGTTTGTTCAAGGCCCATCTGCGGAATGCCCACATTTGGCCTTGAACGACTATATGGTGTGCAGCTATTGTTGCTTCTTCTTGAGTCATGCGAAGTTCCCCCGACTTTATGCATGCTTGTAGAATACCTTCAAAAAGTGCAACCATTTCGAGTTCTTTTTTTAATACATATTGCAGTGCATCTTTTGGCAATGATTTGGATTCTTGGTACATGACGACATATTCATCCGTCATATCGTCGATGAGTTGATAGTATTGATGAATGGCAGATTTCAAGCCTGCGACGGTGCCTTCTTCCATCGCAAGCGTTGATAATCGATTTTGCACTTCATCATAGATACTGTCACATACGAGAAATAAAACATCTTCCTTTGTGCGAATATATTCATATAGCGTCCCGATGCTAAACCCAGCTTCTTTTGCAATTTCCCTCGTCGTTGTTCTATGGAAACCTTTTTCCTTAAATAGCTTTATCGCACCTTGAACCATCTGTTGCCGTCTCATTTCAATAAGGCTTTCATCTTTCACAGATGATTCTACTTCTCGCTTTTTAGTCATAGGACATCCCCCTTATTTCGTAAGCATTCGGGAGATCACAAGCCTTTGAATTTCTTGCGTTCCTTCGTAGATTTGTGTGATTTTCGCATCGCGCATAAAGCGTTCAACTGGATAATCTTTTGTATATCCATAGCCACCAAACACTTGAACTGCCTCCGTTGTTACTTTCATTGCTGTATCTCCTGCCATTAACTTAGCCATTGCAGATGCTTTACCATAAGGTTGATTATGCGATTCTAACCAAGCCGCTTTGTAAGTTAATAATCTCGAAGCTTCCGTTGCCGTTGCCATGTCGGCAAGTTTAAAGCCAATTCCTTGGTTGGCTGCAATCGGTTTTCCGAACTGCTCACGTTCTTTTGCATATTCAACTGATGCATCAAGTGCGCCTTGTGCGATGCCTACTGCTTGGGCTGCAATGCCGTTTCTTCCGCCGTCCAATGTTTGCATCGCAATTTTAAAGCCTTCTCCCAATTCGCCAAGCATGTTTTCTTTTGGCACGCGGCAATTTTCAAACATAATCTCTGTCGTAGGAGATGAACGAATGCCTAGTTTCTTTTCTTTCTTCCCTACAGAGAATCCTGGGAAGTCCTTTTCGATAATAAATGCAGTCGTTTCCGGACGTTTTCCGCTTTGATCTGTTACAGCAAAGACAATATAAATGTCCGCAATTCCGCCGTTTGTAATGAAGATTTTTGAACCATTTAAAACGTACTCATCACCATCAAGCTTAGCAGTCGCTCTCATCGCACCTGCATCTGAACCTGAAGCTGGTTCTGTTAATCCATATGCACCAATCTTTGTCCCTTCAGCCATCGGACGTAAATACTTTTGCTTCTGCTCTTCTGTCCCAAACTTATATACAGGCCATCCTGCTAGTGATGTATGTGCGGATAACGTAACACCTATGGACGCACAAACACGTGAAAGTTCTTCCACAGCAATCACATACGCTAAGTAATCACTGCCAATCCCACCGTACTCTTCAGGCCATGGAATCCCCGTTAATCCAAGCTCCGCCATCTTCTCGAATAACTCCATATCGAAACGTTCTTCTTCATCACGTTCCGCTGCAGTAGGCCCCACTTCGTTTTCTGCAAAATCGCGTACCATTTTACGAATCATTTCATGTTCTTCGGATAAATTAAAATTCATTTCTTCCCCCACCTTATGATTGTTTTGGCGCCAGTCACTCACACGACCTCTAAACAATTTTAAATATTATGAATTAATAACGAATTGTGTGGGTGACTATCACCTTAGCAAGTTTTTAGAAATCACAATACGTTGAATTTCGCTCGTACCCTCATAGATTTCAGTCACTTTCGCATCACGGAAATATCGTTCAACTGGATAATCCTCTGTATAGCCATAACCACCAAACACTTGAATGGCTTCGATGGAATTATCAACGGCTGTTTTCGAAGCAAATAGTTTGGCCATCGAAGCTTGTTGTCCACATGGTTTTCCTTCTTCCTTGAGTAGAGCAGCGCGGTAAACGAGGAGTTTGGCTGCCTCAACCCCAGTTGCCATATCTGCCAATTTAAAGCCAATCCCCTGTTGCGCTGAAATTGGTTTGCCAAATTGCTCTCGTTCTTTTGCATACGCAGTCGCTGCTTCAAGGGATGCACCCGCGATTCCAAGCGCTTGCGCGGCAATGCCAATTCGCCCGACATCTAAGTTGGCCATCGCGATTTTGAAGCCTTCTCCCTCTTCTCCTAAGCGATTCTCTGCCGGCACACGCATATTCTCAAATGCGAGTTCTACTGTCCGTGAACCGTGTAAACCCATTTTCTGTTCATCTTTTCCGATGATTAAACCAGGCGTATCTTTATCGACAATGAATGCTGTGATGCCATATGTTTTTTTAGCACTATCTGTAGAAGCAAAAACGATATAAACGTCTGCTTCCCCTCCATTTGTAATAAACATCTTCGAACCATTTAATATGTAAGCATCGTCTTCTTTAACTGCTCGTGTTCTTAAAGAACCCGCATCAGATCCCGATGTGGACTCTGTTAGACAAAAAGCACCTAAATACTCTCCGCTAGCCATTTTCGGTAAATAGCGATTCTTTTGTTCTTCATTCCCAAATTGCATAATGGGATTGATTGCTACTGAAGTGTGAACTGATAAAATCACACCCATAACCGCGCTCACTTTAGACAATTCTTCAATTGCTAAAATATACGATAAGAAATCCATATTTGCGCCGCCGTACGCTTCTGGAACTGTCATCCCCATCAGTCCAAGCTCCCCCATTTTCTTTAAAATGTCATGCGGGAACTCGCCTGCTTCCATTTGTGGAATAAATGGCTCGATTTCTGCTTTCGCAAAGTCTCGAACCATTTGTCGCATCATTTGTTGTTCTCCCGTAAGTTGTAAGTCCATTTCACTCGAACCCCTTTTACATTCCAGATTGGTCTTAGTTGTATTCGTAAAAACCACGCCCAGATTTCTTGCCGAGCCAGCCTGCTTTCACATATTTTCTGAGTAGTGGACATGGACGATATTTCGAGTCGCCAAATCCTTCATGTAATGTTTCCATAATATAAAGGCATGTATCGAGTCCGATAAAGTCTGCCAGTTGAAGAGGTCCCATCGGATGATTCATCCCCAACTTCATCACTTCATCAATTGCTTCCTTCGTTGCTACCCCTTCGTAAAGTGTATATACTGCCTCATTAATCATCGGCATTAATACGCGGTTTGCTACGAATCCAGGAAAGTCATTTACCTCGACAGGTACTTTTGATAAAGCATTCGTCATATCCTCGACCGCTTGATACACTTCATCTGCCGTTGCGAGTCCGCGAATAATTTCTACCAGTTTCATCACTGGAACAGGATTCATAAAGTGCATGCCTATCACTTTTTCAGGTCGATTCGTTGCCGCAGCAATTTCAGTAATCGGCAATGAAGATGTGTTCGTTGCGAGAATTGTATGTGCTGGCGCAATTTCATCTAGCTGCGCAAAGATTGAACGTTTTATTTCCATATTTTCAACCGCTGCTTCGATCACAATATCTGCATTTTTCGCATCTGATAAATCAAGCGACATTGTAATCCGATTGAGAACGGCTTCCTTGTCATCTTCAGACATACGGCCTCGTTCAACATTTCGGGCAAGATTTTTCGTCATAACCGCTAATCCTTTGTTGAAAGATTCTTCTTGAATATCATTTAAAATGACATCATAACCAGCCTGGGCACATACTTGTGCAATTCCCCCGCCCATTTGTCCGGCACCGATCACCATTACTTTTTTAATTTCCATTGTGTTCGCCCCCATCTCACACTTGTTGTCTAGCTTCCATGCCTAGCTGCTCGATGCGCTTCAACTTTAAGAGAAAAGCAAAAGACGCTTTCTCTTAAAGTCACCAGCGCTGGTCAGGCATTTCAGCTTTTAATTTTTTGGTACTTCAATCATAATCGCATCGCCTTGGCCGCCCCCGGAGCAAATCGACGCAATGCCAATGCCCCCACCACGACGTTTTAACTCATACGCGAGTGTTAAAATAATTCGGGCACCACTTGCACCGATTGGATGACCAAGTGCAACCGCACCACCGTTAACATTCACTTTATTTGCGTCTAATTTCGCAATTTGAGAGCTGGCAAGAGCAACTGCCGCAAATGCTTCGTTAATTTCGAATAAATCTATTTCCTCTAATGATTTCCCAGTTTTCTCAAGAAGTTTATTAATGACTAATCCAGGTGTTTGTGGGAAGTTTTTAGGTTCGATTGCCACTTCCGCATGCCCAACAATGTAAGCGAGTGGTGTCTTACCTTCTTTCTTAGCGCGCTCTTCATTCATCAAAACAAGTGCACACGCTCCGTCATTGACACCCGGCGCATTTCCAGCTGTAATCGTGCCGTCTTTTCCAAAAGCCGGACGTAGCTTAGCGAGTACTTCAAGAGAGGTATCCCGTCTAGGCGCTTCGTCAACATCCACTACGACTGGATCGCCTTTACGCTGTGGAATTTCAACTGCGACAATTTCTTGTTCAATCAGTCCTTCATCAATCGCTGCAACTGCAAGTTTGTGACTACGTAAAGCCCATTCATCTTGCTGCTCACGTGTTAATGTATACGCATCTGCCGTTTCGTTTCCGTACGTCCCCATATGGACACGGTCCGGCGAAAATGCACAAGATAAGCCATCGTAAATCATCCCGTCAACTAATGGCGCATCCCCCATCTTCAAACCAAATCGGCCTTTCGGTAAATAATAAGGCGCATTTGACATGGACTCCATTCCGCCCGCAACGATGACTTCTTCATCCCCAAGACGAATCAATTGATCGCCCAGCGTAACGCTCCGCATGCCTGAAGCACAAACCTTATTAATCGTTTCCGTTTTTACGTTCCAAGGAAGACCCGCTTTCGTTGCGGCTTGTCGCGAAGGAATTTGTCCTTGCCCGGCTTGTAAAACAGTACCGATAATGACTTCATCGACCTCGTCATTTTTGACGCTAGCTCGGGATAATGCTTCTTTAATTGCTACGCCCCCCAAATCACTAGCGGAAAGTGTTGATAATGCACCTCCAAAACGTCCAAACGGTGTACGTGCCCCATCTACTATGACTGTTCTATTCATGTGTTTCTCTCCCTTCACCTTGATAGCGTTTTCATTTATAAGTTACGATATGCGACTGAACGCTCGCTCAATACCCATTGTAGGAAAAAGGGAGTTGCAGGCTCCCTTTTCTACCAATCTTTCTTTTCTCATTAAATTCAGTATATATTATATTAAAAATTGTCGCAATACATTTTACATCTGGTTTTTATTGTGAAACTGTTTCAACCTCTTCTACCGCCGGCTCGAAGTCTTCTCCAAAAATCGAACGTTCAAGTAATTCCGCGATATCATATGTTCCGACTTTGTCTTCAACTTCAACTGCTTTCGTTCCATCTGACAACATCGTTAAACAATATGGACATCCCGAAGAAATAATGCCTGGACTTACTTCGAGTGCCTGTTCTGTACGTGCAACGTTGACGCGGTGACCTGTATCTTCTTCCATCCACATGAGTCCTCCGCCCGCTCCACAGCACATGCCATCTTCGCGGTTTCGCTTCATCTCGATTAATTCCACGCCCGGAATCGCTTTCAAAATTTCACGCGGCGGGTCATAAACTTCGTTGTAACGACCTAAGTAACAAGAGTCATGGAATGTAATCGTTTCGTTAATTTCATGTTCTGGTTTTAATACGCCATCTTTCACTAGGTCATACAACATTTCCGTGTGGTGAATGACTTCTGCTTCAAAACCAAAATCAGGGTATTCATTTTTGAAGATATTGTATGCATGCGGGTCAACAGTAACAATCTTCGTGACTCCTGCTTTTTCAAACTCTTTAATATTTGATTCCGCCAGTTCTTGGAATAAAAACTCGTTTCCAAGTCTTCTCGGTGTATCTCCAGAGTTTTTCTCTTTATTTCCTAAAATCGCGAATTTGATGCCCGCTTCATTCATTAGATGCGCAAATGATAATGCGATTTTTTGTGAGCGATTATCAAAAGCACCCATTGAACCGACCCAAAATAGGTATTCGAATTCTTCGCCAGCTTTTTTCACTTCTTTAACCGTTGGAATATGTAAATCCGGACGTGCATCTCTCCAGTTTTCCTTTTCCCTACGGTTGAGTCCCCATGGATTTCCTTGACGCTCAATATTTGTCATTGCGCGCTGTGCATCTGGATCCATCTTTCCTTCCGTCATAACGAGATGACGACGAAGATCAATAATTTTATCAACATGTTCGTTCATAACCGGACATTGGTCTTCACAGTTACGACATGTCGTACAAGCCCAAATCTCTTCTTCTGTAATGACATCACCGATAAGGGATGGGCTATAAATATCCTCTATCACTGCACCTTCAGCACCAGCTGCTAAGGCAATTTGGTTTCCTGGTGATTGCTTAAACATTGGTGTAGGCACCCAAGGTTGTTGCTTTGTGACAAGTGCACCATGATTTGTTAAATGGTCACGAAGTTTTGTAATTAAGTCCATCGGTGACAGCATTTTTCCTGTCCCTGCTGCTGGACACATATTCGTACAACGCCCGCATTCAACACAAGCGTAAAAATCAATCATTTGAAGTTGTGTAAAATCTGTAATCTTCCCAACACCAAGCGCTGGCATTTCATCGTCTTCATCCATCTCTTCCATTACCGAGAAATCGATTGGCTTCAATGTCCCCGCATTGTCCAGACGGTGAAAATACGTATTGACAGGCCCTGCAATTAAGTGCGCATGTTTAGACTGCGGCACGTAAATGAGGAATGTGAGTAGGATGAGTAAGTGTACCCACCAGCCTACGAAAAATATTGTCGCTGCGCCTACTTCAGGTAAAAAGCTGAAAACGGCTGCGATGGTTGATGCGACTGGCTCCGTCCAAGTTAAGCCATTGCCTTGCCAGATTAGATTCATCCCGTTAGATAAAAGTGTTGATAACATTAATCCACCAATGAAAATCAGCACAAGTCCCGACTGCCAACCCCTTTTGAGTCGGACAAGCTTCTCAACATAGCGACGATGGAACGCCCAGACGGCCGCCACCAAAATTGTGAGTACGACGATTTCTTGGAAAAACGTAAATGCTCCGTATACTGGTCCAAACGGTAAGTGGGAACCCGGTTTTAACCCTTTCCAGATTAAATCAATTGCCCCAAATTGAACGAGAATAAAACCGTAGAAAAATAGGACGTGAATGATTCCACTTTTCTTATCTTTTAATAGCTTCTTTTGCCCGAACACATACACCCAAATGTTGCGCAGACGTTCCTTTACGCTTTCATCAAACTCTTCTTTTCGACCTAGTTTAATAAATTGTATTCTTGTCCTTATCAAATAGGTAAAAAGCGCAAGGGCGTACGCCGTCACTCCTAGAAACAAAATCCAGTTAACGACTAGTAATGGATTCAATTTCCTCTCCCCTTCCTTGTTTTAACGTTACGAATAGTTTATTAGATAAAAACTCTTCTGTCGATACTCTATTTTCAGTATATTTATGAATGAGCATTCAGTCAACTAGTTTTTTGTTTTTTCTTTATTATTCATTTAATTCAGAGGTTTTAAATGGGTTAATTGGGGGGCGGGATTCAAATCTGAAAGAGCGGAGTTCAACACGGCGGGATTGGAATTCGAATGACCGAGAGAGAGGAGTTCGCGCATGGGAGCAATTCCCCCCATACCAAAAAGCCGTTTTCATCCGCAATCATGAAAACGACTTTCTCATTTATTCAAAATCAATTTCTCGTAATAAATTCCCAAATAACTTTTCCGCGGCCACTCTTTTCTCCAATGGAAGTTCAACTAGGACAACCGTAGACGGACCTGCCGTTTTGCGTATATCCAATTCAGACTCAACTTTCAAGTCATCATCGTTCATCACGCGACGTACTTCATACAAAATTCCCTGGGACCCTACCGGCCATACTCGATTAATTATTTGATGATCCAACGCTTGCCTAATTCGGCGTATCGACGCGACTTCATCTGCATTGGCAAGGACTTCTTCGCCGACAAGTGGTGTTCCATAAGTAAACCATTGTCCATCTGGCATCGAAACACGCTCTTCCCGCTTCCCAATCATCGTCACAGCAATCGCCGATTGAACGAGTTCCATGTTCGTTTCCGTACTGCCGCTAATTTGCGGGCATGGTACCCCCGCTTCTTGAAATAAATCCTCTACACCTTGAACATACTTTGCCCAACTTGCATGGCCACTAAAATTATGAATGAGCGTCGTAAACGGTTCCGCTCTTGCCGCCCACTGTTCAAGTAGCGTAACACGGGCCGAATAATACGCAGTTAATCGATCCGTTGCCGAGACAATATCTTGTTCTTTCTCACCAATTCCGCCTGAATTATCCGTTGTGACAATGATGTTATCATCCACCAACAACGCATTCCTCATCGCAAAACACCGAGACGTTCGCGCCAAACATTTTGTACAACCGGCAGGACAACTGCTGCAATCACTGCATTAAAAATCGTGGCGATCAAAATTCCTGGCACAATCCCAACATAAAAACTCGGTGAAATGAGAAAGTAAAACGGTAACGGCGCAAGCAAACCGTTCGCGACGATGAAAAACACCCATTTACTAACTTGATACTTCGCCTGATGCAAACGTGCAAAAACATAAATAATCGCTAACATTTCAAGCGCAATCAGCAGATGAAAAGGACCTAACGGAAAACCTGCGTATAAAGCCGATGCACTATGCCCGATTAAAGCCGTCATTCCTGCATAGATTGGCGGTAAAAATGCCGATGCCACTAATGCCGGAGTTGAATCTAACGCAGTCGATCCAATGCCAAGTGGGATTTTCAGTAGTCCACCAATTGCACATAAAGCCGCAAACATCGCCGCTAACGTAAGTTGTTTCAGCCTCACGAATTATTCACCTTTTTTCTTATCATTTGTACGAAACACTTTGGCACTTCGAACATATTCATTATCTGGGACTTGTAAACGGGCATTCACAATACGTGCCGCGACGAATAAATAATCGGATAAGCGGTTTAAATAACGAACGACAACTGTTGGTACATCTTCTTCCTCATTCATTAACGTGACTGTTCGACGTTCCGCACGTCTCGCCACTGTTCTCGCAATATGCAATGTCGCCGATGCTGGTGAACCTCCAGGTAAAATAAACTTTTCAAGCGGCGGCGCTTCATCCATCAACTCGTCGATACGCTTTTCCAATACTTCAATTGACGCTTCTGTTAGTTTATAATGACGCTCTTTCATCACGTTCGATAAATCCCCGCCACCGTCGAATAATTCATTTTGTATCGCTTCGAGATCTTCTAGCATGTCTTTAAAAGTCTCTGTATCCAGTTCTGTCATTGCTTTTCCGACAAATGAATTCAGTTCATCCATCGTGCCGTAAGCTTCTACGCGTAAACTATCTTTGCTAACGCGCCCCCCTATTAAACTTGTCTTTCCTTTATCCCCTGTTTTCGTATAAATTTTCATCTTCCATTTCCCCTTCCTTTTATCTTTTTTGGAATCCCATACCAAACTTGTATGACTTCTTCTGCTTCCACAACGAGTTTCTGATACAATCGCCCGCAACTGTCTCGTAGTTGCCGCTCCTTCTTATCGATTGGCACAATCCCGCGGCCAATATCTGTTAAAATGACGATTGCCGAACGGTTTTCTAATGAATTCATCACAACTTGAATTGCTTCTTCCTCACCTAAACCAGCACACCGCAACCAGTCTTCTATACCTGAAACGACGACAGGACTGCTGCCAATCGGCGGAATTGCACCTTCATACCATTTAAAATCACTTAACTTTTGCGCTTCTAAATAACTTTTTACGTAAGCTCGTTTCCCGTTATGGGCACCGCCGATAACGACGCGCATCGTTTCCCCTCCCTAAAATCTTTTTCACAATCCCATTGAAGTTGCCAAACCGATTGATGTGGAATTGTCCATGACCAAAAATCACGTTTTTCCGGGTCAAATTCTGTCAATAAAATCCGAATCGGTCCGCCGTGCGTCACGATAAAATATTCCTCTTCCCCGCAAGGCAAATCATAAATTGCTTGTAAAACACGCGCTTTCACGTCTGCTAAACTTTCACCATTTGGCGGTTGGCATCGATATGGGGAATTTATCCAAGAACGATATGCACTATCCCTTTTCAACAATTCATACGTTTTCCCTTCCCAATCACCAAAATTACTTTCTCGAAAACGATTATCACTTTGATAAATCGCCTTTGGAAAATATAGACCGGCACTTTCCTGGCAACGTCGTAAATCGCTTCCATACACGACGGAGGGTTGCCACGGTAACTCATTAGACTCACTTTTCACAATCGATTCATCTGTCCATCCGATATATTGACGCTTTATATTACCAGCCGTCGGTAAGTGGCGAATTAAAGTAAGCACAACACGATGAGCCATAATAACGCCTCCATTCCTTCGATAAAAGCACCTGCTAAATCACCCGTCATGCCGTTGAAATGCTTGATTGACCAGCGGCGGAATAAAAAAATTGCTGCTGCAATGCTACCAGCAATCATAACAGGCGGAAGCCATTGATTAGTTACATAATAACAAGCGAATAGAATCAGCATGCTACTCATTACCGTAACGATTATCACAACATTTGGCGCAAGTTTTTCTCGAAAGAAATGCGCAATACCTGTACTTTTAGCAGGCCTAAGCGTTGAAAAGCAAATATTCAATCCCGCTCTCGCTAAAAAAGGAATCATCATAAAAAGATACACCGCGCCCATATCCTGCAGGATCACTTCATGAATCAAAGCAATTTTCATGATCATTAACAAAACAAGTGCCATTGCCCCGAACGCGCCGAGACGCGGGTCTTCTAATATTTCCAGACGCTTTTCCCTTTTCCGATAAGAGAAAAATGCATCCGCCGTATCTGCCCAGCCATCTACATGGAGACCGCCTGTCAAACCAATCCACGTCAGAACAACGAGAACCGCTGTTAACAATGGGCCGAACTGTAAAATATTCGCTGCTAATTCATAAACACCATACACTGTTAAACCAATTGCCCCGCCAATAAACGGAAGTGCGCAATACATCGTCGTGACTTCTTTCCGATTTAGTGGGATTTCTTTATGAATTGGGAGCACCGTGAAAAATTGTAATGCCAATAAAATACCGTTCATCGCGAGACTCCTTGCGCAATGATTTCTTTCACCAATGGCCAGTTCAAATAATTTTTCACATGTTCTGCCCATGCATCGTACCTATCAAGATGTGCAGGTGCCTTTGAAATGGGTCTATCCATATCTTCCTCTTCAATTCCGTGGTCCTCTTTAAAAGGAATGACTCCAACGACCGGAATCCCTGTATACGATTCAATAAATTCAATGCCATCACGAAAAAATGCAATGTCTCCGTGAAATTTATTCACAATAATGCCTTTCACTCGCGCGCGATGCTCAGGTTCTAAAAGTTGAAGCGTACCAACAATAGACGCAATGGCACCACCGCGGTCAATATCCGCCACTAACAACGCAGGCACATCTGCCATTTCCGCAACACGCATATTAACGATTTCCCGGTCATTTAAATTTACTTCCGCTGGACTTCCAGCACCTTCAATGATGACGGACTCGTACTTTTCGGATAACTTCTTAAGCGAATGACGAATTGCGCCGACTGCTTGATCAAAAAACATATCCCGAAAGGCAAATCCATCTCTTATACCGAAGTGGCCCCCTAATATACTTACTTCCGTATGCATTGGAGAACTTGGCTTTACCATAATTGGATTCATATAGAGAGTTGGTTTTGTTCTGGCCGCCAAAGCTTGAATATACTGCGCTCGGCTTATTTCAATCCCATTTTCAAGCGTGACAGTAAAAGGAGATAAATTTTGAGATTTGAATGGTGCGACTTGTACTTGTTCGTCTGCCAAAATACGGCAGAGCGCTGTACAAATCATCGACTTTCCTGAGTCTGAAGCAGTTCCTAAGATGATTAAGCCACTCATTAAGCTCTCTCTCCTTTCCAAAAGATGGGTATCCCACTGTCCATTTCGATCGCGGTTTGTGCTTTTGCTACAATTTTTTGGTGGATTTCGCCAATCCAAGCACGATACTTTTCCGTCTCCCCTTCATTTGGCGCAACATCATGAAGGACTTCATTGGAAACAATGACAAGATTCGATGCTTTTTTTAATATGGCATCGATACTATCAATGAGGTCCTCAACTTTCTGTTCCATGCAATCAAGTCGATTTACACAAGGGGTCCCTGTTTCATATCCTACATACAATTCATTCGCCAACCAAGTCGTCAAGCAATCCCATAATATGTAATCGCCTGTTTGAATAAGCGGCAAGACTTGTTCAAAATCGACCGGCTGTTCAATCGTTGTCCAATTAAAATTAGCACGGTCCTCTTGATGCTTTTGAATCCGCTCACTCATTTCTTCATCCGTTGGCAAACCAGACGCAATATACACAAGTCGCCCCTGTTTCCCCTGACTTGCATCGGTCAATAGCTTTTCCGCATAAGCACTTTTCCCACTCCGGACACCGCCGCTAATAAATGTTAATTGTCCGCGAACCATTTGGCTAACTCCTCTTTTAACACATGCATATCCGCTTCACTTTTCACGCCAACCCGCAACCAGTTCCCGTCCATTCCTAGAAAATTTTCTGAATGGCGTAACACAATGCCGCGTTTCAATAAATATTCGTAAAGCTGACGTGTGCTTCTATTGCGATTTAATTTAAACGATAAAAAATTCGCAACAGATTCCGTCACAAAACATTCATGTGCCAGTAAAAAATCAACTAACTTTTCCCTTTCACGTGCACTATGCTCCACTGAGTTCTCAACAAAAGCTTTTTCTTTCAAACAAGTTTCTCCAATCGAAGCGGCGATCCCATTGACATTCCAGTGGGGCGCAAATTTCTTAATTTGCTCAATGACGGAAGGATGTGCAACGACATAACCAAGCCGGATACCCGGAATGGCATACATTTTCGTCATCGAACGAACAACGATGAGATTTGCGTACAATTTGATTTCTGGAATGAATGACAATGCTTCATCGACAAAATCAATAAAGGCTTCATCTAAAACGATCTCACAACCGACTGTTTTACCGTGGCGAATGAGCTCGGTGATTTCATCGCGCGTAGGCAATATGCCTGTTGGATTATTCGGTGTACATAAATAAAGGACATCTGCGTTTTCCATTGCGTGCTGGATAGCTTCTATCGGCAGTTGAAAGCCATTTTCTTCAGACAGTACAATGCGCTTAATTTGAACATCCTTTACACGCAAAGTTGATTCGTATTCAGAAAACGTTGGATGAACAACAATCGCCTTTTTCCCGCGATATCTTTCAGCAAGCAGCGTAAGTAGTTCTGCTGCGCCATTCCCAACGAAAACACAATCCTTTTTCACTTGATGAAAACGAGCGGTTGCCGACAAAAAAGGTTCTCCTGTCGGGTCTGGATAAGCCGTCATTTTCGACAGTAACGTCGGCCATTCATTCACAACACGCTCCGGCATCCCGAACGGATTAACATTCTCACTAAAATCTAGCACCGTTTTAGGTTGTGGCATGCCTAATCTTTCGTAGAGGTGATGCGGATTTGCCCCATGTTCAGGTAATTGCATGAATTAACACCCCAATCGTCGTGATCGTTAACCAAAATAAAAAGGAGATAAAATGCATTTCAAAAACCGCTTCTTTAATATGTTTTGCGTTTAAGCTCACCTCGCTTGGTCCAATCGTTGGACGTTCTGACTTTACGCCCCGATACGTGGATGCACCGCCCAATTGAATCCCTAATTGCCAAGCCGTTGCAGCTTCCATATAACCGCTATTCGGACTCGCATGACGACGCGCATCGCGTATCCAGCCAGTCAACCTTTTTAAAAATGGAATGCCCCCACGATTTGGCGCGTAACAAATGATGAGTAATCCTGTGATGCGGGCAGGGATAAAATTCAATACATCATCAGTTTTTGCGGAAAACTTTCCAAACGCCTTGTACCGTTCATCCCGGTACCCAATCATCGAATCTAATGTATTTACCGCTTTATACAGCCATAATCCAGGCGCACCAAACAAGAACGCCCAAAATAGCGGAGAAGTAATCCCGTCAGCCGTATTTTCTGAGACTGTTTCTACCGTCGCGCGCGTAATTTCTCGTTCATTTAATCGGTCCGTATCCCGTCCGACAATCCATGAAAGTTTATGTCGCGCTTCTTGCAAATCACCATTCACAAGCGGTTCATACACATCCAATGCAGCATCACGCAAGCTTTTTTGAGCAAGTCCAATGGCCACCAATACGCCTTCCACAGCAATCCCAACAAATATATGTATTTCATAACTTAAAATAACAATCATAAAAACAACAATAAAGACAAGTGAAACAGTAACTAACAATAAAAATGCACCTTTTAGTGTACGGAAACGCCCCTTATTTAAAATATCGGTCATATATGAAATAAACTGGCCTATCCAACGCACTGGATGTGGCCAATTAGGCGGGTCACCAATGAGTCTATCGAGGAAAAAGCCGATGGCAATGGCTAAAAAATGAGCTGGGATCACATTGAAACACCTTTTTCTTTTTTATAGGCTCGAATGGCGCGGACCGTACATTCGAACACGCCTTTTGCGATTAATTTCCCAAGCGGCGTAATCGGCCCCGCATACGGAAGTGTTTCTCCTTCTTGGGTGGCCGCAATGAGCAAGCTATCCGTCGAAGTGCCTGTCGCAATGGTTTTGGATACAGGATCTTGAACTTCTTCAACTTGTAGTGCTTTTGCTTTCGCCTCAGTTGCTGTCATTAACGCTTGAATAAATGCCTCATCTGATAAACAACCATTCACAATGACCCATGTATTTATCGTGCCCACCGCTTTATCTTCATCGCGGTGATACACTTCTGACACGTCAACCGCGTTCCCAAGTCCCGCCGTTACTGCAACGAGCACTGTACCGAAGTCTCCTTCATACGATTCAATTTCTACAAATTCGGTCTTCGCTGCTGTCATCATGCCGACCGTTTCAGTTAATGAGAAATGTTGTGATTGGAGATACATTTCCATTTCATTTTGCACATCATCCACATTGTAATTTTTATCAACACGACGATTCACAAACGTTCGATACCACCCCATTCCTGCATTGTGGACTGCGGAGGACAATGTTTTTAGCGCAGTTGTCGATTGCAGCACGACTTGTTCAGAAGAAATGATAAAATTATCTTTCGTGATTTTAAGGGTAGAGAACTCCCCGGTTAAGGTAGGAAGCATTGTAATTTGTGGTTTTGGGCGTTCAGGATGTGGTTGTGTCGTCACACGTGCTTGATAAACCGTGTCGATTGCTTCTTCCTTCACAACATCTTGCGGTAAACCGATATGCGCAATTTCACCATCATCCATTAATACCAACCGATCGCAGTATAAGGACGCTAAATTAATATCATGAAAAACGGAAATAACCGTTAATCCTTTTTCAACTGCTTGGGTGCGAATCGTATCTAGCAATTGTTGCTGATGTGCGATATCTAAATGGTTTGTTGGTTCATCTAGTAATAAAATTGGTGCTTCTTGTGCCAATGCTTGTGCGACGAAAACACGCTGTTGTTCTCCGCCAGAAAGCAGTTCAATCGATTGATGTTCATAACGCGTAATCGTTGTACTTTTCATTGCTTCTTGAACAGCTCGTTCATCATCTTCTGACCAAGCCGAGAAAAATCCGGACTGGTGTGGATATCTTCCGAGTTCCACCGTTTCGCGCACTGTATGTGAAAAGGCATGTGCATGAAGTTGTGGTAAAACGGCGACTTTCCGTGCAAATTCTTTTTGGGAATAGTTTGAAGTTAATTTTCCATCAACTTTAACAGTTCCACTCGTAGCTGGTAAAATGCCGGAAATTAATTTTAAAAGCGTCGATTTTCCACTTCCATTCGGACCTAAAATGCCGACGATTTCTCCTTTATCGACATGAAATGAAACAGACTTAACGACTTGTTTCTCATCATAACCGCCTGACAGTTGATTCACTTGCAACATCTTACATTGCCCCTTTCCTTCTTTGTCTGTAGAAGATGTATGCAAAGACCGGTGCCCCGATAAATGCAGTAATTACGCCAACCGGTAGCTCTGACGGCGAAATAATTGTCCGTGCAACGAGGTCACAAATGATCAGTAAAGAGGCGCCATTCATAAATGATAATGTTAATAAATGGCGATGGTCTGCTCCCCACATGAGTCTCGTCATATGCGGTACGACTAAACCGACAAATCCGATTGTGCCTGAAACTGCCACAGCGGAGCCTGTTAAAATAGATCCACCAATTAATATCATAAATTTACGACGTTTCACGTTCACACCTAAATGGTGGGCGCGCTCCTCGCCGAATAACATCGCATTTAATTCACGGCGATTAAGCCATAGTAATAAGGAACCGACAAAGACAAATGGCAAAATCATCATCGTATATTGCCATCCTCTCATTGACACGCTTCCAAGGAGCCAACTGATAATTTGCCTCAGCTCTTCACCTGTTAGTGCAATCATTAGGGATAAAACTGATCCGAGAAATGAACCAAAAATAATCCCTGTTAGTATAATCGTTTCCATTTTCATTGCGCGGTCTACGAGACGGGCAAAACCAAGTACTAAAAACATCGTGAGCGCCGCGCCTATCATACTAAACGTTGGTAATGTATACGTACCGAGAATTGGTAAGGACAAACCGAAAAAAAGTGTCATAACCGCACCTACAGAGGCACCGGATGACACTCCGAGGGTATATGGGTCGGCCAGTGGATTTTTTAGTAAGCCTTGAAAAGCAGCTCCTGCAATGGCTAATGAAGCACCAACAAGACCTGCTAGTACAACACGCGGCATTCTAATTTTCCACAAAATATTTGAAGCTTTTGTATCTGTCCCATCCCAAAATGTTTGAATCGGTATTTTCACCGTTCCGATAGATACACCGAGCCATACCGCTACTAGTAATGTAGCGGCAGACACAATGTAGGCGACGCTTGACTTACTCACTAAAAACCTCAGGGTAAATCGCCTTTGCAATGGCTTCAAGTCCTTCTGCTAAACGTGGACCTGTACGACTCGTAATATTTTCATCTACTTGAATGACTTGTTCTTCTTTAATTGCAGTAATGGTGTCAAAACCGTCACGTGCATAAACATCTTCCACAGCCGTATCAATGTAATCGTACATCACAATAATGACGTCTGGATTTCTATCGACGAGCTCTTCAGGTTCCATTACGAACCAACCTTCTTGGTCATCCGCAATGTTTTTTGCGCCTACCATATCAAGCATTTCTTGCATGAATGTGTTTTGACCAGGTGTGTAAATTTCTGGAGCTGGGGATGTTTCAACAAAGACAGTCTTCTCTTCTTCAACATTCTCAAGCTTCGTCAGTACTTCTTCGACTTTCTCTTTCATCGTTGAAATAATTTGTTCAGCCTCTTCTTGTTTATCAGTTAGTAGGCCAATCGTTTCAATCGTCTTATATGTTTCATCAAAATCAGCTGCGTTTTTGACAACGAAAACTGGAATTCCAGCATCACTAATTTGTTGATAACCTTCTTCGGATAATCCAAATGCCGATTCATGTCCAAATACAATATCTGGGTCTAACGCGATAATGGCTTCTACGTTAAACTCTTGTCCACCGATTCTTTCTTTCTCAGCTGCTTCTGCAGGATAATCATCAAAATCGCTGACCCCTACAATTTCATCTGCTAAATCTAGCGCAAATAGAATCTCTGTGTTACTCGGCATCATAGAAACGATTTTTTCTGGTGCCTTCTCTAACGTAATTTCATTCCCAACAGCATCCGTTAACGTGATCGGATAGGCCTCTTCTGCTCCTGCGTCCTTATTTTCTTCTTGAGACGTTTCCGTTTCATCTACTTTTGGCTTCTCTTCTGTTGCATTTCCACCGCAAGCAGCAAGTAAAAATACGGCAACAATCGATAGTAGCCATAACTTCCAAATCTTCTTCATCATTTCTCTCCCTTTCTACCAAACAAAAAATCCCCCGTATCGCTACGGAGGAGTTGTCGTGAAAGTCAAAGCATATAAAAATACGCCGATTTCCACCACTCCTATTCCTCGTAGGTTGCTAGGTGATTCATAAAGGCAGGTTTCCTGGCTTATGGTCATCGCTTGTCGCGCCTTCCCAGAATACATCTAGTGACAATTGGCGACTTGCTCTCATTTACAGTGGCGGGACCGCGTCGGAATTAAACCGACTTCCCTTTTAACTCAACCCGGCGTTGAGCACCTTTATGTTTGGTATGTAATTTGTTTTCATTTAACAGTATACTACAAATTTTGAGATTGTCGATAGAGGTCGAATTAAGCTGAGAAAAAGATTTCAAAATTTGTGGGAAATATTTTTTTGAAATTACTATGAATGTGTAATTGAGGGTACATCTTTTGGTAATGGGCGGACATCTTTCCAGATTGCACGGACATCCCAAGCGATTCAGCGGACATTTTAATTTTGAGAGGAAATTGCACACGAATAAGCGGACATCCCATGCGATTGGGAGGACATCCTTATAGATTGAGAGGACATTCTAATTTGCGCTTTAGTCATAAAAAAAACTGCACCTCCAACTGTTAGAGGATGTCTAACAATCAGGGTACAGTTATTAAAAACATTACATTTTTTCCGGAGCGGAAACGCCGATGAGTTTTAATGCATTGGCAATTGTTGTGCGCGTTGCTGTAATGAGTGCAAGGCGCGCTTCGGATAACTCACGGTTGTCAACATCCAATACTTTTTCAGCATTGTAGAATGAATGGAATGTTGCAGCGAGTTCTTGGATGTAATTCGCGATACGGTGAGGCGCACGTGTTCTTGCAGCATCTGCAACAACTTGCGGGAAATCACCAATCTTTTTCAATAAATCAATTTCATGTTCTGCTATTAATAAATGAGCGCCTTCTGCAGAAGCTGACATATTTAATTCTGCCGACTGACGTAAAATCGAAGAAATACGAGCATGCGCATATTGTGCATAGTATACAGGGTTTTCATTCGACTCAGAAACAGCAAGGTCTAAGTCAAAGTCCATTTGTGTGTCTCCAGAACGCATCACGAAGAAATAACGTACTGCGTCAAGGCCGACATCCTCTACTAATTCGCGTAAGGTCACTGCTTTTCCTGTCCGCTTACTCATCATCATTCTTTCGCCGTCTTTGTAAAGATGAACCATTTGCGCAACGATGACTTCAAGCGTATCTTTTTCATACCCTAACGCTTCAATCGCAGCTTTCATACGCGGAATATATCCGTGGTGGTCTGCCCCCCAAATGTTGATGAGCTTATCGAATCCACGTTGAATTTTATCTTCATGATAAGCAATATCTGGCGTGATATATGTGAATGAACCGTCTTGTTTAATTAACACACGGTCTTTGTCATCACCATATGTCGTAGAACGGAACCATGTTGCACCATCTTCTTCAAAGATATGTCCGTTTTCACGCAGTTTTTCAAGCGCATTTTCAATTTTCCCACTACCGTATAATGTCGATTCAGAAAACCAATTGTCGAAAGTGACGCGGAAGTTTTTGAGATCTGTTTTTAACTTCTCAAGTTCAAACTCTAGACCGTAAGAACGGAAAAAGGCATAGCGTTCTTCATCTGAAACTTGTTTATATTTATCTCCATATTCTTCAGCAAGCTTTTTACCAATATCGATAATATCTTGTCCATGATACCCATCTTCCGGCATCTCGCGCTCTTCACCAAGTGCTTGGAAATAACGGGCTTCTACAGAACGGGCAAGGTTGTCAATTTGATTTCCCGCATCGTTAATGTAATATTCACGTTCAACATCATAACCTGCAAAATCTAGTACGTTACAAAGTGAATCCCCGACGGAAGCACCGCGCGCATGGCCGAGATGTAAGTCTCCAGTTGGATTTGCAGAAACAAATTCCACTTGAATTCTTTCGTTTTGTCCAGCATTCGAACGTCCGTAATTTTCGCCAGCATCAAGTACGGTGTAGACAACTTCTTGTAAATAATCTTTCTTTAATGTGATATTAATAAAACCAGGTCCCGCAACCTCAATCTTTTCAATTGAAGCACTTTCTTTATCAATCTTTTCGACAATGGCATCTGCAATTGCACGTGGCGGTTTTTTAGCGAGTTTTGTCAGTTGCATGGCGATGTTTGTTGCATAATCTCCGTTTTCTTTATGTCTTGGCGTTTCTAATTTCACTTCTGGAAGGGCTTCTTCCGTAAGGTTTGCCTCAACAACAGCTTGCTCTAGTGCTGTGATTACTTTTTGTTGAATTTGTTCAACGATATTCATTTTATTCCCTCCGCATATGTAATAGTTAGTTCGTATGTGCCTAGCAATGAACCTTCTGCATATAATTCATACGCTACAGCAAATTTCCCACTCATCTCTTCTTCAATGAAACGTAACGTTTTTGTTTTGACTTGCAATTTAAATGCAACGTGGTTATTCCGATATTCCCCTTGTCGGTCTTCATCTACCGAGAAAGGCAGCCGCATTTTGATTGCACCCGAACGCATAATGAGGGCGTCATCATTTCCCAACTTGACCGTCGATTGGATTTTCTGTCCATCTTGTTCTTCCTCGTATTGTAAATAGGATGAACCCAATTTCTCAACATATCGACCTAACGCTTCAATATGATGCGTTTCCTTTTCTTGCCCCGGGTGCTGGATTGACGAATGGAGCCGGATTTGTACAGTCTGACCTGCTGTTTTCGAGCCCATTTCGTTCACCGTCCTCTTCTTGAAAATATCCATCTATTATAACCTTCTTTTCTGTGACATTCCAATATCCATGTTCATTTCGAATAAATCTTTCAAAAAAGACCGTTTAATCTCGTGGATTGCGTTACATACTGTCAATATAAAGATGGACAGGACGGGATCTTATGCAGCGGACAGTTTATGTAAAACAGAAAAAAAGACGGCTTTTTTTGCGTCGCATCATTTTATTAACCGTTACTGCACTTACCGCAATGATTACCATGTATGGCGGACTCTTACTCTATGCTCAAATTACAGGTGCTCCTTCCCTTAGCGTTCCCAAAGCGTCCGTCTTTCTAGACCAAGACGGAAAAGTTATTGGGGATCACTTCGCAGCAGAACGGCGGTATTGGGTGGAGTTGGATGAAATATCACCTTTTCTCATCGATGCCGTTGTTGCAACTGAAGATAGACATTTTCATAGTCACCATGGCTTTGATTATAAGCGAATTGCTGGTGCTTTGTTAAAAGATATTAAGAACCGTAAAAAAGTGGAAGGTGCGAGTACGATTACACAGCAGTATGCACGGAATCTTCATTTAACACACGCAAAAACGTGGAAACGGAAAATAAATGAAGCATTAATCGCTTTTCGTTTAGAACGATTCTACGATAAAGAGGTTATTTTAGAAGGTTATTTAAATACGGTTTACTTTGGACATGGTATGTACGGCGTAGAAGCAGCAAGTAATTTTTATTTCGGGAAATCCGCAAAAGAATTAACGTTAGAAGAATCTGCAGTCATAACAGCAATCGCAAAGGGGCCATCGATTTATTCGCCTGTCAATTACCCTGAAAATTCAACGCGTCGAAAAGAACTAATCATTTCTTTAATGGAAGCACAAGGCGTGATTTCAACAGAGCAAGCAACGCGTGCGATGGAGACGGATATTGTTTTAAAAGCAGATGAATGGAGAAACAAGAAAAAAATCGCTCCTTATTTTCTCGATGAAGTATGGCGAGAAGCGGAAAAAGTGCTTGCTGCAAAAGGTCGATACCCTGCAGAAGGCGGTTGGACAATCCGCACAACTTTAAACGCACATCACCAACAGATTGCGGAAGAGGTCATCGAGAAATGGATGCCGGATAACGGCCTCCAAATCGGATTTACATCGATAGACCCAGCAACTGGCGGGATTACATCGCTTGTTGGCGGAACTGATTACACCGAGAGCCCTTTTAATCGTGCTACGCAAGCTAGACGTCAGCCTGGATCAGTCATCAAACCCGTACTGTATGCCGCGGCACTTGAGAATGGCTTTAATCCATTAACCTTCTTAATGCCTGAAAAGACAATTTTCACATACGATAACGGTGAGACTTACGAACCCAAAAATGTAAATGGCAAGTTTGCATCGCAGCCTATTTCACTCGCTCAAGCATTAGCCATTTCGGATAATATTTACGCTGTAAAAACGCTGGAAGACGTTGGTTATAAAAACTTTCAAGGTATGGCGGAACGCCTAGGGATAGACGTCAACTTCCCTACTACTCCAGCCACCGCACTTGGCACAACTGAAGTTACCTTAATGGACATGACAAATGCCTATAATCGCGTAGCAGCAGGCGGCGTCGATATTACGCCAAATACAATCATTTCAATCACGGATGCTGAAGGGAAAACTATATATGAACGTCCGAAACAAAAAAAGAAACAAATTATGTCCGAACAGGATGCTTTCGTGCTTACGCATCTCATGACAGGCATGTTCGATCCAGTATTCAATGACTATTCTGCCGCAACTGGACTTTCAATGCGTCAAAAGCAAACGAGACCGTATGCGGCAAAATCAGGCACAACGATTACTGACCAATATTTAATTGGCTTCACACCATCATTAACAGCTGGAGTTTGGAACGGCTTTGACGTTGACAAACAACTCGAAACAATTGAGGACAAAGCGGCTACGAAGAAAATCTGGATTGAGTTTATGGAAGAAGTTCACAGCGGAAAGACGCCTGAACCATTTATTCCTCCGAAAGGCGTTAGTAGTGTGATTGTCGACGTTGAAACGGGCGGACTAGCCGTTGCAGAATGTGAGCGCCAACGCCTTGTCTATGTCAAAGAGAAAGATGTCCCACAAAAATTATGCACAGATCAATCTCTCCAGCAAATGAAGTCTTCTAATAAGGATGAAAAAGGATTTAATTTATTCCCATTTTCATTTTTTGATTGAATTGGAATAGGATTGAGTTGTGAGAGGAATCCGCGTTGCGCAGAGTTCAGAGATTAAGAGGAGTTCGCACATATTTGAGTGGAGTTCACACTCTTCTCTTCTACAAATATATTTTACAGAAAAAAATTTAAAAGCCTCTTTCCTTTGAAAACGGAAAGAGGCTTTTTACCATTTCAGCAAAGTTAAGAAGCATAGTTATCGTGCTTGGGTTAGGTTGATAATTATGCGTTGTCAACTTTACATGCCATGGTAGTCCTAGCTTTACAAGTGCAAGCTATACTATTAGTGTACTTCGTTTGTAGTGGACATTCAACTTAACAGACCAAAATGTTCAGCGAATTATGAACTTATTGTCAATGCTTCGTGTAATTCAGCTGAACTGCGATCCCAAATTTCTTTATTATGTCCTTCTAAAAATTCAGCAAGCACTCTTTTTGATGGTTCATCCATTTCATCAACGATAATTCGTCCCTTCATAGAACGGTCCATTTTATTCATATGTTCTACGAAGTTTTTGTATCCGCGGCGAATCGATCGATCAACAACCATTTCACAAGCAGTTACGCCGGCATAATACGGTCCTTCTTCTTTATATTCAATTGTTACCCAGATTAGCCAATATTTTTTTCCGTTTGCAGATTCCTCACGTGTCGGTAGAAATTTAATCCCACGCTCAATCGGGCTTCTTGCATGCATAGCACCGATTTCTATCGTAGCCACTTCCTCTTCTACATCAATGATGACGGGCGTCACGTTTTCCAAAGATAATGACCCGATACCAAAACCTTTATGGCCATCAGTCGGATCGTTTTTAATAATGGTGAATCCCATTTTAGGTTGCTTTTTTTGCTCATTCCCCATTTAGTTACCCCTCCAACTTTGATAATATCATTAGTATACTGGATATTGAGGAGGTGTGGAAAGAAAATGCCATATGTTACTGTGAAAATGTTTGAAGGACGAACCGATGAACAGAAAAAAGCACTTTGTGAAAAAGTAACAGAAGCGGTTGTTGAAACGACTGGGGCACCCGCTGAGAACGTTGTTGTTTTTATTGAAGAAATGAAAAAAAGCGACTATGCCGTTGCTGGAAAACGACTGAGTGATCAGTAAGTATACGAAGTTCGTTTAATTGTCATACAAAAAAACTTGGTCTCTATCGACTATTTCTGTCAATTGAGACCAAATTTTTAGTTTGCCGCCAGTTCTTCTAGTTGATGAATAAAATCAAATGCAGTGTTCATCTCTATTTCAGTAAATTTTAATTTATTTTTCACGATATGTACTTTTTCAATTTGCTCCTGCTTTGCAAGATTGTCAAAGTATAATAAAGTCGAGACGAGCTCCAGAAAACGTGATGTCTTACTTTGCATTTCTTGAATAAATACTTCTAATTTATGCGATGCCTGATTTGTCGTTTCAAGAAAACGTACACCTTCATCCGAGACTTTGTATTTGTATTGTACGTAAGAGCCTTTATCCATGCATTCTTCGTTTAAAAAGCCCATCTCACATAATTCCTCCACACGCAAAGTTAATTCCTCCGAATATGGTCCATACATATGTAATTGGAATTTCTCTGCGAATGGGAATTGCATCTTCTTCGCAATAAAAATCATTTTTTGCAACTTTTTTCGCCCAGTTACTTCTTCTGCTAGCGAAATAAACTGAACAATTTTCGCATGTTCTTGCAGCAAAATGTCCACCCTTTCTAATTTTTCAACATCTGTAAAATCTGTTTGTATACAGGATTCCTTTCTTTACCTTCTTCTAATAAATCCGCTGGAAAGTAAAGTTTATGGTCCGTCCGTCTCTTTCCAGATACCGCATCAACAATATCGGACGATCGGGAGATTTCTCTTAATTCGGCATTAGGCATTTTTAAAAAGATAGGCAGCCGTTCATTTTCCTCCCCTGGTCTATAAAAGTCATACGGCAAGTCCGACGACGAATCAACGACAAGGTAATATTCCGGCTCGATGCCAGCTTCCTTAAATAATTTTTCAAGCTCATGTAACTTTCTATATTCAGCGGCAGGGTTAAATTCAACGTATTGAAATAGTTTTCGATTTAAAAACCGATAACTTAAATCTCTTAAAATCCAATCCGACTCTTTTGTCCACATTTGGAAATACGTTGTAATGACACCTTCGTCTAGTGCAATATAATCTTCTAAATCAATGTCTTTATTAAAAAACGTGAGAAAATGAACAGGTTCTTGTCCAAATCTATAGCCCGATTCAAATAAATGCTTGGCTCGATGTAAGATTTTCGTCAATATGACTTCTGCGCTACGGGATACTGGATGAAAATAAACTTGCCAGTACATTTGATAGCGACTCATAATATAATCTTCGACTGCATGCATGCCACTGGATTTGACAACAGCTTGGTCTTCCGATGGTCGCATGACCCGTAAAATACGTTCCATATCAAAATGACCGTAAGAAACGCCTGTATAATAAGCATCGCGTTGTAAATAATCCATCCGGTCTGCATCAATCTGGCTCGAAATTAGGCTAACGACTAATTTGTCAGGATACGTTTTCCCAATGACATCTGCAACTTTCTGTGGAAACTTTTCTGAAACGCGTCGAAGTACTTGATTCACTTCCGTGTCCCCGAGAAGGATTTTCTGCGTAAACAGTTCGTGGTCTAGATTGAATACATTTTCAAATGCATGTGAGTAAGGGCCATGGCCTAGATCGTGAAGCAATGCTGCACAAAGCGTGACAAGCCTCTCTTCCTCGTCCCATTCAGGCCTTCCACTAAAACCATCATCAATAATTCTCCGCACGATTTCATATACACCGAGCGAGTGTTGAAAACGACTATGCTCAGCACCGTGGAAAACGAGATACGTAGTGCCCAGTTGCTTAATGCGTCGCAGCCTTTGAAATTCACGTGTGCCAATAATATCCCAAATCACTCTATCTCGTACATGGATATAGCGGTGTACGGGATCTTTAAAAACTTTTTCTTCTTTTAGCTTTTCATTTTTATAGCCCATTTCACACCTCCGTAAACTGCTTCTATCTATTGTACTCAAAAAATGTGTATCTCGAAAGCCACAGAGCAAAGAAATTCTAGAAAAAGAGTAAACAATGAGTTTAACGAATGAATAAAATAATGATTGACTGTACACACTGTCAATAGAAAGAGATTATCATGGCTAGGAGGCAAGACAATGGTAAAAATTAGACAGGATGCTTGGTTGGAAGAAAATGATATTTTATTAGCAGAGACAGTGCTCAGGCACGTTCGTGAAGGTAGTACTCAATTAAGTGCGTTTGAAGAAGTTGGTGATGCACTTAATCGTACAGCGGCCGCTTGTGGATTTAGATGGAACGCCGTCGTTCGCAGAGAGTATGAAGAAGAACTTGAAGAAGCGAAAAAAGAGCGTAAACAAGCGATGCGTATGCTCGGAAATGATTTTAAGAGACGCGGACAACAACTGTATACACCTACACAAGGAAGTCACGAAGAAAACAAGATTGCAATTCCTTTATCGGCACTATCCTTAGATACAGTGATTGCTTATCTCGTTCGACTCCATCATAGCGGAGGTGGCGACGTTGAATCGCTTCGTTGGAGACAAACAGCAAAGGCAGCCACTGAAACTATCGAAAAACTAGAAAAAGAAATTGCTAATTTAAAAGAAGAGAATGCTACACTACGTTCCGATTACGAACAATTTGTCCAGATTATGAATCGTGCTCGTCGTCTCGTCACATTAGACGATGATGTTCGCAGCGCACCAACATTTACAATGGAGCAAAACGGGAACTTAGTCGCAAAAGAACCGCCGATTCATTAAGTATCGGCGGTTTTTTCTTGTTTTAATCTTTAAAAGCTCATCTAAGCGGCGCATTTTACTTTTGAAGACATCTAGTAAAAAGCACCAGCTCCTCGGGTCATAAGTCAATCCAACTATGCGGCCAAGTGCGCCGCGTCGTCGGATTGGCTTACGCCTGTCGGAGCTAAGCGGTGCTTTTTACTTTTGCAATAACATTTTCTGGTTGCGTTCGAAAACCCGATGTAAGTAAAATGAGTATAGTTCCATTTCATCAGGTTGTAGGCCACTAAACGTTACGCCGTCCGCAAATTTATTTAATAAATTTTGCGTACGGATGACGACGTCGCTTACCGTTAATGAAATACCTAACAATTCCTCCAAAGAAGCCATTACTTCAGGGCGGATGTCTGGATACACGAACTTTGTCGTTTCTCCCTGTAAACCTATCTTATACAAATCTCGAATTAAAGTTGCTCGTTCTGCACCGCTTCCCTCGACACACAGATACACTTGCACAGCGATTCCATGGCGAAGTCTTCGCTGTGAAATGCCTGCAAATTTTCGACCATCAATACTTAAATCATAAGATCCCGGACAATAAGAGCCTATAATTTCATAAGCTTTGATGCGCTCCCCTGCTTCTGGAAATAAAAGTCGGACAAACGCTAACATCACTTCATACCCCGTCGGAATGTCAATTGCCGTATCTTTTTCCGAAAGTATAATAGAAATGTTTAAAATGCCCCGGTCAAGTACAACTGCTAATCCACCAGAATTTCTTACGATAGATTGGTAGCCAACTTTTTCCAACTGACGCATAGCTTCCGAAATATACGGCAGCCGATGATCTTGAATGCCGAGAACGATTGTCTCATCATGGACCCAAGTACGTACAGTTGGCGCGCTCATTTGTTGGCCAACAAGATGACAAAGCGCGTCATCTGCAGCAAATGATTCGAGTGCTGAGCGACTGCGTGCACTCATAGATTCGTCTACGAATCGCCACTCGGGGATTCGTAATAATGATTCATACGCTGACATAAACATAATCTCCTGTTTTATAAACTTTGAGCAGCAGTCATTAAACTTAATTTATATACATCATCTGCTGAACAGCCGCGTGACAAGTCATTTACAGGCATGTTCAACCCTTGTAAGATTGGCCCAATTGCTTCGTATCCACCGAGACGTTCTGTTAATTTATAGCCAATATTTCCTGCTTCAAGCGATGGAAACACAAATACGTTGGCATCTCCTTGAATTTCTGACTCAGGTGCTTTCGTTTTCGCAACCTCGGGAACGTAAGCTGCGTCGAATTGAAACTCGCCGTCAAGTGTCAGCTCAGGCGCTAACTCTTTTGCGATTTTCACTGCGTCAGCCACTTTTGTTGTTTCTTCTGTCACTGCTGAACCTTTTGTAGAAAACGACAACATTGCAACACGAGGATCAATGCCAAAAGATTGAGCTGTTTTTGCACTTTCAATTGCAATTTCAGCAAGTTCTTGGGATGTTGGTGCTACTGTAATTGCACAATCAGCAAATACAAGCTTTTCTTCGCCTTTCATCATAATAAACGCACCACTTGTCTTCGATACGCCAGGTTTCGTACGAATAATTTGCAATGCAGGGCGAACTGTATCTGCTGTTGAATGGATTGCGCCACTGACCAAACCATCTGCACGCCCTGTGTAGACAAGCATCGTACCAAAGTAATTGACATTTTTCAGAAGTTCACGTGCTTGCTCAACCGTATTTCTTCCTGCACGGCGCTCCACAAAACTTTCTACTAGCTCATCAAAATATGTAACCTTCAAAGGATTAATTATCTCAATATCTTTTAAGTCAATAGATGCCTCAACTGCAGCATCTCTAACATCCTCTTCATTTCCAAGAAGAATTGGTTTTACAATTCCCTCTTCTGCTAGACGAACCGCAGCGTGTAGAACTCTTGCATCCGTTCCTTCTGGCAATACAATTGTTTTATCGTGTCCTTGTAAATTTGCTTTCACTTTATTGAATAAATCCATCCTAAATCCCTACCTTCCGGTTATTCCATACTTCTAGCATACACCAATCCGATGGCCGGTAAAAGAAACATACTTCATGTCAAATTAGTGACAACGACGCATCTTAAAGGTCTTTATATTCGGAATATGCTACACTGTTTCGTGATGAAATAAATCTTGAAAAGGAGCGTCTTACAAATGAATGAAGCAGCTATCACACTAGATGGTTGGTATGCATTGCATGACCTTCGTACAATGGATTGGACATCTTGGAAAATGATTTCCAAAGAAGAGCGTCAAACGATTATTGAGGAGTTCCATCAGTACCTCGATAAACTTCAACATGCCCATGATGAAAATAATGGTAGCCATGCCTTTTATACAGTGGTCGGGCAAAAAGCCGATTTTATGCTTATGATTCTACGTCCGACAATGGATGAATTACAAGAACTTGAAACGGAGTTTAACAAACTTGCGATTGCAGATTTTACTATTCCTGCCTACTCATACGTTTCTGTTGTAGAATTATCGAACTACTTAGCTGGCGAATCTGATGAAGACCCGTATCAAAACCCTTACGTTCGCGGACGTTTATATCCAGAACTACCACGCAGTCAATATATTTGTTTCTACCCAATGGATAAAAAACGCGACGGCGAGGACAACTGGTACTTGCTCAATATGGAGAAACGAAAAAAGTTAATGTATGACCACGGAATGATTGGCCGTAGTTATGCTGGAAAAATCCGTCAAATTATAACAGGGTCTGTTGGATTCGACGATTACGAATGGGGCGTCACATTATTCTCAGACGACGTACTTCAGTTCAAGAAAATTATTTATGAAATGCGTTTTGACGAAGTAAGTGCCCGCTATGCTGAATTTGGATCATTCTTTGTTGGTACACGATTAGATAATGAAAAAGTAGCTAAGTTCTTAGAAGTTTAATAATGATTTTTATAAAAGCAGGCAGGAAGAAATTTTCCTGCCTGCTTTTGGTTTTTCTCAGCTGGTCATCTTAAAGAAAGAATCAATTCCTTGTCATGAAACTTAAATTACACTCAGACATCGATGTACTACGCTCCCCAGTTTAAAACACTATCGGATATTTTTTATGATAAACATCTAACTCAGTCATTCTAAAATATCGTTTTGATTCATACAATACCATGAAGTCTGAAATGATATTGACGATCCATAATCATAGCCCTCCTTTTCCATTTGTCTATCAAAATCACAGTTCATTTCGGACATTTTTTAAAAGGATTTCGCATACAGTCCTCTTGAGGAGGTTTTTCTTTGGCAGTGATTGCGTACAATCAGGCAGAAATCGAGCTGCTTGCCCGATTAATGCGTGCTGAAGCGGAGGGGGATGGAGCTGAAGGCATGCTCATGGTTGGCAATGTAGGTGTCAATCGGGTACTTGGAGATTGCTTAGACTTTAGAGACATCCGTACATTGGAACAAATGGTCTTCCAACGACCGGGGGGATTTGAAGCAACGACGAAAGGTTACTTTTACCAACGAGCGCGTCCAGAAGACATCCTCCTTGCTCGTCGTGCTATAGCTGGAGAACGTTTCTCTCCTGCTAGCCGTGCATTATGGTTTTTCATGCCTACAGGTGCTTGTCCTGCCCAGTGGTACGGTCAGTGGAATACAGGCCGTTATAAGTCACATTGTTTTTTCGCGCCTCTCGTGAGTGTATGTCCTACGGTTTAATAGTTCTTCAAGTGCCTTCTCCGTCTTTACGAAGCGAATGGCATTATAAAAAACGTAATTGATAAGTGAAAGGATGAAAACATGGTCCAATATTACTGGAATCCAAATTTCCAACAACCTAATTTTTTCAATCAAAATCCACAACAAATGGTGCCACCGCCTGTCACAATACCAACCGGTAGGCCAACTGGATTGCCACAAGGTGAACAATCTTACATTGAAAACATTTTACGGCTAAACATCGGAAAGCCAGGCACTTTTCATTTCTCTTTCGCACACACACTTGAACAAACGTTGAACGTAAGAAATGTTGATGGTGTAGTGAAGGCAGCCGGGCGGGATCACGTCATCATTACAGAGACGTCTAGTGGGCACGATTTCCTTTTCCCGATGATTTACTTTGATTACGCTGAATTCTATGAAGAGATGGAATATTTCCCACAAACAATTGGAGAAAGAGAAATTTAAGTAGCCTCGTATAAACAAAAAGTACCCCTAATCGTTAACGATAACGATTGAGGGGTACTTTTTAGCGTGTAAGGTATGTAATTGCCGCTTTTAAGCGTTTTGCAGTTATATTTTACCCTTTTACCGCAGCAATAATTAACAAAATCCAACCGGCAATAAATAACACACCGCCAATTGGGGTAATGGCACCAAGCACGCCAACTCCTGACAAACTTAACGCATATAAACTTCCCGAGAAGATAATAATGCCCGCAAGCAGTAAATAACCTGCCCAATTTAGTTGTGGACTTGCTCCCCAAATAGAACTACTCGCTAAAATCCCAATCGCTAATAATCCAAGCGCATGAAACATTTGATATTGTACTGCCGTTTCCCAAATCTCCAAATATCTCTCTGACAATTTGTCCTTTAATCCGTGCGCACCGAATGCCCCGAGCATAACAGCAATGGCTGCATTGACCGCACCAGCGACAATAAAAAATGGCATCATAAAACCTACTTTCATATCATTGCTTTTATTTTCCCACTAAAAATCGAACAGTGAACTTCCATTTGCACCGTCTTCTTCAAGCGGCGCAGCCTCAAGCGAATTTAATGATTGCACTGGCTGCGCTTGTGGCGTTGCAATTTGGTTTGTGGCCATTTCATCATGAATTTCGTTTTTTCCGCCAAGTGCCACTTCAGTTAATGAACGAATTGCAGCAAGTGCTTCACGCATATCATTCGGATTATCTGCATGTTTTGCTTTCATTAATTGACGTTCCATCTCCTCGAATACACGATTATAGGAAATCATTTTTTTACATTCCCTTTCTTTCGCCTAAATTTTAAACAGTTCATTCCAGACGATCTTTTCACAACATTCGATGGCAATTCTCGCGTTTTAAAACCATACGCTTTACAACCGCGAGGATTTTGACGATCCCATGTGACGAAAAAAGATTCACATTGAAAACAATTGACCATCTTCTAACACCTCGTTTTCTCACACTCTACCACGACTCGTTCGAGAATTACAGAACATCACTTGTCTGACACCAGTTAATCGGCTTCTCACCCCAAGCTGTTAGCAGCTGATTTGTTTTTGAATACGGTTGACTCCCAAAAAATCCCCTGTGTGCACTTAAAGGGCTCGGATGAACCGACTCCACAACGGCATGTTTAGATAGGTTGATTAATTTCTTCTTCTCCCCAGCCGGTCTCCCCCATAAAATAAAAACTACTGGCTTTTCTCTTGCTGATAAATGTCGAATTACTGCGTCCGTAAACTGTTCCCATCCTTGTCTTCGGTGAGAATGCGCCTCTCCTTTACGAACGGTCAAGACTGTGTTTAACATCAGCACACCTTGTTTCGCCCAACCAGTTAGCGTTCCTGTTGTCGGTAATTCACACTTCATATCTGAAGCCAATTCTTTAAACATATTGCGTAAACTTGGCGGAATCCGAACGTCTGCGTTAACGGAAAAACTCAATCCGTGCGCTTGCCCTGGACCATGGTAGGGATCTTGTCCGAGTATGACAACTTTCACTTGATTAAAAGGCGTTAATTTAAAAGCAGTCCATATGTTGTCCATCGGTGGATACACAGTTTTTTCAGCATACTCTTTCTTTAAAAACTGTCTTAACAATTGATAATAAGGCTGTTCAAATTCAGCTTGAAGTAACGCGTCCCAATCATTGTTAAATATATTCCTTTGCACGTTGTATCACTCCTTAAATTGGATTGTCACATCGTACCCTGCCAAAGAAAACATTTCCTTTAGCGTCTTCTCAGCATTCCGTTCGGCCATTTGAAGCACACCTTGTCCAGTCGTTTCTTCTATAATTAGCCGCTTCGCTTCCTCGGCAAGTTCATAAGCTTCTTTAATATTGGCCTTCTCTCTAAATAACCCTTCATAAGAAAAAACCTCAACTTCATCAAAATAAATCTCCGCCCCACCTAAAAACTTAGCTCGTGGCAAGGTTAACGTTGCCGTTTTCTCTTTTTCATCAATAACAATATCCTTTTTGCTTAACTGACCTAAATGAACACCTGCTTTAACTGAACCAGGTATGACGACGAGCAATTGGCGTTTCGTGCCCGGCAAATTCAGCCCGATACTTTGACCAAAGACCGCATTATCCTGTCTTTCAATAATCACTTTCGTATAAGCCTCGGCAGTGGCCAGCTCATTTAAATTTTGAACCCTTTCCAGAAAGGCTCCTTTTTCTTCCGTAAAAGTACTGCCATTCTTTATAAAATAAAACGCTGCAATTGGCAACGTAATGACCATTAACAAAACGAGTACAGCAACAAGAAGAGCAGACTTTTTCCATGATGATAAAAAAAGCTTGCCGACACGCCAAAAGTTTGAAGGACGTTTCGGACGTTCCTTAGTTTCTTCCACAGTGACAGCTGTTTCTTCTTCGCTTGCTTTCAACTCTTTTAATAAACGTTCAATCTCGTCAATTTTTTCTTTATCTCGCATAATTCGACCTCCCTTACAGATAAAACAACTCTTTCCTATTTCTACAGTATAGCAAATTGATAGTTCCAACAACAAGAGAGTCATGATAAGATTGGGTTTAGGAGGGATGTCCGGCTATGAATATGCAAATGCGAGAAAAACTTAGAAACCTAACAACTGCTGCGAAAAATAGCGAACAAATCCCTGAACCCTCCAAAAAGTTCGGGATGTTCATTTTCTATCTATCTGCTGCCATTGGTGTCCTCGCAATTTTCGTCTTTGCGATCGCTTTATTCATTTACGGTCATCCAATCGGTGCATTTATCACCATTGCGATTGCACTATCTGTTACATATATGTTATACAAAATCCAATCTGCGGATGAACTCCCTTTAGATTGAATTGACCTACTATTCCATCTATACAGAACATGTTTTTCTAACTTATGATATCTTAGAAGTAGGTTGTATGATAAATTGAAGCCAAATTAAACAAAGGAGTTTTCTTCATGACATTAAAGAAAATCTTAACAATTGCTGGTTCAGACACATCAGGCGGCGCAGGCATTCAAGCTGACCTGAAAACTTTCCAAGAACATGGCACGTACGGCATGACTGCGTTAACAGTTGTTGTTACGATGGATCCGGCAACTTGGAGCCACAGTGTTTATTCACTTCCGATAGACGTCTTAAAATCTCAAATTAAAACAGCTGTTTCAACTGGCATCGACGCGATTAAAACAGGCATGTTGAGCACTGAAGAAGTAATTGCAACGGCGGGTAATGCCATCCGAGAATCAGAACTTTCAACGGTCGTGATTGACCCAGTGATGGTTTGTAAAGGGGAAGATGAAGTCCTCAATCCAGGAACGGTTGATGCGATGATCGAGCACCTCTTACCTCGTGCACTTGTTGTAACCCCTAATTTATTCGAAGCGGGTCAACTGGCAGGTACAGGAACGCCGAAATCTTTGGATGAAATGAAAGAAGCTGCGAAGAAAATTCACGCACATGGTGCCAAAAATGTATTCATTAAAGGCGGCAAAGGGTTAAAATCTGATACTGCTGCTGATTTATTATATGATGGACAGGCTTTCACGCTATATGAAGCAGAAAAAAGCGAAAACCATTATAACCACGGCGCAGGCTGCACAGTTGCAGCTGCAATTACAGCAAACCTTGCAAATGGCCTTGATGTCAAAGATGCTGTCGGCGAAGCCAAGAAATTCGTCACAGCAGCGATTGCCAACGGTTGGCAACTGAATGATTTCGTTGGCCCCGTCTACCACGGCGCAAAAAATAAATTCGGTGCCCCTGAAGTTACGTTGACTGAAGTTTAATGTAAAGCGTCTAGAACGGTTGGAGAAATCTTCAACCGTTTTTTTGCATATACTAATTCATCCATTCAAGCAGACGAATCGCAAAACCAAGCCCACATGGATATACTAAAGTATAATTGCTATTCTATTAGGAGGATTTTGCATGGACATTGTAAAAACGGAACATGTACAGGAAGTTATTTCATCCTTTGCAAATAAAGACGTATACATCCATTTGGAAACGACAAATGGTTCATACGCTAGTCATTTTAAAGAAGGATTTTTAAACGCAGGCGCGTTTATTCGTAACGTTGTCGTCAATTTTGAACTTGGTAAAATTGTGGGCGAATCCCCTCACCGTGTTGGCTTAAAGCTGCCGTCGGGTTGGGTGTATGCACAAGGCATTACACACTACCAAGTTGACGACTTAGGACGACTCTTATTAGCAGGTCTTGACGCGGATGGGAAACTTTCTGTTGCCTTGCACATTAGTGAAACACCTTTTACATATTAAGGAGGAAAAGACATGATTGAAAAAGAACGCCACGTGCTCATCATCCTGCCTCACCCAGACGATGAAGCGTTCGGCATTTCCGGTTCTATTGCAGCCTATCGTAAAATGGGTGTTCCTGTGACGTATGCATGTCTCACATTAGGAGAGATGGGCCGTAATCTAGGAAATCCACAGTTTGCCACCCGCGAAACGTTACCGGAAATTCGTAAAACCGAGCTACTCAAAGCTTGTGAAGCAATGGGACTAGACGACTTACGTATGATGGGACTTCGCGATAAAACACTTGAATTCGAAGATGACGAAGACATGGTTAAACTTGTTGAATCGTTAATTGAGGAGACAAACCCTTCCCTTGTCATTTCATTTTATCCCGGATTCTCTGTTCATCCAGATCACGAAGCAACTGCTCGCGCTGTCGTTCGTGCGATTCGACGAATGAAAGAAGAAGAAAGACCAAAGCTTTATGCGGTCGCCTTCGCAAATAATACGAAAGAAATTCTTGGCACGCCAGACATCATTCATGACGTAGAAGAAACGGTGGACCAGAAATTAGCCGCATTAAAAGCCCACATTTCTCAAACCGTTTGGATGATGAAAGAAACTGAAGCGAAACTTGCACAAAACGATCCTGAAATGATTAAATGGTTACGTTATGAGCGTTTCTATTCCTATAAATGGCATGCAGACTTTGAATAACTAACCGAAATGACTTATACGTTAGACCGTCCTATCGACTGTTTTTTTACAATCGATAGGACTTTTTTATTTTATCGTATGACATAAATACCCGTCATGAACCCGTATAGCCTGGCATATAACTATTATTATAGTCAGAACAGAGGAGCTTTCTATTCATTCATTATTCATCTTGGATATTATTCATTCATTTTCTCACTGTAAATTTGATTGAAAGATGTAAATCCTTGTTTACAAAGACATTAAAATAAGTTAATATGTATAAATATACATCCAGTTCATCATTTAGGAGAGAGAAAAATTGAAAAAACATAGTCTATCAACTTGGTTATCGTTTATCATCCCCTCTTTAATCGGGGTTATCTTATTTATGGTTCCTTTAAAGCTCACAGGCGATTGGAAAGTACCTATTGCAACGCTAGCAGACATCTTATCCAGTTTTGTCGCTCCAATCATGCCATGGACAGCAACAATTGCGTTAATCATTGCTGCGATTGGTTCTATCCTGTTTTTATTTATCAATACAGATGGAAAAGAGACAAATTTCTGGGTGAACTTATTCAACGTTTCCCTGTTTTGGGTAATTACACGTGTTATTGGCGCCATTTTCGCTATACTGGTTGTCCTTCAAATTGGACCAGAAGCAATTTGGAATGAAAATACAGGAGGTCTCCTACTTAGCGAAGACGGTCTTGTTACATTCCTCTTTACGATCTTCTTATTTGCAGGTTTATTATTACCACTTCTATTAAACTTTGGATTACTTGAGTTTTTTGGAACGATGATGGTAAAAGTCATGCGTCCGCTGTTCAAACTGCCAGGTCGTTCTGCGATCGACGCGTTAACTTCTTGGATTGGCGACGGAACAATTGGGGTTTTATTAACAAGTAAACAATATGAAGAAGGTCATTACACGAAAAAAGAAGCCGCTATTATTGGAACAACATTTTCAGTAGTTTCTATCACATTTTCTATTGTAATTATTGAAGAAGTAGGGCTCGGATCCTATTTCCTACCTTTCTACGGAACAGTCATTTTTACCGGGCTAATTCTAGCATTCATCATGCCAAGAATTTACCCACTTGGAAATAAAGAAGATGAATACATCGATGGACGCCCTTTTACTGGCGATGAAGAAAAGCTTCCTGAAGGGTATAGTTCAATTTCACACGGATTAGAAAATGCTTTGACGAAAGCAGAAGCAAACCGTTCATTCACTCGAACGGTTTCAGAAGGATTTAAAAACGTACTTGATATGTGGCTAGGGGTTATTCCAGTCGTTATGGCTTTTGGTACCATCGCACTTGTGTTAGCTGAATATACTTCCGTATTTACGTTTTTAGGTAAACCTTTTGAGCCGATTCTTGCGGTGTTGAATATTCCACAAGCTGCAGATGCAGCACAACTGATGGTTGTTGGATTTACGGATATGTTCCTCCCTGCGATTTTGGCAAATGGACTGATTACGTCTGAATTAACACTATTCGTTGTCGCAACTATTTCAGTTACCCAATTAATATTCATGGCTGAAGTCGGTGGACTCCTATTAGGCTCTAAAATCCCGGTGAATTTCCTTGATTTAGTGATCATTTTCCTATTACGTACACTAATCGCTTTACCGATTGTTGCCGGTATTGCCCATTTATTATTCTAAATTCAATTGACTCGACCTTATTTTTATACGGTCGAGTTTTTTGTTTTTAATTAAGGTATAAATCATTAAGTACTAACGAATAATCTAATATGACAATTAATTAAAACAAGTACTCAAAAATCCTAATACTGCCTTCACGACACACATTATTCACAGTTTACTAAAATAACACACGCGAATATTCTTATTGTGTGCACAATGAGATAATTTGATGTATACTATGTATAGATTCGTTAAGCGATGGAATAGATGAATCACGAAAGTAAACATATTAATAAATCTCACGTAACCCGAGTACTAGCAATCACCATGATTGTTACTACGATATTATATATAATCATTCGCTCACTACTCCCCCTTATGATGTAAATGACGCGAATAAAAAAGACTGAATCACTAGGATTCAGTCTTTTTATTAATTTAAAGCAAAATCTTACCGCATTGCGTTGAGTGTCGGTGCGTTTATTTGCCCAATTTTACTTTTAATTTTTCTAACATATCGACCGTCATCTTATCGAGGTCATATTTTGCTTTAAATCCCCATTCTTCAATAGCTGCCGATGGGTCGATGGCGTCTGGCCAACTATCTGCAATCGCTTGGCGAACTGGATCGACTTCATAAGCGATTTCAAAAGTCGGAATTTCTTTCTGAATAGCAGCTGCAATTTGGCTCGGTTCGAAACTCATTGCTGTAACGTTAAATGCGTTTCGATGCTTCAGTTTAGCAGGATCTGCTTCCAATAAATCGACGATTGCTTGTAAAGCATCTGGCATATACATCATATCCATGTAGGTACCTTCCGCAATATAAGAAGTATACTTTCCTTCTTCAAGCGCTTTATAATAAATATCTACAGCATAATCTGTCGTTCCGCCACCTGGTTTCGCAACATTTGAAATCAGCCCTGGGAAACGAACCCCACGCGTATCCAAACCAAATCTTTCGTAGTAATAATCACAGAGTAACTCACCAGATACTTTATTCACGCCGTACATTGTCGTTGGACGCTGTAAGGTATCTTGAGGTGTATTCTTTTTCGGCGTAGATGGACCAAATGCGCCAATTGAGCTAGGCGTGAAAAATTGTAAATTTAATTCGCGGGAGACTTCTAAAGCATTCAAGAGTCCACCCATATTTAAATTCCACGCAAATACTGGGTTTTTCTCGGCGGTCGCAGATAATAGTGCCGCCATATGCATCATTGTATCAGCACCGAAGTCCTGCGCTATTTTATGCATGCCCTTCGCATCCGTTACGTCTAAAATTTCAAAAGGACCTGATTCCGTTACATTTGATGCTACATGTCGAATATCCGTCGCTAAAACATTGTCAGCACCGTATTCAGAACGCAATTTCATTATTAACTCCGAACCAATTTGCCCAAGTGCACCTGTCACCATTATTTTCTTCATTGTACGACTCCTCACTTCACGGTCATTTGTCTATTTGGAGAGAACATTACTTTTTCAAGATTAACATAATCCTTCATTAACAACCTTCACTTATTATAAAATGTTCGTTCTAAAAACACAATTAGAACTTCCTCACCAAATTAATATCTATAATTGTCTATGAATCAATGTGATAATCCCTTTCCTACGATGCCGAAGTGGGTTACTTTTAATATTATTATCGTCCTCTATCTTATCTATACGGCTGGATGATCTGCCCCTATTATCTATAGAACAAAATTAGGTATCCACACCGATTGATTTAAAAAACAACGCGCAACAAACGACCTTTGGATATGCTTATGCTCTCGGTCACGGAAATGACCAGGATATTGACATTGCATTATAAAATTATGTATGTATTTGCCGATATTCGTGCGATTGTGTTGAGTACTTTAGCATGGGCGTTGCATTCTTCTCTGATAACGTTGAGTACTTTCCCATATGTGTTAATTACGGTAGTAACAGCCATCAAACTTTACCAACAAAAAAGCAGATGGAGAGAATCAATCATTCTCCATCTGCTTTATTTAAAGAGCAAATTGAATCGCCCTTTTTTATTTACTTAAGGATCCCTAGTTCTTTCCCTACTTTTTCATAAATCGCTAATGCTTCATCTAGCATTTCTTTCGTATGCGCAGCAGTTGGCATATTTCGTACGCGCCCAGTTCCTCTTGGGACGGTTGGGAATACGATTGCCTTTGCATAAACGCCTTCTTCCATGAGACGTTTTGAGAATTTCTGTGCCAACTTTTCTTCACCAATGATACATGGTGTAATTGGTGTTTCTGATTGACCAATATCAAAGCCTAGTTTTTTCAGACCTGCTTTTAAGTAGTCGCCGTTTTCCCAAAGTTTGTCATGGAGTTCTGTAGAATCCATAATCTTTTGGAGCGCACCTTGCGTAGCTGCAACGTCCGCTGGTGTTACTGCCGTTGAGAATAGGAATGGACGAGAACGTACTTTCAACCAGTCAATTAGGTTTTGTTTACCAGCTACATAGCCGCCAACAACCCCAACTGCTTTTGAAAGTGTCCCCATTTGCATATCGATTTCTTTTTCAAGCCCAAAATGCTTTACAGTTCCCTTTCCTTTCCCCATAACCCCCGAACCGTGTGCATCGTCTACATAGGTGATAAGGTCAAATTCTTTTGCAATTTCTACGATTTCTGGTAGGTTTGCGACGTTTCCATCCATTGAAAACACGCCATCTGTAATGTACATTACTTTTCCATACTCGCCAGATTCAGTTGCTTCTTTCGCTTTTGCACGTAAATCATCCATATCTTGATGCTTCACACGGATAATTTTTGCACCGGATAGCCGGCAACCGTCGATGATTGATGCGTGATTAAGTTCATCAGAAAGAATTGCATCTTGTTTATTCATCACCGCAGAAATGGCAGCCATATTACAGTTAAAACCTGATTGGTAAGAAATTGCCGCTTCCGTTCCTTTAAATTCTGCAATTTTCTTTTCAAGTTCAACGTGAATATCAAGCGTTCCGTTAATTGTTCGAACCGCGCCAGCGCCGACGCCGTATTTATCTGTTGCTTCTTTTGCGAGCACTTTCAAATCTTCGTCCGTTGCAAGACCTAAATAGTTATTTGAAGATAAGTTAATTAACTCTTTTCCACCAATTTTAATCGTTGGACCATTTGGACCTTCAACTGGATCGATTTCATTGTAAAGGCCTGCATTACGCAGTTCTTCTAAATTTTCATTTAAAAATTTATCTAGAATTTTTGACAAGGTAATCTTCCTTTCAAGCAATATGAGACTTCATTTTAACATATTGCCCATGTACCTGTCAGTTTATGTCATCGATCAGTCGTTTTGACTTTTCTTGAAAAACAATATCGTTAATCGCTGTATCCATTGCAGCCCTTGCTTGCTTTTCCGCTCGCGCATAAGCTTGCATATAACCGTTTGCATCGAGTATTTTTTCTCGATACTTTTTACTAATAAATTCAACCGCCTCTTCTGCTTCCTCGCTTTCCTCACACATCGATAGCAAGTCCAGAATTTCATCGCCATCTCGTTCCGGATCATATTCATGCGGTTTCGTCGCATCAAATATACAAACAGATAACTCCGGAATCTGAACCAGATCGACGCCTTCTGGATCCAACCCACACCAACCGTATAATACGTCAAACCCTCTACGTTCTGCTTCTTGCCCTATCGCCTTCATAATTGTTGACTTTCCTGTACCCGGTAGACCTTTAATGAGCATCCGTCGCTGGATGCGATTGGTAATAGACGGTATAAAATCGCAAGCCCCTGCAGAAGTTAGGGAACCAATTAACCGATGAGATACAGCTGATTGCTTATTTAACGTGATTGTACTAAATAACTCTTCTTTCAAATTTTCGATTAATGCTTCGTGCACACTCCACATCATACGCCCAATATTAACCGCTTCCCATTCGTCATGGATCACCTTAGCGTCTGCTAACGCATGTAAAGCTTTTTTTAAGGATGCTTCCGCTTCTCCAAGACTATTAACAATGGTTTCATTTTGATTACGCAGTTTATTTTCATCATAGATATCGTAAAAACTAATCACGCGATGACGTCCCCCGATATCTGAAGGTTCAAGTGCAATCGGATGGGATGCTTGAATAAAGAACAGATCTAGTCCTTTTATAAAGATTGCATCTGTTTTATCAGTTTGTATTGGACTTACAAATTTATCCACATCAAAACCACGTTTAATATAATACATCGCCGTATCGTTTAATAGCGCGGACAGCGCTGTCGTCGGCGGGCACTTCAAAAACACCGTTTCCGTCGCGGAAGCTATTAAATTATCATATTTATGCGCAATTCCTAGCCCTGTATAAGCTGTGCCCATATACTTCGTTATCGTTCCATACATACCGCTCACCCTCTCTATGTCATACAAATAACATATGCGAGCAGTGTTTAAAAAAACACAATTTCAATGATGAACCATAAAACCGGAAAATTTTGATGAATCATTACCTAGCAGTATAAGGACAAGCTATTCTTAAGAAGGGAGATTTATATCATTACCTGGATTGCGCTTGAATTAACCGGAGGAGCTTTGGGTTTTACTATACAACAAATGGAGAAATGTCAGGAACTTGAGAAACGGATCAAAAAAATCAGAAGAAAAAATTCAATAAAAAAACGGGAAATCATCGACGTAAATGACTTCCCGCAGTAGTTAATCAAGATAACTCACTTTTGTTACCACAAAATCTCTTCTTCCGTTTGTCCTGTAATTTTTAACAATAAAGCTTTTGCTTGAGGCAATGTATAATGAACGAATTGACCAATTAAAAACGCAATGATTACCGTTCCAACCCCAACTGGTCCGCCTAGAAGCCAACCGATTGCAGCAACAGCAACTTCAATGATTGTTCGAATTCTTTTAATACTGCCACCAAACTTCTCAACGAAAACGAGCATTAGGGAGTCTCGGGGACCTGCACCAATATTTGGTGACATATAAGCGCCGGCACCATAACCCATTACCACCACACCTACTACAAAGAGAATCGTTTGTGCAATCAGTGATTCATAATCCGGAATTAACCAATTAAAGACATCAATAAAGATTCCGAGCAGAAGCATGTTTAACCACGTGCCAATTTTAGGCCATTCTCTTAAAAAGATCGCAGTACCGCCTATGATTGCGAGTCCTGTTAAAATACTCCAGGTCCCGATAGTTAACCCAAAATTTTTATATAAACCAACGTGGAACACATCCCAAGGACCAATTCCCAGTTTATACCCTTTAATCGTCATCGAAATTCCAAGGGCGACGATAATTAATCCGCCGAGATAAAAAATCCATCTCCACATTTCTGTTTTCCGCATAGTAATCCTTCTTTCTAGTATGCCTTTCATTGATGCAAACTCAAATTTAAAAGCCATTCACACAATCAAGTGAACGACTTTTCCATTACTCCATTCTATCATGCTTTTAAGAATCATGCCGTTTGATATAGCTAGAATTTCATTTTCTTTAATTAGTTTCAAATCGTATTGATTATCCCCATCAAGAGCACCAATCTACTCGAAAAGTTCACAACGCAAAAAACCGCGCTGTGTTTTACGAGCAATTCGTAAACAGCGCGGTTTAAACTCAATGATTGCGATCACTATTATTTACAGACATCAAAAACTTTCGCTTGAGTCATGGCTACTAGATCGGTTGGACAGAGAGTCATTTGCAATCCCGGTTTACCAGCACTCACTACAATTTTATTCAGCGAAGTAGCGGACTCATCAATAATTGTTGGAAAGTCTCGCTTCATGCCTACAGGTGAGCAACCTCCTCTAATATAGCCCGTTTCTTTTGTTAAATCTTTTAACGGTAGCATATCCAGTTTTTTCACTCCAGCTGCCTTTGCCGCTTTTTTCAAATCAAGTTCTAATGCAACTGGAATTAAAAATACATACAAACTTTTGTCTGCAGCCTTCGTAACGAGTGTTTTATAAACGGTTTCCACCGCTTGCCCAGTTTTTTCCGCAACGGAAACACCATCAATTAAATCATCACTAATGTCATATGCAATTAACGTAAAGTCAATCCCTTCTCGTTCAAGAATTCGAACAGCATTCGTTTTAACCGTTTTATTAGATTTCCCCATATATTTCCCCTTCCTTTCAATAGCGAAAAGGACTACCAACTAAAACAATGGTAGCCCTCCCTATGCATCAAGCAATTTTAAAGAAACTTGGTTTTTCTATCTGAAAGCCATTCATTTTCATTTGCACTTGATAAGAATAGGATTCAATGGCACGTTCGTATTTCTTTTCTAGCTCAAATAATTCCCGTTCAATTGCCGTAGGGAATTCCATCGCAGATTGGACGACAGCCGTTTCTTTCTCATTTTGGACCGCTGAATTAATTTCGGTTTGCGCTTTCTGATGCAAGCCTATTTGTGCTTCTGCATGTCGAATTTGCGAAGATGCTTTCACCGCTAATTGATAATCCGCCGTTGTAGGTTCAGGAACAGATAACGCTTCTGAACGAACATCTCGCCAAAGCGCGATTGTTTCCTCCAACGTTTTACCGATTGGCAAATGAACTTGCTTCACTTGTCCAGCACCGAGTTCTGACTTTCTAGCCGGCTTCTCAGTAAGAAATTGCTGAACTTCCATTTGCTTTTGCCCGCTATACTTTTCAAAGCTTTGATAAGCCGTTTCCGCATTTCGTTTCCTCAACTGTATATGAAGTGGTGATTCATTAAAAACCACTTGCCCTAATCCAATCCGCATGGAACTCCCCTCCAATCTACCTATACTTTATCAAATAATCATCTTGTCGATAATCCATCTAAAGATTTATTTTTCAAATAACTTTTTTAGCGCATCCGCCATCGCTGTATTTTCGGGCTCTTCTTGTTTCTTCATATATTTTTGAACATCTCGCTTATTTGCACGCTTGCCACCAGAGGCTTTTCGGCGTTTTTCAAATGCAGATAGTCGCTCACGATGCCCACACGAACAAACAAAGATTTGCCCTTCTCCTTCTCCGCGTAGCTCCAGACGTTTTTTACATTGCGGACATCTCGCATTGGTTTGTCGCGAAATACTGCGTCGGTAACCACATTCTCTATCTTGACAAACATGCATTTTACCGCGCTTTCCGTTTACTTCTAACAATAGTTTTCCACAATCCGGACATGCGCGCCCTGTCACGTTATCATGCCTAAACTTTTGATCATCATTTTTTATTTCACTAACAGCATCTCTCGCAAATTGAATCATATCTTTCATGAAAACGGATTTTTTCATTTGACCATTCGCGATTTTCGTTAATTTTTGTTCCCATTCAGCCGTCAGTGCAGGTGACTTCAAGTCTTCGGGTACAAGTTTTAACAGTTGGCGACCTTTGGAAGTGGTATAGATATCATTGCCTTTTTTCTCAATGACAAATGTTTTAAACAGCCTTTCAATGACATCGGCACGTGTTGCAACTGTGCCAAGTCCGCCAGTTTCGCCAATCGTTTGAATTAACGCCTTCGACTCACCTTGCATAAATTGCGTTGGGTTTTCCATTGCCGCTAAAAGCGTTCCTTCGTTAAATCGAGCCGGGGGATTTGTCTTTCCTTCCGTCATCGTTACTGCTCGGACTTTTACTTCTTGCCCCTTTGTAAATGAAGGCAATGTTGAAGTATCTTCTTCATCAAAGTCATATACTTTTTTCCATCCTTCATCTGTTACAGTACGACCTCTCGCCTTAAACGTTTCACTACCAACAGCAAGGTCAACTGTTACTTGGTCATAACGAAACGGACCAAGAAAGACAGCAAGAAATCGGTTGACAATTAACTCATATAAACGTTGTTCTTTATCAGATAAATTTTGTAAAATCGGTGTTTCCTCAGTCGGAATAATTGCATGGTGATCCGACACACGCTTATCATCAATCACACCTTTTTGCGGTCTTGGCGTTCCTTTACGAAGGATCATATTCGTCGCTTTTCTAAACAGCGCAATATCGACTGCTTTAATACGGTCAATTAACGTATCCCTCATATCGGATGATAAGTGCTTTGAATCAGTACGCGGATACGTCACAACTTTATGTCGTTCATATAGATTTTGAAGTGTTGATAATGTTTCCTTTGCCGACCATGACCAACGGCGATGGGCTTCTTGTTGAAGTGCCGTTAAATCAAATAGTTGTGGAGCAGGTTGTGACTTCGGTGCTGTTTTCACTTCTGTTACTTCCCCGTTGTGAATCGCATCCAATTTCGTCAGTTTATTCTCAATGAAAGTTTTGTCAAAAGAGCGCGTTTGACCTGATGAATCCGCCCATGTAAATGTTGCGCCTTCGGTAATCGCTTGTAAACCGTAATAAGCTTTCGGTTTAAATTCATTAATTTGCTGTTCACGTTCTGCAATCATTGCAAGTGTCGGTGTTTGCACACGTCCTGTTGATAATTGTGCATTATATTTCACCGTAAGCGCGCGTGTCGCATTAATCCCAACAACCCAGTCCGCTTCTGCACGGGCAACCGCTGCTTCATATAGATGTTCATATTGACGACCTGGCTTTAAACTTTTGAATCCATCTTTAATCGCTTTATCTGTCACGGATGAAATCCATAAACGTTTCACAGGCTTACGACTTTTCGCTTGTTCTAAAATCCAGCGGGCGACTAGTTCCCCTTCCCGTCCGGCGTCCGTTGCGATAATAATTTCATTTACATCATTTCTACGCAACTGCGCTTTTACCGCATTTAATTGTTTTGTCGTTTGACGGATTGGCACAATTTTAAATGGGTCCGGCACAATTGGTAAATGCTCCAGTTTCCATTCTTTATATTGTTTCCCGTACCCTTCCGGATCTGCATGTGTCACAAGATGCCCAAGTGCCCATGTGACAATATATTTTGTTCCTTCAATAAATCCATTACCATTTTTATGACAACCGAGCACACGCGCAATATCCCGTGCCACGGATGGTTTTTCAGCTAATACAAGTGATTTTGACATCTAAATGTCCCCTTTCCTCATGACGCTATTATAAAGGAAAAAACTAATCATTGCATAAGTAAGTGGCTTCTTATATCACATGGCATCGGAACGCCTTACATTCAATTCCCCTTAGTAGGAAGTTTAATGTGAAGTATAAACCAATACTCACTCAATTCGGCATCCATTGTTCCGCCCATCTTTTCAACTAACTTTTTAGATAAATACAGGCCTAATCCACTCGTTTCGGTGTTCGTTCTACTCGTCACTTCTGTATAGAAACGCATAAAAACCTTTTCCGCTTCCACTTGACTATCCGGTTTTATATCGTTTTTCGCTGTGAGAAGTATGTAATTCCCTTCTTGCTCATAACAAATCAATGCTTTGCTTTTCGCATAACGCAAAATGTTTTGGACAACATTTTGTACGACCCGTGCTAACAAGAATTCGTCAGCAATCACTTGACGGTCTCCCGGTTGCTCAGGAAATTGAAGTTCAATATGCTGTTCTGCAATTTGTTCATAGTAAGATAAAAAGATTTCTTCTACTAAATTCGGAAGAGAAACGGAAGATAACTTCATCTCTTTTTCATTCGCTTCGATGCGCGCTAAATCATAGAAGTAATCCGTCATTACGATTAAACGTTCCACTGAGTGTTCAATGATTTGGATGTAATGCTTTCTTTTCGTCTCATCTGTCGTGTCATTTAAAAGTTGAACATAACCATTAATTGACGTGAGGGGCGTCCTTAAATCATGTGACAGCCCAGCGATTGATAATTTCACATTCTCTTCCATCTGTTTCGCTCGTAAATTTTTTTCCTCAAAAGCATCAATCATTTGATTTAATTCATCAACTAATTCCATTAATGCTTTCTCCCGAAAATCTAATGATAACCTTCCGCCATAACTTGAACGAATAGGTATTTCTTTCATTTTGCTCGTCAACTTCCGCAGTTCTCGTTTTAAAAAATAAATATAAAAAAGGAGCGCTAACGTTAGGAAACCAAATAGCCATCCCCACATCACGTTCACACTCCTTCCTTTAATCAAATTTGAAGCCTATGCCCCAGATTGTTTTAATATAGTTTGCACCTTGTACATTCATTTTACGTCGTAAATTACTAATATGCATATTGATGGTTTGGTCACTATCAAAAAACGGTTCATTCCAAACACTTTCATAAATATTCGCACGGCTGAATACTTTTTGAGGATTCTCTAGAAACAAGAGAAGAATCGCATATTCCCGCCCAGTTAGATGAATGATCTCATCATTTACTTTCACTTCTCTTGTATCCAAGTTTACCCGAATATCCTTATAGGATATCTCTTCAAGCTCACTATGGACTGCCTTCGCAGCATGGCGCAGCTGTATATTGATTCTTGCTATGAGTTCTTTAATATCAAATGGTTTTGTAACGTAATCATCTGCCCCATTCATCAAAAGTTCCAATTTAGACGCTTGATCATTTTTCGCGGAAATTACGATGACTGGAATCGCTGAGTGATTACGAATTTCGCGCAATAATTCTTCTCCGTCCATTCCCGGCAACATTAAATCTAACAAGATAATATCGACCTGATTTTGTTCGAATAATAATTGCCCTTCAGTTCCGGAGTATGCGCTGACTGTTTGAAAGCCTTGTATCGTTAACGCTTCTTTAATCAGCGAATGAATTGCGCCATCGTCTTCTATAATTAATATCGTTGACATATTTATCGACCTACTTTATCCCGCATTTACTGGCAGTTTGCCCTTCAATTCAATACTTAGAGGAAAACCAAAATGAGCGGGGGGCAACTGCCAGTACATGCCCGATTGGTTCAACTAACAAGGAAAGATTGAACTGCATCTTTCCCTAGTGGGGATAGCCCCCCACTGAGTGAAGTTTCACTTAATATCTGTTCGATTAAACATCCAGATTCCTACTGCAGATGATAGCACAATTGTGACGAGGCTAACGACAATCATCTCAGGAAACCTTGCGACATCTTCTGGTGTAGCAAAATTAAAATAAAACATAAATGTTTCCGTAAACCAAAACATAACTTGTTTTAAATGTGTCGTATGCTGAAATATCCCAGGTAGAAACCCTGTTGCAATCGTGTAAATAAAGCTCCAGATTAACGTGAAGCTGCTATTTTTGGTTATAAAACCGATTGCTACATATACAGAGACGTTAGCCAAAACCAACGTATAAAGCGTACTAAATGCTTTTAGCGCATAACTGACATAGTGATTCATTTCATCAACACCGCCAAAGCCAAATGCAATTGTAAAGCCAACCATTCCAAGAATCGTCATAACAATTACGCCAGCCAAAGAGACTAAAGCAGCGACAATTAGTTTTGAAACATAATAATGTGTACGACTGCGACCTAGGGACAATGCGTTTCGGATCGTTCCGTGTTGAAATTCTTCTCCAATAAAGAAGCTGATAAAAGCACTCATGACAAGTAATACTGTTAATCCGTTTTTCTTAATCATAAGAATACCTGTTGCGCCATTTACTACAGTATCAATTTTTTGAATGAGTTCGTCTCCATAACTTACGCTCCAGTAACTATTCACGACTTGTATGATTGGAAGTACGCATAAAATAATTAAGGCAATCATTAGTTTTTTGCTACGTCTTAATTTAATTTTTTCCGCTGTAAGTAGATTAAGCATGCGTCGCACCTCCTGTTAACTGTAAGAAATAGTCTTCAAGTCTTTGTCTAGTCGTCCCAATTCGTGAAACTTTTACACCTGCTAGGACGAGCGAATGGTTAATAGTAGCAACATCATCTAACTTTTCATAGATATTTATTTCATTTCCTGTGATGACTTCGAAGTCTTGTATCTCCATTTCTTCCAGCACGACGACTGCTTTTTGGACGTCGTTCGTTTCCAATTCAATATATTGACGAGCTTCGCGTGCAAGCTCTTCTTTTGATAGTTCCTTAATAATTTTTCCCTCATGTAAAATGCCATAGTGTGTCGCGATTTGGGAAAGTTCATCCAATAAGTGACTAGACAGTAAAACCGTAATGCCATGCTCACTCACAAGTCGTTGAATAATTTCACGCATCTCGACAATCCCTGATGGATCGAGACCATTTGTCGGCTCGTCTAAAATTAAGAACTCAGGGTTGGTCATCAATGTAGAAGCAATCGCCAAACGTTGACGCATACCTAAAGAAAAATTCTTCGCTTTCTTTTTGCCTGTATGATTCAAGTTCATTAACTGTAATAATTCTTCAATCTTTCTTTCACTAACCCCGCCATTTGCTGCTTGTACTTGTAAATTTTCTCGAGCTGTTAATTCAGGATAGAGTGCCGGCGTTTCAATGGATTGCCCCATTCTTCTTCTGGCATTTTGCAGACCTTTAGAGCCAGTTGCTCCGAACAATTCAATATCTCCGCCATCAGTCGTGATTAATCCCATAACAGCACGCATAAACGTTGATTTACCCGCACCATTTTGACCTATTAGTCCGTAAATCATCCCTCTTTTAATTTCTATTGATACTTTATCAAGTACTTGATGTTTACCATATATTTTTGAAACATTTGTCGCTTTTAAAACGGTTTCTAACATACATCATCACCCTTTCCTTACTACTACATATAGCATAAGGAATATGTATCAATAATTAGACTAGAAAAGTATAAAGAAAGTATAAAGAATGAGGTTTAGGAGGGCATTAACAATAAAACCTAAAAAAGATTAATAAAAAACCCCCAATCTGAAACCAACAGTTGGGAGCCTTTCTATACAATTATTTTTCCGATCCAGCAATCCAAATCTACTTTCTAAGCATTCCTTTTACGAGATGAATACAATAAATAAAAACCAATCAATAACATGATTGTTGCGCTCGATGAAAATGGAAGACCTGTAATTTCTACAGCAAGTCCAGACATAAACGAACCAATTACCGCACCTAGCGAGAAAAATGCATAAAATATACCATACGCTTTTCCGCGGTCTACTTTAGAGGATGCTTCTGAAACAATTCGGTTCATCGATGGGAAAACCAATGCAAAACCTACTCCGTAAATCGTCATTAACGCAAAGCCACCTGTCGTAGACACTGTAAAGTTCAGTAGAATATGGACACTTGCAATAATAGATAACCCAATGACAACCAATTTAACTGGTGAAAAAAGATCATACATTTTATTCATCGGTGTTAAGAATACAATCAATGCCACAATCCCAAATGTACTGAGTAAAAGTCCAGTCGTTGAGGACGTCGCACCCATATCGGCTACCTTTAAAGGAAGTGCAAACGACAACGTACCGTTACTGACCATCAATGCAAAAGCAGCTAATGATGCTTGTAGCAACAACTTGTTTTTCAATAAAGGTAAAAAATGCGCAACGGATACACCGCTTCTATCACTCGCTTTAAAAGATTCTTTAATAAAGAATAAACCTAATAGAATGATTGGAATAAATAAAAATGCAACAAGGTAGAAGACATATTCCACTTGTGATTTTGAAGCCATAATGCCCCCTATCGCAGGACCAACAATCGCAGCGACGCCAATACATGCACCTGTTAAAGCCATTGCTCTTCCGCGATTTTTCTTACTCGTTTGATCCCCGACATACGCGAAAGCGGCTGGGATTAGAACGCCGCCTGCCAGACCATGTAAAAGCCTAACAATAAAAAGTTGCTCACCGGACTGGGCCAGTGGATATAAAAGCAAAATGAATGTGACGAGACTCATACCGGTCAATAACATTCTTTTACGACCAAATCGGTCAATCCAATGTCCGCCAATTATGTTCCCAAGCATATTTGTTAACGAATAGATGGCCACAATACCAGCCGCTAACACATGCGATGCCCCTAAACTCAATGCATAAGGTGTAATAATGGGAAGTTGAATAAATGTATCAAGAAATGAAATGATAATAATTAAATATAGTATTCTAGTCATGCATAGTAATTCCTTCCTATCTTTAACTGTACCTCTATTATACTTGTTTTTTATATAGAAGGAACTAAACAGCTATCGCCCCTTTCGTTCCCCTACACGAGAACATTCACATAAGAAAATACATCTAACGTTCATCTAATCTAATTCCTTCCTATTGCTACTCACAACCTTGCATAACAATGTTTTCTTACAATGATTATGAGGAAAAAATTTTAGTGAAATAATAGCTACACGAATTCTCCTAATCACGCATAAAATACTGGGCAATTCCCCATATCTTTTCCCGCACTAAGTTGTAGCAATTTTGCGTCCCAAGTGATATACTTTACAATAATTATAAAGTAATAGTTATTATAATCTAATCGATAAACATTTTCAATTAGAAATTTACTCGGATAAAAAGAGTGACGTTATTAAAAGTAATTAGGAGGGATAACGGTGACAACCTTATTAGCAGAAAAAAGAAGGTTTTTATTCAAATGGACTGAACACCTCGAGTTAATCGCCGCTGTGTTATCGGGAATTCTAATTGTATCTGCATGGACGATTGGCAAATCTGGACATGAAAGTATATCTATAAGCTTTTATATAATTGCTTTCTTAATTGGCGGATATGCAAAAGCAAAAGAAGGCATCGAGGATACAATTCAGGATAAACAATTAAATGTCGAGATGTTAATGATATTTGCGGCGATTGGTTCTGCCATTATTGGTTATTGGGCAGAAGGTGCGATTCTCATTTTTATTTTTGCAATAAGCGGTGCGCTCGAAACGTATACGTTAAATAAAAGCCATAAAGAAATTTCCTCACTGATGGCTTTACAACCTGAAGAAGCGTGGCTTTTGCAACCAGACGGAACCACAACAAGCGTGAAAATTGAAACGTTGAAAGTAGGCGCCAAACTTCTTGTCAGGCCAGGTGAACGAATACCAGCGGACGGTCAGATTTTAAGAGGAACCACTTCTGTTGATATGTCCGCAATTAACGGCGAATCGGTACCCGTTACGAAAGAAATTGGCGATGAGTTGTTTGCAGGGACAGTGAATTTAAGCGGCGCGGTACAAATGGAAATGACGAAGCCGAGTTCCGAAACTTTATTTCAAAAAATTATTACGCTCGTCCAAACCGCTCAAAGTGAAAAGTCACCTTCCCAGCAATTTATTGAAAAATTCGAAGGGACTTACGTTCGAATTGTACTAATTGTTGTTGGGATTATGATGTTTTTACCACACTTTGCACTTGGTTGGGACTGGACAACGACTTTTTACCGAGCCATTGTATTACTTGTTGTTGCTTCCCCTTGTGCGCTTGTCGCCTCCATCATGCCTGCAACGTTAGCGGCCATTTCCAATGGAGCGAAAAATGGCGTGTTAGTAAAAGGTGGGATACACCTCGAACATTTGGCTTCCTTAAAAGCGATTGCTTTTGATAAAACAGGTACATTGACAACTGGAAAACCCGTTGTCACTGATTTTATCGTTCGAGATGATGTTATGGAAAATGAAGCATTACAATTACTAGCATCGATTGAAAGTCAATCGAATCACCCACTGGCTCTTTCAATCGTTCGGTTTGCACAAGAACAAAACGCGATTACAAATGATCGGCCAATGATTGAAGACATTCCAGGACATGGCATTAAAGCATTTACTAACCAAGGTGAAATTCTAGTCGGAAGTCCAAAGTTTGTTGGTAGAGAGGATAGCCAAAGTTTCCAAAACGGAATTAGTCAATCCCTTGCCGCGGAAGGAAAAACAGTGATTTTTATGAAAGATGCTCAAGGCATTGCCGCGGTGGTCGCCTTAAAAGATACATTGCGCGAAGAAGCCGTCTCTGCACTTTACCAATTGCATAAAGTCGGCATTCGTACCATTATGTTAACGGGAGATAATGAGCGTACTGCTGAAACGATTGCAATGGAAGCGGGCATGGACCGTTATGTTGCGGAATGCTTGCCGGAAATGAAAGTCGAACATGTGAAGCAGTTAATTCAAGAAGAAGGTTCAGTCGGCATGATTGGTGACGGGATAAATGATGCGCCTGCCCTCGCAACTGCCACAACAGGCATTGCTATGGGGCAAGGAACTGACGTCGCCCTTGAAACCGCTGATGTCGTATTAATGAAAAGTGATTTAACAAAAATCGCCTATTCCATAAAGTTATCCCGAAAAATGCGGCGCATCGTGAAACAAAACATTTTCTTTTCTGTCGCTGTTATCGCGCTGCTAATCGTGTCGAACTTCATGCAAGTCATTGACTTACCGCTTGGTGTTATCGGTCATGAAGGAAGTACGATTCTTGTCATCTTGAACGGTTTAAGGATGTTGAACAAAGTAAGTTAACGTTGGACACTATCCAGGAAGCGAAATTTAAAACTTCTATATCTTAAAAAGCAGTACAAACAATTCACTTGTTTGTACTGCTTCTTTTTACAATATTTTATGAAACGCGTCTTCTAATTCCTTCATTTCAATTTGAGTGCCTTTATTCCCTTCCTCTAACCGTTCTTTTACACGCTCGATTGTTTTGGCAGGTGAAGCTAATGTGACAACTGTATCGCCAGCTACTGCTTGTAATTCAACATCCGGCGAGAAGAACTCAATCGATTTGTCAGCACGTAAAATGTAAAGCAAGATAGATTTATCATCCCGTTCCCGTAAATATTGCGTATAGCTATACTGTTTCGTAATGATTGTTTTTCGGATGACATGACCTGAATTCACTCGTTCTTCAAGCGCACGAAGCGAAATCGCTGGCGTGAAAAGTACATGCCCACCGACTCCACTAATAGACGCAGCGTTCTCTTCTCTCGGATGAATTGCTGTTTGATAGAGATGTTCGCGTCCAAGACTCGGTACGAAGTCTTCGCAAACATGTGCATTATACGAGTCATTACGGGTCATGGCCAACATAAATCGGTACGGAGTCAAATCTAAATCATAATCTTGCTGTTCCGTTAATATATTCCCGACATGACTCTCTAATCCATACTTTCGTGCATGTGCTAAACTCGCCCATGTTCGGTCGATAATGAGTACATGATTCCCCGTCTCTTTCACGGATTTAGCTAACTTTCCTGAAAATCGGCTTCCTCCAACAATGAGTACGCCCGACTCCTCCGTCGTTGTTAAATTAAGTTTTTTCGCAAGTGGGCCGATTGTAAATCCATGAAGAACAACAGTCGAAAAGACAAGTGCAAAGGTTATCGCCGTTAAAATATCGGCATCTCGATATCCTTGATCGCCTAGTACCGAAGCAAAGTAGCCAGATACAGTTAGCGCAACAATTCCCCGAGGCGCAATCCAACCGATGAGAAATTTCTCTTTCACTGATAAATCCGTTCCAATCGTCGATAACCAAACCGACAGCGGACGAACAACAATTAACATAGCCAATACGTACAACATGATTTTCCAGTTAAAGATTGCAAGCAAAACTTTTGAGCTTAATGAAGCTGTCAACATGACGAAAATACTCGAAATTAATAAAACAGAAATGTTTTCTTTAAAATGACGAATTTCTTTAATTGAATTTAAATTCATATTCGCCATCGTCATACCCATTGCCGTTACAGCGAGCAGACCGGTTTGTTGCATAATTTCATCTGCCAAAACAAATGTAAAGATTACGACCGCAAACAATACCGGGGATTTTAAGAATTCTGGAACTCCTCCCCTATCAAATGCACGACCGAAAAACCATGCCACTCCGCACCCTAATATCACCGCAAAAATAGATGCTGCGAAGAATAGTAAAAATGAATTTGGCGTGACTTCACTTTTTAAAAATCGAATAAATTCGAAAGCAAAAACAGCTAATAGTGCACCAAATGGATCAACAACAATCCCTTCCCACTTTAGAATAGCGGCAGGGCGCGGCTTTAATCTTGCCTGACGCAAAAGCGGTAAAATGACTGTCGGTCCTGTTACGATAAATAAACCACCGATCACAAAAGCGACAGAAAGCGATAATCCTGCAACATAGTGAGCCGCAAGTGAGCCCGCAATCCATGCGATAAATGCTCCGATTGTAACAATGCGTAATACCGGCTTGTTAAAACCCCGAATTTCTTTAAAATCGAGCAATAAACTACCTTCAAATAATATTAGCGCTACTGCAATTGTAATAAAGGGACTAAACAAATCCCCCATACTTTCTTCTGGATTAATCATTCCTAAAAATGGGCCTACGAGTAACCCAGCAACAGACATAACTACAATTGCTGGCATACGAAATCTCCAAGCCATCCATTGGGACAAAATCCCGATAAGCACGACGAGCATTAAATCGAACAGTAATGAATTAAACAACGGGGATTATCCTCCAATCCTAAAACTCAAAGTGTCTTGGCATGATACATTTGTTCATCAACGAATTTTCCTGTAATGGCTAAGAAACAGATAACATCCTGTCAACTTTCTATCCAATCGCAAAATAATTCACTGGCTTTTTAACAGAACGATTCTTTTGAATAAATTAAATACAGATAGTTTAACATACTATTTTTTTCAATCAACCCAAAAAACACATATTTATATTATCCTTGCCATACGATGAAGAGATAGGCATGAGCGGAGGTTCCTTATAACCCAAAAATTGAAGGTACTCCGCTTATTTTCATTAACTAATAAACCGACAAGACGAGGAAGGATGATTCCAATAAACGTAAACTTAAAAAAGAAACTAGCCATTTATGTTTGTGACACGGACGGAAAAGGGACATACCCTTTACGTAGAGCGAAAACCATTGCACAATCTTTACCCAAAGCAATTGAAATCATTTTTATTTCACATCAAAAGTTTGATTTATCTTTAAAAGATTCTCAATTTATCTCAATAAAAAATCATGCTGAGCTCATTAAGGCCTTACAAAAAATTAAACCTGACCTTCTTTTACGGGATAGTGGTTCGACTTCAAAAGAGGAAGTTGAAAAAATTTCGGAAATCGTACCAGCCGTTATCCACTTTGATGATTTCGGCGAAGGAGGCAGATTGGCTGACCTCGTTATCCAAACACTTTACACAGAAACGAATGAAAAACCACTCGAGCACTACGTTGTTGGGGCTGAGAGCTTTATTGCTGACGAACAAATTGCGTCATTTAAACATATTGGATTGAACAAACAAGAAACAGATCCCATTCCCCACTTGATTGTTACATTTGGGGATGAAGATTCTAGCAACTTATCGTATCGTGCACTTCGCCACTTATCACAACTTCAAATCCCACTGAAAGTCACTGTTTTGATTGGGGAGAATTACAAGCACGATAAAACTGAATTGCGTATGATGGCACTTGGCAGAAGAAATACATTTATTAAACAGAAACCAGAAAATGTAGCCGAATTCCTTTCAACCGCGGATATTGTCCTTTGCGCATCAGGCTACATGCCTTATGAAATTGGCGTAATGGGGATTCCTTGTATTGTACTCGCGCAAAACGAATTCGAGACGGCGCTTGATTTCCCAAAAGAACAGCATGGATTTGTACATCTCGGTCCAGGAAGAAAAGTAAAGCAATCCACCCTACTCAACGCTGTGATGGAACCTTTGCTGCATGACTCTTTACGGAAAAAAGCGATTGAGCGACAAGTAGCCCTTAACCTCGGGGAAGGTAAAGAAATGGTTCGCGAAGCCATTTTATATTATCTAGAATATCCGAAACGGGAAACACACGATGGTTCAGGAAAAGAAACCTCTGATATGGTATAGTGGGGAAAAAGAGATAGGGGTTTTTCGCATGGATAAAAAACAAATCGAACGAGAAATCGCAGAACTTAAAATGGAGTACGTCAATTTGCAAGGGGATATTGAAAAGCTCGAGTCTGTTGGTCAAAATCGTCAAGTTACTAAAGCAGAAGAACGTTTAGGTTTAATGGAAGAAAAACTGTCCAAGCTCAATGAAAAGCTTTTTCAATTTGATTAACATCAGGCAGAATGTATTCATATATTCATAGGTTCCCTCCTGAATGCTATTTAGCAATTAGGAGGGGCTTTTATTATATCGGAAAAAGAGCCCAGAATTATCCTCTGAGCTCTTTTCTTATCTAATTATGCGGTCACATAATCGTATGTTGCATGGTCATCCACTAGCATTTCTTTCAAGTAATTTCTCGCACGAAACAGCCTCGACTTCACTGTTCCAATCGAAACTTTCATCACTTCTGCGATTTCATTCAATGAATATTGATAGACGTAAAAGTACTCAATCGTATTTTTATAAATTGCATCTAACTGTCCAATTTTTTCACTTACAAGAGATTGAATATCGTTTCTTTCAGCGATTTCACTAGGTGTCAGTGAGTTACTTGGAACCAAATCTAGAATTGGAACGTCTAGTGTATGTGGTTGTTGAATTACGTGTTCATTTTTTCGCACCGTTTTACGGTAACGATCACGGAAAGTATTCATGCAAATGGTTGTCAGCCATCCTTTTATATTGTCGATTTCATCTAATTTATCATTATAGCGGATGACTTTTACCCAGACGTCCTGCATAACGTCCTCCGCTTCTTCTTTATTTCGCGTTAATTTTAAGCATAGGTGATAGATGTAACGACCGTATTCTTCATACAAGTCATCTAATTTGATAGTCATCTGTTCATGCCTCCGTCTTTTTGCTGTTAACTCTATTATCAGCAATCGAGACATTACATACCATCGCATTCTCTTTCAACTACCTTACAAATGTGTAAGGTTGAACATTACTTTTCTTGAACTTGAATCGTCATACGTAAAATACGTGTGCGGTCCATTTCCTCAATTGTAAATTGCAGACTGTCATAGGAAAAACGTTCTCCAGGTTCGGGTATATGCCCCAATTGTTCTAAGACAAACCCTCCGACAGTTTCATGTTCTGTTGGAATTTCTACACCGAGAAGTTCAACCGCATCCTCAATTTCAAGTCGCCCGTGGCACGTAATTGAATGATCTTGTTTTTCATAAATTAACACTTCATCATCCACATCTGACTCATCTTCGATATCTTGCCCAATCATTTCTTCTATAATATCTTCTTGCGTAATGATACCAAGCGTTCCTCCGTATTCATCCAACACAACTGCCAAATGCTTTTTCTGCATGAGCATCATTTTGAATACCCGCTCAACACTAGATGATTGTAAAACGTACAACATATCACGGTCTATGTATGCTTCTAATGACTTTTCGGGTTCTAATGTCCATTCGATAAATTTTTTCGAATAAAATATCCCGACAATCTCATCCATGCTTTCTTCATAAACAGGATACCTTGTATAGAAATACTCTAAAATTGTATCTCTTACTTCATCATAGGTCGCTGTAATTGGTAAACCAATTACGTCTGTACGGTGTGTATCTAACACATCTGATACATCTTTGTCAGGAAAATCTAACATTCCTTTTATACGTAACGTTTCATCTTGTTCAAATGTTCCCTCTACGGTTGCGAGGTCAACCATCGATTTTAAATCCTCTTTTGTTAAAGTTGCTTCTGTAACAGTCCCTTTAGAAATAATGCGGATAAATATATTTGTAAACAAAGCAAGTACCGCTGTAAAAGGTGTTAATACTTTCACAATAATCCTTATTACTGGCGCTACTACATATGCAATTGAATCGGCAAATGTAGCGGCTATCGTCTTCGGCAACACTTCACCAAAGACAATCAAGATGACCGTCAAAATCCCTGTCGCCAAACCAACTTTCCAACCATTTTCTATCGCAATCATTGTGACAAGCGTTGGCAACATAATGTTTGCGATATTATTACCGATTAGTATAGCGGTTATCATTCGGTCCGGCTTCGAGATTAAGTCAAGCAATTTGGCAGATGCCACATCCCCTTGATCAGCCCGAAGCTGGACCTTCATCCTGTTTACTGCGGTAAGTGCCGTTTCGCTCCCTGATAAGAAAAACGACATCACTAGAAAAAATCCGAGTGCAATAAACAAACGGCAGACCTCCTATTTTCTTTATCGTTCCTATAATCTGTTAATAAGTTCTTATAGCATACCATATTTTAGTTATATATTACTAAATCGACGCCTAAAATAATTATTCTTTGCTATACTATTTCTTGAGTCGAAACTTATAAAAGTGAGGGAATTTAATGGCACATTTAGAACAACTTGATCAATATTTTAAAGAACAACGTGATACGCACCTTGAAGAATTAAATGAATTTTTACGTATCCCAAGCATTAGTGCCCTTTCAGAACATAAAGCGGATATGCAAAAAGCTGCTGAGTGGTTAGTTCAGTCATTTGACGCTGCAGGTCTCGAAAATGTTTCCATCGATGAAACAGATGGTCATCCTGTTGTGTATGGAGATTGGTTACACGCAGAAGGTAAACCAACAATTCTTGTTTACGGGCATTACGATGTCCAACCGGTTGATCCACTTGAATTATGGGATAGCCCTCCATTTGAACCTGAAGTTCGTGACAATAAATTGTTTGCCCGTGGTGCAAGCGACGACAAAGGACAAGTGTTTATGCATATTAAAGCTGTTGAGGCTTTAATGAAACAATCCGGCAAGCTTCCGGTTAACGTAAAGTTTTTAATCGAAGGTGAAGAAGAAGTCGGGAGCCCAAACTTAGAAAAATATATTCGCGAAAACAAAGACAAACTTGCAGCGGATATTATTGTCATTTCGGATACAGGCATGCAAGGGCCTGGACAACCAGCAGTTTGCTATGGTTTACGTGGCCTTACCGGCGTGCAAATTGACGTAAAAGGTGCAAAAGGCGATTTACATTCTGGCCTTTACGGCGGCGGCGTTCAAAATCCACTCCATGCAATTGTTGAATTACTTGCTTCATTTAGAGATAAAGAAGGCACAATTGCGGTTGAAGGCTTTTATGACAACGTCCGTGAATTAACAGAAGAAGAAAGAGCAGCATACGAAGCACTTGGCTTTGATGAAGAAGCATTAAAAGAAGAAATCGACGTACCAGCATTATTCGGAGAAAAAGGATTTTCTTATTTAGAGCAAACTTGGGCACGTCCAACGTTAGAAATTAACGGCTTATTCGGCGGTTTCTCCGGTGAAGGTATTAAAACGGTTCTACCATCCGAAGCGGGCGCCAAAATCACATGCCGCCTCGTACCTGACCAAGATCCGGATGAAATCGTTGAAAAACTCAAAGCTCATATCGAAAAACATAAGCCAGCGGGCGTGACTGTGACAGTAACTGAATTCGATAAAGGGAAACCTTTCATTACGCCTTTCGATCATCCAGCAATTCAAGCGGCGGGTCGTTCATACGAAAAAGTGTATCACGTACCAACAGCTTATACACGTGGTGGCGGTTCAATTCCAATCGTTGCGGCTTTCGATGAGATTTTGGAGTTACCTGTCGTGTTAATGGGCTTCGGACTTTCAACAGAAAACTTCCATGCACCAAACGAACACTTCCATTTAGAAAACTTTGACCAAGGTTTACGTGTAATCGGTGATTATTATTATGAAATAGAAAGCTTTTCGAAAGAAGAATTAAAGAAATAACTTTTCAACGGACCCTCTACAAAGGGTCCGTTTCATTATGTTATTCCACCAAAACATCTTATCTCCGCACATAGATAATACGTTATCCCCTACTTTAAATATACGTATATTACTTTTCATGGTATAGTATTAGAAAATATAAAAGTAAAGGATGAGACTACCTGTGACGAAAAAACCTTTGGCATGGATTGTCGATAGTACAGCATACGTTTCAAATAAACTCCAAAGCCATCCTGACTTTTTCTCTGTCCCATTAAATATTCATTTCGGAGAAGAACAATTTATTGATGGTGTAGATTTAACTTCAACTCAGTTGTACGATAAGATAAAGAATGCTGAACATCTCCCAAAAACCTCACAACCTTCAGCAGGAGAGTTTGCGGAAAAGTTCGAAGAAATCGCAAATAATTACGAACAAGCGATTGCGATTCACCTTTCCGATAAGTTAAGTGGGACATTAGCTTCGTCAAAAGGCGGCGCCGAAATTGCAAAGTTTCCTGTTACTTTTGTCGACTCTCTTTCTCTTTCATATGGAACTACTGCATTAGTAGAACACGGAATGGATATGTATGAAAAGGGCGCATCTGTACAAGAAATTCAAGATACATTAACTAAAATGGCTGGGACTATTCAAAACTATATTTTAATTGGTAATCTCGATCAATTGTATAAAGGTGGCCGGATGAGCGGCGTCCAATTTTTCCTTGGCAGTTTATTGAAAGTAAAACCAATTATCCAAATCTCGGAACAAGGTGAACTCGGAGTTATCGATAAGGTTCGTTCGGAAAGAAGAGCTTTCCAATACTTAATGAATAAAGTGAAGGATGCACATTCACGTGGCCTCCATAAAGTTTACATTATGCACGGAAATGTGCTTGACCAAGCGAAAGAGTTAGAAAACGCCATTTCCGAGCAAGCTCCAGATTTAGAAGTTGAAATTGGTGAGCTTAGTTCTGTGCTTGCAGTTCATGCAGGAGAAGGAACTCTAGCTGTTATGTGGCTTGAAAAAGAATAAGAGACTAATATGCAGTCCACTTCTATAGTGGACTGCATTTTTCATGAAAAGTTATCGTTAATTTTAAAGAAAATATAGCGGGCATTGGGTGTGCTTGCATAGGAATCTTTATAATCCCAAAGACGTTGACGTACATTATACGTATGGGCATTCACAAGCGGTACATCTCCGTCTTTTGCCGTCACGATTGTTGAATGGTCAAAACGTCCATCACCTTGAAAGTCATATACGATAACGTCGCCTAAATCTAATTGTTCTGCTGACTGAGCGATTGTAGCCGTCATTCCTCTTTTGGACCCTGCCAAATACCAGCGTAATGAGTGAGACGTTGACCAACTTAAACTCCAAGTCCCCCCTCCTATCCACCATCCTTGAAGCCGATCTGGGTACCCCCACATCGGGGCCCCTCCTGCTCGCAAACATTGCGATATATAATTCGTACAATCTACATCGAACCGTGGATACGCTGGATTATAACTATCCCACCAAGTATTCGCATAATGAACTGCCGCTTCTCGGTCGTACATCCTTTATCCCTCCCCTGCCATTGTATGAACAGTTAGAAAATGACATACATTTTTGATGTACAATACGACTTCCTTATTTGATGACTGAATAAGGTGATATCATGCATCAGTTACATACCTGCAGGATTCATCAAAATAAAAACGTCTTAACCTTGAGCAATCAAAGTTAAGACGTTTTTACAATAAAGTATGGAGCCACGGAGAATCGAACTCCGATATTTTGCATGCCATGCAAATGTAATCCCATTATACTATGGCCCCCGTTTTTGAGGTCTCAGTGGAATAATACCATGCAAGCGCTCTCCCAGCTGAGCTAAGTCCCCATAATCACTATCTATGTTAGCAACATTAATAGTACAATAGTTGTGAAAAATAGTCAAGTGGCTAACTAATTATGGTAAACGATGTAGATTCATTTGCACTTCAAGTTAATAAAGAGTCCCCAAACCTTTCTCCATTCTTTGTTTAGGAAAGCAAAATGAAGGCAAAATACTAATATGAAGAAAAACTGAAAGGTTGTGGATTCGTTGAGGAAGTGGAGTTTTTTAAGTTTAATTTTAGTCATAAGTGTATTGGTCATGGGTGCGTGCGGGAAAAAACCTGCAGACGACACACAAAATGATCCAGCACTTACTACAGAACTAGAAAATGAAGGCGGTTCTATTGAATCTGGGGATGGATTTGGCTTCACGATTTTCGATCTTGAAATTGATATCAACGGAGAAGATGCAATTGATGTGAGCTATGATGTAACCGAACAGGCCGATGCGGATTATACAAATAGATTGAATGAGATTGATGTAGAAGGCGCCAAAGCAATGGACGTATTAGACATTTTATTTAAGGAGATACGTCTAACGAAAGACACCCCCGAGGACCAAGCCATGAACGAAATTCTTAAGTTCTTTGAAATCGATGATTACTCCAAGTTTGAACTTAACGTTCATTTTGACGAAGGAACTGAACTTCGCATTCATCAAACAAAATAGTGACAAACCAAAAGCTACGCTGACAACAATGCGTAGCTTTTGCTTATGTGTTAAAACTTAAATTTCCGAATCAACGAGCATATTGTAATAAACCCCTTTGCGTTCAATCAGTTCCTCCTGACTTCCTGACTCAATGAGTTTTCCTTGTTCCATCACAAAAACAGTATCCGCTTTCCGAACCGTATTCAACCTATGTGCTATGACAAAACTTGTGCGCCCTTTCATTAATCGCTCTAGCGCTTCTTGAATCTCTAACTCTGTCACCGTATCAATACTACTCGTCGCTTCATCAAGCAAAAGGAGCACGGGGTCCGCAACGAGTGCCCTTGCAATTGAAAGAAGTTGTTTCTGACCTTGTGAGATTTCCCCACCATCTGCAGTTAATACCGTATCGTACCCATTTTCCAATCGGCTAATAAATTGATGAGCATTGGCCTGTTTCGCTGCCTCAATGACTTCTTCATCCGTCGCATCCAGACGACCATAGCGGATATTCTCAAACACAGTCGCTTCGAATAAAAATGGATCTTGTAAGACAAAAGCCATTTGACTACGAAGTGTTTGACGTGGCAATTCTCGAATTGGGATTTCATCAATTAGAATTTCACCTTTATTCGCCTCATAAAAACGAGCAAGCAATTGCATAATCGTCGTTTTCCCCGCACCTGTTGCGCCAACTAAGGCAGCTGTTTCTCCCGGCTTTACGTGAAATGACACATCGTTCACCGTATAGCCATCTGTCTCAACGGCATAACCAAATGAGACATTGCGAAATTCAACACCTCCTTTTAATACGGTATCATGATGATCTTTTGCATCATCTTCCTCAATGGCTTCATCGATAATCCCAAAAACCCGCTCTGCCCCTGCAATGGCAGATAGGACCGTATTAAATTGGTTGGCTAAGTCATTCAGTGGACGTGTAAATTGACGAGCCAATTCCGAGAAAACAACTATCGTCCCAATCGTCACGAGCCCATCGCCTTTTAAGGCCAGCAAGCCACCAACTCCTGCGACAACCGCAAAACTCGCGTTATTGAGCATGTTCATGACTTTAGGAATAAATCCTGAGTAGGTCATTGCCCAAAAGCCTGTCCGCCGTAAACGATCGCTTTTCTCTTCAAACTCTTCCATGACGCGCACCTCTTGAGAGAAAGCTTTCACAATACGCTGTCCAGAAATCGTTTCCTCGATCATTCCATTCAATTCACCGACCGCTTTTTGTTGCTCCTTATACAACTTTCCAGTTCTTCGTGTAATCCAGCGAATAGCGACAAACATAATTGGAATAATGATCATCGTTAATAAAGTAAGTAACGGACTTAAATACAGCATGATCGCCACCGTACCCGTTAGCGTTAAAATGCTCGAAAAGACTTGGATAAACGATGTATTCAACGTTTGGCTTACGTTTTCAATATCGTTCGTTACACGACTCATTAACTCACCATGCTGTCGTTTATCAAAGAACGTCACAGGAAGTTTTTGTAAATGTGTAAATAAATTTGTCCTTAACCGATAAATCGTTTGTTGGGCAATCCCTACCATCCAATAGTTTTGTAAATACATGGCAGTTGATAGGCCAATATAAATAAAAATTAGGATACCGATTTTAACCCCTAGCCCATCAAACTGGGCGATAACAATATGATGATCAATAATTCTACCAACCATAAAAGGACCGAGTAAAGTGAGTCCAGATGATACGAATACAAGTGCCAATACGGTTATCAGTAATGCTCGCTGTTCATCTACGAGCTGCCAAATACGATACAGGACCGATTTCCAGTTACTTGCTCTCTCTCCTTTAAAGCGCTTATCCCCTTTTATATCCTCTTTCTTCAAAATCGGCTCATAGCCAAAAGGTTTACGAAGTATGCGTATCATTGAATCCCACCTCCCCTTCCTCTGACTGTGATTGTTGAATTTTACGATATAATTCAGATTGCCTCATTAGATCCTGATGGGTTCCATAACCGACAACACGCCCATCGTCCAACAAAAGGATCTTATCAGCACCTTGAGCTGTCGAGATTTTCTGTGTCACAACGAGCATCGTTGCACTTTCTTTTTCAAGAGCGGTCCAAAGCGCAGTTTCCGTTTTGACATCAAGTGCACTCGTACTGTCATCTAAAATTAAGATGGATGGTTCCCTAACAAGCGCCCGTGCAATTGACAATCTTTGTTTTTGTCCACCTGATAAATTGACCCCTTTTTGGCCAACACGGGTTTCATACTTATTGGGGAATAAATCGATGGATTCATGAATTTGCGCTTTTTTTGCGGCATTTTCTAATTCCACTGTAGAGGCATCCGAATCTCCCCAAGACAAATTATCAGAAATGGAGCCCGTAAACAAAATAGACTGTTGCGGAACGAGTCCAATTGTGTCTCGTAAATCTTTGAGCGGCCAGTCATGCACTTCTTTTCCGTCAACATACACTTCTCCCCCTGTAGCCTCGTAAATACGCGGAATCAAATTAAGCAATGTTGATTTCCCTGAACCAGTCGCCCCCATAATCGCTAATTTTTCACCGGGCTTCACATGGAAGGACACGCTATTGAGAATCGGATCATCTTTTCCTGGATAATGGAAGGACACATTGTCAAAACGTAAATCCCCTTTTAGTTTTCGAGGGGCTCTTCCTTCCGTGTCATATTCTTCAAGGTCTTCATTCGCAAGTAAAACTTCTTCCATTCTTTCAGCCGAAGCTTTCGCACGAGAAAATGCACTAATAATAAAGGCAAACATGGAAAATGCCCCTGTCATTCTCATCGCATAGTTCACAACAGCGACAAGTTCCCCTACTTTTGCACCCTCATTTTGCACTTCAATCGCGCCGAACCAAAGAACCGCCATTAAACTTCCATTCATGATTAATAATAGAACCGGGAGAATGAGCTCCATTAATCGCATTGCTCGGACTGTATCTGAACGTAACATATCCGCTACTTTAGAAAAACGGCTCGCTTCGTACATTCCCCTTAAGTACGCTTTTATCAGCCGAACCGCTTGTAAATTCTCTTGAATAATCCCATTAACTCCATCTAATCTTCTTTGAATACGCGCAAAATATCGCACGCCTTTTCTTGACATATAGACTAGAAAAACAAGTAAAATGGGTGCACCAATGACTAGATAAAGGGCTAATTTCACATTCACAATAAACGCCATGACTAAACTTCCAATCACCAGAAGCGGTGCACGCATCATAATCCGTAAAGACATAAATAATACATTCTGCACCATTGTTACATCACTTGTTAAACGTGTAATCAGACCTGCAGTTGGAAAACGAAGAAATGTAGCCATCGAAAAGTTTTGTACTTGTGTAAATAACGCTTTTCGTAAATCAAACGCAAAACTTTGTGCGGCATGTGCGGCAAAGTAGGAGTTGATTGTACCTGAGAAAAAGGCTGTCAATGCAAGCCCCATCATTCCAGCACCCCATACGATAATGACATTCATGTCACGTGCTACAATTCCGTCATCAATAATTTTTGCAATAAAAAGCGGTTGAATTAATTCAACACTTAATTCAATAAGCATGAGACTAAAAGCAATGATGATTGGCCATTTGTATGGCAACGCACGCGAAAAAACTGTTTTCATATCCAGAGACCCCCAAAACTCTTTCGTATGCCGAATTATTCACTGTAGTCTTATTATGCCACAAAGACATTCGATTTGTATACCAAGCAAACTGAATTTACCCACTTTTCAAAATCATAATTTTGTAAGCAGCGACTTATTTGCAAATTCTTCACTAGATAAATAAAATAGTGGAATCCGTCACTCTGAAATCCCACCTCATGCATGCACCCGTTCGCCCCTTTTCATATCATCTTAACGCAAATATACTCCAACGAATAACTGCCACAAAAGTAGCGTTAAACTCATCTTTTGAACCACTTTTAACCATAACAAGTAAGAATGAAACGAAATGGATTCTTTCATAGGACTTGTGATATATTTAATGTACTTTTCATCTTTTAGGTATATAATCATAGTAAGTCAACCTAGGGAGTGTAAATGAATGTTGTCACGATATGAACAATTTAAACCTGAATTACTGGATATTATCGAGAGTCTCGAACAATTTTACATGGTCACTCATATAGATCACAACGGTTCTATTACTTATACAAATAAAGCGTTTTTAGAAACGAGTAAATGGACACCCAAACGTGTACTCGGGAAAACCCTTTGGCAAATGTTCCCGAATACGGAAATAGGTCAACAGGAAGCGACAGAAATCTGGGAACATGTATCAAACGGTAAACCTTGGTCAGGAACCGTCGAAAAAGTGAGCAGGGTTGGGGATCCTTATTATGTAAAAATGACAGCCATTCCCATCATTCGTTCTACTGATGAATTGGTTTCTGTGATTACCTTTGAATTAGATATGACAAAGGATGTCCAGCTCCATCAACGCCTTGAGCAAATCGCATTCTTTGATTATGAAACGGGACTTATGAGTCGCCATAACTTAGAAACTACTGTCAACAAATCTATTGCACAGAAAAGTAGTTTCGCTTTTGTTTACCTGGCTATCGATCATTTTTATGCAATACAAGACTTTCACTCTAATGAATCTCGGAAAGAAATTATTCAATCCTTTACAAATCGTATAAAACGCTTTTTCCAAAACAGCCAAATTGCACGTGTCGGCGTCAATGAATTTGTCGTGTTGACACAATATGCAGACTGGTTCATCGAAGGTTTCAACGACTTTTTAGACCGCCATCCTATCTACATAGAGAATGATCCTTTATCCGTAACAGTTAGTGGCGGAATTATTCGATATCCTGAAGATCAAGAAACATATACGAACATGATGAAAGCGGCTATATCCGCTACACAAGATGTGATGAATCAAGGAGGCGGAAAGATTACAACACTTTCTACTGCTTCCCATAAAGCATTAAATCGGAAATCTTTGATTCATAAAAAACTAATTTCTGCACTACAAGATCATAAATTGCAAGTTGCCTATCAACCTCAAATTGATAGTCAAACAGGAGATGTTTTATTATACGAAGCGTTAGTTCGCTGGTATGATGACGAGCTCGGGCACATTTCCCCCGATGAACTCATTCCCATTGCAGAGGAACATGGGCTCATTCAGAAAATCGGTGAATTTGTTTTAACAGAAGCAGCCCAACTAGCAGCGACCTTACATCACGCAAATCAACCAACAAACATCTCTGTGAACACATCCGTTCGAGAATTTAAAGACCCTAAACATAACAAGCAAATTATGAGTATCCTTCAGAAGGCATCTTGTCCTCCTGAACTAATTCAACTTGAAATAACTGAAACTTTTGCTTTTAAAGCAGAGGAAGAAAATTCGATTTCAAGTCAAATGAAAGTGTTAAAAGATGCGGGAGTAGAATTTGCGCTAGATGATTTCGGAACAGGGTTTGCATCTTTCCGGTATATGCAGTCTCTGCCAATTACGAAAATTAAAATCGATAAATTGTTTATCAACTCTTTAACGACCCATGAACAAACGAAAAAGCTTGTAAACGGCATGATACAATTCGCAAAGTCAATGGATATGTACGTTGTCGCTGAAGGCGTTGAAACAGAAGAACAACTAACCCTTCTAAAACAACTCGAAGTTGATGCCTTACAAGGATATTTTATTGGTCATCCAATGACGAAAAAAGAGATTACATCTACCCTTCATTCATAAAAACGGAGTCGTTCCTACGTGGACGCTCCGTTTTTCATTTCCTTTCTTAAACTGACGAAAATTAGTATCTGTGAAGTTAGTCAATTACTATTCTTTTAATAGTATTTATGAATCGTAAATAATATATCGATATTATTTACAGAATAGTGTAAAGTATTAAGGGGGTTTAAATTATTATACGAGGGGGATGGCTGATGAAGGTATTAACACGTTGGTCAAATAATATTATGGAACGGTATTTACCTGATCCATATGTGTTCGTCGCAATTTTAACATTGCTCGTATTTGTCCTGGGACTGATATTCACAGATTCAGGTCCGCTTGACATGGTCGTTCATTGGGGGGACGGCTTTTGGGGATTATTGTCATTTACGATGCAAATGGTCGTTGTTCTTGTTGCTGGTTATGTATTAGCGATTAGCCCGGTATTTAAGAAATTACTTAGTACCCTTGCGAATATGGCAAAATCACCAGGCACGGCTATTTTACTAGTTACGATTGTTTCATTAATCGCATGCTGGATTAACTGGGGATTCGGACTTGTCATCGGGGCACTTTTTGCGAAAGAGATTGCAAAGAAAGTGACGACAGTAGATTACCGCCTTTTAATCGCAAGTGCTTACTCAGGATTTATTATCTGGCACGGTGGACTCGCCGGCTCGATCCCGCTGTCTATTGCCACTGCAGATCATCCTTTTGCTGACATAATGGGCGTTGTGCCAACAGTTGAAACAATTTTTTCAACCTATAATTTGGTGATTGTCATTGTATTGTTCATTTCCGTTCCATTACTGAATCGTTTTATGATGCCGAAACCAGAAGATACTTTTTCGATAGACCCAAAACTATTAGAAGATGAAGTTGAGGTCGAGGAAAAGAAAGAAATGATTACACCAGCTGACAAACTGGAAAATAGCGTTTTACTATCGATGCTTATCGGAGCACTTGGACTCGTCTATTTGATTAATCATTTTTCTACAAATGGCTTTGACTTGAACTTAAATATTGTTAATTTAATTTTCTTTATTCTAGGTATAATTTTTCACGGAACTCCGAAACGCTTTCTGGCTGCAATTGCCACAGCAGTCAAAACTGCCGGCGGGATTATTTTCCAGTTCCCTTTTTACGCGGGGATTATGGGAATGATGGTTGCATCTGGATTAGCTGGCGTGATATCTGAAGGATTTGTTGCAATTTCAACGGAAGCAACATTTCCTCTCTTTAGTTTTTACGCGGCAGGGATTGTGAACTTTTTTGTACCTTCGGGAGGCGGTCAATGGGCCGTGCAAGCGCCTATTATGCTTGAGGCTGCTCAATCCCTCGGCGTCAGTTATTCTAAAACAGCAATGGCAATAGCTTGGGGCGATGCTTGGACAAACATGATTCAACCATTCTGGGCACTGCCTGCACTTGCCATCGCAGGTTTACGCGCCAAAGATATTATGGGGTATTGTGTATTTGTTCTAATATTAAGTGGCATCGTCATTAGTTTAGGATTGTTTTTCTTTTAATAATTCTACTAATCCGAAGGGACATCTGTCTCCCTTCGGATTTTTTTACTTTTAATCTCTAAAAGTTTATTCCTCTCATTTCGGGGAACAATTTATTACGAGAACATTGATGAATATTGGAGGGATTTCATTGTCAAAAGATCAATATGAAAAAGTTGATAAGCAAGTACCTGCACAAACGCAAAACCAACAACCCGGCATCGAATCAGAAATGACGCCTGCACCTATTTATGATGATGAAAACTACAAAGGTTCCGGAAAATTAAAAGGTAAAAACGTGCTCATTACCGGCGGGGACAGTGGGATTGGAAGAGCAGTTGCTGTTGCCTATGCTAAAGAAGGTGCCAATGTTGCCATCGCTTATCTCGCCGAACAAGAAGATGCAGATGCCGATAAAACAGTTGAACTCATAGAAAAATATGGCGTGAAATCTTATAAGATTAGGATTGATATTAGCGAGGAAGAACATTGTGAACAGTTGGTTGATAAAGTGATAGACGAGTTTGGCAGCTTGGACATTTTAGTCAACAATGCCGGCAAACAATTTCCACAAAAAGAGATTGCAGCCATTTCAGAAGACCAATTACGAGATACTTTTGAAACAAACTTTTTCGGTCTTTTTTACCTATCAAAAGCTGCATTGAAACATATGAAAAAAGGAGATGCAATCATCAATACCTCCTCCGTGACAGCTTATAATGGCTCGGCCAATTTGCTCGATTATTCCGCTACCAAAGGCGCCATCACTTCATTTACACGTTCACTTGCACTGAATGTAGCGGAAAAAGGCATTCGAGTAAACGCGGTAGCGCCTGGTCCAATTTGGACGCCATTAATCCCTGCAACCTTTGACGGTCAAAAGGTCAAACAACACGGTGCAGACACACCTATGAAGCGACGTGGGCAACCAGCAGAAAATGCACCTGCGTACGTATTTTTAGCCTCGTCCGACGCCACTTATATAACCGGTCAAACAATCCACGTAGATGGTGGGGGCTTTGTTGGTTCTTAGACTTTAAAAACGTTGCATTCTTTTCAGGAAACGTTGTGTACTTTGGATAACGTTGCGAACTTTTTTTCTCATTCACATTGGAAATCTTCCACCTTCAAATAAACAATGTTAAAATGCTTTCAAAATGGACATATGCGCCATTTTGAAAGCATTTCCTCATTCTTCTGCGAGCACTCGAATACATGTTAGAACGCCATTTTTCAAATCTTCTTCTGACCAGCTTGGAATAGCACCCTGCTCGATCGCAAGTTCATGAGAGGCTGGGATATGAATAAATCCAGCTTTAATAGGTGTTTGCTGTTTATTCGCGTAATGCAGTGCCCGATACATGACATTGTTACATAAATAAGCGCCTGCTGTATTAGAAATCTTGGCCGGTAATCTTGCATCATTGAGGGTTTCAACCATTTCACGAATTGGCAATGTTGAAAAATAACCGTCTGCCCCTCCTTCAATAATCACCTCATCGACTGGTGCGTAGCCGCTGTTATCTTTTGGACCATCGTTAACGTTGATCGCAATACGCTCGGGTGTTATTTTAGAACGGCCCCCAGCAAGTCCAAGCGAAATAATCGCATCGGGCTGTATTTTTTCAATATGGTTCATAAGCGTTGGACCCGATTTTTCAAATTCCACAGGTAGCACTTCACTATGTATGACGTATTGACCAATTTCCATTCCATGTAAAGCTTCTACAATTTTCATCGTTGGATTTAAGGAAAACTTTAGAAACGGTTCAAATCCGGTAAGCAGTAGTTTTTTCATTGAACATCCTCCTCTTTTGTAATAATTATATATGAATTTAGATTGATTGACATAATTCGCCCACCAATGTTGCAAACTATGATGAGGAGCGTGAAGTGAATGAATTCATTTTGTCCGATAGCATGGCCGGAAGATCCGACACCGGAAAGCGTAAAAAACTGCGAAGAATGTGGTCTTTATAAACAAGGTACTAGAATGATCTGGGGTGAAGGAAATCCAAATGCACCAATTATGATCCTCCTTGATAATCCCGGCGCTAGAGAAAATCGTGAGGGTCAACCATTTGTTTGCGGCACACGAGATACATTGCAACGAGCAATCCATGAAGTTGGACTACACCAAGATGACGTGTACGCTACGTATATTTTAAAAAGAAGACCCATTCGTGCCTATGATAAAGAGAAAACACGACAAATTTGCATGCAGACACATTTAGATGGACAATTGCAAAAACAAAACCCTTCCTACGTGTTATGCCTTGGAAACGTTGCGGTTCAACATTTCTTTCAAAATCCGGATGTCGATGTCAAAAGTTTAAGAGGCAGGTTTCATCATGTAAATGGATTTCAGACCACTGTTGCTTATCATCCGCTTGCCGTCCGACGCCGCCCTAACTTATACCAACTATTCGTTGAAGATTTACAACTGATTGCCTCACATATTACCCGACTTAAATAAAAAACTCGACCCAACCGGATCGAGTTTTAAAAATTATGCTTCCGCCACTTCTTCTCTAGAATGTCTTCTTTTGAATACAAGTGCAAAATAACCGAAAGTAATCGCTAAACATACAACTGTAAATCCGATTAAAATGCCGTTGTTCGCCCACAAGAATGATATATCTCCTGTTGAAATCGCCGCTTTAAACGCAAAGACTGAATACGTCATCGGCAATAAGACGTTGAAAATCTGAAGTGGTGCTGGAATGAGTTCGAGTGGGAATGTCCCTGCACTTGTTGTTAATTGTAAGATTAATATTAAAATCGCTATGAAGCGGCCTGTGTCACCAAAGATTGAGACAAGCATCTGAACAATCGAAATGAATGTGTAACTTGTCAAAATTGCAGTGACCACAAATAATGGCGTATTCGTTGTTTCCATGCCTAGCGCAAATTTCACGATGCCTACCGCAATAAGCGCCTGAATTAACCCAACAATCGCTAATACAGATACCTTACTCAAAAACCATGCAAATGGACCAGTCGGCTTGACTGCTGGTTCAACTAGTGGGAATACGATAGACAACAGTAATGCCCCGACAAATAATCCTAATGACAAGAAATAAGGCGCAAATCCGGTTCCGTAATTCGGTACGTGGTTAATACCATTTTGTTCAACATCTACTGGTGATGCTGCCATTTCATATGTCTTTTCCGTTGGTTTCACATCATTCGCTTCCGCATTCGCCTCAGCTAATTTTTCCTGTAGCGTTAAGACGCCTTCGTCCAACGCTGCTGTGCCATCCACTAACACTTTAGATCCATCCGCCAACTCTCTAGATTTCGATGCTAATGTTCCTGTTCCATCGTTAAGCGTGTCGGTTCCTTCCGTCAATGCCGTTAAGCCTGACGATAAAGAAGCAGAACCTGCCTTTGCTGAACCAATTCCTTCAGATAATTGGCCGAGACCCGCGGCAATTTCACGATTTCCGCTTGCTAACTCATTCACGCCGCTTTTTAACGTTGGGGTAGCATCATTTAGCTCTAACAATCCAGCAAGTGCTTGACTATGCGCACCAGCAAGTTGATCCGATGCAGTTACCAATTCCCCTGCCCCTTCGGATAGCGCAGACGTTCCAGCCGATAGACCTTGTAAACCTGTGGATAAATTAGCGCTGCCGCCTTGTAATTGTTCGAGCGCCGCGTGTAATGCTGTTTGCTGTTCTTCTGGAAGTGCCGCAAGCAATGGACCTAACTGAGCAGATAAGCTATTGATACCCGCCGTTAGTTCATTTGCACCGGCAGCTAATTGACTGGCTGCCGTATTCAGCTCTTTCGTTTTTCCATATAAAGTGCCAACCGCTCCGTTAAATTCACTTTCTTTTTGCCCAATTTGTCCATAACTGTCCGCCAATTTCTGCACGCCATCCGTATAGGTTGCCACACCTTCTTGTAATTGAGAGGCACCACTGGCAGCATTCTCTGCGCCAGATAAAATCGTCGAAGAACCGTTCGCCAATTCTTCGAGTCCAGCAGTTAATTCCTTAGCACCTTTTGCAGCCTCTCTTGCACCATTGGCAAGTTCAGCCGTACCATCAGCTAACGTAACTGTACTGCTTGCTAAGGTTTCAAGATAGCCTTTTAATTCGTCTGCTCCGTCTTTTAACTTCGCAGCTCCAATATGGATTTCGCCAGCGCCATCAGCTGCTTCACCAAATCCATCACCCATTTTCACAATAGAATCGAATAACTTCTCTGCATATGTGGAAGCCACTTTTTCATTCACTTCCGCACGAATTCGATCCATTGCCGTTTCACCAATTTGGGCTGATAAAAAGTTAAATCCTTCGTTCGGCTTATAAATAATCGTAAGTTTTTCAGGATTTTCATCTAGTAAAGTTGTTGCATGTTCTGAGAAATTTTCTGGGATTTCAATGACAACGTAATAATCTTGTTTTTGAAGCCCTTTTTCAGCCTCCTCTTTGGGCACAGCCATAAATTTGAAGGTCTGGTCCTTGATTAACGTATCTGACAATTCTTTACCAAGTTGTAGCGCTTCTCCGTCCAACTCTGCCCCTTCATCTAAATTTACAATTGCAACAGGCAAGTCCTCCATATTCGCGTACGGGTCCCAAAACGCCCATAAAAACATACCTGCATATAAAACAGGGATAAATAAAATTGCAATCATCGGAACGATTAATTTACGCGTTCGGAAAAGTTGGAGCCACTCCGCTTTTGTCATTGATTCTTTCACTCATTTCATCTCCCCATAAACTGACTGACCACTTTCCTCATTCGGTCATTTTGTAATAAAAAAACAAGTCTCATGAAAAGAGACTTTTAAAAATGGTCTCACTAATAAGCGTTACAATACGCTCTTCTTCCAGTTCCTCATCATGTGTTTTATTCCAATCTATAACGAGTGCAAGATAAGATTTAAACAACAGATACGCAACTAATTTCGTGTCACACTGCTTCACTTCTCCATTCGCAATTGCTTTCTTAATTTTCTCTTCGATGTAGGAAACAATTGCTTCCTCAATTTCTTGAAGGACTTCTGCGACAGCAGGTGTTCGTAATTCTTTTTCTTCATCAATTAGTTTTGCATATAATAAATGAGTTTCACGGAACTTCAACATATGCATTAACCTTGCATGTGCCTTTTCTTCAAATGAATCGCCTTCTAATGCTGCCTTATCAGCTTCAACACGCATTTCATCAATCATTTTCACGACAATCGCATTAAAAAGCTCTTCTTTATTCGCAAAAAAAGTATAAATCGTACCTTTTCCGACGTTCGCAATTTTGGCAACCTGATCCATCGTCGTTGCTTTATAACCAAAAAGCGAAAATGACTTTGCCGCGGCTTCTAGGATTTCCTGTCTGCGGTCCATCTCCCCACCTCAATTCTCAAACAACCATAATGACTATAACACGTTTTCAGTCACATGGTCAAGAGGGTTATTTCATTCGCCTATTAAACTATCATTTTTCAAGTCAATCATGCTCTTTAGAAACAAAAAACTGTCCTAAACTAGGACAGTCATTTTTTCATGAAGATGGTTCTCCTGTGGACACTCCCTCTTCAAATGGCTGTACGATAACAAAACCATCGCCTGAAAATTCCATTTGGATGGATTCGCCACTGCCTCTTCCTAGGAGGGTTCTAAAACTAATATCTGTACGGAATTCAGGTTCAAGATGTCCTGACCAAGCAACCGTCGCGTTTGGATCGGTTATAACAGGTTGACCTGGCTTTACAAGTAAAGTAAGTGGTTCATAGTGAGAAGTAATGGCAACCATTCCACGCCCTCTTAAGTTCACGTTGAATAAGCCTCCTGACATCATGCCGGCCATTTTACGCATTAAGTTAATATCCCATTCAATGCTCGGCTCAAAGGCGAGTAAATCATTCCCATTCACCGTGATGGATTCATTATTTAAATCAAAAATTGTAATTTTCTTCCCTTGGTCCGCCAAATACAATCGACCATTTCCCGCAGCTTTCATTAGGGCCGTCCCTTCACCGGTCAATGCTTTTTTGAACATTTTACCAAGTCCATGTTCTAACACTCGTTCACGTTCGAACTTAATGTTTCCCGTATAGGAAATCATCGATCCCATTTTAGCCCATACAAGATCTTGTAAATTCACCTCTAAGATTCGTGGTGTTTCTAATTCAAAAAACTCATTACTTTGTTCATCTTGTTTTGTACTTTGAATAAATTCGTTTAATGAATACTTACTCATCCACACACTTTCCTTCCTATCAGCTATACTATTTGTTATACGAAATAGGTGTAAGAAAGATTCATTTATTTTCCTTCTTGAGGATTAGCGATGATCCCCATGAAAATGATTGCATCTGTTTCTACATCCGTAATTGCAATGAAAAATGGACGATTTACTTTCATGGTAAAAGGTTCTTCAAGCGGCAAGGAAGTCGTTTCAAATTCAATTCCTGTAACAGCCGCAGCTTCTGTACCTTTTTCATTCACATCGAGAAATGTTTTTTGTTTCACCAGACTAATCCAAACCGGTCTATTTTCTTGAATCATCTTAGAGAAGTCTGCGTCTTTTTCAAATGCTGATATCATCCCTAATTGACGTAAAGCATCATTCAATAAAACCTCATAGTCCAATTGGAACCTTGGCAATTGAACCGTCCCTTTCTTCATTTCGAATGATTCATGCCACGTTCTCCAGTTTTCTATTGTCAATTCATTTTGAAATGCCTTTATATCTGTATGCGCTTTTGGTAAAAACACTTTCATATTCATTTCCCCGTCACCATAAGGCAACTCGACAGCTTGGAACATGTCATTCTCCATATAAGCCAATTCTTCAGTGAGTGCCATAAGCGGGACATCTTTGGTCGTTCCATCATCTAAATAAAATGGCTCATTCTTTGTCATTTCTTCGTCAAATTCGTATGACCAATCTCCTTTGAAATAAACCGCATTTAGTAAATAGGTGACCATATTTGGATTTAGCGGAGATGTTACCATTTCTGTGATTTTATCGTTCGTTGCATCTGCCACCCATTGATTGATTTTATCGGCAGATGCAGCATCCCCAATATCAATTTCTTCAATCTCGGCATTAAAATATTTTTGATTGTTTGCAGAGAAAGCTTCTCGGAAATTAAATTCCTTATTTAACCAAATCGAATTGGCAATGTCCAGCTGAATTGACTCCGAATCTTTTTGAAGTCGATTCATTAAAGATGCATTCGCTTTATTTAATGCTTCTGCATCAATTCCAACCATTTGAAGCGTTTCTGCAATCTCTTCTTTCGTACTCCCCTCCGCCCCATTGTATATCATGGACAACGCCATAAATAAACTGGTCGGCGAAATAAACAAATTACCATCTTTATCCGCTTCAATCTCTGTGAGTAATTTAAACCCGATGTCATTATTGGGCGCTATCATTTGCTTATAGTCATCCTCTCCAAACACTACACTCTTCATTTTTCCAGGATCTTTTGATTGCTCGTTCGTTCCACACGCTGCCATCATGAGTAGCAATGGTATGACTAGTATCATCCTGTTTTTCATTTTTTCGCTTCCCTTCTTCAATAGTTAGACCCTTAGGATTGGAAAAAGTTACATCGCGGTCACTATAGACAATTCCGAAGCGTTAAATACGTTAGAAAGTGGATAAGTAAGTAAATCAAAATGAATCATATTACAGCTTAACTTAAGAATTAAAAAGCATTGAGAGAAAGTACAAGACTTATCGCCCAATGCTTTTATTTACTTAAGAATCAGAGCTATTTTTTATGCTTTCTCTAATTACTACCCCACGTTTTTTCAATTCTTTAATATATTCTTCTCCTGGTACGATGTTTTCTGGTGGATAAACTCCCCGTTTTGAAATTGTTCCTCTGCCAACCATCTGGGCTACAATAGACATCGTACTCGCCGTCGCACGAGCCATCGCGGTAATATTCTTGGTTGTATCTTTTTCTGTCACCATATCATATTCATACGTATGTCGTGCACCGTCTTTTTCTCCGCTCACAATGACGCGTAAAAGCACAGCGTCTGATTTCTCGCCTAAATAAAGTTTCGGCGACAGGTGCTCTCTCATTACATCACGGATTTTAACAGCTTGCCCCTCGACTGTCACTTTTGTATCCCGTGATAACAATCCTAATTCGACAAGTAGTTGGAACTTTTCTGCATGACCCGGATAGCGGATTGTTTTGTACTCGAGCGTTTGTACATTCGAGAAAGAAGACGTTAATGTCGATGTGCCGCCCGAGGTATGGAATGCTTCTAGTTCTCCGTATTCATCAAAATGAATTACTTCAATTTCCGATAAAGAAGGGATTTCTTTTAATTTTCCATTCCGAATCACATGGGAAGGATCGGTATAATGATCGAACACCCCTTCAAGAGAAAAAACGACATTATAATTTAATGGCGGCTCTGGCTTCACCGGTATGCCGCCGACATATAATTTAATCGTCTCAACTTCGTCTAACTTTTGGGCACCGTATCCGGTAAGAATATTAATCATTCCTGGTGCCACGCCAAGATCCGGGATCAGTGTAACACCGTTCGCTTTCGCCTGTTCCGTTAGTCTAAGAACAGCCTCCGTTGCTCCGCCGATATGCCCGCCTAGGTCGATGGAATGTACTCTTTTTTCAATCGCAATACGAGCTACTTTTTCATTAAATGTATAAAAGAGTGCATTTACTACGACATCCCCTAATGCGATGACATCCCCCAATTGCTCATCATTGTTAGCGTTTAGTAATAACACATCTAACTTGTCAGACATCAGTTCTTCAGCAAAGTCTTCAGCCTGACGAACATTAATATCAGCTAAATATACTCGATCGACATCATCGCTTTTTACTAAATCACGCGCTGTCTCTTTTCCCATTAAGCCAGCTCCGAGTACGACAACCTTCATATTTCCATCTCCCCTTTTAGCGTTAATGTAACGGTCCGATGGCATTTTCTATTTCATTTATCTTTACGAATTATCGATTTGTGCCCTTTGTAAAGTCCCACTAAAATCTACATAGACACTTTTCCACTCTGTAAAAACATCTAATGCTGCAACACCTGAATCTCGATGCCCGTTTCCTGTTCCTTTCGTTCCGCCAAATGGGAGATGAATTTCCGCGCCTGTCGTTCCAGCATTGACATATACAATACCAGTATCTAAATCGCGCTGCGCTTGGAACACTTTATTCACATCTTGTGAAAAAATCGAACTGGACAGTCCATATTTCACACTGTTATTCACTTCAATGGCTTCTTCCAAACTAGTTACCTCGATTAGCGACACAACCGGCCCAAAAATTTCTTCTTGCGCTAAACGACTATCCCATTTAACATTCGTAAACAATGTAGGCTCAAAATAATGCCCGTTTCCTAACTCACCATCTTTAAGAATATGCCCGCCAGCTAATAGTTTTGCGCCTTCTTCTATTCCTATCTCAATATAGTTAGAAATCTTTTCGAGCGCTTTTTCATTGATGACAGGACCAATTTTTACAGTCTCATCTAAACCATTTCCGATTGTTAAATCCGCCATTTGTGCCACTAACTTTCGCTCAAGCTCTTCTTTCACTTCTTTATGCACGATGACTCGACTACACGCTGTACAACGTTGGCCAGCAGTTCCAAATGCACTCCAAAGAATCCCCTCTACCGCGAGATCAATATCAGCATCGTCCATAACAATCACTGCATTTTTCCCGCCCATTTCAAGGGATACCTTTTTCAAATGACGGCCACCGATTTCCGCTACATGACGGCCCGTTTCTGTAGAACCTGTAAATGAAATGACCCGAATATCCGGATGCTCAATCATTGCCGTCCCGACATCTGCACCTGATCCAAAAACAATGTTTGCTACTCCCTCAAGCAAACCAACTTTTTCAAATATTAAAGCCATTTCATAAGCCATCATGGGCGTTTCCGTTGCAGGTTTCCAAATAAACGTATTGCCCGCCACAATTGCAGGGAACGACTTCCACGTTGCGATTGCGACCGGAAAATTCCAAGGTGTAATGAGTCCAACAACACCTATTGGCGCTCGAACACTCATGGCAAATTTATTTTGTAATTCAGACGGCACCGTTTCTCCGACTAAGCGACGTCCTTCGCCCGCCATATAAAATGCCATATCAATTCCTTCTTGAACTTCTCCGCGTGCCTCTTCGATGACCTTCCCCATTTCGGTCGTTAACACTTGCGAGAGATGTTCTTTTCGTTCTTTCATAAGACGACCAATTTCGTATAAATAATCCGCACGTTTCGGTGCAGGAACGAGCGCCCATTCTTTTTGTGCTTTTTTTGCTGCTTCTACTGCAAGAGCGACATCTTCTTTTGTAGACAATCTAACTTGAGCAATTTCATCACCAGTTGCTGGATTCGTCACCGCTGTGTAGGTGGCAACATCCGCCTCTTGCCATGCTCCACCAATATAGTTGTTTAAGCGCATGTAAATCATTCCCCTTTCCATCAATCAACCCGAAAACATTCCCATTACTCAATGTAATTCTATAAATAATCGATAAACCCTTTTTAAGATAAAAAAACCCAGACACATTAGTATATGTCTAGGAATAGGGATAACATGTTATTTTTCTTTCGTTTTGTCTTGCATTTCAACGACAAACGTGTGAATTCGTTCTGCATGTGTCTTAATCGATGACGTAGAAACGTCAAATCGTTTTGCCACTTCACTATTGGTCATCGTCAATTCACCTAGAATTTTCAAGTCAAGTGCAACATTGAATACAGCTGCCGCGATGACATTCGGTTTTCTAAATCTAGGCTGTTCTTTTAAGAAGTACGTAATGCTAATATTTTGCAACAGCTCTTTAGCCTCTGGAACCGCATCGACATCGTCTAATACTTCTTGAACCATGTCAAGCGCTTCTTGTTGGTCTTCTGTTAGCTTTGTATTAATTAAATCATCAATGGATTTGTCTTCACGATTTAACATTAATTCATAAATATCTAGCATATGTTCATTATAAAACTCAATATCATTGTCTAGTTTACTTGTTTTTGCCAATTCAACAACATCATTTTCAAATGCTTGATTGACATCTTTTACGAACATAAAGGAAGTGACAGCAGAAAGTCCATTTGGATGTTTACGAGGGTTTCGAAGGCCAACACCAAAAATAATAAGCCCTTTCTCCTCTTCCAAATCTTGTTCCGCTTCTAAATAAAATGTTTCTTCGCCAAGTATTTCTTTCACTTGAATCAAACCGTCTTGTACATCAACTACTGTACCAAATAATATTACAGGATCTTGCCATTTTTCTACAATCGAACGGACAGTATCTCTAAGGGAACCATTTAATACGTTGTCCAAGTATTGTTTCCATATGTCTTGTCTTGCAACATATAGAAAGTATTCAGTGGCTGCCACTTCAATACTTTTCTCATTCCAGTAGTCTCCAAGCGTATCCATCCAACGTTTTCGGTGTCTTTCAAACAAAGTGATATCAAAACGTTCTCTAGATTGCTCATAAATGCCACCCAGTACACGCTCTAGTTCTTCCTCAATTAACGTATCAACATTGGCTTCGTTTTTACCTAAACAACATCTTTTATATTTTTTCCCACTACCGCATAAGCATGGGTCGTTTCTTCCTATCATCTAGCTCACACCTTTTCCTTCCCTAACACAAAGAATTCAAATAGCTCCGTGTAAGTAATATAGACCTACACGAAGCCGCTCCTTATATAATAAGAACACACTTATGATGATAAAATCAAGTTTTTTTGTTTTTATGTGAATTTACTGTGGATATATTTCCCACTTATAGAACAAAATAGGTTGATTTTCGCTTCAAACGGACACTTTCCGCTCCAATCAACGGAGTACATTAAACAGGCATAATACTTTAACTAGAATAATACTAATTTTGTATTTCAAATTTAAATCAGTAAATTCATTTTACCGAATTGGTTTTAACCTTATCCACACCTAAGTCACTCTTGGGCGGTTCAACTCGTTTTATGAAGAACGTTAAGATTAAAGCGAGTGCTGCAACAATTGTTGAAATTAAAAACGCAAAGTTAATGCCTTCTAACATTGCTTGTGTACCAATTTGTTTCTCAAACACTGCCAATTTCTCAGCACTTGCAGGAATCATTCCGTTCGCTTGCGCTTCCATAAATAAATCTTTTCCTCTCGATTCCATTCGGTTCGTCATAACCGTTAAGAGAACTGCGGAACCGATTGCCCCAGATACTTGTTGTAATGTGTTGTTCATTGCCGTTCCGTGTGGATTTGAAACCATTGGCAATTGGTTTAATCCATTTGTCATAACAGGCATCATGACCATTGAAATCCCAAACATCCGAACAGTGTATAACATCATAATGTAGTAGTAACCTGAATCCATACCTAACTTGCTCAAGTAATAAGTTGTAATAATCGTGATGGATAATCCAATGATTGCCATCGCTCGAGCACCATATTTATCGAATAACTTACCTGTAATCGGGGACATCAATCCCATGACGATTGCACCTGGCAGCATTAATATTCCTGCATCGAATGGTGAAATTCCACGTACACTTTGAACGTACAGCGGCGTTAAAATCATCGCAGAGAACATCGCAATTGATAAAACAATTGAGATCGCAGACGATAATGCAAACATCGGATGCTTATAAATTCTAAAATCCAACATCGGATCGTTCATTTTTAATTGGCGAACGATAAATAATAGTAACGCCAAAGCACCTACTATAATTGTACCGTAGACGAATGGTGATGACCACCCTTTATCGCCTGCTGTACTAAATCCGTAAAGAAGTCCTCCGAAACCGATAGACGATAAAACTAGTGAGAATAGATCGAGCGATACCTCTCGATTTGGCGTGATATTGCGAAGTTTAAAAGTCGCGTAAATTAATGTGAAAACCGCAAATGGCAACACAAGCCCAAATAATGTCCGCCATGAATAATGTTCAATTATCCAACCTGATAATGTTGGTCCAATTGCCGGTGCCGTAAACATGACAAGCCCGAAAATACCCATTGCAGACCCTCTTCGTTCAACTGGAAATGCCACTAACATAATGTTCATTAAAAGAGGCATCATCATCGCGGAACCGGAAGCTTGAATCATTCTCGCAACGATTAATAATGTGAAATTCGGCGTGACAACCGCCAATAACGTACCTATTGAAAATAAAGTCATCGCCGCAATAAATAGGCGTCTGTTCGTAAATTTTGTAACGAAAAATGCACTTGCTGGAATTAAAATACCATTCACAAGCATATATCCAGTTGTCAACCATTGTACTTCAGAAGGCTTAACAGCAAATTCATCCATAATGGTCGGCAATGCAATATTTAGTAATGTATTATTTAAGAAAGCTATGAAAGCACCAATAAATAAAATCGCAATCATTCCATATGGTGGCTTTTCATGCATTTGTTTAATATCCATATAACCCCTCCATATTATACAGCGTGTATAAAATTTATCCCTGTAGTTTTTCCACCTCAAATAGTTTATACTCACAGTACAAAAAATGCAACAAAATTTTATTTCCAATTCACATCTATTGATTTGTCGATGTTTAACGTCTAAAGTTTTGTTATACCAATAGTCCAAGGAAGGTGTAAACTTGAATATCCGAAAAAGACAAGTACTCGAACATGCTCAACAACTATTCGTTGAAAAAGGAGTCATGGCCACCTCTGTTCAAGATATTTTAACAAAATCCCAAATTTCAAAAGGAACATTTTATAATTATTTCCCTTCTAAAAATGATTGTCTAAAAGCAATTTTAGAGCTAGGATATGAAGAAACGAAAATCAGGCGACAAGAACTACTAATTGGACAAGACCGTGCGGACAAATCCATTCTCACGAAACAAATCGCCATCCGCCTTCAAGTGAACGTTGATCATAATTTATTACCAATCATTGAAGCCATTTTCCATTCAGGGGATGCAGAATTAAGTGCATTCGCCAAAAAACATCATCTCGCTGAATTGCAATGGCTTTCTAATAGATTAGTTGATGTTTACGGGAAAGATACCCTTCCCTATGCGGCTGATTGTGCGGTTTTACTGGCAGGCATGTTACAACATATGTTTCATTTCATTACAGCAAGTTCATATGGAAATATAGATCCGACAAAACTGATTCAATTCATTATGAGAAGAGTTGATGAAATGATGCCCTCGATGATCAGGACAAATGATGTCTTATTGGGAGAAGAATTGTTTCATTTTATCTCCATGAATCAGAAGGAAGGAAATCAAACAAAACATCAGTTACTAGAAGACTTGGCGACCTTCAAAGAACAACTAGACAATGAAGAGCAAGCGACAAGTGAGGAATATATAGATTTTCTGATTGATGAATTAAAAAAAGAATCCCCTCGAACCCATTTGCTCGAGGCAATTGCGCGTTCATTTAGGGAATCTTTCAGCGGAACGGTCCATGAGCATGCCGCCCGAAAATTGGCTTCTGAAATTTGGATTTTCGTCGAATCCTGTTCATCATAGAAAAACTAGGTGAAGAAAACCATTCAGTTTCCTTCACCTAGTTTATTTTAGAAGAGTTGAATATCCAATTGTTGTAATACCCATTTCGGCACGACAAATCTTGCTGTCATCAATGGATCGACAATTTGACAAATTTCTGTTTGCCCAACCGCACTCATAAGCATTGTCGCTTCACTTATGGACATACTGGATTTTGCAACGATTCGTTCTATCATTTCGGAAGTTGCCAACTTTGCAGCCTCGTCCAATGTTTCCGCAGATACGATTTGTGTAAAGACCTCTTTATTTTCAAGCATCGGATGTTCGAGTGTTTCTCCTTTTACTACTTCTAGCGTAACAGTTGCTGCGCCAGGAACTTCCACGCCTGTTACGCTCACTTCTCCGTCTCCCATCGCTGCATGAAAATCACCTAAACTAAATAGCGCCCCTTCAACGAATACAGGAAAATATAGAGTCGCACCTTCCGCAACCATTTTATTGTCCATGTTACCACCGTGCGCTCCTGGCGTTCCGCAATTAACCCCTTCACCTGCTGGCGCAACGCCTATTACACCAATCATTTTATTGACCGGTATTTCAAGCCCGTTAAACATCACTTTATGATTATGTATAGGCAATATTTTTGACTCCATATTCTCAATACGATGCCCCATGACCCCTAAATCTGGGCCGACGACCATAACACCTTGCTCGCCGATTTCAATCTCTTCAATCTTAACTTTTAACACATCCCCCGGCATCGCACCTTCTACGTAGACTGGCCCTGTTGCAGGGTTGATTTTATTCCAATCGATTGCGGTTACTTCTGTGTCCTGGGATTTAATTTGGTTTTGAAAGCAATCATACGTCTCAATCGTCAACGTAGTCCCTGATTCGACTTTTTTCGTATAAGGATTTTCTTTATTAAACTCATATATAATGCCCTCTTCATAACTTAATGTCTGCACGTTTACCCCCCCTTACTTTCTATCGTGGATTAATAACCAAATATAGCGAGCTTCTTCCACGCTTCCCGGTTCGATATCTTGAAATTTCGGATATGGAATTGGCTTAACACGGAATGTTTGTAAGTGCATCACATGTCCATTCGCTTGTTGCGCGGCGACTAACATCTCTTCCGCATTTAACGATTGCCCTTTTGACCCTTCGTATTCAAGTTTCCAATCTAAATATAAATAGGTCGCATCATTGCTAGACCCTTTCTCATACCGTATCAGAATCTCTGCCGCTTCTTCATATCGCTCTGCGTGAATTAGAGATGCAGCGGCTTCGTATCGGGCCCCTTGATTGTCTACTGGATTCATCTTTAGTAAGTCCATAAATAACGAGGCTGCATCATTAAATTGACCGTTCTCAAATAAATAAATACCGTATGTAAAAGCCGCGCGCATAAAAGGTCGATTCGGGATATTTTGCCAAGGATTCTCGCCTGCTTCAAACGTTCGGCTTGCTTCACGTATCGCTTTTTCATATAAAGCATTTGCTTTTTCACCATCATGCTCAATTTCTGCTTGTAATAAAATCGCATCTGGATTCATAGCATCTATTTCATACGCACGTTTCGCTAATTTTCTACGTTCTTCAACCGTTTCGGCTAAATACGCCTCGTAGGCTAATAATTGCGCACGCCCCCCTGCAACAGTCGGTTTTCTTTCGGGTAACACAACCCCACCTGTTGTCATCGACGTCTCCCATAATGATTTTTCAGATGGACGCGAATCAGTACCTATCGCATAAATCTCTGCAGCGGCTGGTTCATCCCCACTTCGCATCATATCTTCATAAAGCGATGCCAAATCTTCCCGGTAACTTTCCATCCCTGTTTTAGATGCGCCAAACTTCTCTAACAGTGTGGATTCATCTAAGCCAGTTCCCTGCATAACACCAATGTCGATGCCGACTTTTACCAGTGCTGCGAGAAAATCCTCAACTGATGCAACATCTGGTTGTTCATTTAAAAAATAGGCAACGGCGAGCTTGTGCAAAATCTCCCGTGCGTTTGCCGTTTGCCCTAATTCACGGAATACATTTTCCACTGAAGAAAGCGCATTCACCTGTTTCTCTGATAACACTTCTTCCACTAATTCACTCATCGTTGCCATACTTCTTTTAATAAATAACTCATAAATGAATAATGCCTTCTTTTCTACAAACTGCTGTGCCTCTTTCTCGGAATATGTGTTTCGCAGTTCAATTAGCGACTTTTTCGTTTGTTTGCTCCATTTCGCTAAAAATAACATAGAGGATACTGGCGCGATTGCGCTTTGCCCTTTCCTCGGATCTTTGAGGACGACACCAAATAGCAAAGTTCCTATGTCTGCGGGCATTCCGTCATTTCTAGTAACCTTGAATTGCTTGTCACCAAACAGTTCTTCCACATGAAGAAAATGCTGATCAATATGTATGATTTCTCCCAACAATAGTAGCGGCTCATCCCATTCTTTCAATACATTTAAAACTGCTGCACGTTTCACAATGGCTTGTTGCCGCTTTACATAGGAGCGCCAACTTTTATTATTTTTTATAAAGAGGTAATACTCACTAGACGCTTCTTCAATGTGCTCTTTGTCCCAACTATCCGATAAATGGCTAATCCATTCTCTCATAACAACAAGCATTTCTTCTTTATCTTTCCCTTGTGGATAAGTCTCAAAGAAATTTGTTAAAATAAGATCAAGCTCTTCATTAACAATAATATCCATCAAGTTAGTTCCGGACGAATCACAACATCTTTTATACTTTTTTCCACTCCCACAACTACATGGATCATTACGTCCTATCATTTTTTCTGCCTCCATTGGTTGTTATCTGGTGCTCATATTCGATTCATTTATTGCAACAAATGTCAATTACACTCCCTATGTCATTTACCTTTAAATGTTTGATCAACGACATTCACGACGTGCTTGACAGATTCTGCCACCATACTGCCGATTAACCGACTCGCCTCTCCCCAAAAACTTTGATGATTATGCATTAAATCATGAATCGCTTGTTCACACAGTCGTTTTTCATCATCTAACTTCCTTATTTTATTGAGACAAGATTGCTCAATTTTGTCGAGATAATTTATGCGTTCCTCATATAATTGCGGGAAAAAAGACGTGAACGTTTCGGTCGATATTTTTTGTCTTGTCACTTGTGCTTTTTTTAATACTTTGTCGTAATAAGCGATTTGCTCTTCGACAATATACTGCAAATTTAGATATTCTTCGATTTTAATAAGCTCTTTTCTACGTACTTTTTGTGATTTACATAACTTTATCGCCCGTTGAACTTCGTACTGTTTTTTATGTGAACGAGGTTGATAGTCTAATATAGGTTGAGAATTCTCATGTAGCTTCTCTGGATAGGCTGCGTAAAACATATCGTTGAATTGAGTTAGAATTGCCTTCATTTCACGCCTAGCAAGCGGCTCGTAGATTTGTTTCGGATAATAAATCGCTAACTGAAGCTGCCGCTTACGCATTTTCATAAACATCGTCTTTAGATTGAATAAACCGAGCATTCGCTTTCTCACCTCTACACCATTTCGATTCATATACTCTTATTATACCGAATATAGGCCAATTTGCTTGGAATAGCTATATAAAAAACGTCTTCACAATGGGTTTCATTGCAAAGACGTTTTTTGAAGTTTTAACGATTAATTTATTTTGTTGCGCTTGTCCGATTAAGCCACTTATATTTAATAGCCATGCCATAAATAAGCAAGGAAAAACCAAACACTAGCGAGACGAAAATCCAACTTTGTGAATTCAACACAAACAAAGGTGCAAACGTAACTAATAAAATTTCTACCGGCGCAATTGGAATATACGCCAATCCATAATCATCAAGCGTTTTACTTTCAGAATCAGGGTCTACAATTCTTAATAAAGCCATGCCCATTGCGACAGTACCTGTTGTCCAGCCCCAAGTGAAAATTCCTTTTTCAAACCAATACTGTTCAAAAAACCTTTTCGATAGGATTGAGAAAAATAGGTAAGCAAAGAGTAAGCCGAATACAAATAAAATAAGTAGCGGAACAGCATAATCAAGTACCACTGAAATACTAATAGACCCGATTCCAAATGCAACAAGAATGTCTGTTGCACTTCCGCTAATGCGGTCCACCACAGCCGTACTCACATATTTCTCTGTATTAGTTGAATTTAAAATCTTCTTCACGAGAAGGCCTACAAGGAAGGCCAGTGAAAATGCTGGAATGACCACACTCGGGATTAACATCGCACCAAGTTGGCTTAAGTAATATCCGCCCATCGCAATAATCGTAACAATTGCAAAATGAAATACATACGGATCAATAGATATAGAGGATACTGTATCTGTTTCTGACTTAACTCGTGACCCTGGTGGAATCAACCCAGTTCGTAGTTCATTCGGCAAGTCGGAAAAGGAAGCCAGAAATGATGTCTGTCCCTTTGTAGAACCCCGTTTAATAAATAAAATGCCAATCAAGATTGCACTAATAATTCCAACAGTTGCAGAAGTCATTGCCAAAGACGTCGCTTCTTCCCAACCGTTCTGCGCGAATGTTGCACCTATTGCGGCAGCAGTCCCGTGGCCCCCTACAAAACCAGCAGCAAGCAATAAGCCAAATCCATCATGTAGCCCGTCCCAAAATGGATTTAAAAATAACATTGCAAATAATAAACCGCCGCCCCACATGAGAACCATTGCAAGTTGAGAATAGGCCCACATACTTCCCACTCTCGTTTTAATTGCCTTCCAATCAATTCTTGGCGACAGCAGAGGAAGCGTCCCGAAAATGACTGCAATTAAAATTCCGGGATACGTCTTCATTTGGTCGGAAAATGGTAGGAGTCCAAAGCCATTTGGACCGAATGTTAACGCAAGAATCCCAGCAATAATACTCGCCGGCAAAAACATTTTTTGTACAAATTTAACTTTCGCTCGAATAATTGTGCCTACAAGCAAAAGTAATGATATCAAACCGATATCTGTAAATAATACCCAAGGTGAAAAATCCATATATATATCCTCCTTCAATAAAACAGTATTATACTAAAATTGCTTCAAAGCGCTCAAAAACAGTTAATTCTTATTCACAATAGAAAAAAACTTCACTGAAAGTAAACAGGAAGCGTTATCGTGGCCGTTAGTTGATATTTTTTCGGACCCTATCAAGATAACACTTTTAAAGACAGGAGTAAACCCTTTCAAGAAGTCACGCAAAATTCAAAACGGGTCGAGTAATTGTACATCGATATTCTCATTTCTAACTTTGAACTAAAAAAAGCAGTGGAGTAGAATGTTTACCATTCATCCACTGCTTTTATATACTAGTAAAAAAATCATTGCGCATTGTAGTTCACTTCATATATTTGATAATAGAGTTCGATATTGGTTTTCGCGCGCTCAAATCGACGATAGCCATACAAACCAAAATCATCACCTTTTTCTTCTTTAAATACCGTCCATAGGCTCCATAAATAATCTTGGAAAATTTTATGAAGCAAAATCCTCTCTTGCTCTTTTGCTGTTACTTCTCTTTGAAAATAATAACTGTGGAATTTGGCTTCCTCACTCTTCGAGAGCCCTGACTCCAATGCGAATGCTGCCACATCCCACATCGGATCGAACATGCCACCATATTCCCAATCAATTAAATACACCCTACCTTCATCATCGAGTATAAAATTCGAGCAAGCCGGATCAATGTGGCATGGCGTTTCTACAATTAAAAATGCATTAAATTTATATTGTAATTCCTTAATCTGCTCTTTCACTTTTTCAAATCCGCTATAAAAATCTCCATCCGCTCTTAAAGCAAGCGTTTCATAATGCGCCATCATCTCAAATAGCTTAAACTGATTGCCCATCTTTTTAGTTGAGTGATGAAGCTTCTTAAAGATTTCCGCCGCTTTCACCAACATCTCTTCACCTTTAGCAGTATCTTGTGTCAATGTCTGTGCATTTTCAATTTTCCTTGTAATTTTCAACCCACTACTCGCATTAAAATAAACAAGTTCCGGATTAATCCCAAGGTCGGAACCTAACTTTAAATTTTCCTCTTCTTCAACTCTATTAATTAATGCTTTTGTTCCATTTCCAGGAATCCTGACGATATATGGCTCTGAATTTATTTCAACCAAATAATTTAAATTCGTCATTCCTCCAACTCTTCCCAAATTCTTTACAGTTGCCTTTGGTAATTGTAAAGCTTCCCTTACCATACCGGTTAACTTTTCTACTTTCATCTTAACTCCCCCTTCCACCGATTTAAACTAAATAGTGCAAAACAAGGAGCCGAAAACTCGCTCCTTAAAAACACTACATTTAAAACAACTGCATTTAACATACTATTTGGACTTTAGTGGCTGTATGTTTATACGGTTAACATAATTATACATTAATCTAATGGAAAGCGCTTACATTTATGCTTGAATAACTGTTATCTTAAGATATAGCCCTTTATCTAATTTATGCAGATTTTTTTACCTTGTGCAGATACAACATAAATTCTTTCACTTTAACCGATTGAAATTTGTTGTTCCAATGATTGTAACGCAGATAATATACTCAAAGATGTTAAATAACTCGTTTTTGGATTTGCCGGCGATGGGTTGTTTGAAATTGTGATTTCCGTTTGTCCAAATTCACCCTTCGCCTGGATTGTATGAATATTTTTATCGACATTTGGATCGGCTATAATTGTAACGGAGGTCTTTTCAATCCCAATTCCGGCTAGCGACAAAGCGATGGCCACATTGGCATTCTTAGGAAACTTTTCAATCGCATCTCTAGCTGTGCCTTCAAATAAAATCGTTTCATTTGCAATTAATTCGCCTGATAAAGCTTCTGAAGGTTTACGTGAAATAAGGCTTACAGTATGCAGCCCCCCCATAACATTCGCTGCTTTCACAATATCTAATCCACCAATAGCACCCGCTGGTAAATAAACTTTGTTTCCATTCACCTTGGCAATAGACGCTATTTCATCGTATAAATATGTATTCGCTAACGCCCCGATACTAATGAGCAGTAAATCTTTTCGCGCAACAATCTTCGTTGCGTATTCATTTACAAATTGAATGTTCGCACATTCAACCACAACATCAATATCTGAATCTAAAAATGTATCTAAGTCTTGAAAGCTTTCAAACTGATACCGCTCGGCGAGTTCCTGTAATTTTCCTACAGACTTCTCGCGTGCATCGAAAACAGCGCTAACTTTATAATGAGGAAATAATTTCTCTTTATTCATCTTCTCTAATAAAAATTGACCAATTGAACCACAACCGATTAAACCAATCTTCAATTTTCATCACCTCTTAAACTCTTGGAATCCTTCTTAATTAATTTAGTCCGTCCATTTGATTATACCATCCTATTAATTTTTTTAAATGAACCTCGGCCTGAACTCAGGATAGGTCCGAACGGAGGTGCAGCGCAGCCATAAAAAGGCGACCTTTCATCGAAAATGAGGGTCGCCTTAATATTAAGATTAAAGTTAATCTATCAAACGATATGCGCTAACTTTTCCTCGTATGCACGAATTTTATCTTCGTATTGGAATGTCAGTTCAATTTCATCCCAACCATTTAATAGCATCTTTTTATAATACGGATCGATCGAAAACGCATACGTATCGCCATCTTCGGTTATTACTGTTTGTTCTTCTAAATTCACTTCAACAGAATATGCTGCCTCTTGGCCTTTTTCTAGCAGTTGTTCTACTTCTGAAACAGCTAAACGAATTGGAAGGAGGCCATTTTTCATACAGTTATTATAAAAAATATCTGCAAAACTTGGCGCAATGACTACTTTAAATCCATAATCTAAAATAGACCAAGGTGCGTGTTCCCTTGACGAACCACAACCAAAATTTTCGTGCGCAACTAGTATACTTGCTTCTTTATAGCGCTCATCATTTAAAACAAAATCTTTCTTTTCTTTACCTTCCGCATCGAAGCGCCAATGGTAAAATAAATACCGCCCAAATCCAGTCCTTTCAATTCTCTTTAAAAACTCTTTGGAAATAATTTGGTCTGTATCGACATTCGTTCTGTTTAACGGTGCAATAACACTTTTCACTTTATTAATTGGTTCCAATGAAATGCCCTCCCTTCTTAAGCGTGTGCCACGTTTAGTTCTCTGACATCAACAAAGTGTCCTGCAATTGCTGCCGCTGCTGCCATTGCTGGGCTCATGAGGTGTGTTCTTGATCCTGCCCCTTGTCGACCTTCGAAGTTTCGGTTTGACGTTGAGGCACATCTTTCGCCAGCTGGAACGACGTCATCGTTCATTGCTAAACACATACTGCATCCTGATTCGCGCCATTCAAATCCAGCTTCAAGAAATACTTTATCAAGCCCTTCCGCTTCAGCCTGCTTCTTCACAGTACGTGATCCTGGGACGACAATCGCTGTCACTGATTCATGGACTTTTTTACCTTCTACCACTTTTGCAGCTGCACGTAAATCGCTAAGTCGCGCATTTGTACACGAGCCGATAAATACGTGTTGAATGTCAATCGATGTAAGCGGCATGCCTTCTTCTAACCCCATATAGTCAAGCGCTTTTGTTAATGCTTCTTTATCGGATGCTGAAGTATAATCGTCTACTGACGGAACACGATTTGAGATACCAGATCCCATGGATGGGTTCGTTCCCCATGTAACAAATGGTTCGATTTCATTCGCGTCAATTTCCACAACCGTATCGTACGTGGCCCCTTCGTCTGTTGCCAAAGCCAGCCACTCTGCCTTCGCTTTTTCAAATGCTTCACCGGTCGGTACATGTCGACGGCCTTTCAAATACGAAATGGTTGTTTCATCCGGGCTAATTAATCCTGCTTTTGCCCCTGCTTCAATCGACATATTACAAACTGTCATTCTTTCTTCCATTGATAAATTACGAATTGCTTCACCCGTATATTCGATAATATGACCGGTCCCCATATCGATGCCAAACTTGGCGATGATTGCTAAAATAATATCTTTTGCAGTTACACCGAAACCGAGTTCTCCATTTATGCGAACTTCCATTGTTTTAGGACGAGCTTGCCATAATGTTTGTGTAGAAAGCACGTGTTCTACTTCACTCGTACCAATCCCGAATGCAATTGCACCAAATGCACCGTGCGTTGAAGTGTGACTGTCTCCACATACAATCGTTTTACCTGGCTGTGTAAGTCCAAGTTCAGGTCCAATAATATGAACAATTCCTTGGTCAGGATGCTCCATATTGGCAAGTGGAATTCCAAACTCATCACAGTTCTTTTGCAAAGTTGTCACTTGTTTCTTCGCAATAGGATCTGAAATGAATGGTAAATTTCGTGTCGGAACATTATGATCCATTGTTGCAAAACATAAATCTGGGCGACGCACTTTACGGTTAGCCAGTCGTAATCCTTCAAATGCTTGTGGCGACGTTACTTCATGCAAAAGGTGAAGGTCAATATAGAGTAAGTCAGGCTTTCCCTGTTCTTCGTGTACAATATGTTTATTCCAGATTTTTTCAATAATTGTTTTCGGCATTAAACCCTTCTCCTTTTATTTAGATATACGCATGCATAATGTCATTACAAACCGATTGAAGGTCCAGTTCATCTACTACTTTGTCTGTCCACTCGTTTGTAGAAAGGACACGGTCAGCCGGAGATGCTAAGTCTGCTGTATAAAATCCATCTTCAAAAACAGCATTAACTGCTTCTTCTATTGCAGCACACTCTTCCTCTAAGCCAAATGAATATTTTAACATCATCGCAACTGATAAAATCGTTGCAGCTGGATTCGCTTTCCCTTGCCCAGCAATGTCTGGAGCCGTTCCGTGAATCGGTTCATACATGCCAAATCCGTCCGCTCGAATGCTCGCTGATGGCAGAACGCCGAGTGATCCAGTAATGACTGATGCTTCATCACTTAAAATATCACCAAACATATTTTCCGTAACGACCACATCGAATGCACACGGATTTGTGACAAGTTGCATCGCTGCTGAGTCGACTAACATATGTTCAACTTCCACATCTGGGTATCCTTTTTTCTTCTCTTCAACGACTTCTCGCCAAAGTTTACTAGACTGAAGAACGTTTTCCTTGTCGACTGAAGTCACTTTTCCTTTACGTAAACGCGCTAGTTCAAAAGCTTTTTCAACAATACGTTCAATTTCTTTTTTAGTATAAACTAATGTATCGAAGGCAGCTTTTTCTGTTCGTTTACTCGGTTCTCCGAAATAAAGTCCACCTGTTAACTCACGAACAATCATTAAATCTACATCTTTCACAACTTCTTCTTTTAGAGGAGATGCTTTCAGCAAAGATGGTACCGCAATGACAGGTCTTAAATTCGCAAATAAGTCGAAGTGTTTACGAATTGCAAGCAAGCCTTTCTCAGGCCTTAATTCTGCTGGATTCTTATCCCATTTCGGTCCACCGACTGCCCCGAGAAGAATAGCATCACTCTGTTGGCAAAGCTCAATTGTTTCATCCGGTAGTGGCGTTTTATATTTATCAATCGCCTCGCCGCCAATAGAACCATATTCCACATCAAATGTATGTTTAAATCTTCTTCCAATGACTTGAAGCACCTTTACCGCTGCTTCCGTTACTTCCGGTCCAATCCCATCGCCTGGTAATACTGCTATTCTTTTTCTCATAATAAGCACTCCTCCTTAGTTTTGTTGCGTTTCACTTTATCCTATATGCAATATATCACAAATAGTTGGGCATCATTACAAGATTCTGATTATTAAACCCCTTATGAGGGTGATCACTTATTCATTTACGATGTGACAGATGCTTCTTTGACACGTACATCTGCTTTAATTAATTGACGGTTAATTGCATTTAAATAGGCTTTCGCTGATGCTTCAAGTACATCTTGTGCGACGTCTCGACCCGTTGAAACTTGGCCGTTATAACTTAAGTTTACCAGTGCTTCTCCAAGTGCATCGCGCCCTTTTCCAATCGAAGTCACACGATAATCAAGAATATGAACCTTCCCTTGGACAAGTTCTTCTAACGTATTGAAGATCGCCTCTACTGAACCGGAGCCTGTTGCCGCTTTACTAATCGTCTCTCCATTCGGTGCAATTGCGGAAACTGTGGCAGTTGGAATATTCGCCGTTCCGTATTGGACTTGCACATTCGTTAACTCGTAAATAGGTGTATCTCCGCTATCGATTTGTTGATCAGTAAAGAGAACAAATAAATCATCTTCTGTAATTTCTTTCTTCCGGTCTGCAAGCTCTTTAAACGCTACGAAAGCTTCGTTTAGTTTCTCTTCGCTCAAATCAAAGCCCATGGATATCGCACGATCTTTAAACGCATGGCGGCCCGAGTGCTTCCCTAGTGCGAGTGGAACAGCTTTCTCTCCAATTAATTCTGGTGTAATGATTTCGTATGTTTCAGGATTTTTCAACATGCCGTCTTGGTGAATACCAGATTCATGCGCAAAAGCATTTTTTCCAACAATCGCTTTATTTGGCTGAATAACGACGCCTGTTAACTGACTGACGAGCTGGCTCGTTCGTTTAATTTCTTGTAAATTAACATCCGTGTCAAAACCGTAAATGTCTTTTCGAATATGAAGCGCAACAGCAATTTCCTCTAGCGCAACGTTTCCAGCTCTTTCACCTATGCCGTTAATCGTTCCTTCAATTTGGTCCGCGCCATTTTCAATTGCAGCGATTGTATTCGCAGTCGCCATTCCTAAGTCGTTATGACAATGAGCTGATAGTTTCACTTTATCTATACCTGTTACATTTTCTTTTAAGTATTTAAACAATGCACCGTATTCAACCGGTGTTGCGTAACCAACTGTGTCCGGGATATTGATTGTCGTAGCACCTGCAGCAATGACTTTATTGACGATGTGAACGAGGAAGTCGGGATCAGAACGAAATGCATCTTCAGCCGACCATTGTACCAATGGGAATTTCTTACGCGCATATTTAACAGCATCAACTGCAAGTTCGACCACTTCTTCTGGAGATTTTTTAAGTTTATAATTCATATGAATCGGCGATGTCGCTAAGAATATATGAATATGTGGCTGTTCAGCGCCTTTTAGCGCTTCCCAGGATGTATCGATATCTTTTGTCACAGTACGTGCAAGCCCTGTTACTGTTGAGTTTTTCACTGTATTTGCAATACGTTGAACAGCTTCGAAATCTCCGGGGGACGAAGCAGGAAATCCTGCTTCGATAATTGTTGCCCCGAATCTTTCTAGTTGACGTGCGATTTCTAACTTTTCAGCTGTATTTAAGTTAATTCCTGCAGCCTGTTCACCGTCACGTAGCGTCGTATCGAATATGTCAATTTTTCGCACTAGCCACCACTTCTTTCTCTTCTTGTTTTTTCGATGCGTTCACAAACGGCATCATATCACGTAGTTTTTCACCGACTTGTTCGATGCTGTGCTGCTCTTCTTTTTCTGTAATTGCGTTGAAGTTAGGACGTCCTTCTGCGTTTTCTTTAATCCAACCTTTTGCGAATTCACCTGATTGAATTTCCGCAAGTAATTCTTTCATTCTATCTTTCGTACCCGCATCGATAATGCGATCTCCCGCTACATAATCGCCCCACTGTGCTGTATCTGAAATGGAGTAGCGCATTCCGGATAATCCGCCTTCGTACATAAGGTCAACAATTAATTTCAACTCGTGTAGAGTTTCAAAGTATGCGAGTTCAGGCTGGTAACCAGCTTCTACAAGCGTTTCATAACCTGCTTTTACAAGTGCAGTTGTGCCACCGCAAAGTACTGCTTGCTCTCCGAATAGATCTGTTTCTGTTTCTTCTTTGAACGTCGTCTCTAGAACACCCGCACGTGCAGAACCAATGCCTTTTGCGTAAGCAAGTGCAACGTCTTTCGCTTGACCTGATGCGTCTTGATAAACTGCAAAGAGTGCTGGAACACCTGCGCCTGCTTCGTACGTTCTGCGAACTAGATGACCCGGTCCTTTTGGTGCAACTAGGAATACGTCAACGTTTGCAGGTGGTTTAATTTCTCCGAAGTGAACGTTAAAGCCGTGTGCAAACACAAGTGATTTTCCTTCAGTGAGAACTGGCTCGATTTCTTCCTCGTAAACTTTCTTTTGTCTTTCATCTGGCAGGAGAACCATTACAAGATCTGCTTGTTCAGCTGCTTCTTTCACTGTCGCTACTTGTAAACCATCTTCTTTTGCTGCATCGAATGATTTTCCTGGACGAACACCTACGACTACGTCAAATCCTGAGTCCTTTAAGTTTTGTGCATGTGCATGACCTTGTGAACCGTATCCAATGATTGCAACTTTTTTATCTTGTAAAACACCTTCGTTAATATTATCGTTATAGTACATTTTAGCCATTATAAATTCCTCCTAATAGTTTGTTTTTTATATTTGAATTGTTAAATATCCGCTGTTGATTGCCTTTACTGAACCAACAATATATTTTAGTCAATTTCATAATCCAACCTTTTCGCTAAGCTGATACAATATATAGTTGAGTTAAACCGTTCTCCACTATATATTGTATCAGCTTAGCGGTTTTGGGTAATTATGAATTTGACTCATTTGACAAAGTCATTTATTTTAAAATGGATAACTGTGGTATATGTGTTTTTTGTGTTTCCCGAACAAATGCCGTGGCCCCTGTTCGAGTGAGTTCTTTAATGCCATATGGCTTGATTAAATCGATAAATGCTTCAATTTTTTCTGGATTACCGGTTACTTGATACGTAATCACGTTTTTCCCTGTATCGATCACTGTTGCTCGAAATGGTTCAACGATACTATTCATCTCGCTTCGCATATGAGGCGGTGAAACGACCTTGATGAGTGCAAGCTCACGCATCACGATTGCTTTGTCGGTAATGTCATCAACTTTAATGACATCAATTTGTTTTTGTAATTGCTTCACGAGCTGTTCAATTTTCCGCTCATCTTCCACATGAACGATAAATGTCATTTTTGACATCCCGTATTGCTCGGTATGCCCGACTGTAATGCTTTCGATATTGAACTGCCGTTTCATTAGTAGCCCAGTCACGCGGTTAAGTACACCACTTTGATTAATCACTGTTACCGTGATGACTCTTCTCATTCTTCCCTCACCCCAATCATTTCACTTAATCCTTTACCTGGTGCAACCATTGGATAGACGTTTTCAAGTTGCTTAACGCGACAGTCAATGACAACCGGTTCATCAGATAAGAGTGCTTCTTCAAAAATGGCTTCTGCTTCTTCTGCTGAATTAATTCGGTAACCTTTTAAGTCGTATGCTTCGGCTAGCTTTACGAAATCAGGTTGAACAGGAATTAACGACTCTGAATACCTTTCTTCATAAAATGTTTCTTGCCACTGACGGACCATTCCGAGGCTTTCATTATTCAATATTACGACTTTTACAGGTATTCTTAATTCTTGAAGCAAAGAGAGCTCTTGTGCTGTCATTTGGAAACCAGCATCCCCGACGATTGACACGACTCTCGCATTCGGCTTGGCTAGTTGAGCACCAATTGCCGCTGGAAATCCGAAGCCCATCGTACCGAGTCCGCCTGACGTTACCCAATGGTCTGGATTATTTAAAGAATAATATTGTGCAGCCCACATTTGGTGTTGCCCTACATCAGTTGTGACAATCGCGTCTCCCTTTGTAATTCGGTGGATAAGCTGAACAGCTTGTTGCGGCAATAAGCACGAGTCATCTTCTTTGTACCAGAGTGGATATTCTTCGGCTGACTTTTTCAAGTGCGCCACCCATTCCCTAGTATTCGGAGAAGAAACCTCTTGTTTCAACAACTCACTTAAAGCCTCTTTTGCATCTGCAACGATTGGAATTTCCGTTGGGACGTTTTTGCCGATTTCAGCAGGGTCAATATCGATGTGTATCACTTTCGCATTCGGTGCAAATTTCTGTAAATTACCGGTAAGCCTGTCGTCAAATCTTGCGCCGATATTCACGAGTAAATCGCAATCGTTTATTGCCATGTTGGCAGTGTACGTTCCATGCATCCCAGCCATGCCTAGAAATAATTCATGCTCGCCATGAATACTGCCTAATCCAAGCAATGTATTGACAACCGGAATACGGTGTCGTTCAACAAATGTTTTGAATTCTTCCATCGCTTGTGCATGCAGGATTCCTGCTCCGCCAAGAAGTAACGGCTTCTTTGCTTCGGAAATTGCTGAAGCGGCTTTTTGAATTTGTAAAAAGTTTGGCTTTGTTGTTGGCTGATAGCCTGGCAAATTCACCTCTACAGCTTTACTTTCAACATCAACTGGTTCAAATAAATCAGTTGCAATATTTTTAGGAATATCAACGAGTACAGGCCCTCTTCTTCCTGTTGAAGCAATATGAAAGGCCTCTTTAATAATTCTAGGTAAATCATTTATGTCATTTACTTGGTAATTATGCTTTGTGATTGGTTGTGTAATGCCGATAATATCAGCTTCTTGGAAAGCATCCGTTCCAATGACTTCTTGTGCAACTTGACCTGTGAAAACAACGAGTGGTAAAGAGTCCATCATTGCATCTGTTATTCCTGTTACTAAGTTCGTAGCACCTGGTCCAGATGTTGCAATGACCACACCAGGCTTTCCTGAGACACGTGCATACCCTTCAGCTGCATGTATCGCACCTTGTTCATGACGAGCAAGCACATGTGAAATTGGATTTTTATATAACGCATCATAAATTGGTAGAACTGCACCGCCAGGGTAACCAAAAATGATTTCTACTTCTTGATCCTTTAAAGCTTGAATGAGTACTGCAGACCCATCATTCAATTGCTTTAATTCATCATTTTTCATTGGCTTTTCTGTAAAAACTTCCACTGCTTGACCTCCAGTATTCATTGCAAAACTCCTCCTGACGTATTTTTTCAAAAACAAAAAGCCTCTTCATCCCACACAAAGAAACATCGTTCTTCATATAGGGATGAAAAAGCTTTCATGGTACCACCCTGTTTCGTGGCAATAAGCCACCTCACGAATAGACAAGTCTATTCATTCATAACGAGCGTAGCTAGATACGCCCGGAATGACCTAATTGGTTTCCCGTTTAGTCACTCACTCCGAGGGGATGTCGCAAATAGTTGCACTGCCGGCTTCCACCAATACCGGCTCTCTGTAAATACAAGACTCTATTTACTTTTTCCTCATCAACGATTTTATTTTTTATTTTAAAGGAATGCGGTTTTCTTATCGCTCCTTCAATTTCATTTCGAATGATTTCAATCACCAACTCGATTGGATTGATGCTATCTTACCGCGTATTTTTTAATCCGTCAACTGATTTTTTAAAATTAACTGCTAATTTAGAATAATACACCAAGGTGTATCCGCTTTCATTATCATCATATCAACGAAACCTATCTGTCACATTTTTTTCACAAATATTATTCTTTATCTCAAATCATCAGAATCCATATCCTATTCTGAATTAGTGGTATGCCAGGAGATTTGCTATGGTCGCTTTCTCGGGAGCTAAAGAATGCAATAGGAGCGACTCTTCGTCTATTTCTGCAATAAAAGGAATCTGCAATAAAAGGAATCCGCAATCAAAGAAATCGAAGAAGGTCAAAACTTTATAAATCATCTTGCCAAGCAGGTAGCATTTTATTTAATCGCTTATCTTCTCTGTATCCTAATACATATTCCGCTTGCATGACCGTGTGAATCTCTCGTGTCCCTTCATAAATGACAGGCGCTTTAGAATTTCGTAAATACCGCTCTACCGGATATTCATCCGAATAACCGTATGCACCATGAATTTGAACAGCGTCATCCGCAGCTTTATTCGCAAAATCACAAGCTTGCCACTTTGCGAGAGATGTTTCTCTTGTATTTCGCTCGCCTGCATTTTTTAATTCGCCCGCGCGGTAAACGAGTAGGCGACTCATTTGATAGCCTGCCTCCATATTGGCAATCATTTGTTGAACGAGTTGATGTCGTCCAATATCCTTGCCGAAAGTTTTACGTTCATGGCAATATTTTACGCTCGCTTCCATACAAGCCATAATTTGTCCGACCGCCCCAGCTGCAACGGTAAATCGACCATTATCTAGCGCAGACATCGCAATTTTAAAGCCTTCTCCTTCTTCGCCTAATAAATTCTCTTTTGGTACTTTGACATCCTCAAAGAAGAGCTCTCCTGTATTACCCGCACGAATGCCTAACTTCCCCTTTGTGGCAACCGAAGAAAAACCTTCCCAAGTTCTCTCAACAATGAATGCTGAGATTGCTTTATGTTTATCCGATCGGTCGCCTGTATAGGCAAACACGAGGAAGTGATCGGCAACATCACATAAGGAAATCCACGTTTTTTGACCATTTAATATATAATTATCGCCATCTTTTACGGCGGTTGTTTGTAATGCAACAACATCCGAACCAGCCGCAGGTTCAGTTAAACCAAACGCGCCAATCTTCTTTCCACTCGCCTGTGGAACAAGATATTTTTGCTTTTGCGCTTCATTACCCCATTGCAGGATTGTCAGGCTATTTAATCCTGTGTGGACAGAAACTGCAGTCCGAAATGCAGTATCCCCCCTCTCCAATTCCTCACAAACAATTGCTAGAGAATTATAGTCCATACCACTGCCGCCGTACTCTGTAGGAATGCAAACACCCATTAAACCAAGATCGGCTAGTTTTGTATAAATCGTAGGATCTGATTGCCCTTTTCGATCCCATTCTGCAATATGAGGCATAATTTCTTTATCAACAAATGCCCTAACCGTACTGCGCAGCATTTTCTGTTCTTCTGTGAATGAAAAATTCATACCTATTCTCTCCCTTTTAACACTATTAATCTTTGTTATTACACTAAAACTGTTAAAACAGTTGATTAAAAATAGGTCCTATCTGAACATCAAGCGATTCCTCGTCATAACTGAATACGCTACAGTTTGGTGATGATCGAAAATATCCTTCCTAATCTATTCCACACTATGCAAAACTTTTCATTTTTAATTCAATTGAGTCAATTTCATAATTACCTAAAACCGCTAAGCCGATACGATATATAGTTGAGAAAGGTTTAACTCAACTGAGTCAATTTCATAATTACCTTAACTTGCAAAACTTAATTATGAAATTGATTGAACTATATATTGTATCCGCGCAGCGAAAAGATTGAATTATGAAATTGACTAAACGAAAAAGCCAATTCAAAAATCTGCATGACTGCAGTCCATTTGAATTGGCTATTTTTACGAATAATTCCACCCATGAGTCTGAACTAATTGGTTATGTATACCCTCTAAGTTTTTTTAAATAACAACATTCTTCGGAACGCGTCCCTCTAGCACATCCATAATCGCTTTCTGGTTCATCTTCATCATCGCAAGTCGCGTCTGGATGCTCGCACTTCCGATATGTGGCAGGACGGTTACATTAGGTAACGTTAATAAAGGATGGTTTAATGGGACTGGTTCTGTTTCGAATACATCCAGGCCTGCACCCCAAATATCACCATTTTTTAATGCATCGTAAAGGTCTTGTTCATTCACAATGCCGCCGCGCGCAACGTTTAACAGAATCGCGGTTTTCTTCATTAACCCGAGTTCTCGTTTGGCAATCATATTTTTCGTTTCTTCCGTCAACGGGGCAAAAATAAGTACGAAATCGGACTGTTGTAATAAACTGTCGAGTTCTGCATAGCTAAACCCGTACTTTTCTTCTGCTTCGAGTTTACGCGTACGATTGTAATATAAGACATTCATATCGAATCCTTTCGCTCGCTTTGCAGCTGCTTCACCGATTCTTCCCATGCCAATAATACCTAGAGTAGCGCCAAACACATCCATCCCTGTCAGTTGCATCGGCGCCCAAGACGTCCATTTACCGTCACGTAAGACACGTTCTGCTTCTGTAATACGTCGTGCTGAAGCGAGAAGTAAGGCAAAGGCAAGGTCTGCCGTTGTTTCTGTTAGCACATCCGGCGTATTTGTTACAGTGATACCTAGCTCCTTTGCCGCTTCAACATCGATATTATTAAAGCCAACCGCAAGATTCGCGATTACTTTTAAGTTTGGGGCACTAGTCATGATTTCTTTCGTAATCTGATCAGATATTGTCGTCCAAAGTGCATCCGCCTGTTGCACTTCTTTTTTTAGTACATCAACAGGCACCTCAATCTCTTCTTCCTCCCACATACGTACCGTAAACTTTTCACGTAACGGTTGGATAACCTCTTCAGGTAATTTTCTTGTAATAAATATCGTTTGCTTCAATTAAGTTTCGCCCTTTCCTTAAAAAACGTCAGCCGCCAATATACCCCATGCCAATTTTTTTACGGTTTTTTGCAGTTTGTTCTGTCCGTTCATCTGAATAACGATCCGCCCTGCGTTCCCAAACCTTTCGAATCGATTCCACAAGTGCTTCATCTGTTTTATTACTACGAATTAAAGCCTTTAAGTCAAATCCATCAGAGGCAAATAAACAAGTGAACAGTTTCCCATCAGAAGACAATCTTGCTCGTGTGCAAGTTGAGCAAAATGACTCTGATACGGATGTGATAAATCCAACTTCTGCACCGTTGTCTTGATAACGATAGCGCTTGGCTACCTCTCCGTAGTAATGCTGTTCGGCCGGTTCAATGTTATAAATTTCTTTTAACATATGGTAAATTTCTTTTTTCGTAATGACTTTTTCAAAGCTCCACCCATTGTCATTTCCGACATCCATAAACTCGATGAAGCGAAGCATGATCCCGCGCTCTTTAAAGTAGGTCGCCATTGGAATAATTTCACTTTCATTGACCCCTTTTTCAACGACCATATTGACTTTAATTTCAAAACCAATTTTTTGAGCGAAATCAATATTAGACAGGATAAAATCTGGTTTTACGCCTCGACCGTTTATTGCGCCAAAAACCTCGGGATTCAGAGCGTCTAAACTTATATTTAAGCGACGGAGTCCCACATCGTAAAGTGCTTGTGCATGTTGGCGCAGTAATACTGCATTCGTTGTAAGCCCTACGTCTTCAATGCCATCAATCTTAAGCAGCTTGCCCACCAATATTGAAATGTCTTTTCGCATCAGTGGCTCTCCACCCGTAACCCGAAGTTTTTTCACCCCAAGATCTGCAAATATTTGGGCAAACCGCTCAATCTCCTCAAATGATAAGAGCTCGTCTTTCGGTAAAAATGCATAATCGTCGCCAAATATCTCTTTCGGCATGCAATACGTACACCTAAAATTACAACGATCCGTCACTGATATTCTTAAATCACGAATCGGTCGGCCTAATTGATCAACCATTGCACTCATTTTCTTCACCTCTTTCTAATTCAGTTTCATAATTTATATTTTTAAATACTTTGTTTGCATGCTTCGTGAAACGATCGCCGTCTATCCACAATGTTTCGACTTCATTTAACAATTGCATCACTCTCAACCGCCTCTGTTCTAGCGACTGTCGTAACTGTTCTTTTACACGCCGATGCCAACTCGACACGAGCGGATGATAATTATCATCCGTTTTAACAGCAATTACAGATTCTTTTTGATAGAGCATTAGCCCTCCAATGACGCTCTCCGTTATATAAGGCATATCACAAGGCAAGACCAGATAGCGTTCGGCTTCAATCACACTCATCACTGAATAAATCCCAGCCAGTGGACCGAGGCCAACAAACGATTCATCGTCCGTAATGACATTCAGCTCATTTGGGAAACGTTCAACAAGTTCAGGTCTTGTGACAATCACAATCTGATCGCAATGCGGTGCTAAAGCAGCAACTGCGTATTCATAGAAGTACTTGTTTCCCATCCGCGCGAATGCTTTCGGGGAACCAAACCTTCTAGATAAACCACCGGCTAGTACAACGCCAACGGTTTTCATCCACCACTCACAGGCGGAATAAATGCGCACACATCGCCCGTTTGAATCGTATCATCCTTTAAAGCGTACTCCTCATTAATTGCAACATGAATCATATCCTTACCAAATCCGGGATACTTTTCTTCAGCCCAATCGAGTAATTGCTGAACCGTCATGTAATCTTTATCGATAAATTCTTCGGATTTCCCAGTTAATTCCCGAAGACGAGCAAAATAATGCACTTTAATCATTCAATTTTCTCCCTTTCGTCGGATATTTTTTCTGCGCACCAATCCATTCTTCTCCGTCTTCCCAAATTTCTTTTTTCCAAATCGGGACAACTTCTTTAATTCGTTCGATAGCATACTCATTTGCGGCGTAGGCTGCCTCTCTATGAGGTGAGGAGACGGCGATTAGGACGGCAATATCTGATATATGTAGTTCACCGATACGATGAACGATTGCGACTTTAATTCCTGGCCATTTCTCTTCCATTTCCGCCCCGATTTCCGCCATTTTTTTCTCGGCCATTGGGACATACGCTTCATAAGACAAATATAACGTCCGAACGCCGTGTGTCCATTCACGCACATTCCCGGTGAAAATCGTCACTGCCCCCGCACTTGCATGGAGAACATAATCTGCGTATTTTTGTATGTCAATTGGCTCTTCTACGATTTCAAATGGCTTCATGGCCATCCTCCTTTACCCATTGTAAAAACCAATCATCAACTTGGCTTTTTTCGGCCCGGTCAATTACATCTACATGTAAGTTCATTTTACCATGTCCAATAACGAATTGAATGCCTGACAATTGTTGTAACGCTTGCCAGTCCTTTTCGTCACGTACTATAACCACTTTATTTCCTTGTTCACTTTTATACCCTTCGATGAGTAAAACATCGGGATTGTTTAAAGTCGCCATGTGCACTAATTGCGCAAAACTCGGTTCTTCATTTAATAATAGTTGAGCAGTTCCAGCGCCAGCGACGAGAGACATATCCGCTCCATTATTTAAAAATTGCATTCCGTCCGTATTTTCGTTAGGCATATCAAGAGATGAAGCATGCCCGTGATGCTTCAACACGGAAACCGTCAGACCTTCACTTTTCAACAAGCGCACCCAGCGTGAGATCAGCGTTGTCTTCCCACTATCCTTAAAACCAACGACATGTAAGATCTTCACAGCTCCCACTTGGCAACGCCTTCTTCTACCCCTAGTAAAAGAACGTCTACTTCCATGCCTTTTGTATAGCCTCTCGTTCCATTTGGGAGAACAATGATACAATTTCCTCTTGCAATGGACGATACCGCGGCCGATTTATTAAAGCCCGCTGGTGTTGCAACCGGACCTTCTTCAGTCATTTCCCAAACGGCACGCACGAAGCGTAAGAAAGGGTTCGGCTTTGGGAAGTCTTCGCCAAGCGTGGCTTTCATTCGAGGTAAATAGGGCTTTGTTCCGCCCATCATTTTCAATAACGCGGGACGTGTAAATAATTCAAAGCCTGTAAAACATGCCGATGGATTGCCAGATAATCCAAATAATAAATGACTCCCTAACGTGGCAACAGTCGTCACACTTCCAGGACGCATGGCAACTTTATTGAACAATACTTCAGCACCTAATTTTTCGTAAATGACAGGTAAATAATCATAATCTCCTACCGACACGCCGCCTGTTGTAATGAGGACATCTGTTTCAGCCAATGCTTTTTCAACCATTTCCATACAAGCATCGAGATTATCTCCAAGCAGGCCATAGGATTTATATTCAATGTCCATGCGCGATAATTGTGCAGCGATCATTGGACCATTGGAATTTCGAATTTTTCCAGGTGTCAATTCTTCATGGACTTGTAAAAGCTCTGTACCTGTTGCGAGTATGCCGACGACCGGCTTTTTCGCGACTTCTACTTCCGCGTAACCAAAAGTTGCTAGGAGCGCTATCGTTCCTGGGTGAATCAATGCCCCCGCTTCAATTAACACTTTTCCTTCTTTTGCGTCTTCACCTTGAACGGCTATATTCTCGCCAGTGTCAAAAGGTTTCCGCAGGGAAAATGTGTCCTCTTGCTCAATTGTTTGTTCCAGCATAACAACAGCATCTGCATTTTCCGGAATTGGCGCACCTGTCATAATTCGAACAGCTTCACCTTTTTCTATGCCGCGTTTCGCTAAATGACCTGCCCCAATTTCATCAATCACTTGAAAATGAATTCGATTCTCTCCAGATGCACCTTTCGAATCTTCTGCACGAATCGCAAAACCATCGTACGGTGATCGATCGAACGGAGGTACATCATGCTTCGCAATAATTGGCTCTTTTAACACACGACCATATGCTTGGTCTAGCGGAACTTTTTCACTGCTTCCTATTTGTGTATGATTCATGACAAGTTGAACAGCCTCTTTCACTGGAATTGGTTTTCTCATTAGTGACATAATCGTAAAACCTCACATTTCTGCTATACTTTAAGTAAATCATCCCGAAAGGATTGAATTGTTTTGTCTAAATTAACGCATTTCAATGAACAAGGACGCGCCAAAATGGTTGACGTCTCACATAAAACTGAAACAGTACGGGTTGCCATCGCAAAGTCATCCATTATCGTGAACGAAGAAATTCACGCCCAAATTGCAGAAGGAACAAATAAAAAAGGAGATGTTTTTGCTGTTGCGCAAATCGCTGCTGTAATGGCTGCGAAAAACACTGCAAACATCATTCCAATGTGTCACCCGCTTCCACTCACTGGAATTGACGTGCAGTTCGACTGGGCAATTGACCATGAGAATAACCATTTCGAAATACTCATTCATGCCGAAGTTAAAACAAAAGGTCTTACTGGCGTCGAAATGGAAGCTTTAACTGCTGCCACGTCCGCTGCGCTAACCATTTATGACATGTGTAAAGCGGTTGGAAAGGATATGGTTATCGGTCCAACTATGCTTATGAAAAAAACGGGTGGAAAAAACGGAGACTTTGAGCGACAACTTTAAAACGTATTAATAGAGATGGGCAGCTTGAGTTTGAAACACTTTCAAACTAGTTGCCCATTTCTTTTATTCACTTTTATGTTTCGTAATTTCATGCACGATGTGGTGTAGTTCAGGTAGAACGAGCTTTTTCATCGCCAGTTCTACAGCCTTTACTGACCCTGGCAATATGTAAATGACTTTATCTTCAACAATGCCTGCCTCTGCTCGACTTAACAACGATTTCGACCCGACATCTTCCGTATAACTAAGCATTCTAAACAATTCTCCAAAACCCTTTATATGCTTTGTAAAATACGGCTCAATTGTTTCAGGTGTAATATCTCTGAATCCTAAACCGGTACCTCCTGTTGTAACAATCCCCTGTATATTTGGGTTTTCTAACCATTTTTTTATTGATTCCTCAATTTCTTGTTTTTCATCTTTACAAATAGATGACGCTACAATTTGATGCCCTTCACTTTCAAGCATTTGACGGATTGTATCGCCACCACGGTCATTTTCTAAGTGACGTGTATCACTCACTGTGAGTACAGCCAATGCTAATGATTGATCCTTGCTATATTCATGTTCTTTTGCCATAGTATGTCCTCCTCTATTAACCAAAAAATTGATGATACATCTTCCGTCCTTGTTGAATATCTTTTAATCCATGTATGAGTAAGCGCCCATTCGCAAAAATAACACATCGGTAATCATTTACCTTCATTTCTACAAAGTAAGGCGTTTTTTTATATGGCTGATTCAGACGCTTGGCGACTGCTTCCACTTCATCTAAAGTCAGTAAGCGGTCTTTATCTGGAATCACTTGCACGGTTTTTCGCCCGCAAAGAACACCGAAACTTGTTCCTGTTTCTTTTTGTAAAGCCGGAAAACTAGGATTGGGTCCGCATGTTTCGCATAGATCTCTTTTTAAGCGAGTCATTCCCGCTTCGACACTCGTATTATGCCAACAGTCATACGTCAGCATTTTCGTCCGCATTGCCCCTCTATTCCCCGATAGCCATTTAAGCGCTTCTGCACTTTGATGGGCGGCCGTTATTTGGACGGCTGGTGCAATGATGCCCGCAGTGTCACAAGTTTCATTAACGGCCGGGAGAGCTGGTAGTAAGCATCGAAAACAAGGAGTTTCCCCTGGTATAAAAGAAAAAACTGTACTTAAACTCCCAACACAAGCCCCGTAAACCCATGGAATCTCTCTTTTCCATGCAATATCATTGATTGCTAATCTCGTCTCAAAGTTATCAGTCGCATCAAGAATAAGATGAACATCTTTACTGAGTCGTTCGATTAATGGACCATCAATATGATCCAAGACCGTCTCAATTTCAATATCGGAGCGAATTTTTGTTAAACGACGTTTTGCTGCAATGACTTTTGGCATCCCATCAATCGCATCTTGTTCAGTAAATAATTGTTGCCTTTGTAAATTAGACGGTTCAACGTAATCTCTATCCGCAATGATTAATTTCTTAACACCTGCTCGGACTAGCGTTTCAGACGTTGCCGTACCGAGCGCTCCACAACCGATGATTAGGACAGTCGATTCGGTAAGTTGTCGTTGCCCTTCATCACCAATCGGCGTAAATAAAGTTTGTCTCGAATAACGTTTTTCCAACTCAAGTGCCTCTCTTCATTGTAGAATAGAGCAAGGGCAGCCGGTAGATGTACCGAATGCCCCTACTTTTACTCAGGTGTAATGTCTGTAAATGTCCCGACATATCTGAGCACTTCACCAGTTGAATCAGTAACTGTATGGATAGAAAGAAGCTCCAAATACTCTTCACCATCTTTCTTTTTATTCCATAGCTTTCCTGTCCATTCACCTTCCTGTCCAATTTGCCCCCACATCGTCGTATAAAATTCAGATGATTGTCTTCCTGAACTTAAAATATTTGGATTTCGGCCAATGACCTCTTCTTCGGAATAACCCGTCAATTCGGTAAAAGCTGGGTTTACACTTTCAATTGTCCCTGCCGCATTTGTGACAAGTATCCCTTGTCCCGTTGATTCAAATACGTCCGAAGCGAGTTTTAATCGGTCCATATAATACAACCAGATCACAAGAATTAAACTAACGAGTGCGACTTGGGAAAAAGCCATAAAGCCAATTGAATAAGATCCTGTCATTGAATAGACGACAGACAGCAATAGCGGTGGAAAAAAACCTCCTAAACCGCCCATCATAGAAACGATTCCGTTCACAATTCCTGCTTGTTTATTGAAGAATGTCGGAACAAGTTTGAAAATCAATCCATTTCCAGCGCCAGCACAGACCGCGATAATTAAGGATCCGACTGTGTATAGTCCAATTGATGGTGAAAAAGCTAGAACGACGGCTGCTCCTGTTAGCCCCGCAAAACAAACCATGAGCAAATTTAGAGGAGGAAATTTATCTCCAAGCCATCCGCCGATTGGACGAAATGCGGTTGCTAGGACAATAAAACCTGCTGTTCTCATACCGGCATCCACTTTTTCGATGCCAAAATACGATACTAGGAAATTAGGTAAAAATACGGTGAACGCTACGAATGAACCGAATGTAATAAAGTAAAACAATGAAAAAAACCATAGTTTCTCATCTTTATATACGCTCTTAATTTGATCCATAATTGGCGCTTTCACTTTTGGTTCTGCCTTATCTCCTAAGAAAAAGTTAAGTGCTGCGAAAATGACTAGTACAATAAGATATAATTTTACAGTCGCTGTCCAACCAATTTGTGTTGCAATGATTGGCGCGGTAAATGTCGATACAGCCGTTCCTAAGTTACCAATCCCGTATACCCCATTCACTAAGCCATGCTTTTCTTTTGGATAATACTTTGGCAGTGACGTGACACCGACGGAAAAGACTGCTCCGCCTATCCCTAAAAATGTTCCGCCAATAATTAAATCCATAAAAGATGAAGCGGCGCTAATGTAAAACACAGGGAACAACAGTATAATAAAACTAATTAAAAATACTAATCTAGCACCAATCATGTTGGCATAGTATCCAAATGGAATACGTAGAACCGAGCCAAGCACAATCGGTACAGCTGTCACGATTGCTAACCTTTCCGGGGGAATCGAAATATCTTCTACGATAAAAGGAATTAGAGAAGAGATTAACACCCATACCGCGAACCCTACTGTTAAGTTTAACGTTTGTAACGGCAATTGCACTTTCTTAATCAAGCAAACCACCTACTTTTTATAGTCATAAATGATTTTTGTTATCTCTTTAAATAATCGGTGTATACAATTGCTCATAAAGTTTGTCTTGTTCTTCTATACGTAAAATATTATCTACCATTGGAAATAGAATAGATTCTTCTTTAACAAAGTGCACGGCCAGTACTTCAAATGCCTCTGCAGCATCATTTACTACTTTTTGCATATCTTCCATCGTAAAATGACCGACATCTCCTAAAGTATGATGGAGAAAGTGCCCAATATATGCATCGATTTCTTCATGCTCTTCTTCGGTTGCCTGCACGGGTCCTTGCTCATCTCCGACGTACTGGGCTAGCATTGGGAATAAAAATGCTTCTTCTTTTTCAGTGTGATTTTTTAACGGTTCGATAAACTCAACAATTAATTTTCTAAGAGCTTGTATTGCTTCATGACCTTCTTCAACCGTATAAATATTCCGCTCAAAAGCAAGGACAATTATATGCCACTCTTCCATTAAATAGGACAAATACTGATGTTCATTTTCCAATACCCTTAGGGCAGGTAGCGAAAATTTAAATTTAGCTGTTTCAGCCATTAGGTACGCACCTTCCTTTTAAAAATTTAATAACTTTTTTCGAAGTGCATATTCAATCAGTTCAGGTCGATTTTTCAAGTTTAATTTCTCCATAATACGCGCTTTGTGCGCTTCGACTGTTTTGACCGAGATAAATAGTTTCTCAGCTATTTCTTTATTGCCGTATCCTTTCGCAGCAAGTGGCAACACTTCTATTTCGCGTTTCGTTAAAATTTTAAATGGGTCATCTTCCGGGCCATCTATATCTTGTTTGACGAACTCACGGACGAGTGACGTTGCCATCGTTGGATGAATATACGTATCGCCTTTATGTACTGTACGTATCGCAGACAATAGTTCTTCATCAGGTGCATTTTTCAATACATATCCGGATGCACCATTTCTCAATACATGAAATAAATACTCTTCATCATCATGCATCGTTAAGATTAAAATTTTTGTCTTTGGAAAATCCTCATGAATTTTTCCAGTTGCGATCAAGCCACTTTCACCTGGCGGCATACTTAAATCCATCAATATAACATCAGGTCGATGCTTCGCAACCAGGGCGTACGCTTCGAGTCCGTCAGCAGCTGTTGCCACCACTTCCATATCCTCTTGAAAATTTAAAATATGCATAAAACCACTCCGTACAACAGCATGGTCATCCGCAATAATGATTTTCAATTCATTCACCCCTTTCACAGGCTAGTGAAGCGGAACTTTTAAGCAAATTCGTGTTCCTTCGTCAACATTCGTTTGAATGATTAACTGCCCGCCAACAAGTTCTGCACGTTCTCTCATCCCATATAAACCAAGGCCAGTTCCTTTTGAATGACCTTCATTAATATCGAATCCAATTCCTTCATCTTCTACATGCAGTTCAAGGTTGCCCGCATGTTCGAATAGACTTACTGCAATCAAATCTGTGCCAGCATATTTTACCGCATTGAAAACAGCCTCTTGACACACACGGTAAACGACAGTTTCAATTTCCTCTTCATAACGTTTTGCTTTTAAATCCGCGGAGAAATTAATCACTAACCCATAATTTTTTTCAATCCATTTAAAATGAGTGCGAAAAGCTGCTTCTAACCCTAAATCATCTAATGTAGCGGGCCTTAGTTCTACAGAAAGATGACGAATATCTTCAAGTAGACGCATCAGTGAGCCTTCCGTTTGCTGAATTTTCTTCAATGCTTCATCGTCAATGTTCATATATTTTAATACACGCAAATCAACGACTGCGCTTAACATTTCTTGCGCAACACTATCATGGAGTTCACGAGAAATACGTTTTCTCTCATCTTCTTGTGCCTTAATAATTCTCTTCGTCATGGTACTTTGATATAACGCCTCTTGTGTTGCAAGTTGCTTAGTAGAATCCCGAAGCATAAGCAAGCGTATGCCATTTTCCTCGTCAATCGTTTGGTAACTTGCCATATACGGAATGATGCCTTTCCCTTTTGTATCCAAATACACTTGGAAGGAACTAAAGTCAACCGACGGATTCGATAAATAACAAGAAACGCAAGTTCGTAATTCTTGTTCACTTGTATACCCCTTACAAGATAGACAAATTGCTTTCCTTTCTCCATCGATCATGCGTTTCACAACATCAGTGTCTAATATGAGTTCGGCTGCTCGGTTCATCGCAATGACTCTCTTCGAACAATCAAAAAATAAAAGGGCCTCACCTGAGTTGTCATACATTTTCATTAATAAATTTGTCAATTGTTCATTCTGAAGCGCTCTCATTCCTCCACCATCTCCAAATGGTAATATGGACTGAATGTTGGAATCGCTTCATTTTTAAATTGCTCAAAAAGGTCAGGCGTTACTTCCTGGTCATCTCGGAAAGCAACGAGAAGTACACCTTTTACACGATTTTCTTTATATAGTGGAATTGCTCCAAAGCTAGTCAGCGATTCAGCACCGAGAATCGGATAGTTAAATAAGTCAGTTTTCCCTATTTCACGTTCTACGTTCTCGACTAAGAAAGGCTTTCCCGTTTTAAATACATTACCTGCGATTCCTTTGCCCGATTGTAAAACAATTCTTCGATACCGGTCACTTTTGTTTCCAAGAACATGTTCCCACTTTAATACGTATCGAAGTTCTGCTGATTGTACGAGTGCTAGGGCGATAAAATCAAAATGAAATTTATCTTTTATTTTTTTAAGTGCTTGTTCATAGTTGAACGGTGTTTGATCACACATATTTATTCTCCCATTCTTGAAAAAGCACGTACGCATTTTTCAATTATTATTCTGACGATGTCTTCTGTATATAATATAACTTCTTTCCAGATAATTTAATGGTACACTCCAAACGTGAACTAATCTTGTAAATGGCCACATCGCTGTAATTAAAAAACCAGATAAGATATGAAGTTGAAAGGCTAGTGGAACACTCGACATAAAGCTAGCTTCTGGTTGAAAGATTAATAACTTACGAAACCAAATCGAAATTGAATCACGATAATCAAAATCTGGTTGGGTGATGCTTGTACCAATCACACTGTACATCCCAATGAACACGATAAACAATAAAAGCGCATTCACAATCAAATCTGAAGCAGACGATAATTCACGCACACTTTTTATCGTAAATCGACGTGACGTTAATATTAGCATACCTAAAAATGTCACAACGCCAAAGAATCCACCTACCCAAAAGGCACCCATATGGTAGAGTTCGTCACTTATTCCAACGGCCTGTGTCCATTCTTTTGGGACCCCCAAACCCACGACATGCCCAGCGATAACGGGAATAATTCCAATGTGGAATAGTAAACTCCCAATCATCAATTGTTTCTTTTCAATAAACTCGCTAGATTTTGCTGTCCATCCAAATTGATCAGTTCGCCATCTAAATATATGACCGACAATAAATATTGCAATACATAAGTAAGGAAAAATAACCCATAAAAATTGTTCAATCATGGCCGATGCGCCTCCTGACGTATACAAGACTTAAACGTTTCTCTTAATCCTTTGATTAAATAAAAATAGGGGCTATTATATTTTTCGAGCGCTTTTAATAAATGATACGAACCATCTTCCATTACTGCTAAAAGCATCCCGAAGCTCCTCGGGGCCCTGTCATCCCCTATCCATTCAGCCGCGTAAATAAACTCGCACATTAATGGAAGATAGTCAGATAGCTCACTATCGGGCATACTAAGGCCGAACATTTCGTATAAAACTTTTAATCTCGCAAGCATTTGACCGCGGTCCTTTGCATCTTCATACTTCACATAGGTCATAAACAAAGTCGTTTCTTTTTGAAAATCAAATGTATTTGTATACATCTCTTGAATTTTTTCTAGACTGTGTCCAAACATTTTATCCCAATACTTTTTTAGGTCTTCATACGCCGGGTGAGAAGAGTCCACGGACTCTTCAAATACCGACGGATGATACGTAAGTTTTTCGGGGTACGTAAGTTGATTTGCAAAGAAGCCAAAGATATGTTTTTCTTCATATAACTTCTCTAAATCAATCACGCCAAATCCCCCCATAGAAGTTCTCTTCATAAATTTGTTTTCCTGTCTTCTTTGGCGCAACTGGTCCACAGCCATCACAACTGCCATCTTCCATTGGGATCGTGCCCGCATAACTGTATGGACTTTCAGACATACCCATACTATAATCGCCCATTTCATCGTATCCAGTTGAACCTTGCGCGCGATAAGCGTTCATATGCTTTGATCTTGTGGATGTTGGAATGACAAAACGATCTTCATATTTTGCAATTGCAAGGAGACGATACATTTTTCGGGTTTGATGGGCTGTTAATCCAACTCTCTCAAGACGCGACTCATCAAATTCCTTACCGGATGACAAGGCTCTCATATAAGACCGCATCATCGCCATACGTTGTAATGCTTCTTTCACAGTTTTCGTGTCTCCAGCTGTCAACATGTTCGCTAAGTATTGAACAGGAATACGCATTTCTTCAATGGCCGGGAAAATCGCATCTGGATTTTTTATGGAATCTTTACCTTCAAAGTAGTTCATGATTGGGCTTAACGGCGGTACATACCAGACCATCGGAAGTGTACGGTACTCCGGATGTAGTGGGAATGCCAGCTTATACTCTATTGCTAATTTGTAAACAGGCGAATTTTGTGCTGCCTCAAGCCATTCCTCGGAAATCCCATCTTTACGAGCCTGTTCAATTACTTCAGGGTCATGCGGATCAAGAAACAAGTCACATTGTGCTTGATATAAATCTTGTTCGTTAGGTGTAGATGCTGCTTCCAATACGCGGTCTGCATCATAAAGTAAAACACCTAAATAGCGTATACGTCCTGTACATGTCTCTGAACAAACTGTTGGTAATCCTGACTCAACACGCGGGAAACAAAATGTACATTTTTCCGCTTTATTTGTTTTCCAGTTAAAGTAGACCTTCTTATATGGACACCCCGTCATACAATAGCGCCAACCACGACAAGCTTCTTGGTCAACAAGGACAATTCCGTCCTCATCGCGTTTATACATTGCACCAGATGGGCAAGAAGCGACGCACGATGGATTTAAACAATGTTCACAGAGTCTCGGCAAATACATCATAAATGCTTTTTCAAAATTAAATTTGATTTCCTCTTCGATTTTTTCGATGTTCGGATCTTGTGGCCCTGTAATATGAGCACCTGCTAACTGGTCTTCCCAGTTCGGTCCCCACTCTAAGTCCATATACTCTCCAGTGACAACAGATTTAGCACGTGCTACAGGCGTGTGCTCACTTTCCCCTGCCATCGTTAACTTCTCATAGTCATATGTCCACGGTTCATAGTAATCTTGCATTTCAGGCATGTCAGGGTTATAGAATATTTTACCTAATGCAATTTTCGATAATTTCGAACCTGACTTTAATTCTAGCTTACCTTTTTTATTCAGGTGCCACCCACCTTTGTAAAGTTCTTGATCTTCCCAACGTTTCGGGTAACCAATACCCGGCTTTGTTTCAACGTTATTAAACCACATATATTCGGCGCCTTCACGATTTGTCCATGTTGATTTACACGTTACACTACATGTATGACATCCAATACATTTATCTAAATTCATTACCATTGCAACTTGTGCTTTAATCTTCAAGCCAATTTACCTCCTTCATCTTGCGGACTGCGACATAAACGTCCCGCTGATTTCCGATTGGTCCGTAATAGTTAAACCCATAACTTAATTGCGCATAACCACCAACCATTTGCGTTGGTTTCATATGAATCCGCGTCGGTGCGTTATGACTTCCACCGCGTGTTTCTGTAATTTCAGAACCTGGAACTTGAATATGTTTATCCTGAGCATGATACATAAACATTGTTCCTTTCGGCATTCTGTGACTCACAACAGCCCGCGCAGTTACGACCCCATTGCGGTTATAAACTTCAAGCCATTGGTTATCATCTATATCATGTTCCTTAGCATCTTCATCAGAAATCCAAACGGTTGGTCCACCACGGAAAAGCGTCAACATATGTTGATTATCCTGGTAAGTCGAGTGAATATTCCACTTACCGTGCGGTGTTAAGTATCTTAGAACTAGAGAATCTTGCCCTCCGATAATTTGTTTATCACGCGGCCCAAATACCATTGGTGGCAATGTTGGTTTAAAGACAGGTAATGCTTCACCAAAGTCTAAGAATAATTCATGGTCAATATAGAAATGTTGCCTTCCTGTCAATGTTCTAAAGGGTACCAGCCTTTCGATATTCGTTGTGAACGGCGAATAGCGTCTGCCCAATTTATTTGACCCTGAAAACACAGGCGTTGGAATTACTTCACGCGGTTGTGCTGTAATGTCAGCAAATGTAAATCTCTCGGCTGCTCTATCCGCAGAAATATCTTTCAACTTTACCCCAGTCATTTCTTCCGCCACTTCGAATGCTTTTTGCGAAACTTTTCCATTTGTCGCGGATGATAACGTTAAAATTACCTCAGCTGCTTGTTTGGCAGTATGCAATTTAGGCAGTCCATTTTTAATTGACTCGTCAAAATAAGTTCCATTTATGCTCTTCATCAATTCATATTCTTCTGCCACGGAGAAACTCACTCCGTGTGCGCCTACTTTTCCTGTTGCAAGCAGTGGCCCCAGCGTGACGTATTTGTCATATACTTGCGTATAATCTCGCTCGACAACCGTCATCGCAGGCATCGTTTTACCCGGAATCGCCTCAACTTCGCCCTTTTTCCAATCTCTTACTTCCCCGTAAGGTTGTGCAATTTCTTGTGTAGAATCATGTGCAAGCGGCGTTGTGACAAGATCTTTATACACACCAGGCAAATGCGTTTTAGCCATGGTAGAAAATGCTTCTGCGATTGAGCGATAAATATCCCAGTCAGAACGCGCTTCCCACAGCGGATCTACAGCAGGATTGAACGGATGAACAAACGGATGCATATCCGTCGATGACAAGTCATGCTTTTCATACCAAGTCGCTGCCGGTAGCACAATATCGGCGTACATTGGTGTGGCCGTCATACGGAAGTCAATCGCGACAAGCAAATCTAGTTTTCCTTCAACATCATCTCGCCAAGCCATTTCTTCAGGTTTCAAGTCATCATTTGGTGTTGCAAGCAACCCATCCGATGTACCGAATAAATGCTTCATGAAATACTCTTGCCCCTTTGCAGAACTGGAAACTAGATTCGAACGCCAGACAAATAATGAACGCGGGAAGTTTTCTGGTGCCCCCGGGTCTTCCGCGGCAAATTTAGTTTTACCAGATGTTAATTGTTCAACTGTGTAATCAACAATTTCTTCGGTCGTTACTTTTCCTTCTTTCGCCGCATCCTCTGCGAATGTTAAACTATTTTTATTAAACTGCGGGTAGGATGGTAACCAACCTAATCTAGCTGCTAGCACATTATAGTCGGCTGGATGTTCGTAACGCGCCTTGCCAGCAGTCGGTGACATGAGCAAATCTGCACCCATTTCTTCGTATTTCCATTGGTCAGTCGCGAAATAGAAGAAGGATGTTGCATTTTGTAATCGAGGCGGCGCTTGCCAATCACGTGCAAAAGCAACCGTAGCCCATCCTTCAATCGGACGACATTTCTCCTGCCCAACATAATGCGCCCAACCACCACCATTGACACCTTGTGATGCAGTTAGCGTAACAAGGTTTAAAATCGATCTGTAAATCGTATCACTGTTAAACCAGTGGTTAATCCCTGCCCCCATAATAATCATGGAACGTCCACCTGTATCAATCGCGTTTTGAGCAAATTCATGCGCTATTTGGGTGACTAGCTCTGGTTTTACACCTGTAATCTTCTCTTGCCAAGCAGGCGTGTAAAATGACTCCGCGTCATCATACCCAGACGCTTCAAGCTCACTGCCAATTCGATTAATTCCGTACTGGCTAAGCATTAAATCGTACACAGTTGCCACAAGTCGCTCTTGACCATCTCCGCATTTGATTTTTTTTACTGGGATTGGTCTATTGAATGTACCGTTTGAAACGTTATCGAAATAAGGGAAAACAATATCCTTCCACTCCGCGTCATGGTCAGCAATGGATAATGCAGGTTCAACTTTTGTACCGTCTTCGTTTTCTAATATTAAATTCCATTTTGCATCATCTTCCCAACGTTGACCCATTGTGCCGTTTGGAACGATGATTTCATTTGTCACCTCGTCAAAAATGACCGGCTTCCATTCCGCATTTTGCGACTCCTTCCCTAAGTCACTTGCACGTAGAAAACGCCCCGCCTTGTAAGCGCCCTGATGTTCTTCCATTAGAATTAAAAAAGGCATATCTGTATATTGTTTCGCGTAATTCATGAATAGCGGCTCTTGTCGTTTTTGATAAAACTCATCTAAAATTACATGCGTCATCGCCTGTGCCACAGCCGCATCTGTACCTGGGTGCGCTGCAATCCAATCGTCAGCATGCACAACGCTTTCCGCATAATCTGGTGCTACGGAAACGACTTTCGTTCCTTTATAACGGACTTCTGTTAAGAAGTGAGCGTCTGGTGTTCTCGTAAGCGGTACGTTTGAACCCCACATAATGATATAACCAGAGTTATACCAATCACTTGATTCTGGTACGTCCGTCTGCTCTCCCCAAATTTGTGGGGAAGAAGGTGGTAAATCCGCATACCAGTCGTAAAAACTAAGCATTTCTCCGCCAAGCAACGATATGAAACGCGCGCCTGAAGCATAACTAACCATGGACATAGCAGGAATTGGCGTAAAACCAGCTATGCGGTCAGGTCCATATTGTTGAATTGTATAAATTAGTTGAGCCGCAATCATAATTGTTGCATCACGCCAATCTACACGAACATGGCCACCTTTTCCACGCGCTCTTTTATATTCATCAGCTTTTTTCGGATCTTCTACGATACTTGCCCATGCTTTTACAGGATCTTTTAATTCTGAAACAGCTTTTGTCCATAAACGCCACAACTTTCCTCGTATGTATGGATGCTTTACTCTGAGTGGACTGTATTCATACCAAGAAAACGATGCCCCACGTGGACAGCCGCGCGGTTCAAACTCTGGCATGTCAGGACCACATGATGGATAATCAATTTGCTGATTTTCCCACGTAATAATCCCGTTTTTCACGAACACCTTCCAACTACAAGAACCCGTACAGTTTACCCCGTGCGTTGTTCGGACAACTTTATCGTGCGACCAACGTTTTCGATACATATCTTCCCATTCTCTACTTTTTTCATCTAATATCGACCAATTTCCCGAAAACTTTTCTATCGGTTTGAAGTATTTGAAATCAAACTTTCTACGCTTCTGTTTTTGCATTCGAATGAACAGCTCCTTCTCGTATGAATAACCTCTCACAATAACCTTCCGAACTATTCCAACATTTCAATACATATCGTTCCTGCTATTATTAATTGTATGTAAGACTATAGATACTTCCTATTAGGGAAAGTCCTATTTCCCTCTGTGTTTACCCTGATTAGTAGAATTTTATCCTGAAAAACCCTATTTAATTGATAGGTCTATTAAATATTATTTACTTTCCGATAATTCTTAGTGTGCGCTAGCGATCTATAAATAAAAAAACATGCACCCAGCCTACGGGTACATGTTTTTAGTTTCACAGGTCATCAAAACCATTTAAATCACTTGTTTTTACATATTGCCTCGAAGCTTGTTCAAAGAAATCTGTTTTCGTATCATCAAAACTATCGACATATGCTTTGATCCAACGCATTGGATTTTTAGTGTACTCCGGATACATCTCACTTAATCCGAGCATACGTAACATTTTATTGGCACGATATTTAATGTAACCTGCCATCTCCTCCATATCGATGCCATCAATCTCTCCAAGCACGTAACGGCTCCAAATAATCTCTTGTTCTACGGAATGGTCAAATTGGTCGTACACCCAAGCAGTAAAGCCTTCCGTATTATAACTTGGATTTTCAGCCAACGTTGCACGGAAAATGTCACTAATGGCCCGTCCATGTTGCAACTCATCACGATTAATATAAGAAATCATCGTGGATGTCCCGACCATTTTTTGATTGCGCGCCAAATTGTAGAAAAATGCAAAGCCGCTGTAGAAAAACAAACCTTCTAATAATGTCGTATAAACCATTGCCTTTAATGCAGAACCAATCGATGGTCTTTCCGCGAACTCATTATAAACTTCAACAATTCTTTTATTCCTGCGCATTAGCACTTCATCCGTACGGCCCATCTCAAACGATTCGACTTGTTTATCGTATGTCGTTACTGACGAAAGGACATACGCATAACTGTGATTATGCTCGCTTTCTTGGTCTGCTATCGTTGCCATTAGAGACTTTACAGATGGGTCCGTTGATAAATGGGATAATCTTGCCGCAATATCCGTTTGCGGTCCATCCAAGGTTGCTAACAAGCCAATTATCTTCAGAAACGCATCCTGCTCCGCTATTGTTAATGTTGGGAACTGCTTAACGTCTTGCGTCATATCTACCTCATTGGCTGTCCAAAATAAGGAGCGAATCTGTTGTCGTAACGTGTAAAAATGTGGATATTTCAACTCATTCCAATTTAAGATGCCACTCGCCTTCCCACCAAAAATTGCCGTCGATTTATTTGGATTTGCTGGATCTAAAACTTTTACGCGTGTAAGTGTAACCAATGTGCCATAACCCCTTTCGCCCATTCCATAACTTGCTGTTCCTGTGTACCTCTTGGGCTCTGTTCTATTTTAAGCGGAGGGTACGTTGAATGATAAAATTTTGCTAACTTTGCTGCCGCCTTGCAAAACAAAGCGTCCCCTCCAAACTGTGTATCTCCTGTTCCAAATACATAAACATGCGCAGGTTTATAACCTACATCTAATACGAAATCTTTCACTTCATCAGGCGTTGCACCTTTTTCCCATGTAAAAGAACCAATAATCATCCCATCGAAATCAGCAAGATTCGGGACTGGGCCACAGCCGATTCGATATAACTTGACCTCTACTTGATGGTTCACAAATGTTTTATGAATGAGTCCTGCAACTTCCTGCGTATTTCCACTATACGTTGCGTAAGCGATTAAGAATGACACCATTCGCACTCTTCAATATCCGCCGCACTTGAGCGTGTATAATAAGTCGTTTTTAATCCCGATTGCCAAGCTTGTAAATGTAAGTCAAGCAACACAGAAGCGCGAATCGTATTTGGAACGTATAAATTAAACGAAATCGACTGATCGATATGTTTTTGCCTTGCCGCATTTTGGCGAACTGACCATCTTTGATCCACGATATAAGCCGAACGACGATAAACATCGTACGTATGATGATCAAGATCCGGTGCAACGACCGGTAACTTAAAGTCCTTCTTCTCTTCGTGATAAAACGGTTTAAATATTGGGTCAATGGAAGCGGTAGAGCCCGCAATTACAGATGTTGATGAATTCGGTGCTACTGCCATTAAATAACCATTTCTTATGCCATGAACCGCTACATCCATCCGCAGTTCATTCCATGCAGTTGAGTCATACCCTCTACGCTCAAAATAGGCACCAGTATGCCAATCCGAATCTTGATAGAGTGGGTAGGCCCCTTTTTCTTTCGCCAATTCCGTCGATGCCACGATTGTGTGATAGGCTATTTTTTCATATAACTTATCTGCATATTGCACTGCCTCTTCAGACTCCCACTGAATATTTTCTTGCGCTAATAAATGATGCCAACCAAATGTCCCGAGACCAATCCCGCGGTACCTTGCATTCGTCCGTGCTGCTTGAACTACCGGTATCTTATTTAAATCAATCACATTATCAAGCATGCGAACTTGAATCGATATCAGTCGTTCTAATACATTTTCCGGCACTGCCCGACCTAGATTAATAGAAGATAAATTGCACACAACGAAATCTCCAGGCTTTGCTCGTGTGACGATGACGTCATCTTCCAAAGTTACTGACTCAAATTTTGTTGGACTCATATTTTGCGCAATTTCCGAACATAAATTAGAGGAATAAATCATGCCTTTATGTTTATTTGCATTTGTACGATTCACTTCATCGCGATAAAACATAAATGGCACCCCGGTTTCAAGTTGACTGCGCAAAATACGTTTCATTAACTCAATCGCAGGAATCGTTTCACGACTTAACGCAGGATGCGCAACACATTCCGCATACTTCTCGCGGAATGAACCGCTTCCACGCGTTTCATCGTAAAAATCTTCCAACGAGTACCCCATTACATCACGGACTTCATGCGGATCAAACAGATGCCACTCACCACGTGCGTCCACTTGTTCCATAAAAATATCCGGCAAGCAAATGCCCGTAAAAATATCATGTGCACGCATTCTTTCATCGCCGTTATTCAACTTCAAATCCAGAAACGTCAAAATATCTTTATGCCAAGCATCCAAATAAACTGCAATCGCACCTTGCCTTTGTCCTAATTGATCTACACTAACTGCCGTATTATTCAATTGTTTAATCCAAGGCAAAACCCCACTTGAAGCACCTTTGAATCCGCGAATTGAAGAACCACGACTTCTCACTTTCCCCATGTAAACGCCAATCCCACCGCCATATTTCGACAAATTGGCAATGTCTGTGTTACTGTCGTAAATACCTTGTAATGAATCGTCGACCGTATCAATAAAACAACTCGACAATTGACCGTGTGGCTTTCCCGCATTCGCCAATGTTGGCGTTGCTACTGTCATATATAAATTGCTCATCGCCCAGTAAGCTTCTTCAATTTTCTCAAGCCGATTTTCGCTCTCATCTTGCATTAATGTCATGGCGATAACAAGCCATCGCTCTTGTGGAAGTTCAACAGGATTATTCGTAAAATCAACAGCTACATAACGGTCCATTAATGTTTTCAAACCAATATACGTAAATAGAAAATCTCTATTTGGATTAAGTATTTGGCCTAGGTGCACCAACTCTTCCTCGGAATACTTCGTAATTAATACGGAACTATATAGTCCTTTTTCGACAAGTTCCTTTACATGATGATGGAAATGACTATAAACCGCGCACCCTCTTCGTTGTTCATCTTGTGCATAAATTGCATGTAAATAAATTCTAGAGGCAACGAACGTCCAATATGGCTCATCCTCTGCCACAAAGCTAATCGCTTCTAAAATCAGTGTTCTTGTCCATTCTTCTGAAGATCCATGAACATATCTTTCTTTCCAACGGTCACTCAACTTTATTAGAGGTGCAATTTTCTCCTTTCCAAATTCTAGTTGTAAATCATTTAAAACCTTTTCAATTATTGGCGTCTGAATCATCATTGTCATTGATAAAACTCCTTTCAGTTATGTATCGCACTCGGTGGGTAGTGAATCGTAACGACGTGTTAAAAGCATCTGGACGCAAAAAAGCGATAACTCCGCCTCTTCGGCAGAGCTATCGCTCATCATTTGTAAAGTTGGAAACTGAAAGGATTTATTTTAAAACGAAACAGTAAAAATCCGTTCGCTTCCACCTCTCAACCCCCGAAGAAAGTGTCGCTTGACGAAGACATGGCAGGTCTCCTGGCTTACGCTTCTTCCTCCTGCTTACCCCTTCCCATAGACTAACTACAGTGGTTTTGATGGCAGTCGTCAGCGATTACAGTTGCGGGGACAGCTCCGGATTTCCGGATTCCCTTTTAAACCGATCTCGGCACCATTTCTTCGTTCAATACTATATATTGTATGTCGTCACTACAACTACCCTAACATATTGTGTGATAAACGTAAATAGAGAAACTGACATACGATTAGGTTGATTACTACCCAAATTGGGTTCATGCTTAAATTAAGTCAATATAATTGATAGCATCTAGGGAGTGACATGATGGGGTAAATTGATGTAATACCGTTCACTAGAATGAATAGGAGCCTCTACTAATACGGATTTTTCTTATTTCGTTTTCTTGGCCTGTGAGGCACATATCTTTTCTTATGAACAGTCGGTTTATGATCCGTTTTTTCGAAGTCCGGTTCAGAGCCAAATTCTGTTTGTAACTTGTCTCTTTCTAAAGCAGGTAATTCCGGTTCAGCAGATATATCTTCTTCATTAAAAACATTCTTCTGTATATACTTGTGTAAAAATGATTCGCCCAAGGCAATAATTAAGGCAGGTAAAAAAGCTCCCAAACCGATCCGTCCCTCATTACCCATTAGGTACGCACTGCCAAATAAAACAATAAAAAATACAATACCGAAATCACCGATTGTTGCCGCAAGGTTTCCATATCTAGGTAATATAATCATGTCTCCAACAAATGATATCCCCGTCACCAACATACTTAAAAATAAAATGTTTATGAAAGACATGCCGTACATCCCTAGCGTAATTCCTAAAATAAACATAATCATGATAAACTTCACCAATATTGTCCCTAAATATTTCATTTCACATGCACCTCCACTTCTACACTAACTTCCCTTCATTTGTATTGGCGAATAAATTTTCTATAGGATAGGTAAACTAAAATCAAGTTGGTTAATTGACATACTTCCCGTAACTTGGAATAGCAATTTCATCAAATTTCTCAGCCAATGTCTGTAAACTCTCTGTTAATAATTGACCTTCCATTGGCAATCCATGCCCTGTAATCGCAAAGGCAGGTTTTAAAGCCTCTAGCTTTTTGACGGAATTCCAGGCTGCAGCCCAGTCCGTTGTCAAATATCGAGGAGGACCACTTATTTCTTGTTCTTGCGTCAATACTTTGTACAGATATTCTTGTTTAACTGCAACAAAAGCATCCCCTGCAATTAGCACCCCGTCCTCCTCTCTAAAGAAAGAGACGTGCCCAGGTGAATGTCCAGGCGTGTGAATCCAACGAAACTTAGGCAAACCCGGAACGCTCCCGTCACCAGGTAGCGCTTGAACACGGTTGCCAAGCTCTATTGGGTCTACCGGAAAAATCGGCGACATCTTTGAAACCATTCCACCTTCCACAGTCGGGTCAGGGTCAGGATAAGGTGTTTTTCCCGTTAAATAAGGAAGCTCTAATTCATGTGCATAAACCGGAACATCCCAATGCTTAATTAACTCAATAATTGCACCTACATGATCAAAGTGGCCATGCGTTAAAATAATTGCCTTTGGACGCTTGTTCATGCCAAAACGTTCTTCAATTACTGAAATAATTTTGTTCGCTGAGTAAGGCATGCCCGCATCCACTAAAACAAATTCTCCCGTGCCTGGGTTGCCAATCAAAACAATATTGACAATCTGAACAGTATAACAATACAAATCCGGTAAAACTTCGATCCCTGAACCACTTTCTATCGAGGTCGCAGGGATGTATTTATAATCGTCTCCATATGCTAAAATTTCGCCCAAAAGTTCTCCTCCTCACTCGTTCGTGACACCATTAATTTGTACGTAAACAAGTTTCTTATACAAGGAGCATGTTCTCAGTAAACAATAAGAATTACATCTCAAAGCAAACATAGAATTCCGAGGAACTGTTCCGATAAATCCGCATACAAAAACGTTGGCATCCCATGAGATACCAACGTTTATCATTTCATTTAATTTTTTCGCTCTTCTTCCCAGCACTCTGCGCCTTTCAATCCTGGAATGGATTTCGCTTTAAACACTGGATTTAATCCCTGTTTACGTTGCATAGAGAAATCGTCTAACACTTTAAATGCCACTTTACCGAGAATTAGAATAACAATTAAGTTCAATATAGCCATCAAGCCCATGAATAAATCGGCCATATTCCAAACAACACTGAGTTTTGCCATCGCACCAAACATGACCATGCCAAGTACTAACAAACGGTAAATTGTTATCCATGATTTATTTGTTTTGATAAACTCAATATTTGTTTCTCCGTAATAGTAATTCCCAATAATTGAACTAAATGCGAAAAACAAGATTGCAATCGCAACAAAATACGGTGCCCACGAACCGACATGTACCGCCATCGAGGATTGCGTTAAAATAATCCCGTTCTGTTCACCTGTCGTATAAAGTCCGCCTAAAATAATAATAAAAGCCGTTGCCGAACAAATCATAATCGTATCAAAGAACACACCTAAACTTTGTACAAGGCCTTGTTTCGCTGGGTGAGATACATTTGCCGTCGCTGCTGCGTTCGGTACACTCCCCATTCCCGCTTCGTTGGAAAATAGTCCACGGCGAATTCCTTGCATCATTGCTGCGCCAATCCCGCCGCCAACTACTTCTGAAATACCAAACGCATTTTCAACAATTAGTTTAAATACGGCTGGTACTTCCGATATATTTGTGATGACAACATAGAAAGCAATAATCAAATAGAATGTTGCCATAATTGGCACTATTAATTCTGTAGCCCTTACAATTCTTTTAACTCCACCGAAAATAATGATCGCGGTGATGAATACTAAAATAAGACCGACAACCCAATCTTTAATACCGAAAACATCCACAAATGACTGGCTAATGGTATTTGCTTGAACTGCATTGAAAATAAAACCGAAACACAGTGTTAATAATATTGCAAAAACAATCCCTAATTTACGGAATCCGAGTGCTTTTTCCATATAATAAGCAGGTCCACCCCGAAAAGTGTCGCCATCTTTTACTTTGTATACTTGTGCTAGTGTACTTTCAATAAAGGCTGTCGCCATCCCAATAATTGCGATAAGCCACATCCAAAATATAGCACCAGGACCACCGATTCCAATTGCAAGTGCAACACCCGCGACATTCCCCGTTCCAACTCTAGAAGCCGCACTAATCGTAAATGCTTGGAAAGGTGATACCCCATCATTACTATCTTTCTTCTCAAAAATGAGTCGAAACATCTCTTTAAATAACCTTACTTGAACAAATTTTGTACGCACCGTAAAATAAGCACCCACTAATAAAAGCAAGCCAATTAATATATACGTCCAAATAAAATTATTCAACAGGTCGACTAACCAATTAAGTCCATCCATAATCATATAAAAACTCCTTCCAAACATCTTAAATCTATTTACTTAGACTAGTCCAAAGTAACGTAAAAATTCTCGATAATTAATCATACAAGGAAATAGAGCCTAGGACAACCCTAGTTGGAAAATTTGTTTTGCCAATACTTTACGTCATCAGACAACTACAGCCTCAACGTACAACTAGTGTAAATATATGCTTTTACATGCCCCTACATGCTTGGCGATTTTTTTCGAACTAAAAAAAGCGAAGGACGATGGGAATTTTCTCCACCTGTACCTTCGCTTATATTAATGGGTTAATTAACCCCAAATCTCCTTCGAAATATCAACGATAAACTTTAGTTTCTCCCACTGTTCCTCTTCTGTCAGCTTATTTCCATGGTGCGTTGAAGCAAACCCACATTGTGGACTTAAGCAAATTTGCTCGAGTGGAACATACTTAGAAGCTTCCTGAACCCGAGATTTAATTAGCGCTTTATCTTCTAGCTCTCCTCTCTTAGAGGTGATGACACCTAATACGACTTTTGCTCCGCCTCGTGGAATATGTTTTAGAGGTTCAAAGCCTCCTGAACGCTCATCATCATACTCAAGGAAAAATCCGTCTACTTTTTCCTTTGCTAAGAACTTTTCAGCAATTAAATCATAACTTCCTTCAAATGCCCAGTTTGAGCGATAATTTCCACGGCATAAATGTGTAGTAACAAATAAATCTTCAGGTTTCCCTTCTAACACACCGTTTGCCACACGAAGCGCTAAGTCAATTAAGTACTCTCTCGAATATTCTCCATCATTCCAAGGAATGTCAGGTGATGATAATCCTGCAATATAGACGTCATCCAACTGTAAATAACGAACACCTGCATCATAAAAAGCTTTGATTGCATCGCGGTAAGCTTGAATGATATCTTTTGCATATTCCTCGATATCCGGATAGATATTTTCATCTCTAATTCCGATATTAAATAGTTGGTTTGGGCTTGGAATTGTTTGTTTCGCAACTGCACGGCCACCAACGATTTCATTGAATTCAATAAAATCTTTTACATGTGGATGGTCAGGATTGAATGAGATTTTTCCAATGTTACGGATATTATATCTTTCTGTTTCTTCATTCCCGTTAAAAATATAGCCTTGTTCAGGAACATAGCCTTCGATACCATTCAAGTGTTCTAAAAAGTCCGTATGCCAAAATCTACGTCTAAACTCTCCATCCGTTACTAATTCCAAACCGACTTCAATTTGCTTATCTACAACTCTTTTGATCTCTTCTGTTTCTACTTTACGAAGTTGTTCAGCTGTAATTTCCTCTTCTTTGAATAACCTTCTTGCCTCGTGCAAATTCTCCGGTCTTAATAAACTTCCTACGTGATCCGCTCTAAAAGGTGCCTTCGTCAATGTTTTTGCGTTTGTCATTGCTCATTCCCTCTTTCTACATGTTTTTTAACATTAATAAGGAAAAAACCCTTCTTATAAATAAGAAGAGTTCGGCAATTTTGGGCGTCTACTCTTCTCATCTCCAAGCTTTTCGCTACTGGAATTAGCACAGTTCTTCATAAGTCTGTTGCTGAGGCTTCAAAGGGCCAGTCCCTCCACCTCTCTGGATAAGAAAGTCGCTTATTAAGTTATTGACTATTACTTTACACACCATCTAATTGAATGTCAAGGTTATTTTGATTTTTCTTTATTCACCACGACAATTAAATCAATTATATTTCTTTCTTTGGTGTCATATGTCAATTTAACAAACAACCCTATCACAAACAATGTTGATTTCCGTTCCGGGCGGACGCTTTCCGTGGGGCCGGCGGTGAGCCTCCTCAGTCGCCTTGCTCCCTCCGGGGTCTCACCTGTCCGGCTAATCCCACAGGAGTCGCCGCCCTCCACTCCAATCAACGAAGCCACATAAACGAACACTTATACGCGTCTCCACCTTGTCATTACACACACTGTAAAATCGATTCGCTTCCTAGTATAATGATTTAAAATGGAGGGATTTTTATATGCTGAACAAAGCCTTAACTAAAATTTCAAATTATTACGAAGAGATGGTTGCAGATCGACGTTTTCTACATATGCATCCTGAATTATCACATCAGGAAGTTCATACACCTGCATTTATAGCTGATCGCTTAGAATCTTTAGGCATTGAAGTACAAAGAAATGTTGGGGGGCGTGGAGTCGTAGGGATGATTCGCGGTGGTCAACCTGGAAAAACAGTTGCATTTCGTGCGGACTTTGACGCGTTACCCATTACCGACCAAAAAGATGTTTCTTACAAATCAACTATCCCCGGTGTCATGCATGCATGCGGACATGATGGCCATACAGCAGCTTTATTAGGATTCGCCAAAGCTATGAATGAAATCAAAGAATCATTACCCGGTAACATTGTCCTAATCCACCAGTTTGGAGAAGAATTATCTCCAGGCGGTGCACGTGGGATGATTGAAGATGGCTGTCTTGACGGCGTTGACCTTGTATTCGGCGCACATTTACAATCGCAAATGCCTGCTAATAAAGTGTATGTGCGCGACGGTTTCCTTCAAGCTTCTGAAGATTCCTTTAAAATTACGGTAACCGGATTCGGAACACATGGTGCGGAACCGCATACAGGTGTGGATCCAATCCTAGCTGCCAGTCACATTATGATTGCACTTCAATCAATTGCTAGTCGAAATGCAGATCCATTGAAAGAACTCGTTGTTTCAGTCGGAAGTTTTCACGCTGGACATGCAGACAATGTGATTCCTAACGAGGCTGTTATGGAAGGCACCATTCGCGTATTCGACCCTGAACTTCGTATCATTGCGGGCCGCCGTGTGATTGAAATTGCAAAATCGGTTGGTGCCGGACTTGGCTGCGATGTACATGTTGATATCATTAAAGGCTACGATTCAGTAAATAATGACCCCGACGCTATGAACCTCGTTCGTCGCGGTGTTGCAGAAGCTTTCAGTGAAGAGAACATAATCGAAACGAATCCAATTATGCCTGTTGAGGATTTCTCATATTATTTACAGCATCGACCAGGTGCGTACTTTTTTGTTGGTGCTCAAATGGATAATAAGGAAAACGTCTTCCCGCACCATCATGAAAAGTTTGATTTTTACGAACCAGCGATGGAAATGACCGCTAAAGTTTTTGCATCAACATTTTTTGAAGCGCAAAAATAAGCTCTAAAAAGCCTTGCACCTTCACAGTGAACTGCGAAGGTGCAAGGCTTTAACTTATTCATGCCGAGTAAGTGCTTTTTTCAATGTAGCCGCAAGTACACGTGCACCAATATCTAGCGCTTCTGTATTAAATGTCATATTCGGATGGTGGAGTCCCGGCTGAAGATCCGCACCAATGCCAAGCATCGCTGCTTTCAATTTTGGCCTATGAATTGTATAAAAATGAAAATCATCACTACCTGCCGTAACGACCGCAGGCGCATACCCCACTTCTCCTACAGTTTCCAAAATCGCAGCTGTGGCAATTTCAGTAGCTTCTTCAGATACTTCTGCAGCAGGTGTATAATCATTCCATTCAGTTTGAATTTCTACCCCATACAACTTACCAATGGCTTGAATTCCTTCTGTAACTTTCTCCATTAATTCATCCAGAACTACATTGGATTGCGCTCGGGTATCAATTGCAAAGGTTGCAGATCCCGGAATAATATTGACGTTATTTCCCCCTGCTTGCATTTTCGTCATTTTCACAGAGTACGTCTCAAACGGTGAGAAATAAATTGTTTTAATAAACTGATGGATTGCAAATAGCGGATCAACGACATTCTTCCCCTGATGTGGGCGTGCGCCATGTGCGTCTACTCCGATTATTTTCCCTTCAAGAAATGCCGCCGCACCATGATGGATAGCCGGTAACACTTTACCATGTGGAATTTCCTCAATCGGACGCAAATGGACGCCGAATAAATAAGAAACATCATCGACCACACCACGCTCGACCATTGCTACTGCGCCGTTCCCTTGCTCTTCAGCTGGTTGAAAAATAAAGCGAATTTTCCCATCTAATTGCTCATCTTTTAAATAAGAAAGTGCACCTAACACCATTGCAATATTCGCATCATGCCCACAGGAATGATTCGCTTGATAAACCCCATCGACCTCTTGCCAAAGTGCGTCTATATCGGCTCGAATTGCGATGATTTCTTTTCCTTCACCGATTTCTGCCACGACACCTGTTACATCATCAAAAGTTTTATACGTTACACCCATATCCGCTAATATTTCCGTTAATTTCTTCGTTGTCTTTACTTCTTGATAACTAATCTCTGGATGCGCATGAAAGTGCTCAAACCATGCTTCTATTTTCTTTTTTATTTCCAACTTAACTCACTCCAATCATTACAGCCACAACAAGTGCCAGCAGTGCAATCAGTAACCAACCTAACACTAGTTTCCAAACAAACTTTACCCAACGCTCATAAGGGATTCCTGCAACCGCCAAATAGGCCATCAGTGATGCGGAAGTAGGAATAATTGAATTTGTAATCGCGTCACCATACTGAAATGCCAGAACAGCGATTTGACGTTCCATTCCTAGTAAATCTGCTAGCGGCGTCATAATAGGCATCGTTGTCGCTGCCTGTCCACTGCCAGAGGGGATAAAAAAGTTCATAATAATTTGTGTAAAATACATACCTACAGCGTTTAAAGAAGGCGGTAAGCTTGATATTAAATTCGATAAGGCATAGATAACTGTATCTATAATATAACCTTGCTCCATCACAATCAAAATTGCTCTAGCAAAACCGACAATGAGCGCTCCAAAAGCGATGACTTTCATACCATCAACAAAAGCATCAAATGTCCCATTAATGCCGAGATTTCCGACAATCCCCGATAACAAACCAATAATAATGAACGACGCTGTCAACTCTGTTAAAAACCAATCCCATTTAAAGACACCGTAAACGTTCATTGCCAACCCACCAGCTAGAAACGACAAAACAAGCCCATGACGCCAATTAAAGTCCGGAAATTCCTTCGCATACTCCCCAACTTGTTTCTCCTGAACCTTTTGCTCAATATCAAACACGATACTTTTAGTTGGATCATTTTTCACCTTACTAGAATAACGCATTACATAGAAGATTGCTGCAGATAAAACGAATAAATATACAACAAACCGGAACCCAAATCCTGAAAAAATTTGTACTTCAGCAATTGACTGTGCAACACCTACTGTAAACGGATTAAGCATACCACCTATAAAGCCAGATGCGGCTCCAAGACTTACCATCGCCGTTCCAGTTATTGCATCGAATCCGAGCGCACGTGCAACAGCAATGCCAATTGGTACAAAAATAATTGATTCCTCTGACATCCCAATTGTCGCACCAAGAACTGAAAATAGAATCATAATCACTGGGATTAATAATCTCTCTTTATTCTCAAGTCTATGTACAGCCTTTCCTATTCCTGCTTCTATTGTGCCAGTAGCCTGAATAATTCCGAAGGCACCACCAACTAAAAATATGTAAAATATAATTTGCGAAGCTGCCGACATCCCCATTGGAATTGCCTTGAACAATTCGAAGGGTTTAACTGGACTCTGCTCAATCTCTGTATAACTGCCTTCCACAACGATTGTACGTCCATCGACTTCTAATCGTTCAAACTCCCCTGCTGGAATTAAATATGATGCAACTGCAGCAAGAATCATGATTGCAAATAATATCGCATATGTATGTGGAATCCATCTCTTCTTTTCTTTCTCGGGTACCATTTGCTCTTCAACTCTAGTTGTCATTTCACTTCTCCCCTTAATTCATAAACTTACTCCGATTAATTGTTTATAATAATATATGCATAAACATTCATAGTCAATAGCAATTAACAAAAAAGTATCGTAGTCTCTCAATACTAAATACTCGTCTTCAAAATTAAACTACTAGTTACTTTGGTTCGGTTTTAAATATTCGGGTTAAGTGGTATGACGCTTTTATAATGTGAGTCCTCTACATTAATTCACATTACAATTTATCCAACAAAAAAACCGTTCTGAATGAGTAGTTTCATTCAAAACGGTTTTACAATTACTTCGTATAATAAATTCCTGATCCTGGGCCTAAGTCGATACCGAATAGCATCCATACAACAAGTGTAATTGTCCAGAAGACTAGGAAGAACATGCTGTACGGGAACATAACAGAAACAAGTGTTCCGATACCCATTTTTCTATCATACTTCTGAGCAAACGCAATGATAATTGCGAAATAGGTCATAAGTGGTGAAATGATATTTGTTGCAGAGTCAGCAACACGGTACGCCATTTGTGTTAATTCTGGCGAGTACCCAAGGTTCATCATAATTGGAACGAAAACAGGTGCCATCATTGCCCATTTCGCGGACGCACTACCGATGAATAGGTTAATAAATGCCGCAATTAAAATGAACAGTATTAAGAGTGGAATTCCCGTTAGGTTAATACTTTGTAGGAACTCTGCTCCATATACACCAATAATTAGCCCCATATTGGATTCCGAGAAAAATGCTACGAATTGTCCTGCTGTGAAGGACAATACGATAAACATTCCCATGGAAGCCATTGTTGCTGACATCATTGCCGCAACATCTTTGTCGTCACGAATTTCTTTCGTAACACGTCCATAAACAAGACCTGGAATGAAGAATAGTAATGCAATAATTGGTACTAATGAACTCATAAATGGTGAACGGATAATTGGCATATCGCCGTCTCCGCGTAATGGTCCCCACTCCGGTAAAATTAATAAAGCTACTAAAACACTCGTAACAGCAAGAGATACGCCAGCCCATACAAGACCTTTCTTCTCCACACCGTTTAATTTTTCAATCTTTTCACGGAACTCGCCTTTATATTCGCCAAGTCGTGGTTCAACAATTTTTTCTGTTACCCAAGCACCCACAACTGTGAGTACCAATACTGAAATTGCGATGAAGTAATAGTTCATGGCGATGTTCATACCTTCAGCATAAGCTGGGTCGATAATCGCTGCTGCTGAAATTGTTAATTCACCAAGTAATGCATCTGTTCCCGACAAGAAGAGGTTGGCACTGAATCCACCAGAAACCCCAGCAAATGCAGCTGCTAAACCTGCAAGCGGATGGCGTCCAATTGCGGCGAAAATAACTGCTCCAAGTGGAGGTAGGACAACGTAACCAGCATCAGAAGCAACACTTGACATAACCCCTGCAAAAACAAGGCCTAATGTAATGAGTCGTTTCGGTACTGACAAAACAAACCCACGTAGTAATGCACTGATTAAGCCCGTTCCTTCTGCTAAACCAATCCCTAACATTGTTACAAGAACAACGCCTAAAGGTGCGAAGCCGACGAAATTACTCGTCATTTGAGTAAAAATATATTTAATACCTTCTCCACTCATCAAGTTTTTAACTTCTATAATTTCTCCAGGTTTACCCGGATGTTCTGCACTAACGCCGAAGTGGGAAACAATTCCAGAAACAATAATAACTAAAAGTGCAAGACCTGCAAATAATGTTACCGGGTGCGGTAATTTGTTTCCGGCTGTTTCCACGACATTCAGAAATCTTTGGAAAAAACCTACTCTTTGTTTCTTCATAATATACTCCTTCCAATCCACAAACCATTAAAATATTCAGAAATTAAATTGTTTGTTTTTTTGTATGCTTCACAGTATATAAGACTTTCAATATAAAATAAATAGTAAATCGATAAGACTAACTATGGTAAACTGTCGCGACCTTCCTACTTTTCAAAGTAGTACTTATAAGTTACAATTTTGGTAAAATAAAGACTATACTTGGAGGGCATTTTATGAAAGTAATACCTATCGGGATTTGGGGTGGTTATCCGAAAGCGAATGAGGCAACTTCTGCCTTCTTGCTTGAACACGAAGGATTTCACTGTTTGATCGACTGTGGCAGTGGTGTATTGTCATCACTTCAAAACTTTTTACCTCTTGAACAATTAGACGCTGTCGTCCTAACACACTATCACGCAGACCATATTGCGGATGTTGGCAGTTTACAATATAGCCGCCTGATTCAATACTACTTAAACCAATCACCCCAGGTTTTACCAATATACGGGCATACTGAAGATAAGGAGCAATTTGCGAAGCTATCATACAAAAGAATGACTGTTGGAATGGCAATCCATGAAGAGGATGAGATGAACATCGGACCTTTTACAGTTAGATTTTGTAGGACAAAACATCCTGTGTACTGCCTTGCCCTAAAATTTTCAGTAGATGAACGTTCCGTGGTATTCACAGCAGATACGGAATGGCATGACGACCTTATTGATTTTGCGAGAGGGACAAATCTATTGGTGAGCGAAGCGAATTTATATGAAGAGCATATCGGGGTTGCGCCGGGGCATATGGGTGGCAGTGAAGCAGGTAAATTAGCACAACTTGCTGAGGCGCATCAACTTTTACTCACACACTTACCCTTACATGGAGACGTAAAAGAAATCTTACACGCCGCTCAAGAACAATTTGGCGGAAAGACTGAAATCGCTAAAGTCGGAAAAACTTATACCATTCTAGCAGATTAAGAACTATCCCATGAATTCAAAAAAATCGTTGGAACAGATTTACTACCTGTTCCAACGATTTTTTAAATTAAGAACAAAACCTCTACTGAATCAATCCTCAAGGTCCTTTTCAAAATCCAGTACATCGCCTGTATATGCATCAATTTCAAGTTCGTATTCGTATTTTCCATCTTTCATTTCAATCTCATAATAGAGTCGGCCATCGTCGTTATCCAGCTCTACTTCCTTTACCGTTCCAGATGCATGTTGTCTAGCAATGGCAATCGCTTCTTCAACTGTCAACTTGCTTTTCGATTGTGTTTTTTCAACAGTTGACTCTGCTTTTTGTTTCGTTGGTACAACTTGCAGTTCGTTCACCTTTTCTGTAACACCTAGCACGCCCTCTTCAACGACGTTGTTTGAACTTGCATTTGCAAACATTGCTGCACCTGCAAACACAATCACTACTGAAAGACCTAAAACAGAGATTAACTTCTTCATTTAAATCATCCTCTCTTTATTGTTACCTTTATCTTACCTGGCCTAGATGAGAGGACTTTTAAAGAAAGATTAGAATTTGATTAGAAATCAATCATCCCACTTAACTGACATAATTTTTCCTGTAATTGCATGGATTTGAAAGACCGCTTCAATATCATCATCGTCGTTATCTTGTTCAATTTCTATTAAATAGTAGCCGCCGTCTTCTTTATCATGAAACTCTACATATTCAACTTCGCCACGCAATTGTTTAAGCGCAATATCAATTGCCTCTTCCCTTGTAATTAACGTGTTAGCAGTTGCAGTAGGATGTTCCTTTTCGGAAATAATTTCTCCAGACTTTGCATCCACAACCACTTCCAATAGCACTTGATCTTTCGCTATTTCAACGTTATAAACAGGGATTCCTCCAGTATCATCGTGGGACAACCGTTCAATGTCGTTATTATATTTCTTAACGACAATCTCGCGAACTTCCTGTACAGATAACAATTCAGGTTCCTTGACTTCAATCTTATTAATCAGCGCCATCGAAAGAACTTGGCCGTTTTCAGCATTTATCTTTGTCTCATAAACGCCGCCTGACCGTGTAATTTCTGTAGAATAAACACCATCTTGAAACGTTAACTCTCCGACAGTGCCTTCATACATCGTCTCTAATTGTTGTTGAATTTCTTCCTGCGTCATATGTTCTTCATTAGTAAATAATCCTTGTATATAAATCACACCAAACACCAAGAGAAGTATCGTGACCAAAAGCGGGAGCAACCATTGTTTTTTTAGTACCTTCATGTGAATTACCTCCTACTTAGCATTTTACATACTCAACATTAAGATTTAATGAGAATCTAATCGTTTTGGGATCGTAATTCTAACTGTCGTCCCCATCCCGCTAATACTCTCCATCTTTAACCCCGCGCCGAGTCCATCAGCAAGTTGTTTGGCGATTGCTAATCCAAGGCCTGTTCCGCCTGTTTTACGATTTCGGTCTTCTTCGACTCGGTAAAATCGATTAAAAACATGCGGTAATGCTTCTTGAGGTATACCATTCCCATAGTCTGTAATCGCAATCGAGTAACCGTCTCCTTCGTCTTGCATGGCGACCTTAACTAAATCCTCACTATATTTGCGTGCATTGTCGAGAAAAATATAAAGCAATTGCCTAAATTTTTCGCTGTCTGTTAGGACAATCGCGTTTTTAATACCTTCAAAGTCAAACTGCCGGGCGTATGCTTGACGCATCGGCTTCACTGTTTTTTCAATCTGGTCAAATAAATCCGTTTCTTCAAATTGAAACGTAGCTTGCTCATCGTTTTTCGCTAACTGCAATAGTTGTTCAATCATCGACTTCATACGAACGGATTCACTAAGAATTGCACCAACCGCTTCTTCTGCAACGTCACGATTATCAAATCCGCGTCTCGTTAGAAGCCTGGCATAACTTTCGATGACGGTGAGCGGCGTTTTTAATTCGTGTGAAGCATTTGAAACGAATTGTTCCTGCTGCTTATAGTTTTGTTCTAGTTGTTCCATCATTTCATTGAATGTTAAAGCCATTTGTGCCATTTCATCTTTTCGGTCCACAGACATTTGGATTTTCTCGTAAGTTCCTGATTTTCGACTTTGAGACATCGTTGCAATCAGCTTTTCAATTGGATTGATAACAATTCGGCTTAACCCAATGCTTGAAAAAACAACCGGCAACATCGCTAACAATGTAACACCTGCAAGCACAAGCTTTAATGCCATTAAGTTACGATCCACATTTACAAGCAATTGCATCATATCCAGTTGAACGACATCACCATTATTCCAAATAACAGGAGAACTAACGGATAATACAGACGTTCCATTAATTTTTTCAACGGTATAGGAATCATTTGTAAAAGTAGGGGTGTAGTCTTTTAACAACGTAGTCGCCTCACCTGAACCGAGCCGCTGACCAGCAACACTTATCACACCATTGTCCGGAAGATGAGCACGAATAATCACTGCCGGGTCATTCTGCGCTGTCATTTTACTAAAGGATGCTGTTATTTCTTTCACTTGACTTTGAAGTTGCTTGCGTTCCGTGTCGTATGCCATTTTTTCGAATAAAAAATAAACACCCGTATTCGTCAAAATTAAAATAACAAACATAAGTAGTGTTGAAAACAGATGGATTTTCGTTCTAATTTTCATCGTTTTCTTTGAGCACGTATCCAACTCCTCGAACCGTTTGAATGAGCGTGCTCTCTCCTGGCTTCTCGATTTTCTTCCTGACATAACGAATATAGACATCGACCACATTCGTATCGCCGTAATAGTCAAAGCCCCATACAGCATCTAATAACTGTTCCCGAGACAGTACTTGGTTAGGATGTTTTAATAAATGAAGAAGTAAGTCAAATTCCCTTGGCGTAAGTTCAATTTGACGATCCTCACGTTTCACCTCACGTGTTTGTTCATGAAGAGATAATCCGCAAAACTCATATAAATGTTCGTCTTTTTTTGCTTGCCCTCCATTTGAAAAGCGTAATGCAGCACGTATTCGGGCCAGTAGTTCTTCAATTTCAAATGGTTTGGTTACATAATCATTCGCACCTAAATCAAGCCCTGCCACTTTGTCTTCCACTTCGTTTTTCGCGGTTAATAAAATAACAGGCGTATGATTTTCTGTTGCCCGAATCCGTCGCAATACGTCCAATCCATTTAAACCAGGCAACATTAAATCCAATAAAATTAAATCCCATTTATGCTCTCGGTATTGAATAAGCCCATCTGGCCCCGTATGCGCTATTCCTATTTCATATCCCTCGAATTCAAGTTCAAGTTGCAATACGCGAGCAATGTTTTCCTCATCTTCTATAATTAAAATTCGTTCTTTCATCGTTTCAACCACCCTATCTGTTAGTACTCATTTTGTATAGTAAACCGTTATTTATTAATTACACATACTAAACAGGCTATTAAAAATCGTTTTGCCATTAATCCTCCGACATTCCAGAGAATAAATCATCAATCCCACTTTATCAGCTTTTTACTTGAATGAGAAACTAGACAGTTTAAAATAAATTTGGATTTACTTACAAATTAACTGATTTTAGTTATAGTTTCAAAATTAATGTTGCATAAGGGAAACTTTTATTTTATACTTGTATTAATAATAACTTGGTCGAAGGAAACTTTTATTTTTTAATTTCAAGTTGCACAAGGGAAACTTTCTGCATACGATAGTAATATTCAAAGAGAAATAAATATTGAAAAGGTGATTTTATGAAAAATAGTATAGAGGTAAAACATTTATCTACCTCTTATTACGGTCAAGAAGCATTGCAGGATATAAACTTCTCCGCAGGGACCGGGAAACTTATCGGCATTATCGGTCCGAATGGAGCTGGTAAATCAACACTAATGAAATCAATGCTCGGGTTAATTCCTATAGATGAAGGTCAAATCTCTTTTGCTGGCATGACTTTAAAAGAAGCAAGAAACAAAATTGCTTACGTTCCACAAAGAGCTGCGATTGACTGGGATTTCCCAATTATCGTCTTGGATGCTGTTTTACTCGGAACGTATCCCAACTTAGGTGTATTCCGCCGCCCTAAAAAAGCGGACCGTGAATGGGCCTATGAATGCTTGAAAAAAGTTGGTATGGAAGATTACAGTAAAAGACAGATTGGAGAATTATCCGGCGGGCAGCAACAACGAGTTTTCCTCGCAAGAGCACTCGCCCAAAAAGCAAATTTCTTTTTTCTCGATGAACCGCTTGTCGGCATCGATGTAACAAGTGAAGAATTGATCATGAATATTTTAAAAAGCTTGAGAGATGAAGGTAAATCAATCTTTGTTGTCCATCATGACTTGGCAAAGGTAGAAGAATATTTCGAAGACCTCGTGTTGCTAAATAAAAAACTGATAAAATCAGGAACGGTGAAAAACGTACTTCGCCCTGAGCTCATGCGGGAAGCCTATAAAGCACAATTTTCTCTACTCGATTCAATGGGGGTCTTCTCATGATTTCCTTTTATCAAGACTTATTGAACTATGAATTTTTACAGAAAGCATTGTTTACTTCCATAATGGTGGGCATTATTTGCGGCGTAATCGGCAGTTTTATCGTATTACGTGGTATGGCCCTTATCGGCGATGCAATATCACATGCTGTGCTGCCTGGTGTAGCGATTTCCTATATGCTTGGTATTAATTTTTTCTACGGTGCAGTTGTGACCGGCATGTTAACAGCAATTGGAATCGGTTATATTAATCAAAATAGCCGCATCAAAAACGACTCAGCGATTGGTATTGTATTTTCCGCAGCCTTTGCGCTTGGTGTCATTTTAATCGGAAAAGCAAATTCAAGTATTGATTTAAATCGAATTTTATTTGGAAATGTCCTATCGGTTCGAACTTCTGACATGTGGATGACACTCATTATCGGGGCTATCGTCTTGCTTACGGTCATCTTTTTTTATAAAGAATTACTTGTCAGCACGTTCGATCCAACGTTCGCCGCCGCTTACGGTTTGCCGAACAAGTTCATTCATTATGTCATTATGATTTTATTGACGATGGTAACCGTAGCTTCCCTGCAAACGGTTGGGATTATTCTTGTGGTGGCGATGTTAATCACACCCGCTTCTACGGCTTACCTTTTAACAAATAGGCTCTGGGTTATGATTTTATTGGCGGCGATCTTTGGCGCGATTTCATCTATCATCGGTTTATATTTTAGCTTCATCTATAATCTATCTTCCGGTGCGGTTATCGTTTTAGTTTCTACGGCTTTCTTCTTAATTGCTTTCTTCCTATCGCCAAAACAAGGGATGCTTTGGCGCTCACTACGAACGAAGAAGAAAAAAATCATTATCCAAGATTAATTTATAATTCGTAACTATAAAGGAGATTTTTACAGATGATGAAAAAACTTTTCAAGGCAGGGATTGTCACAATCCTAGCAACGTTTTTACTCGTTGCGTGTGGCAATCAAGCTGAAAAGACAGCAGGCGGATCTGATAAAATTCAGGCAATCGCAACCTTTTCGATTATCCATGATATCGTTTCTGAAGTCGGCGGCGAACATGTGGATGTGCACAGTATGGTACCTATCGGAACTGACCCGCATGAATATGAACCATTACCGGTAGATATTAAAAAAGCCACTGACGCAGATGCATTGTTTTACAACGGATTCAATCTAGAAGGTGAAGAACATGGTTGGTTTTTTAAACTTGTTGACTCTGTTGGTGCAGACAAAAACAAAGTTTTCGAACTGATGGAAGGTGTCGAACCACTCTACCTAACATCTGATGACGGTTCTGAAAAAGAAGTAAACCCTCATGCGTTTCTTGACCCAGTCGTAGCGATTAAAATGACTGAGAATACAAGAGATGCACTGATTAAAGTCGATGAACAACATAAGGAAGATTATGAAAAAAACGCTGAACAATTATTAGAAAAACTACGTGCACTGGATGAAGAATACAAAACCAAAATTGATGAAATACCAGAAGAACGCAGAGTCCTTGTAACGAGCGAACGTGCTTATCAATATATGGCAGAGCGTTATGGATTAAAAGAAGGCTATATTTGGGAAGTGGACACTGAAGAAAACGGATCCCCTACCCAGATTAAATCTCTAGTTACGTTCGTAAAAGAGACAAATGTTCCAGCTTTATTCGTCGAAACAAATGTCGACCCTCGTCCGATGGAGACTGTTTCCAATGAAACCGGCGTGCCTATCGCAGCTAAACTCTTTTCAGATGAACTTGGCCGTCAAGGTGCTGACGGTGGGACAGTTGTTAGCTTTCTACAATATAATATCGATACGATTTATGAGCATTTAAAGGAGTAAACCTTTATTGATCATGTAAGTCATTTTCTACACAAAAACAGCACTCTCCATTGCTTTTCTTCCAAGCAACGGAAAGTGCTGTTTTAATTTCATATTATAAAAATACGATAATCGCTAAGATTACTGCTAAAACAATACGATAAATCGCAAACGGCATTAGCTTCACTTTTGAAATTAATGCTAAGAAAAAACGAATGGAAATGAGTGCAAATATAAATGCACTAATAAATCCTACAACATAAAAAGATAGATAGTCCATCTCCATATGTTCCCAGTTTTTTAATACAGAAACGAGACTTGCGCCCATCATAATCGGAACTGCCATGATGAATGTAAAATCTGCGGCTGTCCGGTGATTCATTCCGAATAATACCCCGCCTGAAATCGTTGCTCCTGAACGTGAAAACCCTGGCCATAATGATAAACATTGTACAAGCCCAACTGTAAATGCTTGTTTATAAGTAATTTGATCCAACGTCTTCACTTTTGGATATTTCGGACCCAGTTTATCCGCAGCAATCATCAATAGTGCCCCAACAATTAACGCTGCAATGACCGTTTCTACGCGGAATAAGTAATCATCAATTAAATCTTTAAACGCAAATCCTAATACAACTGCTGGTAACATCCCAACGATAACATGCATTAAATTGAATCGTTTATTCATCTTCTTGCCGTCGATTTTATACAAACCAACTAAACTAAATAATCGCTTCCAAAATACGACTACGACGGCTAAAATTGAACCTAATTGAATGACGATTTTAAATGTATTCGCTGGATATTTTCCTAGAAACTCTTGGGATTTCAACCACATATCATCCACAATAATGAGGTGACCTGTTGATGAAACCGGCGCAAACTCCGTCATTCCCTCTACAAACCCTAAAATTAACGCCTTAATTAATTCGAATAAGTCCATAACTCAATTAAGCTCTCTTTCTGCGGAATCGTACATACCACAATATAACCAACAATCCGCTTATTCCTATCAATACGTAAACAACATTTGAAAAAATATCCATATATTCTACAATCGACTGCCAATTTTCTCCGACAGAAACACCTACCATCACGAGAATTCCATTCCATAACAAACTACCAAGAGTCGTCAATAAAATAAATAACGGGAAATTCATATTTGACATTCCCGCAGGTATCGAAATTAAGCTGCGGATAAGTGGGATCAGTCTGCAAAAAAAGACAGTCCACGGTCCATATTTATCAAACCATGCATCCGCACGATGTATATCTTTGCGTGTCAGGCGTAAATACTTTCCCCATCGATCCACGATTTTTTCGAGTCGATGTACGTCAATCAGCAATCCGATGCTATATAAAAGCATCGCGCCTACGACGGAACCTATTGTTGCGGCAATAATCACGCCAATAACCGTCATATTTGAATAGGTCGTCATAAAACCACCAAAAGTTAAAATGACCTCTGAGGGAATTGGCGGAAAAATATTTTCTAACATAATTAATAATAAAACACCAATATAGCCAAATTCACTCATAAATTCAGTAATCCAATTTTCCACCTTACGCCTCCGCTGCTATTCAGTTTACTAGACATAGAGTCCGTGTGCAAATCTATTTCGACATCGCACATAGGACGTTCTTTAGTTGAAAAAGTTTCTCATAATTAACGATATTTAACAAGACAATGGAATATGAGTGAACTTTTTATGTTTTTTCTGTGGATAAGTATAGATAGAGTAGAGTTATCCACATAAAAAGTGTATAACTCAAAAAAGATGTGTATAATTTCAGAAAAATCTAGCATTTGATAGTAGATTATTGTGAATAACTGTTTTCATAGACCGAATCGAATTCAATAACCTTCTGCCCCCAAATATTTATCCACAAAAAACACCTTGGACAAAAGGCACTGGGGACCGTTTATGAGACACAAAGAAAACACCTTTTTAGGCAACCAATTGTCGGTAATCTACCGGCGATTGGTTGTTTAGTTTCGTTTGAATTCGGATATTGTTATAATAGTTAATGTAATCTTCGACGATTTGAATAACACAGGCATTGGTTGTGCTATGTATGTCGTCGAGATAGAACGTTTCAGACTTTAGGGTGGAATGAAACGCTTCGATTGGGGAATTATCAACAGGCGTGCCTTTGCGGGACATGCTCATGGTAATTCCTTTTTCTTTTATCTGTTTTTGATACTCATAAGAAGTATAAACAGCTCCTTGATCACTATGTAATATAATATCTTCTGGTAGTGAATCAAGTTGATTAAGTGTGTCTAAAACACATGATAAATTCTGTTTACCATCAATCGTATAAGCAATAATTTCTCCATTGTATAAATCCATAATACTTGAAAGATATAACATCGATTGTCCAAAAGGCAAGTAAGTAATGTCAGTCACTAATTTCTGTAAAGGTGCTGTGGCGTGAAAATCCCGATGTAGTATATTATCCGCTACATAAGCAGGCTGACCTGTAACCTTACGTTTTTTCACCTTAACACGACATGACCAACCATATTTTTGCATCACTTTCTGGACGGTTCTCTCGCTGATTCCAGGCATTAATGCAGCGATTTTTCTGTATCCATATCTGAATTTATGTTCCGTGCATAGCTTTCCAATCTCTTCATCACGCTTTGCCTTACTATTTTCTTTTCTACTCTCTTTTTTCCAACGATAATAAGTTGATCGAGCGACTCCCATGTGTATACAAATTTCCTTAATTGGCATCTTATCTTTAAGTTCTTCAACCAGTTCTACAAATGCTTGTCCAACCACTTCCTCTCCAACTCTTTGTACTTTTTTAAAACTTCGATTTGTTGCTTCAAATAACGATTTTCGGCTGCTAAACGTTGTTCGTTTGACCCATATTCTGGTCCCTTTCCAAAACTATATTGCTTGCCAACTGGTTGATAAAGTCGGTGAATTTCGCCCTCTCGATACCATTTCATCCAAACTTTTAACTGTGAATGATTTTTGATGTTCAGCTCTTCTAATACTTGTTTTACTGGTACTCCTGCTAAACGCATTTCAATCGCCTTCATTTTCACCTCATAAGGATAACTCACTCTTGTTCCCATACAAAAAGCACCTCCACGTTGTATTTAGGTATGGTATACCCGTTTTTCAACGAAAGGTGCTTTTATTTGTCTCATTTTCTTAAGTCAGTGCAAAAATACTATCCAAGGTGTTTACTTATGCATCTATTCATAGATTGTTATCTATTCATACCCCTTCAACACTTGTAGCAAGCTGCTCACGAAGTGCTCTCTTCAAAAACTTCCCTACCGATGTTTTTGGAATTTCATCTAAAAAGACGATGTCATCTGGCACCCACCATTTTGCAAACTGCCCTTCTATATAAGTAAGCAATTCTTTTTTCATGTTATCATCCGCAGTTTGTCCTCCATGCAGAACGACGCATGCGAGTGGGCGTTCTAACCATTTTTCATGAGGCACTGCGATAACTGCCGCTTCAAATACCGCATCATGCGTCATGAAGGCATTTTCTAGATCAACGGAAGATATCCATTCCCCACCACTTTTAATCAGGTCCGCAGTTCTATCTGTTAATTTTAAATAACCATCTTCAGTCATCACTGCAATATCTCCAGTGTAGAACCAACCGTCTTTAAATGCTTTCGCTGTGCGTTCGTCTTTATAATACTCATCTGCAATCCAAGGACCGCGGATGAGTAACTCGCCCATCGTTTTACCGTCCCAAGGGACTTCTCCATCTTCGTTAATCAGTTTAACTTCTAGCCCTGGTACCGTTAACCCTTGCATAGCACGGATATCAATCTGTTCCTCGACAGATAGTTGGTCCATTTTTGAAGTGAAGACGGATAGGCTAACTAGTGGAGAAGTTTCAGTTAAACCGTATCCAACGTAAAACGGTACCTTATATTTCTCCTGAAATGCTCGAATAAGTCCTTTTGGCGCCGCTGATCCGCCACAAACAATTGAACGCAGTGAAGAAATATCTCTAGGATTTGCTTCAAGCTCTTTGAGTACAGCTAACCAAATAGTAGGAACACCAGCTGTTAGGGTGACTTTCTCTTTTTCGATCAAGTCCAGAATGAGGGCTGGATCAAAACCTGGTCCTGGATACACTTGCGTTGCTCCGAAAAACACAGCAGCAAACGGCATCCCCCACGCATTTGCATGGAACATTGGAACGATTGGCAAGACAGTATCCCGTTCTTTTATCCCCATTGAGTCTGCTAGTCCAAGCGCAAAACTATGCAGAACGATACCGCGATGTGAATAAACAACGCCTTTTGGATTCCCTGTTGTTGCAGAGGTATAACACATTCCTGCGGCAGTATTTTCATCTAAGTCTTCAGGGAACTCAAATGTATCGGATGCTTTTTCCAGCAAATCTTCATATAAGTGAACGTTTTCTAAAGAAGTTTCCGGCAGTTCCTTATTGTCTCCCATAATGACGTAATGTTTTACCGTTTTTAAATGCGGAGCTAGATTTTCTAAATGCGGAAACAGATCTTCATCTACTAATAAGATTTCATCTTCTGCGTGATTTATGACATAAGCAATGTGTTCTGGAGACAATCGGATATTAATCATATGAAGAACTGCCCCTGTACTCGGAACACCGAAATACGCTTCTAAATGACGATGGTGGTTCCAAGCGAATGAACCAACTTTTGTACCGTGCTTCATGCCAAGTTTTGTAAGTGCATCTGCAAGTTTGCGTGTTCGTTTAGCAAATTCACGATACGTAATGTGATGAATATGGTCATCACTAGTACGTGAAATAATTAGCTTGTCCGGGAAAAATTGTTCGGCACGTTTAACGAATGACGACAATAATAATGGTGTTTGCATCATAATCGATCGGTCCCCTTTTAATGGATAATGGATAAATCCTTTTGCCTGTCCCTTCCCAAGATGCTATGCGTTCTGCTACTCATTTATTCTAGAAAACTTGTCCACACTGAAAGACCTGAGCTTATCCCCCCCTTACATTCAACTCTTTCTGACTTCACCTCACAGGTGACTGACTCTTCTAATAATTAAGTCTAATTGAAAGCGGTTTCATAGTCAATCCTTTGCTGAGATGAATTCAGCCTAAAGTCTTAGCCATAAATCGACACAGCGCCCGTTTGGACAAGTCGAATTTGACGGTAAGATTAAGTTACAAATTGAAAGGAGGAACAACAAATGAAAAAATTCGGTTTAGTCGTTTTAGGAATTATCGCAGGAATCGTTGCAGTAGCAAATCTAGGTTCCCTTCTCGCGCTCGCAATCTCCGCTTTAATAACCTATGCAGGTTTACATTACTATAAAAAAAGTGATTCAACGTTACTTAAATTGTTCTGGGGAGGCGTACTCGTAATTGGCCTCATCACAGCAATCTCAAATGTTCCAGCATTCATCGGAATCATCGCATTGATTGGTGTGTATTATGTTTGGAATAAATGGAACAAACAAACAGATGACAATATCATTGAGCATCAACCATCTAGCGATCCATTCGTAAACTTTGAAAGACAATGGGATGAAATTACGAAAAACAATCGTTAAGGATATTAAAAGGCAACGTTACTTAAACAATGTTGATTTCCGTTCCGGGTGGACGCTTTCCGTGGGGCGGGCGGTGAGCCAATCGCAAAACGAAGATTGCGATTTGCCGTATTTCTGCGGTTTTTGCAGAAATTAAGGCATCCTGTCATACAATCTCTGCTCCCAAACGCTTCGCTTTTCGGTCACAAAAGCCGTTCTTCGTTACGGCTTTCACTCCAATCAACGGAGACATCATTGAATCATTAATCCAAAACATGATATTAGACTACAAAACATTAGGAGGAACCCACTATGAACTCACTTTGGAACAGATTTAAATACTCAGTACAAGCTGATTTACACACAATGCTCGATAAAAAAGAAAGTAAAAATCCAATTGCGATGTTGAATCAATATATTCGCGAAGCAGAAAAACAAACGGAATCTGTTGGAAAGTTATTAGAGCGACAAGGTAAATTAAAAGGTGAATTGGACAAAGAGCTTAAGGAAGCGCAAGCAATGGCTGAGAAACGCCGCGACCAACTTGAATTAGCGAAAAAGACGGGCGAAGAAGATTTGGTTGAGTTTGCTGAAGCTGAAATTAATGCTTACGACACACGCGCAAATCAATTAATAGAAAGCATTCGCGAAACAGCATATGAGCTGATGTCACTTGAACGTAAATTTGAAGAAATGAAACATAAAGTGAAAGACATGAAAGTTCGTCAGCTGCAGCTGATGGGTAAAGAAAATGTTTTGCGCGCAAATCACCGGATGGATCAAGTCATCTCACCGGAACAATCAGAGCGTAAAATGTCGACACTGAACGAAATGCAGCAGTACATCGAAAATCTTGGTGTGAAAATCGACCGTGATTACGAAGTTTCCTCAATGGAACGTCGACTTGAATCATTGGAAACAAATGCTGAAAAAGAAACAAAAATTGTGTAAACTATAACATAGGAAATCAGGAAGGCAACTGCCTTCCTGACATTATTTTCGCTAGACAGATGTCCGGCAAGAAGAAGGGAGTTTATTGAAATGAGACAACTCGACACAAACAAAGTCACTTTTTGGGTATTGGCATTTTTACTGCTTGTTTTTGTCGAATCTTTTTTCTTCAGAAATGGTAGTTTTATACACGTCCTTCTTGGTGCCGGACTCATCTACTTTGGGGTACGAAGACGCTCTAAGTGGGTTTTTATTTTAGGCTTATTTTTCGTATTCATTGCCCTTTTCAACTTATGGAGTTTGCGACTCCTTATTTTCGGGGCGATTGCATATATTTTAGTCAAGCTTTGGAAAGGCGTACCGACAGAAGAAATTATGCGCCCTATTCGAGAATTTACGAAAGAAACGCCAAATGGAATTTGGAAAAATAAATTGTTTTCAATTCAAACGACCCCGTTCTCTTCTTATGAATGGGAAGATGTTCACATTCAAGGACTCTTTGGCGACATCCAAATTGATGTAACCGATACGGTCTTACCAAAAGGGACGTCACTCATTTCAGTTCGGCAAGGGATTGGCAAAATCAAAATCGAATTGCCTTATGAAATTCCAGTTCGGATTCATTACACAACATTATTTGGCGAAGCGAGACTGTTCGGCGTACACCGAAAAAGGCTCATTAATGAATTTCTTCATTTAAAAGACGGCTACCCTAATCCATCCGAATATGGCCCCGAACTGATTATTACGATCGCTACATGGGCTGGAGATGTGGAGGTCGTGCGAAAATGAAGTCGATTATTAGCAGAGGTTTCTTTTTAACTTTTTTATTTTTAGCAATCGCTGCAGTATACGCTTATTTTTTACTAGCACTTCCTTTAAGAGAAAGCTGGTTCGCTTTTTACCAATTACAATTCGCAGATATTCCGCTCGGCCTATGGATACTAACAACAACAATCATCCTCAGCTGGAGCATTGCTATTTGGACGCATACAATGGGACGCGCCAAAGAAAAAGCAATTGAACGTAAAGTTGCGGAGCTTGTAGATACTGAGAAAGCCTTCACGCAAAACGAAGATTTACCTCATCGTATCGACAGAGCGCTTCATGAAGTGTCCAATGTGCTCGTAACACAACGTAATAGTTTAAAAAGAATTACAGATGAGCGCGCAGAAGCACAAGATAAACTTATTCAAGAGCGTGTTGTAGAAGAACGGCAACGGCTCGCACGCGAACTGCATGACTCCGTTTCTCAACAGTTATTTGCCGCTTCAATGTTACTTTCTGCTATTACGGAAAGTGAAGATTCCGAAGAAGAACAAAACCCTTTATTACAACAAGTTGAAAGAATTGTGCAGCAAGCCCAGCTTGAAATGCGCGCCCTTCTTCTCCATCTACGCCCTGCAGCGTTGAATAATAAATCGATTGCAGAAGGACTTGAAGACTTACTTGTAGAATTAAAAGAAAAAGTGTTTTTCGATATTCATTACCGTTTGGAAGAAGTTTCTCTTTCTAAAGGTGCAGAAGATCATCTATTCCGCATAGCGCAAGAAACGCTATCGAATACGTTGCGGCATGCGCAAGCAACGGAAGTCAATGTGCTATTCGTCGAACGTGATGACCTCGCCATTTTACGCATTCAAGATAATGGCGTTGGTTTTAAACAAACCGATGAAAAGGCAATTTCTTACGGACTGCAAAATGTAAAAGAACGAGCGATTGAAATCGGGGCGACTTGTAAAATTGTTTCTGTTCCTTCACAAGGGACAATCGTTGAAGTGAAACTTCCAGTGCAGAAAGGAGAAGATGAAATTGATTAAAATCCTATTAGTGGATGACCATGAAATGGTCCGTATTGGCGTTTCCGCTTATTTACAAACACAAGCCGATATGGAAGTGATTGGGGAAGCAACTAATGGACATGAGGCCGTCGAAAAAGCACTAGAACTGCGGCCTGACATTATTTTAATGGACATGGTCATGCCCGAAATGAATGGTGCCGAAGCAACTAAAGCAATCATCGAACAGTGGCCGGAAGCCAAAATTGTCATCGTTACAAGCTTTTTAGACGACGACAAAGTCTACCCTGCCCTCGAAGCAGGCGCTATCAGCTACATACTGAAAACATCCAATGCAAAACGTATCGCCGAAGCAATACGTGAAACATTCAAAGGCCAAACCGTCTTAGAACCAGAAGTTACAAATAAAATGATGCAGCGAATGCGAACAGGCAATGAAACTTTCCCTCACGATGAGCTAACGGAACGTGAACTGGAAGTCCTTCTCCTTATTGCCAAAGGTAAATCGAACCAAGAAATTGCTGACGATTTATTTATAGCGCTCAAAACAGTGAAGACCCACGTTAGCAACCTGCTCTCAAAATTAGAAGTCCAAGATCGAACACAAGCTGTTATTTATGCGTTTAAGCATGAGTTGGCGGAATAAGAAATCGCCTGAAAGTGACAAAGAAAAGGAGTCAGAATTCAAAGGACATTTAATACAGCCAGTAGAATTCAAATCCTTCAAAGTGAAATTACCATAACAATAGATTCTAGTTTTAAATATTTTTAGTGTGAAATTTGAAATAAAAAAGCTATTGAACATCTCAACTTCGATGTTCAATAGCTTTACGTTCTTCTGGATTAGTTCCTATTACGAATCATACGCATTCAACGCGTTCACACTATGCGCCAAAGCTGAACCTGCTTTTAATGCCGTCGCGACAAAAATCGACTCTGTCAGTTCTTCTTTCGTAACGCCCGCCTTCTTTGCAGCCTTTGTATGAATGTCGATACAATACGCGCATCCCGTTGTATGCGCAACAGCGACTGCAATGAGTTCCTTTTCTTTCACACTTAGTACGCTTTCTTTCAATGACTGACCGTCAAAATCAACAAATGCTTTAAATGCATCTCCATTTAGCGCTGAGAATTCTTTTAATCTGTTGAAGTAAGATGCTTTGTATAATTCCTCATTTTCAATTTCATCGTATGCATTTAGTGCGTTTACTCCGTGCGCAAGTGCTGATCCTGCTTTTAATGCAGTTGCCACTAGGATTGCTTCCGACAGTTCTTCTTTTGTTACGCCTGCTGCTTTCCCTGCATTCACGTGCACATCAATGCAGTATGGGCAGCCTGTCGTATGCGCTACTGCAATGGCAATTAATTCTTTCAGCTTAACCGATAGCTTCCCTTCAGCTAATGCAGCCTTGTCAAACTGTACAAAAGCTTTGAAAGCATCTGGCGCCAATCCACTTAACTCACCAAGACGGTTAAAATATGATTTTTGATACAATGCCTCTTTACTCGCTACTAATACTTCTTTACTCATGATCATTTCCCCCTAATAGTTTTTAATTTGTTTGTTATATAATAGAATTACATTATTACTTAATTATTACTTAATTATTACTTAATTTTCACTAACTATTGGAATGCTGATTTTAAATATGTCTACTACTCAACAATTTTAAAGTGTTAATTTTGTTGATTGTAGTGGAAAGCGTCCGCCTGGAACGGAAATCAACTTTGTCCCGGTATCATTCATTCAACCACTATTCAAACCCCAACTTTTTCAAGTTCCCTCGCCTTTAATTCACGTCGAAGGATTTTCCCGCTAATCGGTGTTTTAGGCAACTCATCCAAAAATTCAATTTCTCTTGGTGCAGCATGCGCTGCGAGCCCGCTTCGGACAAATTGGCGAAGTTCTTGCAGTAATGCATCATTTGCCTCGTAACCATTTCTTAGGACAATAAACGCCTTCACGATTTCGCCTCTTACAGCGTCCGGTTTTCCAATGACGCCGACTTCCGCGACAGCTGGATGCTCGATGAGTTTACTTTCCACTTCAAATGGACCGATTCGTTCACCTGAAGAGTTAATCATATCGTCACTTCTTCCTTGGAAGAAGATGTAACCATTTTCGTCGATTGTTGCCAAATCCCCTGATACATACCATCCTTCAAATGGGAAATACGTTGAATATTTAGCAGGGTCTTTCCATACTTCACGCATAATGCCAGGCCAATTTGCTTTTAGCGCTAAATGTCCTACTTCACCAGATGGCAGCTCTTGACCGTCATCGTCTAAAATCGCCGCTTCGATTCCTGGAAAAGGTCTCCCCATCGATCCCGGGATAATTTTCTCCGATGGCAAATTAACAATGAGTTGCGCCCCTGTTTCTGTCATCCACCAAGTATCATGAATTCGATTGGATAATGCTTTAATTCCCCAACGAATCACTTCAGGATTTAACGGTTCACCGACACTTAAAATGTGGCGGACTTTAGATAAATCATAGTCCGCTAACTTTTCGTCGCCTTCCGCCATCAACATTCTGAATGCAGTCGGCGCGCTATACCAAACTGTGACGCCTGACTTTTCCAATACGGAATACCATTCGTCAGCATTGAATCGTCCGCCATGAATGACGATAGTTGCACGGTTGAGCAGCGGCGCGAAAACACCGTATACCGTTCCCGTCACCCAACCAGGATGAGCTGTGCACCAATAGATATCGTCTTCTTTTAAATCCAACACCCATCTACCCGTAATGTATTGCTGAATCATTGCCCGATGCGCGTGGATGATGCCTTTCGGACGGCCTGTTGAACCGCTCGTATAATGAACATTTAGCCCATGCTCTAGATCCACCCACTCGATAATGTCTTCTTCAGCTTCAATCGCTCGGGCTTCTGCGTACAATGAAATCTCATCGCCTTTGCATTGTTCAGGCTCCGCTGTAATCCAAACCGTTTGTAATGAAGGCAATTCCGCACGCGGTACACGCTTAATTAGTTCCGGCGAAGCAATTAAATAAGTTCCTTCACAGTCAGCAATCCGCTCTTTTACTGCGTCTTCCATAAATGCTTCGAAAAGCGGTCCGACAACAGCACCTAGTTTAATAGCAGCAAGCATTGCGATGTGACAATCAGGATGTTTTGATAAAAAGACGAAGACAAAATCCCCTTTTTTAACTCCGCGCTTTTTCAAAACAGTCGCCCAAAGATCCGATTTCTCTTTCAACTCACGGTACGTTAATGTATATTCTTCCTCTTCCCCGAAGTAATGGAGCGCAACTTTGTCTCCAAAACCATCCGCAACATGGCGATCCACACATTCATAAGCCATATTTACTTTTCCAGTTTCGGACCAGCTAAAATTTGATTCAATTGCTTTCCACGAGAAATCTTCTCGTACAGGCAGTTCCGCCGTTATATTGTAATTACCTTCATATGGATAAATGACCTCTTCGATTGCCATGTTCACTCAACCTCCTTATCGATATGTAAAACGTCCAAAATTTCCGCCTTTTTTGATGCTAAGAATGAATCTCCTCTATCTCGGGGTTTTGCTGTCTCAATAGACATTTGTGCTTGTAAGGTTCCAGGCTGCCCGCCTAGGATGAAAATCCGATCACATAAGTAAAGTGCTTCATCAATATCATGCGTGACAATAATCATTGTTGTAGAACGGCTCTTCTGTATTTTTAACAATAAATCTTGCAATTGCATTTTAGTGAAAGCGTCAAGTGCGCTAAATGGTTCGTCAAGAAGTAAGACACCCGGCTGGCCAATAAGCGCACGTGCGATTGCAGTTCTTTGTGCCATGCCGCCTGATAAATCTTTTGGATAATGGTCTCCGAAATCAGATAAACCAACAAGATTCAAATACTCTTGAACATCTACTTTCTTCGCGTCCTTCGCACCGAATAGAATATTTTCTTTGACTGTGAGCCATGGCATTAATCTTGGCTCTTGAAAAATCATTCCGATAGGTTGCTCGCCTAACCCTGCAAGTTCGATGTCCCCTTCAAAGTCCTGATCTAGCCCCGATAGAACCCGCAACAGCGTACTCTTCCCACATCCGCTCGTTCCCAAAATCCCTACTGTTTCGCCTTCTTGGATGGAAAATGATATATTTTTAAATCCTGCAAGTCCGTCATTGAATGTTCTCGATGCCTGTTTTACTTTCAACATCATAATCCCTCCGTCATAGTTGATTTTGTAGATTGTCTTGCCACTTTAAAGCGCGGGCTTCCAAGGATTTCAATAAGTAATCGGTCGTTTTCCCGATGATTGCAAATAAAATAATGCTGGCAATGATGAGTTCTGGTGAATACGTATTTTGACCAAGAACGAGTAAATAGCCGAGCCCTTGACTCGCTCCCATTAATTCAGCAGCGACAACGAACATCCATCCTAACCCGACTCCGCTACGTAAACCGACTAGAAACGACGGAAGTGAAGCTGGAAAAATAATTCGGCGAACCGTTTGTAACGGTGTGAAATGATAAATCTTCCCCACTTCGATTAATTTGCGGTCGACCCCTTGAATACCTGAAACGATATTCAAATAGATTGGGAAAAACACACCTACTGCAATTAACATCACTTTCGAAGCCTCTCCAATTCCCATCCACAAGATGAACAATGGGACCCAGGCCAAAGATGGAATCGAACGAAATGCTTGAATTAACGGGTCCATCAGCTGCTCAAACCATTTAAAGTAGCCGACAACAGACCCCAATACTACCGCGGCTACCGTTCCTGCTAGAAAACCAATCAATACGCGGAAGAAAGTAATTCCTACATGCCCCCAAAGCGTACCTTCTTTCGCTAATTCAATAATCTTTTGTAAAATCGTTGTCGGAGCGGGAAAGACATAGGCGTCGAGTAAGTTGAAACGTACAGCTGCTTCCCATACGACTAAAAGAACAACCGGAATAATGAAGCCAAGTGCGAAACCCCTCACCTTTTTTAATTCAGCACCGACTTTAACCGACTTCTCTTTCGCTTCAAGCAATTCATTTTCATCTATTTTGACCGTCATGTCTTTTCCCCCTATTTCATTCGATTGCCTTTTTTGAATACCGATCAATAATTAATTCATTAACAATTTTTTCAACATCAACATTTTCTTTAATGACATTTTCAGCCTGCAACACATCACCAGCTGCATTCAGTGCTTCAATTTGCTTCGCGCCTGGGATCGGGTCCGAAAAGTCGTTTCGTTCTAGACTCTTTTGTGCAACTTCAAGTGCCATATCCGCCTCTTTTGCTAGGATTTCAGCGGCTTCCTCTGGATTTTCTACAACCCATTTTCTTGCCTTTTCATATACTTCAATTACTCTTTCAACAACTTCTGGATGTTGTTCCGCAAATTCGGATCGTACATTCAACGTTCCGTATGTGTTTTTATCATGATCGCGTAAAAATAATGCCGCACCAGAATCAATTTCAACTTTTGCCATATGCGGGTCCAACCCGGCCCATGCATCGACTTGATTTGTTAAAAGTGCATTCGCTCCATCTGAGTGCTGTAAATTCACGATTTCCAAATCCTTTGATGACAATCCTGCCTCCTCCAATGAACGAAGTAGGAAAATATATGGGTCGGTACCTAATGTTGCAGCTACTTTCTTTCCTTTTAAATCTTCTACTGATGCGATGTTTGAATCGCCCGTTGTCACAAGCGCTGTCCATTCAGGTTTTGAAAAAATATAAACAGACTCAATTGGAGAACCGTTTGACTTCGCAATTAATGCTGCTGCGCCTGCCGTTGAACCAAAGTCGACACTTTTAGAGTTTAAAAACTCAAGCGCCTTATTGCTTCCTTGACTCAGCACCCATTCCACTTCAATGCCTTCTTCATTAAATACTTCTTCTGCCCAGCCAAACTCTTTAAGCGCAAGGCTTGTCGGCGAGTAATATGCATAATCCAAAACAACTTTTTTCGGTTTATTCTTTTCCTCTCCCCCCGCGGATGAACAAGCCGCGAAGATGAACGTTACGCTAACAATGACTGTTAATAATTTAATCCATTTTTTCATTATCATTTCCTCCTACTAATTTATATTAACCAAATATGTATACTCGGTTTTATTGTGATCTAAATCTATGGTTTATCCCTTAATAAAATAAAGAAAAGCCCTCTTCATAAGAAGAGGGCCGAAAAATTCCTCCTCTTATTTTCCAGGTTTGGTAAACCTGTAGGATGTAGCACCTTTTCAGATAGATATCTGCTGGTTGCCGGGCTTCATAGGGCCTATTCCCTCCGCCGCTCTTAATAAGAGATCTATGTAGTTGTAAAAAAATCATTTATAAATTTAATTGATTGAAAATTATTATAGTCTGAAAAAATGTAATTGTCAACACTACATTTCGATTTTAGGTGATTAGTCATAGAAAAAATACTTTTATTTACAGATTTTAACTAATATCAGACAAACTTAAGATTGAACAAGGAAGATTAACACCAAGGAATAGCCAATCAAAAAAACCGCCAAACAACGTCACATATAATGTTCAGCGGCGATACGATTAAGAATTTCTATTCTTATTTTGACCAAATGCAGACTGTACTTGCCCTTCTTCAGTTTTCGCCTCATTCTTTCGAAACACTTCTGTAGCATTCGATTCGGCTGGATCAGAAAGCGGCAATTCGCCAGTGTCTACTGTATATTTGTCCACGTTTGGTTCGTAATCAGCTTTGTTCGGATAATTTTTATGCCTCATTGACATTTCTCATCACTCCTTTTACAAAGATAATGGAAACTTTTCTCTACGAGTACTAGAGATTTCTTACATTACAAAAACAATCGCTCCTATGTGCTATAGTTTAGCCGTTTTTATGTAAAGCTAATCTAAGTAAAAATGACCATCTGCTGTCTTTACTTTGCAAGACTTTATGAAAAGTTATAATTCCCACCAGCAGAAAAAACGCCTAAGCTTAGCTTAGACGTTTTTAAAATCAACCTATATCTACCAGTAAAGGTTCATTCCACCGGTATTTCCACAGTTACTTTAAATAGATCACCATCTATATCGATTTGCATGTCACCTTCGTGCATTTCGACAATGGATTGTGCGATAGCAAGCCCGAGTCCTGAGCCATCTGTATGACGAGAGGTGTCTGCTCGTTTAAATCGTTCAAACAGTTCATCACTATTTTCACTTAATTCATACTTAGAAATATTTTTCACAACAAATTGAGCACGGTCACCAACACGATCAAGATAAAGATAAACCCTCGTACCGGACATCGAATATTTCAACGCGTTGACAATTAAATTGTCCAACACGCGCCACCATCTTTGCCCATCCACATCTGCAACGAGAGCGGATTCTGGTAATTGTACCCGAAAGTCTAGTGATGAATTTGAAATCTCTTCCTCATTTTCTGCCAATGCTTGTTGCAATAACTGCGTTAAATCAACCTTTTGTTTATGGAGTTCTAAGTTTCCGCTCGCCATTTTCGACACTTCAAATAAATCCTCAATGAGCGTTTTTAAACGTGCTGATTTTTTATCGATAATGTCGACATATTTTAAACGATCCTCTTCCGTTAAGTTCGTTGATTTTAATAAGTCTGTATACGTAATGATAGAAGTTAACGGCGTTCTTAAATCATGACTCACATTCGTGATCAATTCTGTTTTTAACCGTTCACTTTTCGCTTGTTCGCTAATTGAAATTTGTACCCCTTCACGCAGTTGGTTTAAATGACGCGCGTGATTTGCAAGCGGTGACTTCCCTTTCACTTTAATTTCTTCATGCAATGTGCCGTTTGCCATTTTTTCAGTCGAAGAAAATATTCGGTTTAAGTAAGCCGAACGCTTCACAAAAATATAGAGGACCGGCAATCCCAAAAAGAATACAGCAGGCAAATAGGCAAGTATCAAAAACGGTTGAATCGCTACTATTGCAAAACCGAAACCAGCTAAGAAAAAACCAATGAGCAGAATAAACATTTGTACGCCTAACGTTCGATTTAAGAACATCGTTTGGAATGATTTTAAGAAACTCACTACATAACTCTCTGCAAAATCCCGTTCAAACACGCCCGCTTGTTTCCAACGCTCAATACTATTCACAAGTTGGAAGGCTAAAAATAATATACTCATAGCTAAAGCAATCAACCAAAATAACTGGTCCATCCATGCCCCCGAATAATAATCATTATAAAAGAAAGCCCCAGTCGCATCTCGGTGGATAAACTCAAATGTTAGTAAGAGTGAAAACATGAAGATAAATACTTTCACATCAATTTTTAATCCATTATAAGATCGCACAAATCGATTTTCCGTTACCCATTTTTTCTTAAACTTTATTTTTGTCAATAATAGATAGAGTGCACCAATAGAAAGAATCCATAAAGTATAGTTTCTATATTTCTTCTTATTAAAACTTGCAAGATGATCTTTTAAATAACTTCCTTGTAACGCTTTTTCTGAGACGACGATAACGCCTTCAAATTGTCGAACTGGTTGCTGGATATTCGCAAAATCAGCAGCGGTTAGTTCATAACCATCATCATAATAGGATACCGAATAATGATTATACTCACTTTCACTTATTACAGTATTCGCCTTAAAATAATCGTCTACTTCTCCAAACGTTTTTTTATAAATTGCAGGAACGTCAACATCCCCCTGCGTAAAAACTTCCCCAGTTTTTACATCTGTTAAATGATAGGCAATCGGAAAAGCGCTTCTAGCTGATTGTTGATTTTCCGCTAAAAATTGTTTCAGCGCAGAAACTTTTCCTGCCAATACTTTCTTCTCAACATGTTCATCACTTTCAAAGTTTAGCTCTATATCGGCAATTTTCGTATCGCGTTCTTTAATCAGCGTTTCTTTTAATTGTTCATTTCCCGATTCTTCCGCTTCTGTAATACGACCTTCATATTGCTCTTGTATATTCATCACTTGGTCAGAAAGATTACCGTAGCGCATTCGATGTTCTTCAATCTCTTCATCTGTGACAATGATTTTTCCCTTTGCTTCATCGAACTGGATAGGATTTAATACGGTCGTGCTAAGCGTATAATAAAAACCTTCCATTTCACCTTGGAACTCGTGTGAATCAATAAACTTTTTCCCTATCATTTCGGGGCCCAATCGAATCGCAGTTGGAATCGACATGATAATTAATGCAACGAGGGCTGCCCATACGAACACCATATAATTTTTGTTTTTCATGAACCAAGGCCCCCTCCTATAATGCGGGCAATATAGCTAATCATTTGTGTTGTTCTTCCCCAACCATGTTCGACTACTGCAACAACCGCCGAAAAACAATAGGCTATGCTGGCCACCGCAATAAGTATTGCGATAACTGACCAAACAACGGAATAATCATTTCTCGATTTTGTATCCAATGCCCCACACCACCTTTACATATCGAGGATTTTTCGGGTCTGCTTCAATTTTTTCTCTAATTTTCCGTATATGCACCGCAACGATATTTTCCGCGTTATACGCTTCTTCATTCCAGACACGCTCGTAAATTTCATGGATTGAAAATACTCGTCCCGCGTGCTTCATCAGTAATTCTGTAATTTTATATTCAATCGGTGTAAATTTCACGACTTCACCATCAACAGTAATCGCCTTTGCCTCTTCGTCAAGTTCCAATCCATCCACAACAATCTTCTGCTGCGGCCCTTCATATGTGCCGAATTGAACATAACGGCGCAATTGTGATTTCACCCTCGCCATCAGTTCCATCGGATGAAACGGCTTTGTGACATAATCATCCGCGCCGACCGATAAACCGTGAATTTTATCGGAATCCTCGGCTTTAGCGCTTAACATAATGATAGGAATGTTCTGGGCCTCACGAATTTTAAAAGTCGCCGTGATTCCATCCATGTTCGGCATCATAATATCTAATATAAGGAGATGAACATCATGATCTTCAAGCAACGTCAGCGCTTCTTGCCCATCTGCAGCCTTTAATACGTTGTATCCTTCATTTTTCAAATAAATTTCAATCCCATCGCGGATATCTTGGTCATCATCCGCAACAAGTACTGTGAAAGCAGCCATTGTACCCACCTCAGTTCTTTTCCAATTTTGAAGAAATCAATTTCTATCTCTCGTATCTACATGATCTATTGTACTGCTCAAATCTTAACATTCGTTCACCTTAATTATGAAGAAATTCTTAAGAAATGCATAGTTGTTATGAAGGGAACTTGTTATAATGGGGTAATTCACTTAAAAAAGGAGGGTCTGTATGAACGGTCGATTATTTTGGGTTGCTTTATTATTCATTAGCGGAAGTTGGATTGTGAATACATTATATGCCCAATCCAAACAACTTCAAGAACCCATCTTTTTGGAACATGCAATCGACACCGTTGTATATGAAGGTAGTACTTTAACTTTTTATTATTTAACAAACACCAATGATACTTCAGTTGTTTCTTCAATCAATTTAAATGGTATGCGTGGATATGCACTAGAAAATGAGTCGGCAGAACCTATTCAAACGTTTCCTCACCATTCTTTACGGCAAGTTCATATCCAAATGGATCCTTTTGATATCGAAACTAACTTAGATGAACCTTTAACATCAGATACAGCTGTTGTGTTATTTGATGACGGCAAAATGCTTACCCCCTCTATAGGAGAGGTAACACTTCGCCCTAACAGGCTGGTCAATCATGTACTTACTCCTTTAGGCGGTTCAGGCGGAAATGACTGGTCAATGAACTGGTATGAAGCTGAAGAGGACCTTACAATTGAGTCAATTTCAATAGATGTCAATGAGTCATTCCAAAAATATATTACAGTTAAAATCGATTCTGCTACTGTAACAAATCAGCATGGCGCATCTTCGATGAAAAGTGATCAAGACATGCCGGGTATCCATTTAGATGAACTAGAACTCCCAATTGAGATGAATAAAGGCGACAATCTATATATTTACTGGGCTATTTCGCCACGCTTTTTCGGTTCTATCCAGTCATCTCTTACACTTTCCGGCACGACAGCATCTGGAATTTCATTCACAGAAGACAGTCCGTTATATAGTCAGCCACTTTATTTGGAGAAAAAAGACGTTCGTGAAATCATTCAACGGTGGGAGGAAGCCAATTGAAAAAAGCAATGAACTTAATATTTTGGGGCTATTTATTCGTGTTCATACGAATTGAATTTGGCATCGACATTCTTCCAGAGCCGCTTGGTTATTTCATGATCGCGGCTGGGTGTAATAAATTGTATAAACGTTATCCTACCGCACAAAAAGCACATGCTTTTGCAACAGCGATGATTTTTATTACGTTTCCTACGATTTTTGTGAACGTTCATGAGCAAACCCATATTTTAATGAATGCCTATTCGATATTACTCATGATGCTTCAACTGATTGTTGTCTATTTCATTTTTCAGTTGTTAACGGAAATTGTTGCGGAATACGGCAGTCCAATGTTGATCAAACGAACACACAATACTTTTAAGATTTATATCATCCTTCATCTGGTTTTTCTCGCGGCTTCAACCTTCACTCCAAATCTAGCGGAAGAAAATTGGATGATGTTTATATTGATTTTCATGTTCATTACACTCATCATGGATGTTATTTTCCTTATTTTGCTGCGTGCTGTTAGGCGTGAGGTTCCTGAGACACTTTCTCATAAGGATCAAGTGAATGAAGAAAATCTAGCCTAAAGTTTTGCAGTCAATTGAGTCGGAGGCTAATTAGGCAGTGAACAATGCTACCGGTTTAAACAAAACGATGTTGAGGATTTCTAAGCCTACAACATCGTTTTTACGTACAACTAGACTGTATCATTAACTTTTGTTTCTCAACCAAATGAAAACGGATAGAAAAACAATATAAATAAATACAAAGCGACTATCCAAACAGCCTGATTGTATTCTAGAATCCATATTTTTTCTAGCCGATTATATATTCTTTGAAAGATGCCGCGAATCAGTGTGACGGCAAGCAAAAACGGCAGGACAATCAGAAGTGTATTGAATTCTTCCAGCACGATAATCATATAAATTGCGGTGACAATATACACTACGAAAACAATGGACAATAAAGTAAATTGTAAATACCTTGGTTTCTTATCCAGCGTATTCTTCTTTCGATCAATTTGATAAGTTTTCTTCAAATAATAATCAGTACCCAAAACGAGGACTAAATAGATAACTCCAAGGACGATAAGCGTTTGCATCATATCTCCCCTTCTTATTAATCAGACTCAGCTGACTCATCATATAGTGGATTTTCCAGTTCATCATCAATGTGGCGAATATAAATCAAATTCTTCTACCTTATAGATTCGCGATAAAAGAAAGAGTTCCTTTATTCACCTGCAAACTCGCTAAATTTAACCTCTTTCCGCCTTCCGCTAAGCGTAAGTACAAGAATGCCGCCAAGTAATAACCCAACCCCTGTCCATGAAGTAGCGGATAACCTTTCCCCAACAACGATGACACTAAATAATGCAGCTGTAAGTGGCTCTGCAAGCGACAAAGTGACCGCTGAGGAAGATGGAATATACTTCAGTCCTGTTGAAAATAAAATATAAGCAATACTCGTAGTCGCAAATCCTAGAAATAAAACAACAGCAATGCCTCTGCCTGTAAACAGCCCTTCCGTTTCAAAAATAAATAAAAATGGAAAAAGCATCAATGCACTTATTGAAAAAATCACCGCAACTGCGGGAACGGCTGGAACAGAGTCAAGTACTTCCTTATTCACAAGAGTGTAGATCGCGAATAAAGAACCCGCGCAAAGTGACATGATAACGCCAATCGGGTTGACGACGATCCCTTCTTTATTTATAAACAATAATCCACAACCGATAATCGCTAGAAAAGTAGCTGAAGCCCAAACACGTGTCGGGCGACGTTTCGCAATCACCCATTCAATCACGCCAGAAAACACCGGCGCGCTGCCAATTGTGACAACCGTCCCAATCGCAACGCCAGTTAATCTGACGGAGGTGAAAAATAAGTACTGGAACACCGCCATTGAAATGGCGGCGTAAATTGTCGGCCTCCATGGCCATTTATGAAAAGTAATCTTACGCATAATAAGTAAAACAATTAGTAATGTAAATCCGCCAACTGCTAAACGAGACGCCCCTACGCCTAACGGGTGAATCGTTTGCGGCATAAACGTTTGCGCCGTTCCCGTCGTCCCCCAAAGAATCGCGCCAAACAGTACAAATAAAAATGCAACGCGCTGCGACAATGCCATCCCCCTCTTTTCTCTATATGGTAAAGATACCATATTTCTAACGAGGGAATGTCGGCACCTTCGAATATTGTTGATAAGTATAGACGATAGAATCCATGACTTGAACATATGTGAGTAACCCTGTGGAAATTAACAAAGAATTGCCGTCCAACAATCCATTTGTTAATAAAAATGGGGAGTATGTGAATGAATTCAATATTTATTTAAAAAGATATTCAGACTGCTAACAATTTACCGATTTTATAAACAAGAAGTGTTGATGAAATCGGAATTAATCTGGATAGAATTTCTTGAACGTAGATATTCACAAATAAAACGTTGATAACTTATTTGCAAATGAAAGTTGCCTTCCTAAAATGTGGATAAAAAAATCGCTCTACAGAAATATTTCCGTAAAGCGATTTTCATGTTACTCAGTCAACTGCTGTGCTGCAAATTCACGGTAGAGCGGATGTGATTGCGTTAGTTCTTCATGCGTGCCTCTTCCCGTAATCCGGCCTTTTTCAATAAAAATAATTTGGTCAGCATGCACAATTGTCGATAAACGGTGTGCAATGACAAATGTTGTACGGCCTTCCATAAGGCGACCCAACGCTCGCTGAACGACACTCTCAGATTGACTGTCCAAACTTGCGGTCGCTTCGTCCATCATTAAAAGTTTTGGATCTCTTAAAAACGCCCGAGCAATAGCAATTCTTTGTCTTTGCCCACCTGAAAGTTTCACGCCTCGTTCGCCAACTTCTGTATCTAAACCATTCGAAAACTCTTTAATAAACTGATCCGCGTAAGCCATTTCAGCAACTTCCCATAGTCGTTCATCTGAAATCGCGTCACGATTTTCCAAACCATACGTTAAATTTTCACGAATTGTTCCCGCCATCATCGCACTTTCCTGCGCGACATATCCGATTTGACTTCGCCATGACTGGATTGAAATATCTGGAATCGGCGTATCGCCCACTTTAATTTCCCCAGCTGATGGTTCATAAAAGCGTTCCAGTAAACCAAATACAGTCGTTTTTCCTCCCCCACTCGGTCCGGCAAAAGCAATCATTTCCCCAGGATTTGCGCGGAATGAAATCCCATCAATCACTGGTTCGTCTTCTGTGTATGAAAAAGAAATATTCGATACTTCAATTGGCTGATTCGCAATATCTATTTCATTGCCATTTTGTCCACTCTCTAAAGGAACATTCAATACGTCAATAATACGCTCCGTTGCCCCTTTCGCTTTTTGCAATTGCGTAAAGAACATCGCAAACGTCGTAATTGGCATAATGATTTGGAATAAATATAACAGAAATGCGACTAGTGTTCCTGTTGACATCTCTCCGCTTGCGACACGCATGCCGCCGTACGCAATAATCACAACAATGACGAGCATAATAACAAACTGCATTAACGGGGCAATCAGTGCAAAAACACGCGCCTCTTTTAATCCAAATCCTAAAAGCTTCTCAATGCCTGACAACCCTTTTGCTTCTTCATCTTTTTCCGCTGTAGATGCTTTCATCAAACGAATTTCACTAAGCGTTTGTTGAACGTTTCCAGTAAACGTTGCAGTCTCATCTTGCAGCCCTCTAGAAATTTTCGCCATGCGCTTGCCAAGCGGAATCATAATCGCTAAAGTGACTGGCACTGCGATGAGCATGAGTAGTGTCATCTTCCAATCCATAATTAACAGCAACGTGACAGCACCAATAATCGAAATAATGCCTGCAATAAACTGCGGGAAATGGTCAGTAATTAAATCTTTCACGACACTCGTATCATTGACAACACGGCTTACTGTTTCACCACTTGAATTTTGGTCATAATAACCGACGGGTAAACGAACGAGTTTTAACCACATTCTTTCCCGCAGACTTGCGACGATTTTCTGGCCAACCGCCGCGAGTAAATAAATTGAGATTCCACTAATGATTGCTTGAACAACAAAGGCAATCCCAATCGCGATAAGCAAAGGGAAGCTTATAGAGGCTACGGAAAAACCATCCACCAAGTTTTTCGTAAGAATTGGAACCACTAATCCCGCAAGTGTCGTTAATATACTTCCAACCATCCCGATAATTAATGCGTTTTTCGGTATTTTCGTCGATAAAATCAACTTAATAAAAGGCTTTAAACCCGTTTGTGTATTCTCCATATAACTAATCTCCTCACGCTTACATTCGATTTTACAATATCCCTATTTTACCACAGTGAAATACTACATTTAAAAAGATCGAGACATAATAAAAAGAGCTAAAATGGTCGTCTACAAACAAACCATTTTGGCTCTCCTTTAATTAATCTCCACGGTCAAGCTTATACAATTGTTGATAACGTTCATTTGTACGCATCAATTCTTCATGCGTGCCTTGTATCGCAATCTGCCCTTTATCTAAAAATAACACTTGATCCATTCGTTCGATACCTGTTAAATGATGCGTAATCCAAATAACAGTTTTGTCTTGTAAACTCGTCATAATCGTCTCAACCAATTCATTTTCGATAAATGGATCTAATCCGATTGTCGGTTCATCTAAGATCACAATCGGCGTGTCCTTTAATAAGATTCTTGCAAGTGCAATTCGCTGACGTTCACCGCCAGAAAAACGTTGCCCTGTTTCTTCCATTTGTGTTTGTAAACCATTAGGCAGGGAGTTAATATATTCGTCCAATCTTACTTGCTTAACCACTGCTTCTATTTCTTCTTTTGTCGCTTGTTGATTGCCTAAACGAATATTGTTTTCCACTGTCGTCGCAAATAAATACGGTTTTTGATTTAAGACGCCAACTACGTCGTAAATTTGTTCACCATATTCGACTGGCGCATGTTCATTAATGCGCACATGACCTGAGGTTGGCTGTATGGCGCTTTGCAGTAATTGAATTAAAGTTGATTTTCCAGCACCGCTTTTTCCAAGTAAAGCAAGTTTTCGACCATGAGGAATCGCTAACGAAATTTGGTGAAGTGCATTGGCTTGCTCACCTTCATAGCGATAAGATAAGTTCTGAAGCGATATATCCGCTTCCCTAGTTGTCTGCACATTTCCTCGACTGATTTCCTCTTTTGGCACAAACTGTTGAATCGATTCAATTCGTTGCAAGGATTCTCCGTAAGCTGGAATCCGTTCAATCGCATGCGAAAGTGGGATAAGCCCTTCTAAAATCGGCAACGTAACTAATGTAAACGCCGCAATATAAGCAGGAACAACTTCCCCTTGAACAGCCATATTCCCTGCCCAAATACCAACCATTAATAAAATTACCCCTGATATGACTTGCAATTGGAAACCGCGCGATTGATTCCAGTAAGCTAATTTACTTTCCATTTTATGACTGGATACACTATCTTTCATAAAACCATCAATAAAACGCTCTTTCCTTCCACTAATTAACCAGTCACTAATTCCAAATACAGCGTCTGTCAAAGTCCGATATAAATGGCCGCGCTTCCTTTTCGCATCGCGCTGATGTTTTTTTAATGTATATAAGGAAATCATCGGATAAAAGAATACAATAACACTTAAACAAAACGCGATCCAAATTGCAAAAAGCCAATCAAAAAGCGCTAACATCACGGTGGCATAAACGAATAAACAGAGCCCCACAACCGTTGGGAATATTGTCCGAATATAAACGTCTTGTAAATGTTCAATATCATCCGCTAATGTCCCAAGTAAATCTCCCGTTTGAAAGCGAGCACGTATCAATAACGCTTGCGGTTCAAGCATGCCGTATAATTTTACGCGCATTTCCGATAAGATTTTAAGGACAGCGTTATGACCTGCCAACCGCTCCAAATAGTGACTGACCGCACGGGATAAACCAAACGTACGAACCAAAACGATAGGAATATAAAGAAGTAAGATTGTCTCCGGCATTTCAGAAGCTCTTGATATCAAATATCCCGAAGAAAATGTTAACATGGCACCCGATAAGACAGCTAATGCACCTAAAAGAATGGTCGCGATCATCGCCTTCTTATATTTTTTAAGATACGGGACGATATACGTTTGAAATAATTTCATCCTATCATTCCCCTTCTATGTGCCTGAATTAACTTGTCATATGCACCAGATTTATTCTCGAGTTCTTCATGTGTCCCCGTTTCAATAATTTGACCATCCTCAATGACAAAAATAAGATCCATATCTTTCATCCAATGTAAACGGTGCGTAGCAAAAAACACTAATTTATTTTCTAATAACGGTAACATCGTCTCTTTAATTTCATGTTCCGTCTCAATATCTAAATGGGCTGTCGGTTCATCGAGCAAAAGAATCGAGCGGTTTTGCAATAACGACCGTGCAAGTGCAATACGTTGCTCTTCCCCGCCACTTAATGTTCGACCTGCTTGCCCAATTTTCTCGTCAAAACCATTCGGGAAATGACTAACTAATACTTCAAGGCCTGCTAATTTTGCCGCGCGGACTACTTCTTCACGCGTCGCACCTGGTTCATAAAAACGAATATTGTCTGCAACTGTTCCCGAAAAAATCGTAGGATGCTGTGGAATATACGTCAATTGGTCTTGCCAATCTGGTAACGTAAGATGGTTGTATTCAGCGTCATCTATCGAAATCTTTCCCGATGTCGGTTGCGTAAATCCGGACAATAAATCAATCAAAGAAGATTTTCCTGCACCCGACATGCCGACGATGCCAATCTTCTGATAACCTTTAACCGTAAAATTAATATTTCGTAAAATGTCTCGTTCTTCTGATTTCATTCCGATTTCATGGAAAGTTAACTGACGATCTTCTGTCCATGTCGATGTAGATGGCAAATTCTTTTGAGCGATTGCTTTTTCCGCTAACAAACCACGAATTTGTTCGCCCGCTTCTTTACCATCCATCGTCGCGTGATAGTCATTCCCGAGCTCGCGGACAGGTGAGAAATAATCCGGCGCTAATATAAGAATGGCGAGCGCTGCCTCCAGCCCAATATTCCCATTAATTAAACGTACACCAAGCTCTACTGCAATAATCGCAATCGACATACTCGTAAAGAAATCGAGTGCAAATGTAGATAAAAATGCAACGCGCAACGTTCGATTTGTTGCAATCCGGTATTTGTTGCTCACATTTTCAATCGCTTTTTGGTGTGATTTACTCTGCCCTAAATATTTCAAAGTGACAAGACCCCGTAGTGAATCAACAAAATGACGTGATAACAGTCTGTACGTATCCATTTGAGCGTCCATTTGCTTTTGTGCCGCAAAACCAAGCAAGATTAAAAAGGCAATGAGAATCGGCAATACAACTGCCAGAATGATACCTGACAGTCGATCTACTGTAAAAATATAGATAAATATCACAAACGGAATAATTCCCATAGACATTAATCGAGGAATAAACAACTGTAAATATGTTTTAAATTGAGGAATTCCTTCTAACACTAAGGTGATAATATTGCCCGAACCATGTCGACCAACACTTCTTGGTCCTAGGTCAAATACCTTCTTCATTAGCGACTCTTGCAATGTTAGCGCTGTACGATCCGCAAATCGGTAAGCAATTCGTTCTCTTCCCCATTGCAAAAAGTGGCGCAAAATATGCGCCACAAGAAAGATTAAAAGCGAGGGAAAGACTGCCGACCAAGCAGCCCCTTGAAACATCCCTGTAATTGCTTTCGATAAATATAATGCTTGAAAGATAATCGCAACTGCCTGACCGAACGTTAAAAGTCCAATCAGCGCCATCACTGGTTTACTACCTTTATAATGAAACAGATTTTTATCCATTAGTAGTTGAGATTCTCCTTTTTAGACACACGTTTACGGAATACGTAATAGGTCCAAAATGTATACCCGAGAACAACTGGAATCATCGTCGCTGCGACAATTGTCATAATCCGAAGAGAATAATCCCCAGACACCGCCTCGTAAATTGTTATATTGTGAGCAATGTCTAACGAACTAATCATCACATTTGGAAATAGCGCGATAAAAAATGATGCAGTGATCATAATCAGAATAATTCCTGTAACTGTAAAACTAAATCCTTCTTTCTTATTGCGTAATAGAAGCATTAGGGCACCATATAGTATTCCAACTAAAATATATAATGGAATTAAAATAGGTCCTTTTGCAGAGAATGCCTCTGTATAAAAAACGGTTAAGATGACAAACCAAAAGACAAGTCCACCAGTAATCGCATACCATTTCTGCGCTTCTTTACGAGCTCTCGTACGAAGGCTCCCATCTGTCTTTAATGAAATAAACGTTAAACCATGCAAATAAGATAATGCGACAAAAGTAAGCCCGCCTACCACTGTATAGGTGTTCACAATATCAAAGAACCCTGCATACATATTCATATCTGCATCAATTGGTAACCCTTTAATTAAACTCGCAAATGTCAAACCTAGTATAAACGGAGGGAAAATGCTGCCGATAAAAATCGACCAATCCCATGTTTTCACCCATTTTTCTGATTCAACTCTATCCCTAAATTCAAAAGACACGCCTCTTGCAATTAACGCTAGCAACAAGACAATCACAGGCATATAATAGCCGCTTAATAAAGTAGCATACCAGTGAGGAAAAGCCGCAAACATCGCCCCTACAGCCGTAACAAGCCATACTTCGTTCGCTGCCCAAGTTGGCCCAATCGTTTGAATGAGCATCCGTCGATCCAAGTCATTCTTCGCCAGAAACCTTGTACTCATACCAACGCCAAAGTCAAACCCTTCTAGAAACATGAACCCAACGAAGAGGACACCAATTAATAGAAACCAAAGCTCACTTAGTAGCATTTTGCATCTCTCCTGTCTCAAAAGGATCGGAAGTCGATACGTCCTCTTTTACTTTTTCATGAGGTCCTTGTTTTATCACCCTAACGAACAAGTAGACCATCACGAGGCCAAGAATTAAATAAATGGTCGAAAAAGTAATTAATGAGAATAAAACTTTCCCAGCCGATACGTTTGGCGAAACGGCATCCGCTGTTTTCATTAAACCGTTTACCACCCATGGCTGACGCCCAATTTCAGACATGATCCAACCAAAAGAATTCCCGATAAAAGGTAGAAATATGACAGGAACCATGAACTTTAAATACTTAGTACTGGTTTCCAATTTCTTTCTAAACGATAAAAATAACCCGATTGCACTTAATACAATTAAAACGCCGCCAGTTCCAGCCATAATTCGGAAACTCCAAAAAGTTGTTTTAACCGGTGGAACGTAATTACCGTCCCCGTATTTCAATACATACTTTTCTTGTAAAGTGTTCATCCCTTCGACTTTTCCACTAAATTTTCCATAAGCTAAATAACTTAATAAGTAAGGAATATCAATTCGATTTGAACTCGTTTTATTTTCTACATCTATGCTTGTAACCAAAGTCCAGGCCGCTGGGTCTCCACTGTCTTCCCATAAACCTTCAGCTGCCGCCATTTTCATTGGTTGAGCATGCATTAAGTACGTTGCCTGCGCATGACCTGTAAAAGCAATGCCTAGTCCAGAAAGTAATCCGACAACCAAAGCAATATTGATGGACCGTTTAAAGAAATCAACGTCTCTTTTTTTGTAAATGTACCAGGCACTTACACCAATCACAAAGAACGCACCCGTTGCAAAACTGCCTAAAACAGTATGAGGGAATGCAACCCATAGCTTTTCATTTTTCAGCAGGGCTAGAAAGTCATTCATTTCTGCACGCCCATTTTGCAAAACAAACCCAACAGGGTTGTGCATAAACGAGTTTGCGGCCATTATCCAGAAAGCCGAGAGCATCGTTCCAATTGAAACGAGCCAAATACAAGCTAAATGAACTTTCTCCGGCAGCTTATCACGTCCAAAAATCCATAAACCAATAAATGTCGCTTCTAAAAAGAAAGCTAATAGTGCTTCCAATGCTAGTGGCGCACCAAATATATCACCGACAAAGCGAGAATAAGTTGACCAGTTCATACCAAACTGAAACTCTTGAAAAATTCCAGTTACGACACCGATAGCAAAATTAATTAGAAAGAAGATACTCCAGAACTTCGTCATCTTTAAATAGATTTCATCTTTTTTAAAGACATACATCGTCTGCATAATCGCAATTAATAAAGCTAGCCCAATAGATAAAGGAACAAATATAAAGTGAAACAATGTTGTGGAAGCAAATTGAATCCGTGCCAGCATTAATGCATCCATAAAGAGCACCCCTCCAAGTTTCTATGTCTCTATAGTATATCGAGGGAACAAGAAATCTTTGTGAACAAACGAACACAGTTTTGTTACAATATTATTAACGCTGTATGATGACAATTTTGTTACCGTTTCATTTTCTTCACAAAATATACACATTGTATCCATTATATTCCTCGCAGTTATTTTCCGAAAAATCATTCTGTTATAGTAGCTCCAGGCGTAATAATGATACAGATTTCAGCACCCTTTATTTACAAAGATTCGCCGATAAACCTGCAAATGACAGCACAAAAAGAAGCATTGTGATTATCACAATGCTTCTTGCAAAATATCAATTACCCTTAATTACGGATGTAAACTTGAGATTTCTTCAATCGCATCTTTTATAATTGAAAGCATCTCGTCTAGCTCACTATAGGACGCAGCAAGCGGCGGCATAAAGACAATGACATCACCTAGTGGACGAGTGAGCAACCCTTTTTCTCTCATGCGAATTGTCGCTTGATAAGCCACTCGTTTTTCTGCAGGAAATGCTTTTTTCGTTGCTTTTTCCTCTACCAGTTCAATCCCACAAATTAGACCCAGTTGCCGTACGTCACCAACATGTGGAAGCGCAATAATTTGTTCTAGCTTTTCACTTATATAGGAAGACTTTTGGGAAGCTTCATCTACTAAGTTTTCACGTTCAAAAATATCTAAGTTTGCGAGTGCCGCAGCACAACCTAGTTGATTTCCAGTATATGAATGCCCATGGAAGAATGTTTTCATCTCCGAATAATCGGCGTAGAAAGCATTATAAATACGTTCACTTGTCAATGTTGCCGCAATTGGTAAGTACCCACCTGTAATTCCTTTGGCAATTGTCATAATATCTGGTTGTACGCCTTCATGTTCAACTGCGAACATTTTTCCGGTACGGCCAAAACCTGTGGCCACCTCATCTACAATAAGAAAAACATCAAATTCCCGGCAAAGTTTTTCCAGTCCTTTTAAATAGCCCGGAGGCATCAAGTTCATACCACCAGCACCTTGTACCATGGACTCGACAAATACGCCTGCAATTTCATCACTTTTCTCTTCAAATAATTCTCGTACTGCTTGCAAAGATTCCTCTTTCGCAATGTCTCCATTTCCTGTTGGATGATGATAAGCAGAAGGAAAAGGAATTGTATAAGATGCAAACATTAATTTACTGTACATTCGGTGATACAAGTCTATTGCGCCGACACTCATGGCTCCAACCGTATCGCCATGGTATCCATTACTAAGTGCCACAAATTTTGTTTTCTTTTTATTTCCTTCGTTTTGCCAATATTGATAAGCCATTTTAATGGCAATTTCGACTGATGTTGCACCACTGTCGGAATAAAATACACGTGATAACGATTTTGGAGCAATTTCAATTAACCTTGCTGCAAGTTTAATAGAAGGAATATTCATTGCACCGAGTAAAGTCGAATGGGCGATTGAGTCAAGCTGATTCTTAATTGCTTCGTTAATTTCCTCTTTACGATGACCATGCACGTTCAACCAGAGAGAAGAATATGCATCCAAATATTCTTTCTCGTGGATGTCCTTCACTCTAACGCCTTCACCACTCGCAATGATCAGTGGGTTTTCTTCATAATCTTTCATCTGTGTAAAAGGTAGCCACATATGTTTATTGCCTAATTCGTATAACTGTTCCGCTTGCAATTCATCCAACTGTACTGTTTGCATATTTATCCCCCTCTTTCAAACTTTCAATGTTCCATTTGCTAACGATTGATGACCGAAAACTTTGATCTAAAAGTTTCTCTTCCATATGTTCTGTAAAAGGAATGGTCCCGATAATCGGTAAGTTCGTAAGTTTTTTGATCATCTTGATATTATCTTCCTTAATTGCTTTTTCGTCGTTATTCGTATTTGAAAATACAATCCCCGCAATGGTAATCCCGCGACTTCTTAATGCTTCTATCGTTAAAATCGTATGGTTGATGGTTCCAACGCCTGTCCTCGCAACGATAACTGCCGGTAATTGACCCGCTTGTATGAGATCAAGCACACAATACCCTTCATTGTTTAACGGAACGTATAACCCTCCCGCTCCCTCAACTAATAAATGCTTCGTGCTAGAAGCTCTTCGTTTTAATTGCCTTTCAAGTTCAACTACATCAATCGATTTCCCTTCAATCGCCGCTGCATAATGTGGAGAACTTGGTTTTTCGAATAAATATGTATATCTTTTCTCTGTCTCTGTTTCAAGAACAGCCTTATACCGTTCGACATCTGGTGCGATGAGTTGTCCATCGATAGACTCCCCTCCACTTTGGACTGGTTTGTAAAAGTCGATTGTTAACCCGTTGTCAATTAATGCTTGACCAAGTAAGACCGTTGCCACAGTCTTTCCAACATCGGTATCCGTACCGCAAATAAAAAAGCCAGCCATTCTATCCCTCCACTTACGTTAACCACATTTACATTTAAGTTAACACAACTTCAGCTAGATTACAATCCAATTCTGAAGAGTGCGATAAGTGTGGAACTAGAAGTTTAAGTATGGCTTTATATGCATCATTAGCTGCATGAATGCGGTTTGAAACATATATTGAAATGCTGAAATCTAGTGACTCTAGGCATTTCCTTCTGCGGGCGAATAGAGCATGTACTTATAACTTTTGCAAAAGTATAACTTCACGATTTCATATTACAAAAGCCGTGCAAATAAGCTATAATAGTCCATGCAAATCCCACAAAACACGGGTTTGCTTTACGTGGTTCGAAACCATCCCACGATAAAAAACTAAGGAGATAGGAATATGAGAGGTAAATCTTTAGCAATAAACGGTATTATTGCCGCTTTATATGTCGCAGTGTCCTTATTAATTGCGCCACTAGCATTTTCGAGTATCCAATTTCGGATCTCAGAAATATTTAATCATCTTGTTGTGTTCAACAAGAAATACTTTTTCGGCGTTGTGGTTGGCGTTTTCGTTGCCAATTTATTTTCGCCACTTGGTATGATTGACCTCGTTTTCGGGGTTGGTATGTCTGTACTTGCGCTACTCGCAACCATTCTTTCTGCCAAGTTTATTACAGACATTACACAACGCATGATTTTTAACATTGCGATGTTTGCAATTTTTTCTTTCTTAATTGCAATTGAGTTACAAATCGTATTCGGCGTACCATTTTGGATTGGCTGGCTAACAGTCGCGATTGGCGAAATTGTTGTTATGACCATCGGAATTCCGATTATGATTTCATTAAATAAGCGCTTGAATTTTAAAGAACTCGTTTAACTTAATTAAGCACCCTGTCTAGTTGAAGTGCTCAACTAAACAAGGTGCTTTTTATAATAAAAATATTGAATGAATGTAATTAAACATTCCTCAAAGCTACTTTAATGCGATACAAATATTTTTAGCTTCAGTGAAAAACTCAATACTGTTGCTTCCACCCTCACGACCAACACCGCTCTTTTTAAATCCGCCGAATGGAACGCGGAGATCCCGGACAAACCAGCAATTGACCCAAATTGTTCCCGCACGAACATGATGCGAAACACGATGTGCTCTTTGGAGGTTATCTGTCCAAATCACGCCATTTAAACCGTAATCAGTATTGTTTGCAATTTCAAGCGCTTCTTCTTCCGTATCAAAAGGAATTAATGTAACGATCGGTCCGAATATTTCTTCTTGGCTAATTCGTGCATTCGGATTTTCTTGGATATAAATCGTTGGTTCTAAATAGTATCCATTCTTTAAGTGTTCTGGAAGATTTGGTCGCTTTCCGCCATATACCAACGTCGAGTTTTCTTCTTCAGCAATTTTCAAGTAACTTGTCACTTTTTTATAATGCTCTTCACTTACAACAGGCCCCATATCTGTGCCCGCTTCCTGTGGATCCCCTACCTTCAACTCTGAGGCAGCTTGTTTAAATTTGTCAACAAACTCATCGAAAATTGAACGTTGCACTAAAATTCTTGATCCCGCTAGACAAACTTGACCGGAGTTCATGAAAGCGGCTTGGATAGAGATGGGGATTGCCTTCTCTAAATTGGCATCCTCAAAAACAATATTTGCTGCTTTACCGCCTAATTCAAATGAAACTTTCTTTAATGTTGCGGCCCCATTTTTCATAATGGCTTTCCCTGTTGAAGTTTCACCTGTAAAGGAAATTAAATCTACTTCCGGGTGAGTCGTCATATATTCTCCTGCAGACCCAGGACCAAACCCATGTATTACGTTTACGACACCGTCCGGAATACCGGCTTCCTTTGCTATTTCACCAAGTAAGGATACTGTGAGCGGCGTCGTTTCCGCAGGCTTAATGACCGCTGTATTTCCGGCAGCTAAACACGGACCTAATTTCCAAGTCGTCAGCATGAATGGCAAATTCCATGGCGTAATTAATGAAGCAACGCCTAGCGGTTCATAACGTGTGTAATTTAAGTATTCATCGTCCATAGGATAAGACTCGTTCGCTTTTTGCTCCATAAAATCTGCAAAGAACTTTAAATTATGTGCTGCACGCGGGATTTCCCTTTCTAGCGCAACTGGATACGGTTTTCCAACGTCTTCTGCTTCCAATCGGGCTATTTCTTCTTTCCGTTCCAGAATAATTTCTGCCATTCTACGTATCTTAGCAGAACGCTCACTAAGCGTCATCGTGCGCCATGGCCCTTCTTCAAAAGCACGTCTTGCAGCATTACATGCGCGGTCGACATCCTCATAGGAAGCCTCATGTACTTTCGCAATAACCTCTTGAGTTGCTGGATTTTTCACTTCGAATAAAGAATTACTGCTTGATTCCACATATTCTCCATCGATATATAGTTTTACTTCTTTTAATTTTGTACTTGTAGTGCTCATCATTTCATCCCTCAACTTTCAGTTGACTTCTTTTTTTCACAGATTCACCAGCAATACCCCAATGTTCAGCTTTCATTTCTTGAATCATAATACGAACATTTTCTTCCGGTGCCTCTAAGACTTCCGCTACAACATCCGTAACCTCTCGTATAAGACGCTCTTTTTTATCGGCAGAACGCCCTTCTAACATATTAATTTGAATAAAAGGCATCGTCTATTCCCCCTTCTTGTATCGATTTATTCAGTAAATGATGCTTCCAATGAGCCAATCCCATCAAAAGATACTGAAAAATGATCACCTGGTTCAATCGTAAATGCTTCAGATAACGCACCGCTTAATACGATTTCACCGGGCTTTATCGTTTGCCCTCTTTCGACTAATTTATTTGCCATCCAAGCTACTGCTCTTGCAGGGTGTCCCATTACAGCTGCCCCAGCGCTTGTTGCAATAATTTCTCCGTTTTTCTTAAAGACCATCCCCATTAAACGCAAATCTACATCTTCGACCTTGTATAACTTCTCACCAAAAATGTATCTGGACGATGATGAGTTATCCGCGATGACATCTGGCAATGTAAAGTTAAAATTACGATATCGGCTATCGATAATTTCCATCGCAGGTGCAATGTATGCAGTTGCATCTAAAATATCAGTTACTGAGATGCTTGGTCCTTTTACTTCTTTATTAAAGATAAATGCAATTTCCGGTTCGATTTTCGGATGAATAAGCGGCGCTATTGAAATTGGCTCTCCTTCATTTAACTGCATATTTTCAAGTAGTACGCCGTAGGAAGGTTCGTGAACACCCATCATTTCTTGCTTTGCTTTACTCGTTAATCCCAATTTACGTCCTGAAATCTTGGTGTTTTCTTCTTTGCATTTTTTCTCAATTAGAGCTTCTTGAATGTCATAGCCTAGTTCCACGTCTAACTCTGGATATTGATCGACAAATTTATCTACTTCTGTTGCATTTCTTTCTGCTTCGAATAAGTCCGTTGCAATCTTTTGAATTACATCCACTTCTACAGCCTTCAAGATATATCACCTTCTCGTATTATTAGTTAAACTGTCAGTTGTTGATTTGCTAGTTCTCTTGCCACTTCAGTAATTAAATCTTCTTGGCCACCAACTGCTTGCATTTTGCCAAGTTCAACCAATATGTCGCGTTCATCGACATTGAATTTCTTGGCAGCTTCTTGCGCAAATAATAAGAAGCTTGAATACACGCCTGAATACCCCATAATTAAACTTGCTTTTGTTACTTCTTGAGGTCTTGGCATTAACTTTGCAACAACGTCGTTTGCGACATCCATAATTGGATAAAGGTCTACGCCAGTCTTATAGCCAAGTCGATCAAAGACTGCAGTCAGCACTTCCGTTTGTGCATTCCCGCTGCCAGCACCTAAGCAGCGTAAACTGCCGTCAATATAAGTTGCGCCTGCTTCGACCGCCGCCATCGTGTTTGCGGTCGCGAGTGATAAGTTATTATGCGCATGGAACCCGATTTCACAGGATAAGTTTTCTTTAAGTGCTGATACACGTTCTGTTACTTCATGCGGTAAAAGCGCACCTGCCGAATCAGTTACATAAACAATTTCAGCTCCGTAACTTTCAAACAATTTTGCCTGTTCTACAATTTTTTCAGGCGGTGCCATATGCGCCATCATTAGAAAGCCGACCGTTTTTAAGCCAAGGTTTCTTCCGAGTTCAATATGTTGTTTTGCAACGTCTGCTTCTGTGACATGTGTCGCAACCCGAACCATTTTCGCACCGGCTTTTACTGCATCTTCAAGGTCATCTTTCGTTCCGATTCCCGGCACCAAAAGGACAGCTGCTTTTGCTTGACTGCAAACATCTGACGCTGCCTCAATTAACTTCAATTCATTCACTGCTGAAAAACCATATTGTAAAGAAGAACCGCCCAGTCCATCGCCGTGCGATACTTCGAAATATTCAATGCCAGCTTGATCTAATCCTTTTGCTACATCACGCACTTGCTGTTCTGTAAATGAGTGCCTGACAGCGTGACTTCCATCTCTTAACGTAACGTCCACAATATGTAGATCCCGTTTCATAACTAGCACCCCGCCTCTAAATTTTTATACTAAAGCTAACTGCTTTTTAGCAATTTCATCCGCAACTTTTGTCGCCGCAGCGGTCATAATATCTAGATTTCCTGAGTACTTCGGGAAATAATCTCCCGCTCCTTCAACTTCAATAAAAACAGTTACTTGTTTACCATTAAAAATTGGCTCTCCGCGTAAACGATAGCCCGGTACATAAGTTTGAACGGCTTCAACTGTTTCTTTAATAGAGGCAATAATTGCTTCTTCTTTTCCTTCTTCATCAACGAGCACATTGATTGTGTCACGCATAATAATCGGCGGTTCAGCCGGGTTTAAAATAATAATAGCTTTTCCTTTTTTCGCACGGCCAATTACCTCAATCGCATTTGACGTCGTCCGTGTAAATTCATCAATATTGGCGCGTGTACCTGGTCCAGCACTTTTACTTGAAACGGTGGCGACAATTTCAGCGTACTCTACGGAAGCCACTTTGCTAATCGCGTGAACGATTGGAATCGTCGCTTGTCCACCGCAAGTGACCATATTAATGTTGACAGCATTTAAGTGTTCATCGAGGTTTGCAGTTGGCACAACAAATGGTCCAATTGCTGCAGGCGTTAAATCAATCAACTTTTTATCAATTGATTGTAATAACTCGGCATGACGTAAATGCGCTTTCGCACTTGTTGCATCAAAAACAATATCAAATAGATTTGGATTTTCCATAAGTCCATCTATACCATTATCAAAAGTTTGATAACCACGCTCTTTTGCAAGCTTGAGCCCTTCAGATGCCGGGTCAATTCCGACCATGACACTCATTTCTAAATAAGGGCTTCGTTCGATTTTATACATTAAATCAGTGCCAATATTTCCTGAGCCGATAATACCAACTTTGTATTTTTTCATTCTTCAACCCCCTCTTTCTTATTGAAACGTTGCAGAAACTGAACCAATATGCGCGAACTCAGCTGTAAAGGTATCTCCTTTTTCGATTGGCACTGCCGCTGAAAGTGCGCCGGATAATACCATTTCTCCTGCATACAAAGAAATATCATATTTGCCCAATGCATTTGCCAACCATGCAACCGCGCGTGCAGGGTTCCCTAACACAGCTGCACCTGCGGCACTATCCAAAAACTTTCCATTTCGGTAAACAACCATGCCGATATGCGCTAAATCGACATCCTCAATATTTGTTGGTTTACCGCCCAATATTGCTCTTGCAGAAGAGCCGTTATCCGCAACCGTATCTTCAAATTTAATTTCCCAATCGCGTATGCGGCTGTCGATGATTTCAAATGCCGGGGCGATATAATCCGTCGCTTCAAGCACGTCTATCACTGTGACACCAGGACCTTTTAAATCTTTCTTCAGTACAAAAGCAATTTCGAACTCCAACTTAGGCTGGATAAAGTCTTCTAGTGATACGGTTTCACCATCAAGTAAAATCATGTCATCTAATAAATGTCCGTAATCCGGTTCATTTACTTGAAACATATTTTGCATCACTTTACTTGTTAAACCAATTTTCTTTCCAACAATGACGGAGCCCTTTTCAACTTTTTCACGAATTTGTTCTAATTGAATCGCGTAAGCTTCATCAACTGTGAGCGTTGCATAATCATCTGTCAGCGGCGAAATTGCCCGCTTACTTTTTTCAGCTTTTAATAAACGTTCGGCACTTAATTGAACAACCATACTAATTCCTCCTGTACCTTCACCCTGCTTTTGCTAGACTTATCAAAAGTAGAGGACATGCGTCACTTTTCAAGCTGTACAAGCCAACTACGCGGTCCTCTACTCGTTTATAGAACCCTCTTCTAGCTATTGTGCTTAAGAGATTGGTAAAATAATTTTTGATTCCTTATTAGGTGTTCCATATGTGAAGTATTGCTCCGGAAGGTCCCCTCCGTACCACACAATCGCTTCAGCAAGACTATCTTCCGTCCATTTAACCGGTTTCCAGTCTGGATCTTGAATTAAGTAACCCGAATCACCGAACAACTCAACTCTATTTCCGCCTGGCTCATACACATACATAAAGTACGCTTGGCTGACTCCATGCTTCGCAGGACCAGATTCAATTTCAATGCCATTTTCTGCAAATAAATCCGCTAAATCCATAAGATGTTGTGGATAACCATACCAGTAAGCAATATGGTGGAAACGGCCTTTATGTCCGCCCTGGTCAGCCATTACTGCAATTTCATGTACAAGTGGACTTACACTTAGCCAAGCCCCCAATTCAGCGCCATTATCCAAAACAACATGTTCACGTAATTTAAAGCCCAACTCATCGATCATGAAGTTTTTATTTTTCGTCACGTCGCTTGTCATCAGGTTGACATGATCCAAACGTCTTGCCGGAACCCCAATATTCGGTCTCTTCTGCGGACGGCTTTTAAGTTTTGTTTTCTGATCTTCAGGCGCCTCGTAATACTCAACATCCCAAAGCAATTCCATATTATGTCCGTCCGGTGTTTGGAATTCGTAAGCTGGACCATGGCCTAAATCTCCCTTATTCCAGCCCTTTCCATAACCGCTTTTTTCAAGTGATTGTACTCTGCGTTCTAACGCTTCTTTTGAACTTGCCCGCCACGCAGTATGTGCCATTCCTGCTTCTTTCGCTTCCGTGATTTTTAATGTATGGTGGTAAAAATCTTCATATGCTCTTAAATAGACGGATTGTCCTTGTTTTTCCGTTACTTGCAAGCCCATTAAATCTGTAAAAAACTTAACCGTTTCTTCTGGTTTTGGAGAGAATAGTTCCACGTGCGCTAACTGCGCTACATCAAAATTTGCCATTAAAAATACCCCCTAATTTTCCTTGTATATTGTCTTGCTTTTACCCCAGAGTTTGATAGTCTTGCCTACAACTTAGCACTCAAGAAACTGGCACTAAGCACCTCTTCCACTCAAGCCTTACATTTGTAAAGTCGTGTAAGAAATGTTGCTGACTGTCATATTTTTGCAAGATTACTTTTCCATCTACCACAGTGGCTGTTTGAACCCATTCTGCAACTCCCATTTTGACAAGTACCTCGTATTCACCAGAAGCCGGCAGCAAATAATAAGGGTCAATGACTATATTAAATACATCATTATTAACCCGGATTTTCCCCGCCAACTCATAAGATCTACCCAAATATTCTTCAATCAAATCCATTCTTCCAGAACAAATCAGCTTTCTAATTAATGTCGAACTGATTTTCTGGCCCTTACATCCAACTTCCTCAACTTTCAAAACATCTAATTTCCCGTCCGCATCTTCTGCCAATCTCCCCATATGCCCTTCTCCACGGTAACCATAGGTGAAATCAAAACCGGCCACGACATGTTCGACACCATATTGAAGAAGATATTCATAGACAAATTGCTTTGGCGATAGTGAGGCAAATCGCCTGTTAAATTCAACAATATAAAACTTTTCGACGCCCTTTTCATGGAGAACTTTTTGTTTCTCAGCCATTGGCATCAAATACTGGACCTTTTCACTGCCACTTAAAAGCACTTCCTTCGGATGAGGAAAAAAACTCATGCACGCGAATGTAAGTTGACGTTCTTCAGCAATTCTCTTAGCTGACTCAATTACTTCTTGGTGGCCTAAATGCATGCCATCAAAAAAGCCAAGAGCAATGACACATGATTCTGCTTTAGACGGTACAATGTTTTGCGTTGAATGATTTAAATAAATCGTTTCCAAGTATTTCTCCCCCCCGTTCAGAAATGCCTAGACAGTTTCAACTACCTTTTCTTCTTTTAAGGATCGATATTTCCCATTATAGAAAAGCAAAGGCTCGCGATCTTCTATATGAATATCTGTCACCTTTCCAATAAAGAGCGTATGATCGCCTTCTACATGTTCATTAACAACTTCGCAAGTCACTTGTGCAACTGCACCCTCTAAAACGGACTGTCCACTTAAGGTGGCAAATGAAATGTCGATGTTCTCTTTTAACTGACCCGCAAAGTTCATAGATAGAATCTGCTGATCCTCAGCTAAAATATTCACTGCGTACTTTTTACTGCTTCTAATTTTCTCCAACATATGTGCCCGATTATCTATAGACACAACGACTAATTTAGGATGAAGGGAAAGTGACATGAAAGCGTTTGCAGTCATACCGTGAACATCATCTTCCAAATCTGTCGTAATTACCGTGACACCTGAAGCAAATTTACCCATCGCTTTTCGAAATTTAAGGTCATCCATCGTAAAACCTCCTATATTCTTTAAAGTTTGACTGCTTCTTTCTCAGCTGTACTTTTCCAAGTCTCATTTGTCCAACCGTTTAAGTCATAATCACTTAACGCACTATCAACAAATGACTTATACTGATCTGCCGCACCTGTTCCTAACGCGTGGAAATAAGTTTCCAATCGAATATTTTCATGGTTTCCTCCGTAATTGACTTCATATAGTTCATGCCTTCCACCGAACTCTGTGCCAATTGCATCCCATACCATTTTCATTAACTTCACCCGATCTACTGCTTCAATATTCGTCCCGCCATAATATTTATCGAGGTATGGTCGAATATCTGGATTCAAGAAATCATTTGCACTGGATGGCAGTTGAATTAATCCGCCTGCAATGACTTGTTCAAAAATCTGTTTAACTTTTACCCAAGTCATAGGTGCTAATACACGATACGAATTTGCATAAAATCCATTAGGTACCGCTAATCCGTTTTCCTTAAATTCCGGCTCAGTCGCCATTGCTGTCGATAAGCCCCAGAACATATTTCGAAGCGCCAGTACTTCTCCAATATTCGCCTGCACACCTCTGAAATTATGCGTTCCTGCAGCCTCTGTCGCTTTTAATAGAAGACCCGACATAAAGTCTAATTTCACTGCAAGTCGTGTACATCCATGGAATGTGAAGCGATTTACAAAGCCAGACTGACTTAAGAAATTATTAGAAACTTCTACATTTCTATAAGCAAGCACATTTTCCCAAGGAATAAACACATTATCCAAAACAATAACTGCATCGTTTTCATCAAAACGGCTAGATAATGGAAAATCATATGGCGAGCCGTTCTTCATCGCATTTAACTCATAGGACTGTCTGCTAATCATTTTGACGCCTTCTGCATTCATCGGAACAAAGAAAATTAACGCATGACTTTGATCACCGCCGCCTAAATCAGTCGGGCCATAATTGGCTACAAAGTTATAATTTGTCAAAGCTGCCGCTGTCCCAACCATTTTGGCACCGCTTACAATTATTCCGTCATCTCTTTCTTTCACCGCACGAACGAACACATCTTTATTTTCGTGAAGAGGTTTTGAGCGATCCATTTGCGGATTAATAATCGTATGGTTAATAAACGGAACTTCTTTAGTCGCTTTTTTATACCATGCCCTTGCATTGTCTTCAAAGCCCTCGTAGTAATCCGCATACCCTTCCAAATGACCTGTAAAAGATGCTTTATAATCTGGGGTTCTCCCCATAAAACCAAAGTTCATTTTTGACCATTCTGCAATCGCATCTCTTGCCTCTACTAAGTCTTGTGCACTTTTAGGTGTTTTAAAAAACTTATGTGTTCGATCCCCAAATTCCGTTTCAGCAGTTAAAATCTCACTCTTTTCAGGATCATGCAAAGCATCATACATTCTTGCATAGGATTGTGCTGAATTTCGATAAGCAGGGTGTGTTGTGACGTCGTCAATCTTTTCACCATTTAGATAAACTACTCTTCCGTCTTGTAAACTTTCTAAGTACTCTTTTCCAGTTTGCATAAGTAAACTCCCCTCCATTTTATTTATTCTGAAAATTGCTACTAACCAAATAATACAAACTCTAAAAGGATAAAACAATGACAAAAACCTTCTAATAAAAATTGTTTTTCCAAACCTTTTTGTTTGTTTTCAATATTTAAATCAAAAAAATAAACCTTCATTCCTCTAGGAATGAAGGTTTATTCTTTAATATATTTAGTTAATAGGTGCGGGGCTTTATACGAAAAAAAGATTAATCCTTAACCCACTACCTGCAAATCTATACCATCTATTAATATGATAATTTGTAAGGCAAGTAATAGTTGATGCATATAGATGGGGTTACGTAAATCCTTATCAAGCATTTCCTCGATTTTAGAAATCCTATATCTTAAACCACTAAGAGAAAGACCAATATTTAATGCGGTTTGTTCTAAATTCCCGCCATTTGATAGGAAAGTATATAGTGTTTTTAATAAGTCTATTTTCTTTTCATCTAAATCTTTCAAAAGGGGTCCTAACGCATGTTCAGCAATTTGTTTAACTTCTTTTTCATTGTTTTGATTAATAAGCGGCCCTATTATGCCTAACGATTCGAATGTCACGATTTGGTTGCTACTCGTGGTCATACGAAGGGCCGTTAATGCTTCACGATAACGATCTTTTATTTTTCCGATATGTGACGAAGATTTACTAATCCCAGCAAAAAAGCGAGCCACTGTAAAATTTTCCGACAAAAATCGTAAAAAATCCTCTCTGCAGACCCGCTTGTCCATTATATTTTTTTCGGGAATTAATAGTACGACGCCATTTGCTTTATGTGTAATTAATATTCCGATATTTTTTTCGGTGAAATACTTATACGTTAATTCCAACACATTTCCGTGAAAGGCTAACTCATTTTTCAGATCTTTTTCTTTAAACTGATATTGAACTGCAATAATGCGAAATGGCTCTGACAGATCAAGGTGAATTAAGTTCCCTTTTCGTAAAATCTCTTTTTCATCCAAATATTCGCCGCGTAAAATATCTTCAAAAAAGTGTTCACGCAAACGCTGATCCGCACCAAACTTTGTTTTTTCATTTAATAGAAATAAAGAGCTTATTGAAGCAACCCTTTCTAAAAGCATTTTATGGATTTTAAGTTCTATTTTTTTATTCCCGGGATATACAAAGGAACAGTATCCTATAACTCGGTTCTGAAGAATGATAGGGGTAACAAGCCGGCTATGCTGATTTAATTTTACAAGTTCCGTATTTTGAATGAGCCGCTCTTTTTTATCAATAGCAAAATCTGTTCGTGTATTCATCAAGTAGTTCTTAAAGTCCCTATTCAGTTCATCAAGGTCCGCTTCGGGAATCCCTTTATAAGCGAGTACTTGGTGACGTTTATCCGTAATAATACCTGGTATTCCCGTTTCTTCATGGACTATATTTGCAATCGACTCCAAATTATTACCTAGCAGAATCTCCTGTGTCAACTTTTCGTGAATCAGGATACTTGTATTTAAATTCTCTCTCTCTTCTACTAGTTGTTCATATGTTTTTTCCAATTCTTGCACAATGGGCGTGTATTTATAGAAATCAAGTTCTGATTTTATTTCCTCCCCCCACCGATCCAATGATTTAGCAATCCACCGACATTCGGAATGCCCTTGCACCTCGCACGTTAATTCTTTAAATATTACCGTCTGGTTGCATATTTTCGATAAAAAGCCGCTCCCATAACCAGTGAGCGTATAACAATTTTGGTCTTTCACTATGCCAAATTGGGCAATATGTTCAACTGCCTCATAAGAATTTCTCCAAATTCCTTCCATGGAAATTGAATATTGAGCACTTTTTTCACAAACCCTGTTAACCTCTAGTTTTGTTGCTTCTACCCTCGCATTCCCTTGCATTTTGTGAAATTTTGGTCCATATAAAACTCTTTCTTCTATTGTATTTAAGTTCATCTTTAATACTTTCTCTGCATCTTTCTCACCTAACTTCCATCCATAGCGCAACAAAAAGCCTTTCACTCTATCATTCCCGATATTTTCAATCAATTCTTTCCTAAGTGTCCCAAATGCTGCTATTGAAATAATAAGTGAACGATCCTCCTGTATGAAAATAGACCCATTTTCTTTTACTTGAAGATTGTTAGTTAAAGTCAATTTATTCATAAAAACCTCCACATCCTCTAAATACTTGGGCTATTCCCCCACTTACAAGAAATAATAATCCACATTGCTATAGTTCAATACCAATAGATAGACTCTTCCGATTTAACTGAATATAATTATACAGTAAGATGATTCATTTAAACAGTATCTCTTAAATTTGTGTATTATGTACTATACTTACCAATGAGTAAAACGAGAAATACTGCGGTATACCAACTAGCAAACTTCGCTAAAAATAGCCGTAGATTCTAGACGCTACAATCAAACTTTTCATCATCTCAACAATCCTCAACAATATCTCAGAATTCCCTACTTTGTTTCTAAGTTTTTATGTCAATATTTTCGTTTAATCATTTATTCTTTTCTTCTCATTTAGTACTATTAACAGATAGGATGTTTTTTACTAAAGGGGAGAATCTAAATGTACTTAACCGTTCCCGAAACAGCTGAATATTTAGGTATGCCCGTCAGTCAAGTAACGAAGTATGTATTGGATGGTCGTATTCGTGCAGTGGATGACGGAGAGCAGTTTATGATCAATAAAGAGCAATTCAAAAATTATCACGACCACCTTGAAATCGCAAAGCAACAAATAGATGAATGGCGTAAAAACATTCTCTTGCCTGACCGCGATGTCCGGGATGAAGATTAATAAAGGGCGAAAGGCTTTACCCTTTCGCCTTGTCATTTAGTTTACCGGCATTTTGACTAACTCCTCTTAAGTAGACCTAAATGCCTACCAGACACCTCAAACCATGACTTTGCCCCCCTTTTTTGTGTTTCTATGTATAAAAATCAACTTATTTCAAATGATAAACTAGACAAGCTCAATCCTATTTTAATCACATCCATGCCTCTGTATACGCATACATAAACTATCCAAAAGTCTACTTACGACACGTAAAAATTCCAGTTGCCTATAAATATGATTGTGGTATAGTTGACAACTATGTATAGAACACCAACTATTAACAGGGGGAATTATGAAGAAAATATCAAAGGTTTTTTATATTACAATCGCGCTCATTATAGTAGCGGTCAGCTATGGTGCTATGGCGCCAGAAAGTTTTGAAGCTGTCACAACAAAAGCGAAAGATTTTGTTGCGTCAACATTCGGTTGGTACTATATGTTGCTTATGTCGTTTATGGTCGCACTCGCTATATTTTTTGTACTTAGTCCTTATGGGAAAATTCGTTTAGGAAAAGACCACGATCGTCCACAGTTTTCAACAGCCACTTGGATTGCAATGCTCTTCTCAGCAGGTATGGGAATTGGCCTTGTTTTTTACGGTGCTGCCGAACCACTATCCCACTTCGCCATTAGCCCTGCTACAGAGGCGCCAAACACAGCCGCTGCTTTTAAAGAAGGTTTAAGGCAATCGTATTTACACTGGGGACTTCATGTTTGGGCAATGTACGGTGTGATTGCGCTATCTTTAGCTTTCTTTCAATTTAGGAAAGGAGAGCCTGGTTTAATTTCAGCAACATTGAAGCCGATTTTCGGTAAAAAAATGGAGGGGCCATGGGGCATTCTCGTTGACGTATTAGCCGTCTTTGCCACATCTTTTGGTGTTGCAACATCTCTCGGCTTCGGTGCTGTTCAAATTAACGCAGGACTCAATCATCTGTTTGGGATTGAAATTGGCATTCAATCACAATTTATCATTATTGCAGTTGTCACTGTCCTTTTCATTGCATCCGCATGGTCAGGACTTAGTAGAGGAATTAAGTATTTATCTAATACAAACTTAGTTGTTGGGCTCGTTCTACTTGTCATTGTTGTCATTCTTGGGCCAACATTACTCATCTTTAATATGTTCACCGAATCTTTCGGTAGTTACGTTGCGAATTTAGTCGAAATGAGTATGCGTACTGCACCTTTGTATGAAGATAGACGCGATTGGTTAGATGGCTGGACCATCTTTTACTGGGCATGGTGGATTTCATGGGCGCCATTCGTTAGTATGTTTATCGCTCGGGTATCAAAAGGTCGAACAATTCAAGAGTTTTTAATTGGCGTACTTGTGGTACCTACTATTTTAGGTGCTTTCTGGTTTGCTGCATTTGGCTCGACTGCAATTGATATTCAAATGAATAGTCTTATTGATCTAACACAATCTAGTACGGAGTTAACGATTTTTGAGATGTTTGATGCAATGCCTTGGTCATTGTTCTTATCCATCGCAGCAATTACTTTGATCGCTTCATTCTTTATCACATCTGCGGATTCGGCAACATTCGTACTCGGTATGCAGTCGACAAATGGCTCTTTAACACCGCCAAATAACGTTAAACTTATTTGGGGACTGATCCAGTCAACCATTGCAGTTATTTTACTATCTGTTAACGGATTAACCGCATTACAAAACACAATTATTATCGCAGCATTGCCATTCTCTTTCGTATTGTTACTTATGGTCGTCTCCCTGATTAAGGCGCTTAGGGCCGAACTGTTGTTAATAAAAAGGAAAAAATGACAATCACATCTTTTCACATTGCATAAACACATAAAAACGCTTTTCATCTCAATTAATAATAGATGAAAAGCGTTTTTTCTTAACTAGTAATCAGTTCTTTTTTGCGTACACCAGCGATTCGGATAAAGTCATTGACCATTGCACTGCCTGTTGGATACATGCCAGCCCCAGGACCGACAAGCGTCAATGCACCTAAATATTCGGTTTCGACAATGATCGCATTATCCACACCGTCTATTCCATAAAAAGGATGATCAGGTCCGATTAATACTGGCGCAACACTTCCTGAAAGGTTTCCATTTTCATCAATCTCAATATCCGCAATATGACGATAATGCAAATTGGTAGCTTCTAATACATCTTCCAGCTTTATTTTATCAATGCCTTGTATGTCGATTGTCTTCCATTCAGGTTGTTTGCCAAATGCAAGTTGACTTAAGATCATTAATTTACGAAATGCATCTTTCCCACTAATATCATCCGTAGGGTCTGCTTCCGCATAGCCAAGATTTTGTGCTTCTTGAAGCGCGGCCTTAAACGATAATCCTTCTTTTCTCATTTTCGTTAAAATAAAGTTCGATGTCCCGTTTAAAATTCCTTGGATTCGATGCACACGGTCACCTGTTAACAAGTTTTTTACCGTTTGTATGATGGGAACGCCTCCAGCAGTTGTGGCTTCAAAACCGATGTGTCCCCCTTTTTCTTCTGCTTGCTGCAATAATGCAGGACCATGAGTCGCGAACATTGTTTTGTTTGCTGTAATGACGTCATACCCTTTGGCAATTGCTTCAGATAAATACGTATACGCCGGTTCTTCTCCAACAATTGCTTCGAAAACTATATCAAGTTGTGGCTGACCAAAGACCTCCCGAATATCATCTGTTACTTGAACACCAGGTGTTGAAATTCTTTTTTTGGCTATATCTCGTACCAAAATCGTAGCAATTTCAATTGTAAAACCTGTCTGTTGTTCAATTTCTTTCTTTTTTTCATTAATAATTCGGTAAATGCCTTCACCTACCGTACCGAAGCCAAGTATTGCGGCTTTGATTGTCGGCATGTTGCCACCTCCATAGATTGCCTAATAAAAATTCCCCACTTGTTAAATTCCGTTAAAAATCCGTCATGACCAAACTCAGAATTAATGAGACAAAACGATGCATCTGGCAGTAGATGCGAAAATGAACGAATCGTTTCAGGTGGGTAAATTAAATCATGTGTAAAACCAATCAACACGGTTTTCGCTTGAATCAATTTAGCACTTGCAGCGATACCGCCGCGCCCTCTTCCAATATCATGCGTATTTAATGCACGCAATAACGTACAGTAACTATTCGGATCAAAATGTCCTGTAATCTTTTTGCCTACATGATGCAAATAAGATTCTACTTCATATCCGCCTTGCTCTGATGCCTTACGTGCAAATCGTTCATTAAATAAATGATCTGAACGGTACGTTACCATTCCTGCCATTCGAGCTGTTTCAAAACCTTTTACTTTCGTCGCATCTTTATAATAACCGCCCGCATATTCTTCATCACTTTCAATGGCATGTAAGCCAATGCAATTAAAGGCAATGCCATATGCGCTTAAGGACGGTGTGACAGCAATTGGAATGAGTAAATCCATATCATCAGGGTACATAACGCCCCATTCGAGTACGCGCATCCCGCCTAAAGAACCGCCTATTACGGTATGCAACCGTTCAATTCCTAGAATAGTAAGGGCTTTTCTTTCTGCATGGACCATATCCCGTATTGTAATATCTGGGAAATTGGCCCGGTAAGGTTCTTTCGTATGCGGATGAAGCGTTAAAGGTCCCGTTGACCCATTACATCCACCAAGCACATTGAAAGAAATGACTGAATACGTATCTGTATCAATGCTTTTCCCCTTACCAATTAACCCATTCCACCAACCAGGGCGTACTTCATCCCCGATGGTGCGATGGTTCCCTGTTAAAGCATGACAAGCTAGTACGATTGGGGAATTATCTTTTCGAGCCCATTCATAAGCGAGATGGACTTGGTCGAGAACAATCCCAGACTCTAACGTTAATCTCCCGATGTTTACAGTTCCCGTCTCTACCAAAGTCCTCATCTCCTGTTTTCTCATTTCCTTACTTTGCACCCACTGGCACTGCTTTTTCAATTGCTTGTGCAAGGTCAGCAATAATATCTTCTGTCGACTCTAAACCTACAGCTAGACGGATTAACTCTTCAGAAACGCCTGATTTTTTCAAATCCTCAGGACCTAACTGCTGGTGGGTTGTCGAAGCCGGGTGGATAATAAGTGACTTCGCATCTCCAACGTTTGCAACGTGAGACCAAATTTTCACATTATCAATGACTTTACGTCCCGCTTCACGTCCGCCTTTAATACCGAAGTTTACAATTGAGCCAACACCATTTTTCAAGTATTTCTTGCTCGCTTCATAGGACGGATGATCTTCCAGTCCATTGTAAGTAACCCATTCAACAGATGGATGGCTTTGTAGGTACTTTGCAATTTCAAGTGCATTCTCACAATGTTTTGGATAGCGTAAATGCAATGTTTCTAAACCTTGTAAGAAATTAAATGCATTGTCCGGGCTTAAGCAAGGTCCGAAATCACGTAATAGTTGAACACGTAACTTTGTTGCAAATGCTGCATTAGGTACATCAATACCGTAACGGAGTCCATGATATGTCTCGTCTGGCTCCGTAAATCCAGGGAACTTCCCTTTTGTCCAGTCAAACTTACCGCCATCAACTACAACACCGCCGATTGACGTACCATGGCCGCCAATCCACTTTGTTGCCGAATGAATAACAACGTCTGCGCCAAATTCAATTGGATTGCTGCCGTATGGCGTTGAAAATGTACTGTCAATGAGAAGCGGAATATCGTTGTCATGTGCAACTTCAGCAACTGCTTCAATATCTAAAACGTGCAGACTTGGATTCGCAATCGACTCTGCAAAAATAGCTTTCGTTTTGTCTGTAATTGCCTTGCGGAAGTTTTCCGGGTCTGTTGCATCAACAAATTTTACATCGATACCGTAGCGGGGCAATGTCACTGCGAATAAATTGTACGTTCCGCCATATAAATTTTCAGCTGCAAGAATCTCATCGCCAGCCTCTGCAATGTTCATAATTGCAAAAGCAATTGCTGCCATTCCGGAAGATAGTGCAACTGCAGCAGTTCCCTTTTCTAGTTGTGCAACTCGCTGTTCGAATGCATCAACTGTAGGGTTTGTAATACGTGTATAAATATTGCCAGCTTCTTTTAAGCCGAATAAGTTTTGTGCGTGTTCTGTATTTTTGAAAACAAAAGAAGTCGTGCGATGTATTGGCAATGCGCGTGATCCTGTGATTGGGTCAGGTTCTTGACCACCGTGTAATAGTAGTGTTTCAGGTTGATAGTTTGTCATGATTCATTACCTCCAGAATTTTATTGATGGAAGTGCATGGACGATGGGGGGAATTTTATGTATAAAAAAGAACCCCCTTCATAAAGAAGAGGGTTCCGCTTTCGCTTAATTCCTCCTCTCATCTCTCAGACCGTTTGCACGAATCTGTAGGAATTAGCACCTTTGCAAGTAGGTCACTTGCTGGTTGCCGGGCATCGTAGGGCCTATTCCCTCCGCCGCTCTTGATAAGAGTTAAATGATTCTGATTTCCATCTTGTTAAACAGTATAAGACTGATTAGATAGAAAAGTCAAGCGTTTTTTTAAATTAAAAATCTAACCAAATTTTAATTGCGGTAGATAATATTAATATCGCAAGAATCCATTGTAAAATCTTCGTATTCATTTTTTGGCCAACTTTCGCTCCTAATGGAGAAGCAATGATACTCGCAACGATCATAATTGCTGCCGGTACATATAAGACTTGGCCTGTTGCAACTTTTCCAATCGTTGAGCCAATCGACGAAATAAATGTGATGCCAAGTGAAGTAGCAATCGTCATACGCGTTGGAATCTTTAAAACGACCAACATTATTGGCACTAGAATAAATGCGCCTGCTGCCCCAACAATTCCCGCGCCAATCCCAACTATAAAGGCTAATGAAGAAGCTAACCATTTGTTGAATGTTATTTCGCCGTCCGGATGCTGATCAACATCCTTCTTAGGAATAAACATCATAATCGCAGCAATTGTCGCCAACACACCATATACGGAATTAATGGCTCCTTCAGAAAGGAGGTTTGAACCGTATCCTCCGATAAAACTACCAACTAAAATACTGCCGCCCATATAGAGAATAAGGCGCATATTAATATAACCACTTTTACGGTATGCCCAAACACCAGCAATCGTTGCAAAGAACACTTGAATTGCACTAATTCCTGCAACTTCATGGGATGTAAATGCGGCAAAGCCAAGAAGTGGCGGGATATAAAGCAGCATCGGATATTTAATAATCGAGCCGCCAATCCCGACCATTCCTGAAATAAAGGACCCAATAAAGCCAATTAGAAAGACAACGATAATTAACGTAATGTCCATGGCATTATCCCTTCTTAATCCAAAATGTGAATACGCCGTCCTCTTCCTTTTGTTCTAATAGTTCATGCCCGCCAGATTTCGACCATGCAGCTAAATCCGCCACTGAGCCCTTATCCGTTGTATAGATTTCTAACACTTCACCTTCTGCCATTTCTTTCATCGTATTTCTTGCTCTTACGACCGGCATTGGACAAGCTAACCCTTTTGCATCTAATTTCTTTGTAACGTTCATTTATATCTACTCCTTTATGAATTAAAATTTTCGATTATTATGGGGGAAAATTGAACTTAAATGCTTACCTAATCGCACAACGATTCGGGCCAATTTCCATTTCACGCTGCGTTGCTTCGTCTGGATTAATCAATCCCATATTGGTTTTTCGAATATCTTCGTATGCATTCGGTTGAGGTGGTAAATTACCTGTCACAATCTGTCTAAATTCAGCCTCATCCTCAATCTGCAATCCATGGTTTTCTTCAAATAATGTCCCTAATTTTTCTTCTACACTACCGTCATCATTAAGTTCTTCTATAATCATAAAGTGCGCTGGTAATACGATTAGGTCATCCGCTAGTTTTGTATAGCGTTCGTATAATGTTTCTCGTAAATCGCTGACCCAATCTTCCGCCAATCCTGCAAGGTCTGGTCTACCAATGGAATCGATAAATAAAATGTCACCAGTCAATAAATACTGATCGTCGATAATGAAAGATGTTGACCCAATCGTATGTCCTGGAGAGTAGATTGGTTGAATCGTAATTTTCGTATGGCCAATCGTAATATCCGTATTTTCTAGCAATGCTTCATAAGAAAAAGTGACTTGCTCTGCATCTTTTGGAGGTAACCAATAGTTACCGTTTACGGCTTCTGCAATTGCCCTTCCACCTGAAATATGGTCAGCATGCAAATGCGAATCAATGGCATTCGTGATTTTCACATTTAGATTTTCGGCGAAATCCAGAAAGACATCTGTCATTCTCGTTGCGTCAATGACTGCAGCTTCCCCGTTTGAAACGACCATATAAGATAAGCAACCTTTACCGATCCGAACGAATTGATACAATTCACCGCCGCCATTTAAATCACCAATCTTCACTGGCTCTAAGTGCTCACTCCAAGTTCCCATTCCGCCAGAAAGATAACGAGCCTTCTTACCTGCCTCCGCTAGCATCTCCGCGATCATAATAGAGGATTGCTCTTTTGCACAAACAACAACCACTTCATTGCTTGGCAATTGATCGATAATTTCTTCAACACCGTCCAGCAAATCGAAATACGGAATGTTAAGCGAGACAACATTTTCGCCTTCGATTTTCCAATCAGCAAATGCATCTTCATTTCTAACGTCTAAAATAAATACATTTTCTTTTTGAATTACTTTTTTCGCCATTTCAGCAGCTGTCATTGATTGAACTGTCATTGAATAAATCCTCCTATTCGTTTTTTTCTATCGTCCCGTTCCATTCACTCATACCAGGAACGACATTATAAACATTTGAAAATCCTGCTTCTGTTAACTTCTTCGCAACAAGGTCACTGCGATTTCCTGTTCGACAAATGACGTAAACATCACTTGATTGATCCACTTGGTTCATTTGCTCATCTACTGTATTGAGCGGCATTGACTTTGCGCTTGGAATATGGCCAAATGCGTATTCTGCCTCTTCTCGAACGTCAAGCAGTACGATATTTTGTTCGGATTCTAACAAAGATGCCAATTGTTCGTTTGACACGACATGCGGAAATCTCTCTTCCTTTTCCTCGGCTTCATTCGCTTTTCGTAAATAGTGTCTAAGCACTCCGCCTTCCTCAACGGTGCCGATATATTCATGCCCTGCACTTTTTGCCCAAGCTTTTAAATCAGCTGTTGACCCTTTATCTGTTGCAGCGACTTCAACCACGCTTCCTGGCGTTACATCATTCAACGCTTTTCTCGTTTTAACGATTGGCATAGGACACGCTAATCCCTTTGCATCAATTTGGTAATCTGAATGAATCAACTTAACCTCTCCTTTACGTATACTAGTACGGGTATAATAATGAGTAAAAAAATTAGATAAATAAGTTTACATTTCCATCTTCGGCTTCACCTAAATAAGCGGCGACACCTGCATATTCAATTTTCTCTAGCAACTCTTCCTGTTGAAGACCTAGTAAATCCATTGTCATCGTACATGCAACAAGATTCACTTCTAATTCTTGTGCCATGTCAATTAATTGTGGAAGAGTCATCGCATTATGCTTGTTAATCACATGTTTAATCATTTTCGGACCCATCCCGGCAAAGTTCATTTTAGAAATGCCCATTTTGTCAGCACCACGCGGCATCATTTTGCCAAACATTTTTTCCAAAAATCCTTTTTTCACAGGAACTTGCTGATCTTTTCTAAGCGCATTTAATCCCCAAAATGTATGAAAAATCGTTACTTCATGATCATACGCAGCAGCACCGTTCGCGATAATATATGCCGCCATTGCTTTATCATAGTCGCCGCTAAATAACACAATGGTTGTTTTTTTCTTTTCCGTCACTGTTCATCTTCTCCTTTACCCACAAGGGTATAATAGTAAATAAAACACCGTCACGTTACACCTACCCCTATAGGTATATTATAGGGTAAAAAAATATACCAATTTAATTGAGATCATTATCAAGGTTTTGTACTAGTAAAACGAGTACAAAACCTAAGTTATTTATCGACTTTTCACTAATAAATCGACCGCTTCTTTGACAATGTCTTCTTGCGTTCTAGTTTCTGAATCCTCCATTTGGCGAATACATTCAACTAAATTGGCACTCACTATGACGCCTATTGTACGGTCAATCGCCGTTCTTGACGCAGATAATTGAGTAATTACATCTTTACAGTCTTTATTTTCTTCCATCATACGCAAAATCCCTTTGATTTGGCCTTCAATTCTCTTTAATCGATTTTTTACTTTGTCATCGTATTCCATCATTATTCCTCCCTCCAGTAAAACTTGTACCCTTATCATATACCCCCTATAGTATATTGTCAAATAATAAAGTTGTGTTTCTTTTATTTTTCACATTTAAGTGGTATATGATGCAGGTGCAAACCATTTTAATATAATAAAAAGGCATCCAATTAGCCGATTGGATGCCTTTAGTTTAATTACTTATTTTCATTAAATACCTTTTTTATAACGTTAACGATAAAATCTACATCTTCATCTGTACATGAAAGAGGCGGACTTAGGGCGATAACATTATTAAAACCTGCAACTGTATCGCCGTTCCTACCAACAATTAACCCATTCGCCTTACAATCTCCCATAAGCTTTGCAATGCGTTCATTTGATGCTGGTTCACGGGTCTCTTTGTTTTCGACAACTTCAATCCCAAGTAAAAATCCGAGTCCACGGATTTCCCCAACGTTAGGGTGATCCTTCAATTCAGCCAATTCATTTTGCAATCGATTCCCGAGCTCAACTGAACGATCAAATAAATTTTCTCGCTCCATAATTTCGATATTTTTCAGTGCTAGGGCACAAGCTGCGGGGTTTCCACCAAATGTATTAATATGGCGAAGGTGACTATTTTCTTCCCCTGTATCAAACTTTTCATAAATTTCTTTTCGTACCGCCGTCACCGATAGTGGTAAATAAGCGCTCGTAAGCCCTTTTGCCATTGTAACGATATCTGGTTTTAATTTGTAGTGTTGGTGACCAAAAGCTTTCCCTGTTCGTCCGAATCCGCAGATCACTTCATCGATAATGAGTAGAACACCGTGACGATTACAAATCTCTTGTACTTTTTCTAGATAAATAGGATGTGGAACAAGAACCCCACCACCTGTAATTATTGGTTCCATAATAATGCCGGCAATTGTCTCTTTTTGTTCCCAAATAATTTTCTGTTCAAATTCCTCGGCACGTTGAATATTATACTCTTCTACAGATTGACCTGCAGGGCGACGATAATTATCCGGCGGTGCAACATGTAAAAAGCCCGGCGCAAGCGGTTCATATTTATATTTGCGTAATGCTTGACCAGTCGCCGCTAATGCCCCCATAGAACTTCCATGGTATGCACGATAACGAGAGATAAACTTATAGCGCGATGGCTCACCATTTTGTTGATGATATTGTCTCGCTAGTTTAAAGGCAACCTCATTCGCATCCGACCCACTATTGGAGTAAATGATTTTATAATCATCCCCAAGTAATTCATTTAACTTTTCCGCCAACAAAATTGCAGGCTCATGACTTTGTGTCATCGGTACGTAGGGCATTTTCTTTAACTGTTCATAGGCAACCTCCGCCAATTCCTCTCGTCCATAGCCAACATTAACCGCCCAGAGACCTGACATTCCGTCCAGATAACGATTTCCTTCATGGTCTGTAATCCATGCCCCTTCTGCACTTTCCCAAACCATTGGAGGATTCTTTTCGTTATAAGCAGAAATATGGTGCCAAACGTTTTCACGGTCTTTCTTAACCAACGATTCTGTTCCAGTTTCTACAATTGTCATTTTATAATCTCCCTTCTTTTAATGGCGTGCTGTTAACATTTTCTTTCTTGTGTAGAACTCAATGCCGTCTTTTCCATTTGCATGGAGGTCACCATAAAAAGATTTTTTATACCCAGAGAATGGGAAAAATGCCATCGGCGCAGGAACCCCTAGGTTGACTCCAAGCATACCCGCATCAATTTCTTCTCTAAATTGGCGAATCGCCTTTGCACTGTCTGTATATAAACAAGCGCCATTTGCAAATTCTGACTGATTGGCCAAGATAATCGCTTCGTCCAATGTTTCAACTCTTACAACCGATAAAACCGGTGCAAAAATCTCCTCTTTCCATATCTTCATTTCCTTCGTAACATGATCGAAAATCGTGGGCCCGACGAAATATCCGCCTTCCGAAGAAGATTCATCTTTACGTCCGTCGCGTAATAGTTTTGCACCTTCTTCTACTCCAGACTCGATATACCCTATCGTTTTATCCTTATGGGAATCTCTAATAACAGGACCAAGGAATATGCCTTTCTCTAGCCCATTTCCAATCGTCATTTGATTCGCCTCTTCTACTAATCTATCGACGAGTTCATCTGCAATATCACCAACCGCAACAACTACCGCACAAGCCATACATCTTTCACCTGCAGAACCAAATGCTGCGTTAATGATATTCGTTACTGTTAAATCCATATCCGCGTCAGGCATAACAATTGAATGATTTTTTGCCCCCGCGAGTGCTTGCACCCGTTTACCATGTGATGTACCCGTTTTATAAACATATTCTGCAACAGGCTGTGAGCCGACAAAAGATACCGCCGGGATATCCGGATGACTTAAAATCCCGTTAACGATATCATGTGCACCATGCACAATGTTAAATACCCCTTCTGGTAATCCAGCTTCTTGCAACAGCTCAGCCAATCGATTCGCCAAAAGCGGTGTTCTTTCTGATGGCTTCAATATAAATGTATTTCCACTTGCAATTGCGAGTGGGAACATCCAACAAGGAACCATCATTGGGAAGTTAAATGGTGTAATTCCACCGACTACCCCTAACGGATAACGATACATCCCTGATTCGATATCAGTCGCAATATCTGGCAGTTGTTGTCCCATTAGGAGAGATGGTGTACCTGTTGCAAATTCAACACATTCAATGCCTCTAAGCACTTCACCGTATGCTTCATTATAATTTTTACCATTTTCTATTGTAATGAGCTTCGCAAGCTCATCCCAGTTCTCTGTTAATAATTGATGATATTTATATAGAATTCTTGAACGTTGCGGAGACGGAACCTTTTTCCACTTAGCAAATGCTTTTTTCGCCGCCGCCACCGCTTTCTCTAAATCTTCGCTCGTTGAAATTGGTACTTCTGCTATTATTTCTCCTGTTGCCGGATTAGGAACCTCTTCATACTTAGTTGTCGTTGACTTTACCCATTGTCCACCAATAAAATTTGAAAGTGTTTGCTTTTCAGTCGCTAAAATACTCAATGCAATTCCTCCTTTATTCATACCCTTGCCAACGAATTCGATATTCGATATACTTCACTTTATATAATACAAATATTTTAAATATTTTTCATTTTACATAATGTGAAATCATTTGCTCGATAGTTTAACGTTTTGAAGGAGGCACCGCTGTGAATGAGTTAAAGTTAACCGTACAAGATGTACTACAACGTAAATCGTTTCAATGTGCAAAAGTTATCGCTGGAAAAGCCGGTTTAAATCGGCAAGTGAAATGGTCACATATATTAGAAACAAAAGATTTCGAATCACTTATTAACGGTGGGGAACTTATTTTAACAACTGGAGTGGGGCTGCAACTTGACCGTTCCTCTCAACTACTCTACGTGAAAAAACTCATCGAAAAAGAAGTAGCTGCAATTTGTATAGAAATAGGTCCTCATTTTTCAGAAATCCCAACTGAAATTATTAAACTAGCAAATGAACATGATTTTCCGATTATTGCTTTCGAAGAAATTGTTAAATTTGTCGACATTACACAAGATTTGCATACACATATCATCAATCAACACCATGAAATGCTCTCACAACTTGATACACTATCCCGTAAATTTATTTCACTGTCATTGACGCACAATGGGATTTTGAAAATACTTCAAGAACTCCATAAACTTTTCCAACAAAATGCCTTTTTTATTGATAAACACTTAAAACCTTATTATTATCCTTCGGAAAGTAAAGAAATGGTAGGGTCTGTTCACAAACTTATCGAACATGAGCTTATCTATACGAACACACAAAAAATTATCTCGATGCATGGGTATTCCTATGCTTTTATGCCAGTCCGAGGTCTTGGACAAACATGGGGATATTTATGTTTGCGGTTTTCTGAACCTTATGCTGAAGACTTTTTATTTCTTTTATTGGATCGTGCTGCACTTAGCATTGCTCAAATTTTGCTTCGTAATCGTACAATAGAAGAGCGTAAACAAAACATGGAAGATGAACTAGTTCGAAATTTACTAAATGGACGATCCTGTGATGAAGCTGACTTACACACGTATTTGCCTACACCCAGCAAAAATATGTATTATCGTATCTTTGTCATTCAGTTAAACACGCATGATATGAACATCAACGAAGAAGACTGGGAGGAAATAAAACTCCAAAGATCTATGACGATACGCGCGCTCTTTAAACAAAATGGATTTTTCCCGGCAGTTTCAGTTAGAAAAAATGAAACTGCAGTGATTGCGTCATTTCTTTCAACTGAACAGTTATGCGGGGAAACAGATAGGTTTACGCAAATTATTAAAGAGATTAATCGCGTAGCCAAAAACAATTTTTCCGATGAAAATATATGCACTTTTGGAATTAGCGCTGTTTATCAAAACAACTCAGATGTGATGACAGGTTATGATGAAGCAAGGAAAGTAATAGCACTGCAAGAAACAGAAATTACGAATACCTATTTTTATGAAAGTCTTGGTGTCTATAGACTGCTACTCATATTAAAAGAAAGTAATCACCTTGAGACATACGTTAAAGAATACCTATCACCCGTTATCGATTACGACCGCGAGACAGATAGCAATTTATTCGAAACGCTTGCTGTTTACCTTGAATGCAGTGGTTCAAAGAAAGAAACATCAGAGCGGTTATTTATCGTCAGGCAAACCTTGTACCATCGATTGGAAAGATTAGAGACACTTATTGGAAAAGACTTTATGAAACCGCCGAACCGGTTGGCATATGAAGTTGCGATAAAAGCGCACGAACTATTGAAGAATGATTCTAAACCGAATTAATCAACAATAAATCCGTCATCGCCCACAAAAGGGATGACGGATTTCTATTAACGAATAATCATTCTAATTCAATAAAGGTAATGACATCACAATGGATGATAACTTCCACTCACTGCATCGACAATTAACTGTTGCCCCTCACTATTTCGCCTATATTCCGCTATCCAAAAAGGCCGATAAAACAATTGACTGCTAGTTTGCTTTATTTTCGGCGTTGTAATAAACTTCGCTTTTGTTGAAGCATGTTCAAAGACAAATTCTTCCGCTATTTTACTAGCTTCTTCTTGTACTATGACTATTGATGGAATGGCTACGTGTTCAACTTGGCTTGCAAAGAACTCAGGTTGTACGTCTACAATTGCCCCCCGACCGCCGAGCGCATCGACGGTACACCCTACCTTCCCGTTAAATTTCAATAGACTTTTCGCATGTACTTCAAATTCAAAGAAATAATAGGGGTAATAAATCAACCGATTAATTTGAACTTCGGCCTCCTTATCAAATTGGTGTAATCCCTTTAACACATCTTTCTCAACAAAAACCGTCTCCTGCATCAATAACGTTTTCATGAGTAATTGTCCTTATAAGAGCTACTTTCTTCCGCTAAAAGTTTAGAAATCTGACTTGCTTCCGGTGCAAGATCGCGCGCAATGTTTTTGTCAAAGCCACTTGAAAATGTACGTTTCTTTCTGGATTCCTCAAAGATTTCTTGAATATCTTGAGACGGTTCACTGCCAAATTGACTGCCTATAATCATCCCCGCAATCGATACGAGTAAACCTGCCAAAAATGGATGAAAACCAGTTGGGCCTTCTAAACTCATCGATGTCCAAACAATATTGGTCGTTGCTCCGCCTATCATTGCAAATAAACAACCCATCGCATTTGCTTTTTTAGAATAAACAGAGGCAACGTAAGGAACGAGAAACGTATTTCCTAATGTTCCAAAAGCAAAAACGACTAGTGCAAAAATTGAAGGTGGCTCATAAATAGCAACGATTACGCCCACAATCCCACCCGCTAAAATACAAAGTCTCGATACGAGTACCATTGTTTTTTGACTCGCATCTTTATTAATAAACCGTTGGTAAATATCTCTAGATAAAATAGAGCCCGCTTGCATTAATATCGAATCTGCAGTAGACATAACCGCAGACATAATTGCAGATAATAGAAGTGCCGCAAAAATCCCTGGGAACAGTGTATAGGCTAACTCTGTAATCACCATTTCTGGGTCTGCAATTGTCGGTAGTAATATAATTCCAATCAGCCCTAAAATATACGGCACGAAAATAAAGAACTGGTTCCAAATCGCACCGATTAGGACGGCACCTTTAACCGTCTTTGTACTTTTCATAGACATATGTCTAACAACAACGTGAGGCAACCCCATGTAGCCGATGGAATAAATCAAAATCGCACCTAACACAACTCCCCATTGACCATAGAAAGCTAAATCCTTCCCCCAAATACTTAAGTACGATGTATCAATTGCCGCTAAAGAAGCGTTTAGTCCTGATAATCCGCCTACATGAAAATAGGCTAGTATTCCAATACCCACAACACCTAAAACCATGATCATCCCTTGGACAAAAGACGTGTAAGCAACAGCTAAATAACCGCCTGCTACTGTATAGATTAAAATTACGCTTATCCCAATAATCAACGACGCTTCATATGGAAAACCAGTGAGCGTCGACATCGCTTTACCTGCAGCAATAAACTGAGCACAAACATAGCCGAATAGAAAAACGATAGAAATAACGGATCCAACGACGCGAACGCTCGCACTTTCAAATCTTTTTTCTAAGTATTCTATCGGTGAAAGCGCTCCCAACTTTTCAGACATGCGTCTCATCCGCTTCCCTAACACAGAAAGATTGACGATTGAACCCCCTGCATCTCCAATGGCGTACCAAACAGCATACCAACCATATTGAAAAGCCATCGCTGGTGCACCCATAAACATAAATCCACTCATTGCTGTTGTTTGCATCGTCATGGCGGTTACCGCTGGACCAAGTGATCTGCCCCCGAGTAGATATTGCTCAGTTGACTCAGATGATTTACGTGAAAACCAAAGACCAATACTTAAGAGAACCCCTAAATAGACGATAAAAATGATTCCATCCAAGCTCATAGTTTCCCCTCCAAGACACTACTCTTGTATTTTCTCTTCATTTAGTTCTTCGTCGTCTTCTCTTTTCATTTTGAAATACATCACAAGCGCAAATCCAACCCAAATAAACGGCCAAGGTACGATTAACCAAAACGTTTCTGCAGGTAAGTTGAACAATTTTTCACCTCATTTCTAGTCAGTTTCGTACAAATACATAAGGCACATCTTTCATTTTCGGTCCAAGCTGATTATGTTTAGAATAAACTCTATTTATGAAGTAGCATTTATCTACCAATCTGATAAACTTTTAATACACGCATTCTCCAATCACTTAATATAGAGTCTATTCTAATAATTTAAATTAGTCATTTCACATAATGTAAAATGAATGACTGATTTTCTATACTTTTCGTTCATTCATTTCAAGGTAGGTAGTCAAAACAACAATTTTAAAGACCTTTTTTCTAATCAATCTCAGATCGATATTCTACAAGGGATTCCCCATAACTCTACTAAATATGGTATACTAGTATGTACAAGTCTTATTGATTTGTATCAGTAACTTGTTTTCTTGTCTTCGACGACTGATATGCTTAGGCATAGCCTAGGCCTTTTTACATTCACGTCTAAGATAAATAGATACCATTTGGGAGGGATTCGAATGGCTTTTCCACGTAAGGAAAGACCAATATCGGATTTTGTTGCAGCACGCAAAGTCGATGAAAAAATTTCATTTGTTCGTAATAACCATGAAGTCAGTGGAATAATTTACAAGATTCTAGAAAACTCTGTAATTGTTCAACTATCTAATGAGGATGCTGATTTAATTGGAGCTGCCTCAAATCTTACAGTTGTATCCCATAAGAATTATTCAGTAGTCGAGTAATCGCTATTTTATCGTCTTGTTCTCCGGTAATTGTCGGAAAACAAGACGTTTTTTCTTTTTTAAGAGATGATTACCCTATCCATCTCCTCAATTCCTCGCGAATGCTTCCACTTAATCAAAAAAATCTGATAAGATAAACACATCGTCAATGAGGAGGCTATTATATTATGAAAGAAAAATTAATTGAAAGACTTGTCCGTTACGCAAAAATAGATACACAATCAGACTTTAATAGTACGGAGTGTCCAACAACGCCAGGACAATGGGATTTGCTTCATGTTTTACAAAAGGAACTTGAAGAGGTTGGATTAGAAGAAATTACGCTTGATGAAAATGGGTATTTATTCGCAACACTCCCTGCCAATACAGACAAAGAAGTTCCAACGATTGGATTTCTTGCACATGTAGATACAGCAACGGATTACACAGGGAAAAACGTGAAACCACAACGGATTGATAACTACGATGGGAAAGATGTTCAGTTGAATGAAGACACAGTGATGGCTGTCAGTGAGTTTCCTGAATTAAAGAACTATGTAGGACATACATTAATTACAACTGACGGGACGACACTTCTTGGTGCGGATAATAAAGCGGGGATTGCGGAAATTGTTACAGCAATGGAATATTTACTTGCAAATCCTGAGATTAAACACGGGAAAATTCGCATTGCCTTTACACCAGATGAGGAGATTGGTCGCGGCCCTCATAAATTTGACGTTGAACAATTTGGTGCCAAGTTTGCTTACACGATGGACGGAGGCCCGTTAGGTGAGCTGCAATATGAAAGCTTCAATGCGGCTGGCGCCGAAGTGAAATTCCACGGAACAAGTGTGCATCCAGGTTCTGCAAAAGACAAAATGGTCAACTCAATCTTACTTGCGAATGAGTTCCAAAACGCGATGCCTGCGGATGAAATTCCACAAAAGACGGATGGCTATGAAGGTTTTGTGCATTTAATGCAGTTCGAAGGTGACGTTGAGGAATCAACACTTCGATATATTATTCGTTATTTTGACCACGAGACTTTTAAAAATCGAAAACAACTTATGCTCGATACGGCAGCAACTTTACAGGATAAATACGGTAAGCATACATTAGAAATCAAAGTTGAAGACCAATATTATAATATGCGAGAAAAAATTGAACCTGTCATGGAAATTGTCGACATTGTTTCAGATGCGTTCAAAAAACTAGCTATTGAACCAAATATCGTACCAATTCGAGGTGGAACAGACGGCTCACAGCTTTCTTACATGGGCATGCCAACACCAAATATCTTTACGGGTGGCGAAAATTACCACGGCAAATATGAATATATTTCGGCCGATAACATGGTACTTGCGACGAAAGTCATTATCGAAACTGTACAGCTTTTTGAAGGACGTGCGTAAAAGGAGACGATTACTTTGAGGGAAATCGGTATTGGGGTCCTTTCTTCTATCTTTTTTGCAGTCACGTTTATTTTAAATCGATCTATGGAATTATCAGGAGGGAGCTGGTTATGGAGCTCCTCCCTCCGCTTCTTTTTTATGTTGCCATTTTTATTGGCGATTGTTTATTATCGAAAAGGTTTCCAACCAATAAAAAAGGAAGTGCGTCAACAAACAGTACCCATTTTTCTTTGGAGCATTGTTGCTTTTGTATTATTTTATGCACCGCTAACGTATGCCGCCGCTTTCAGTCCCGGATGGTTAGTAGCCGGAACGTGGCAATTAACGATTGTCGCTGGTGTGCTCCTGACACCATTTTTTATGTTAATTATCCAAACTGAACATGGCATACGGAAAGTCCGTCATAAAATACCGCTTGTTTCTTTAAGTATTACGTTCATTATTCTAATTGGCGTCGTGCTCATTCAAATTCCACACGCTCAAACCGTGACCGGCAAGACGTTGCTATTTGGTGTATTGCCGATAGTATTTGCAGCATTTGCTTATCCTTTAGGCAATCGTAAGATGATGGAATTGCTAGGCGGTCGGCTCGATACATTTCAGCGTGTACTTATGATGACGATGATGACAATTCCTATTTGGGTGGTCATAGCCGTAATTGCATTAATCACAGTTGGTCCACCTTCTTTGAGCCAACTTATTCAATCGTTTATCGTCGGAGTTAGTTCAGGCGTTATTGCGACAACCTTATTTTTTATGGCCACCGACCGTGTACGCAATGACCAAGGAAAGTTAGCCGCAGTGGAGGCAACACAGTCCACGCAGTTAATTTTTGTTATTCTCGGCGAAATGTCCATTCTTGGGATTGCCCTTCCAACACCTATTGCCTTAATCGGTATAGTTATCATTATTATTGGCATGTCCTTACATAGCTTTCATGCCGCGTATGGTCATTCCAATATGATATTCAACAAGCAAAAAAGCTAGTGCCCCAAAAGCACTAGCTCACAAAATTAATTAATGTTCATATTCCCCTATTATTTCAACTGCTTCTTCAGTAATCGATGTATCGATTGCTTTGTCAAAGTCAACATCTCCACGAATTGCGCCATTTTCCTTATACGCATCGTATTGTCTAATAATATCATCTATAAACATTTTTCCATCAGGATCTAATCCTGTCACATGCACCTTTTCCCACAACTCAGGATCCTTCATAGCTGTATGTTTAGTCATAATTTCTATAATCTCATCTTTGTTTATATCTTTGATAAAGGCATCGTTATAATCGCGAACACCCTTTAAGTAGGCTGCCATAAAACGAAGCGAAACGTCTTTTTCTACATTCATAAAGTTAGGCGAACCTAGCACCAATGCAATTTGTGATTCAGGTGCATAATCTGTTGCATCTCCAAATCGAACATGAAAGCCGTTTTCAATACCTTGCGTAATAAGTGGTTCAATATTCAGCGCGGCATCAATCGTCTCCCCATCAATTGCACCAAGCATACTACCAAAATCACTCATGAGGACAAATTCAACATCATCTTTTGTAAGCCCCGCATGTTTAATCATCTCTTCAAAAATGTATTCATCGATTGAATTATGAGAAGAAACGGCAATTCTCTTACCCCTAAAATCTGCATAGTCTTTTATTTCATCAACCATATGATTACCGATCACGAAAGTAAAATAAGATTTTCCTGGAACATTATGACCTTTATCTGCAATAATTTTGACGTCAATCCCTTGCGCAATCGCATTAAAGAAAGAAGCTGTTGATACGCCACCTGCAATATCCACTTCACCTGCTGCAAGCGCTGGTAACATTTCATCACTGTTGCTAAACTGTGCAAACTCCACTTCAATATTATAGTCTTCGAAATATCCCTTCTCAGTAGCGATATAGAAGCCTGCTCCTGAGGCCGCTCCATCTTCAGCAATGACAACCTTTTCACGCTTCTCAAGTGGCGCTAAATCTCCGGAGGGATGCGCTGCTTCTGAGGTATCTTGTGGGTCATTGTTCACCGGCGACTTCCCGGTTTCCTTTGAAGAACAAGCGCCTAATACGAGGACTAACGCGAAAAGTGGAATGAGCCATCCGCTTTTAAACCACTTCGTCATAAACCTCTTCCTTTCAATCCTTTTCTTTTCTTGAGTTCTGAACTTCTTCTTGTAAATGCTGCCATATTTCAACAAATTTTGCGGCCATTTCAGGATTTTCTCGAATATCCTCCACTTTTCTCGGACGTGGTAAATCAATTCTAATCTCATGAATTATTTTTCCAGGCTGTGCACTCATTAATAATATCCGATCACTGAGTAGTAACGCTTCATCGATACTATGCGTGATAAATAGCACCGTTTTCCCAGTCTCTTCCCAAATCGATAGTAACTCCTCTTGTAAAATAAATTTATTTTGCTCATCCAACGCGGCAAACGGTTCATCCATGAGTAAAATCTCCGGATCATTTGCGAATGCACGGGCAATACTTACCCTTTGTTTCATTCCGCCGGAGAGTTCTTTTGGATAAAGCGTTGAAAATTTATCAAGACCTGTTTTCTTTAAATAATACGCTGTCCTTTCACGAATCACATCTTTCGGGAGATGACGCATTTTCAGCCCGAATTCAACATTTTCCTCAACAGTTAACCAAGGAATAATGCCTCTTTCTTGAAAAACCATCGATTGCAGAGGGCGTCCTTCATTTTCAGTCATAATCGTAAATTTGCCTACACTTGGCGTTTCAAGTTCAGCAAGTATTCTTAAAAGCGTCGTTTTTCCACAGCCGCTTGGACCGACAAGACAAATAAACTCCCCGTCTTCAATGGTCAATGAAATATCATCCAATGCAGTGACACTGTTTTGTTTTTTATAAAATGCTTTCGTTAAGTTCGTAATTTCAATCTTTGCTTTTTTACCCACCTATATATTCACCTCCACGGCAACATTTTTTTCTGTAATCCACGAAGCATTATCGAAAAAAGGTAGCCGAAAAATGAAATAAGAATCAGTCCTACGTACATTTCTTTGAGTAAAAAAGCTTTGTAGGAGGTCCAGATTAAAAATCCGATTCCCGATGTGGCTCCCATCATTTCAGCTGCCACGATCGTTAACAGTGCAATCGCCTGCCCCATTTGGATGCCTTCTAACATGACGGGCAATGCACCTGGCAATGCGATTTTCAGGAAAAAGTTCACTTTCCCTGCCCCATAGTTTTTCGCAACGTCTAAGTAAATGGAGTCAATATTAATGACACCCGCTACCGTATTAATCACGACTGGGAAAAACACACTTCCAGCAATCGTAATCACCTTCGACAAATCCCCAATTCCGAATAAAATAATAATGATTGGAAGTAACGCTAACGTAGGAATCGGCATGAGCGCCATGACAATGGGTGAAATAAAATGTCGAATTGGCGAATAAAGCCCCATTAATAAACCGATGACGACACCAGGAATGACACCGAGGAGAAACCCTAAAATAATTCGATACAAGGAGATTCCAATATGTTCAAAAAGCGTACCATTTGAAATCATTTCCCAAAATGTTCCCATAATGGCGGTTGGTGGCGGGAAAAATCGAATATCCATTAATCCTGTCCTCGATAGAAACTCCCATAACATTAATAGTAATATTGGTGATGCGATTGTTAACATCTGCTTCCAGCGTTCGTTCTTCTGCCTTCTTTTCCATTCACGTTGTTCAATTTCAAACGGATTTCCTTGAAGCTCCGTCTCTTTTATACTCAACGTTCACCACCTCTTCATAACAATTGTATGTAAACCCATGGGTAGATGTGCTGGGCACACGTCTAGAAACGATTAATTCAATCAATTTTCACGGGATTTCAACAATTGAGATGCACCTAGATCTGTAAATGAAAAAAATTCACAGTCCCCATTGACTGTGAATTTTCTTCTTTAAATTAGACAAATAAACCTATTTTTTTAGCTTCAAATGAAAGTTCTTCTCTGAATTTTGGATGTGCAATGTCAATTAGCGCTTCTGCACGCTGGGAAAGGGATTTTCCGTACAAATGAGCAATCCCGTATTCAGTCACAATGTAATCAACGTCATTCTTAGAAGTAGTGACGACGGATCCTGGCGTTAACTGTAACTTAATTCTAGAAATGGTATCGTTTCTAGCCGTAGAGTGCATACAAATAAATCCTTTTCCATATTCTGAAAAACGAACGCCGCGAGCAAAATCAGCTTGCCCACCCGTCGAAGAATAGTATTGGCCAGCGACAGTTTCCGATGCACATTGACCGTATAAATCGACCTCGGTCGTCGCATTAATAGAGACAAGATTTTGCTCTTTTGCCAGTTCACGAGGATCATTTACGATACTGACAGGCAACATTTCAATAGAAGGATTTTTATGAACAAAATCATAGAGCCTCTTACTGCCATAAATAAAGGAAGCCACTACTTTTCCTTGATTGGTGAACTTGCGTGTACCGTCTACTGCCCCCGCTTCGATAAGATCCACGACACTATCCGGCAACATTTCGGTATGGATGCCAAGATGTTTATGGTTCTTTAACATCCCCATAACCGCGTTTGGAATTGCCCCAATCCCTATTTGAAGCGTATCTCCATCACGAATTTCATTTGCTACATATTGTGCAATCTTCATGTCTTTTTCACTGATAGGCGGTGCCTGTATTTCCGATAAAGGAACATGATTCACAACATAACCAGCCACTTGGCTAATATGAATTTGATTTTCCCCAAATGTACGAGGCATGTGCTCATTCACTTCTAAGACAAATGGAACTTTTCCAATAAATTCCGCTACATAATCCGCTTGTGTACCTAATGAAAAATATCCATGCTCATCCATCGGTGATGCGACCGCCAACACCATTGACAGATTCGTTGTCTTTCTTAATATTCTTGGCACCTCGTGAAAAACGTTTGGAACAAGTTCAACAGTTCCGTTTGCAAATGCCTTCCTCGTTGCGCCGCTTAAAAAGTAGGAAGTATGGGAAAGATGTCCAGGCATTTTTCCTTCTATATAAGCTCGTTCTTTCAAAGCTAATAATTGATGAATTTTCACGTTTTGTAAACGAGTATAGTTTTCTTCTAGTATATTTAATAAACGAATGGGTTCACCGTTCGCAATTGGTAAAATAAGATCCGCGTCTTGTTCAACTAATGCAATAAAATCATTGTTTGATAGCATTCTAGACAAATTATTTCCCTCCTTACTCATAGTATATAACAGACTGAGCGCTCGCTCAACATTTAAAAGAGTGATTGTATTCTGATAACGATTCGTTATAATCAAAGTATGACAAAACTAACAACTGACCAAATTAGACAATTAAATATGTATAGCGTATATGTCGAACAACCTGAGCAGCCGCTATTCACATTAAAAGATTTGTTACATGCCCATAAAATAGATTCTGTTTTGCACGCCATCCAAACGGTTAGCCAAAGCCCAAATCAAACTGTTGCTGCTTCCTATTTTCTGCGCCGTTTTGGGATGTTTATTTCCATGCAATTTTATCAATTAGCAGCCTATGATGAAATATGGAGCGGGAACCTTGACCAGTTTATTTTCGGTGCAAAAACTGAATACGGAAACCCATCGATTAGTATGTTTGTGAATAAAGGGGATTTTGTCGATGTACCGGAAATTGAACGCAAAAAAATGATACGTCACATTTTACACGATGAATGCCACGCGATTATTCAACAAGTTCGATCCGTAGCGAATATTTCATCACTCACTTTGTGGGAAAATATCTTCGGGTTCTTATTATGGCATTACCACGTCTTATTAGAAAACCCCGCAACTTCTGAGGAAGCAAGAATGGACTTAACCCTATTAAAAGAAGATAATTTATGGAAAGGAATTGCAAAGGAATCTCTTTTCGCGAGGTATTTAAAAGGTCATGAACCAAGTGCATTACTCAACACGAAAGTCAGAAAAACATGTTGCTTATCCAAAGATGTCCCAGGCCTTATGCAATGTGGATTTTGTCCATTGAAATAATCTCCATAATAAAAAGGAAGTTTCGTTTAAGAAACTTCCTTTTTATCTACAATTAACTTTTTATGCAACACCGATTATCATTAGCTGTGTTTTTTTATTCAGAAACCCGAATCTACCTATACACTCTTTGTGGCAGCAAGCTTGATTTCTTTTCTTCTTTCGTAAATATTACTGATAATCACTTTACCTACCGCATATCCAGGAATCGCAAGTAAGATGCCAAAGAAACCAGCAATATTTCCAGCTGCCAAAATGATTGTAATCACTGTAAGTGGATGAATGTCTAACGTTTTTCCCATAACATTCGGTGTAATTAAATTACTATCAGTCTGTTGTGCAATCAAAGTCACGAGGCTCACCCAAATAACCATCATAGGATCTTGTAAGAAACCAATAATTAAAGCCGGGATAAATGCAATCCAAGGACCGATAAACGGTATCACATTCATAAAGAAGGCAAAGATAACAAGTAACAGCGCATATTCTAGTCCTATAATTAAGTAGCCAATATACATAATCACTGCCAATAAAAAGCTAATTAACAATTGACCTTGAATATAAGTCCGGAGTACCGTATTCATATCTCCGAGCGTCTTTTGAACCCAAGCTTTCTTTTCGCCTGTAAAGAACTTACAAACAAAAGGCGACAATTTTTCATGATCTTTCAACATAAAAATAAAGAAGAATGGCACAAGAATTAATGTAAATGTTGCTTGTAAAACGGACTGGAAGAAAGAGACAATTAATTTACCAAAAACAACTGCAATTGACTGTACTGAATTTGCAGCTTTGTCAATCGCTTCATTCACTTGAGGCGGTAAATCTTCTCTGTGTTGCAAAATATACTCTGTTCGATTCGTGATCTCTTTTGCAATCGTAGGCGTATTTTTCGCTAGTTTATCTACTTGGTGCCCAACAGGCGGTCCAATAAATGATAAGAAGAGCCATATAGCGCCCACAGCACTTATTAATATCAACAAAATACTTCCCCAACGTGGCACCCTATATTTTTCTAAAACTCGTTGAATTGGCTCTGTAATATAAAAAAGAACAGCTCCTAATAATAAAGGTACAAAGATCGTTTTTGCAATTATGAGAAGCGGCTCTAAAATCCAATTGATTTCAATAAAGTATTTTATAATCAGCAATGTTAATAAGATCCCAACACCGAATTGAAACCACACTTTTCTTGTCACTATATTCTCCACTCCTTTCCAATAACCTTAGTTATGTAGGCTTTCTATAAAGTATACGTTGTTTTACGTGAAAATTCGATGAAAGTTTCACATTTTTCGACAATAGAAGAGCCATTAACTTTTCTGTTAATGACTCTGTCCATTTTTTCTTTATTCAACGTGAAGGAAAATTCGGTTGCCCGATGGATCTTCTACAATAAAACGGTTAACGTCAGAGGTCACTTTACTTCCTAAAGCTTGCACTTCTCCAATCGCATCCTTCAATACGGATTCAGTTGGGTAGATTAGTGTGTACGCTTGTAGCCCTACACTGTTTTCTGACGGACGGGCATCTCCCCCGCCGTGCCAAGTATTCAATCCGATATGATGGTGATACTTTCCGTTTGCCATAAATAATGCTTGCGGATAATGTGCAACAACTTCAAACCCAAGTGCATTATAGAACGTTTCTGCTTCCGCTAAATTGGCAACGTGTAAATGGATATGTCCCATTAGCGTGCCCATAGGAAGTCCACTCCATTCTTGCCCTTCACTTTCAGCCACAACACTTTCTGCATCTAGTGGATCTGTGCTCATCGCAACTTTCCCATTGTCCCAATTCCAAACGTCCGGATGACGGTCTGTATAAATCTCAATTCCGTTACCGTCTGGATCTGATAAATAAAGGGCTTCACTCACTTTATGATCAGATGCTCCCAGTGCAACATTATGTTTTACAAAGTGCTTAATAAGCATGCCTAAATCTGCTCTATTTGGTAATAAGAGTGCGAAGTGATATAAACCGGTTCTTCTCGGTTCTTTTGGAATAACGTTGTCAGGTTGCTCAACTATTAAGAGCGGCATCCTACCGTCTGCTGTAAATACAACCTTATTTTTCTCTTCGTCAAGAATTTTTAATCCAATGACTTCTGTGTAAAATTGCTTACTTCTATCTAAGTTCATCACATTTAAATAAACTTCTCCAGTATATGTGCAAGGTGATTTATGATAATTCATTTATATTCCCTCCCGAATAGTAACTTACTTACTTTATGTAACTAACTTTATATGTTACAATGTTAATTGTCAACTACTATTTATTTCAATGAAAGGTGCTTTATCTATGAACGAATTTGAACTCTGTCCTCGTTTCGAAAAAACAGTATCCATCTTAAGCCAACGCTGGACTGCACTTATTTTGTATCAATTAATGGCTGGTCCACAACGCTTTTGCACCATGACCGATAAGCTTGGTATCAGTGGAAAGACATTATCGGAGCGCCTGAAGGATTTAGAACAACAAGATTTTGTCATCCGAAACGTTTATCCAGAAACCCCTGTACGAATTGAATATTCATTAACCGAAAAAGGCATGGCACTATTGCCGATTATGAATGAGATTGAGAATTGGTCGAAGAAATGGGTAACAAGAGAAGAGATTATTACTTAACACCACCCTATTTTATTTCATAAATGCCTAGAGGTTTGATAACAAGATGTCGCCCACCGCCACCAACAATAAAAAAATGCCTTTTGCAACTGGCAAAAGGCATGTGTTTTTGAATTCAATTGGTTCACCGCAAATGAGTGCTAACTCTTTTTGTCTTCCAATGTTTACAACTATCAACCTTATTGGTGAACGATAGGCGACGGCTTTATTGGCATAGAATTTCCTACCTTCAGCTTTTATTTTAAAAGATAAATAGCCATCTACTTTATTTTTAGTAGACGGCTATTTATTAGACGGCTATCTTTTTATCCCTTGCAAGCCAAATATATGAAAGGACCGCAATTAAAGCTGATGAAAAGATAATTGCACCCATTGGAACTGCCGTTTCTTCTCCTGCTATTCCTACTAACGGTGCTGTAATCGCCCCTAACACGAAAGGAAGCAAACCCAATAAAGCCGAGGCACTGCCCGCAATATGGCCTTGGGATTCCATGGCCAATGAAAATGAAGATGTCGCAATGACGCCAATTGAAGCGACAAAAAAGAAGATTGGTATGACAATTGTAATGAGCGGTCCATTAAATAATACCGCCAGGAGCAGAAGTGTCCCTGAACTAATAGACATAGTTAAACCAATTTCTAAAAAACGTCTTTCCGATAAAACACCAGTGAGACGTCCTACTGTTTGTGTTCCCATAATAAGCCCCAAGCCATTCATGCCAAACAACAAGCTAAACGTTTGTGGTGATACACCATAAATATTTTGATAAACAAATGGTGTTCCAGCGACGTAGGCAAATATCCCTGCCATAATAAACCCCTGGGCAAGTGCATACCCCATAAATTCTCGGTTTTTTAATAATGAAACAAAGTTTTTAATCGTATCAGATAGATTGCTAGGCACACGCATTTCTTCCGGTAACGATTCTTCCAGTCGCCACAACACAATGGCAAATAATAAAAATCCAATTGCGCTTAGGACCGCAAATACTCCTGTCCAATCAGTAAAAGCAAGAATTCCGCCCCCTAGTACGGGCGCAAGAATAGGTGCTAAATTATTAATGAGCATGAGCAGAGCAAAAAACTTTGTTAATGCACTTCCGCTGTATACGTCTCGGACAATGGCTCTTGAAATCACAATTCCTGCTGAAGCAGCAAATCCTTGCATGAAGCGTGCTGCAATGAAAAAACCGATGCTTGGTGAAAACGCACATAGAGCAGAAGCAATAAAATAAACAATAAGTGCAATAAGTAGCGGCTTCTTCCGTCCATGGACATCGCTCATCGGACCAAGTATAAGCTGTCCAATTCCGATGCCTAAAAGACAAGCGGTTAAGCTTACTTGAACAAAAGAAGCCGTCGTGTCAAAAGACGCAACAATTGTAGGAAATGAAGGCAAGTACATATCAATTGTCAATGGTCCCATTGCCGCCAATGCACCAAGAAGCAACGCAAATCGTAACCGTTTAATCCCATTTATTGTAGTCAAATTTTTAAACAACCTTTCTTTTCAAAGAAATAATTCTCAATATAACGTTTGAATTATTCGCTATATGTTATCGTATAATTCTAGCATTGTACATCTTGTTGTCTCTTGAAAAGAAAGTTTACTTATTCCTTAAAACGATTCGATGAATTCGATTCAGACTCACAATTCCCCTAACCTCAATTTAAAATTGTTTACCTTTTGAATGAAGATACGATTACCTTTCTTGATATAATTCCCTTTGAAACTGTATGGATTTCGTAATAAGTTTCTTCAAGACATATACATTTACATCATATTCCTTCCTTTTCCACATTGCGTCTAAAATCCCTTCTTTTTTAACTTCTAACTAAATAGGCCGTTAAAATTCTTCACAATGGGTAAGCTAATGATTGATCGAAATATTACCTTGAGGAGGAAGACATTGTGAATAAAATGGCTTTAGCAGCACTTGGAATCGGTGCAGCGTACTTAATGCAAAACAAGAACGCGCGGAATAAACTGATGAAACAAGTTGAGACATTCACAGGGATGTCCATGGGAATGAATAAAAATTCAGGAACAGGAACATCGTCATAAGACTTCTTCATTTTTCGATCAAACAGAAAGAGCTACCGTTTTCGGTAGCTCTTTTCTTATGTTGGTTAAAAGTTATTCGTACCTATAGCAATATCGCTTATTATTGAAGTGTTGACAGCCATTCATTAATTCGCCTTTTTACTTCATCTTCTAGTTGCTCCAACGGCATCGCATGATTATCTTGGTCTGGCTGCATTTGAAACCAATCAACGTCGTCGTCTTTATAATAGCCCTCATATTTCTTGTCGTCGAGGATAACTTCGAAATGCCATCTTTGATGTGAACTATTTTCAAGAACATCTTCAACTATCCTGAGGCTTTGAATCATTTGAATTCCTCCTTCTGCTTTACTGAATAACCGATTTCAATCCTTATTCTATCCAATAAATCTTAATTCATTACTAATTAAAGTTTTTAAATCTGCCCGAATGGCACAGCGTGAATATTTTCGAAGCCGAGAATAGGAATTCTTTCTTCTTTAATGATTATGTCTTTTAGAGGCAGTTCAACTATATATTCACCGCTACGATAAGATTTAACGCTAATCTTTTTTTGCACAAAAGGATTACTCGTTACTAACGTTACCTTCCCTGTCTTTGCATTAATCCCTTCTATAGAGAAACGATAACTTTTAAGTATTGCATAAGGAAAAACTTCATAAGCATGATCTAAATCTGTTAAACATATTTTTTTTATAAACTCATTTTTAAACCCATTAAACACCGTGAAACCACTTTCTAAGTCGAGGATATCTTTTGATTTTAAATAGTATTGTCGGCGGTAAGAGATCAATTCATACTCTTTGCTATTCGTAATTGCAAAACGCCCTTTCCTAATCATATTATCTCCTCCTGTTAACGGTTTATTTAAAGCTCTTTAAATATTATTTTCCCATGTTCACCAGAATAAATGACAGAATATTTATAAAATTATTACAATCAAGTATACTGTCTCTATAACCAAAAAGATACAATTACTTTGTCTTATCTTGCAAATTACATTATAGTACTTTACTACTTATTTTAGCGGATATTGTTGTAAATAAGCGAATTGAGGTGAAACTAGGTCGGTATGCCATGTTTAATCATTTGATTCTCAGGGAATTTACGAATTAACTACGAATTGGAGGTTTTTCATATGAACGGAAAAGGGTTTTCTGATAAAATCAAGGGCTTTGTTAACGAAACAAAAGGCGAGTTGAAAGAACAAGTCGGGAACGCTACTGATAATGCAAAACTAGAAGCAAAAGGAAAATTGGACAAACTTAAAGGCGAAGCGCAAAAAAAGACTGGAGAATTGAAAGATAAATTTAACAAGCAATAATCATGATAAAAGAGCTGTTCAGTAATGTGAATCAGCTCTTTTTATAATAAATCTTCGGTTTGCTCCTAGAGTTACATTAATAATTAGAATTAAATGCTTGCCATTTATATACTCATCTCCTTGCAAAAAAACAAACGAGCTTTAAACATGTTTAGCTTCGCAATGACAAGTGAATGATATAAGAAAGGAATTTACCTAGAAAGGAGCGTGAATGAGTTGGATAAAAAGAGACCATTTACTGAACGAGATCGAAAAGATGCGGAAGGTCCTTTTATGGATAACCCCGAACATTTAAAAACTGATAAAGAAAGTATTTACGATATGCATGAAGATATGAAGACCGTGGACCCAATTCCGCTTGAGGATTTAAAAATGGAAGAAAGGGAAGAAAAAGTTCATCGTGATTCTAAAAATAGATCTTCTAGTCAAGATAAATTTCCTGGTTCATAACAAAACAGCGCCTCTCTATTACTGAGAAGCGCTGTTTTTCCTGAAAGTATGACAATTCGCGAAGTTTGTCGTTATTTCCGGGGAAATTAATTTAGTATAAATTTAAGTGTCAAATTGTTACGTTAGATGCGTTTTTCTTTAACATATAAATACCGAGGACAATTAGTACGAAGATGAGGATGGCCGTTACAAACACACTCCACCAGAAGCTTGAGTTTTCTATTGTACCGTTTAACGTATGCGTTGCATACGTCGATAATTTCCAAGGAGAAACCGACCAATATGCGCCTAGGATGCTATCAATCACTTGAAACACTAAAGTAATTGTTAATGAAAGCGTTGCTGCGATACCCGTTGAAAATGCCGCACTGCAAGTGAGTGTAACTGTAACGACAAATAGCATCCATAAGCTATAAACAGCAAAAAACTCAAGAAATTGCATGAAGGTCACGTGACTAAAAAGTATTTCAATATAATACCAAGCACTCAAGAAACCGAGGAAAAGGCTAATGATGACAAGTCCACTAATGACAATCCATTTACTTAAATAGTACTGTCCAAATGAAATCGGACGAACGTATAGTAGTGTTGCTGTACCATTTTTACGCTCACCTGAAATACTGCCCATAAATGCGAGGACGATGACAAGAATACCTATCATTTGATATTGTCCTAGTAAAGAAATAAATATTTCTTCACCGGTAAATTCAGGCCAAACGAACTCCATTCCTTCTGGAAGATTCCCGACGCTTTTCATAATTTCGGGTAAATAATAATTTGTTAAAGGTTCCATTACGCCAAAGATGATAAAAAATAACGGGATCCATAAAACTTTAAAATTACGGCTATTCTCGCGCCATACTTTTTGAAGAAGTACATGAAATTTCCCCATTACATCACCGCTACTTTCATAAAGATTTCCTCTAAGCTCGCCGTTTGTTGTTCGACTTTGCGAATTTGAAAGTCTCCTCCATATAATGCAGATAACACCCCGGACATATTGATTGATTCTTTTTCTATATCAATTGAAAGCTTAGGACCTTTAATCGTTGTGTACCATAATGTTTGATTGACAAAACGTTGTAATTCGCTGTCATTTATAAACTCTATTACAATGCGCGGATTAGCATGCCGGTTTCTGACGTCTTCCAACGTACCTTGTTCAACAAGTTCGCCTTCTCTTAAAAACAGAAGTTTATCAGTCATTTCTTCCGCATCATTCAAAATATGAGTCGAGTATAAAATCGTCACTTCTTGCTGTAATTCTTTTAATAAATTCATAATCTCCCTTCTTCCGACAGGATCAAGGGCAGAGACAGGTTCATCTAACAACAATAATTTAGGTTTATGCACAATTGCCTGCGCCAGCCCAAGACGTTGCTTCATACCTCCTGAAAATGTCATCGTTTTCTTACTCAACGCATTCCCAAGTCCAACAAATTCAAGTGTTTTTTGTGCCTCAACTTTTGATTTTCTTGCAGGAATCCCACTTAATCTCGCGGCCATTTCAGTAAATTCAAGTGCTGTCATCCAAGGAAAAAACTTCGGATATTGCGGTAAAAAACCTATTAACTCCCTATTATCTTGGCGCTTCTCCTCTTGAAACGTAATCTTTCCGCCTGTTGGTGTAACCAACCCCGCCAGCATCGATAATGTTGTTGTTTTCCCTGCACCATTTGGACCAATGAGTGCCGTTGATGTATGTTTCGTTAGTTCAAATGATAGTTGGTTCGCTGCTTTTTCATCTCCGAAAGCTTTTGTTAATTGTTCAACGTGAAGTAACATAATTATCCATTCCTCCTTCCAAAAATGAAATAAAGAATAGGGCCAAGTAAATTGATAAAAATTATGATAAGCACCCACATCACAACGGGTCCGTTTGTTCTTCTATGTCGGCTAATATCAATAAGCGCAATCGCCATTAAGATGAATTGTAGTGCAATCAGCGGCCATATTAAATTCCACGGAATGCTAGCAAGCTCAGTCATTGTTGACACATCCTTTCCCTGATTGTTATTTAAGTTTATTATACCACCTCTGATATACTATGTATATAACAGAACCATTGTTAAAATGAGGCATAAGTGATTGCTTTTATGGTTATGTCATCAGATTTAAGCCCATTCACTTTGATACGATAATTTTGCGATCCGTGGTATAATGGCGTGATGAAATAGGAGGCTCTAGTTTATGAAACAATGGATTTATCCTCTCATGATTATATTCGCGGCAAGTTGCTACGGTATTTTATCAACAATTATAAAACTTGCAATTATAGATGGATTTACTGCTTCAGAAGCGGTCACAGCACAATACTTTACTGGCTTTGTGCTCGCACTTATTATTTTCGCTATTGTCCGTCGCAAACTGCCTAAATTTGGCGGCGGTGTCACACTTGTATTGGCAGGCCTTTTCACGGCTACTACAGGAACGGTTTATGGACAAGCCGTTACGTATATGCCTGCTTCCATTGCAGTCGTTATGCTCTTCCAATTCACTTGGATAGGCATGTTGTTTGATTGTATTGCAAGAAGACGTTTGCCAAAGCGCATTGAAATCATTTCACTTATTTTATTATTTGCTGGGACAATTTTAGCCGCAGGCGTTATTGGCGCGGATATTAGCGGAATTCCATGGCAAGGTTGGGCATGGGGATTGGCTTCGGCTGTCAGTTTTGCTTCATTTGTTATGGTGAACTCTAAACAAGTTGAAGGAATGGACACGGAAACCCGCCTCTTGTTTACTTCATTTTTTGCTGTCATTGCCATTACTTTCTTCCAATCACCGGAAATTGTTTGGAATGGCATATTATTCGGCGAAGGCTTATGGATTTATGGTCTGATTCTCGGTCTATTTGGGATTGTGATTCCGATTTATTTATTCTCGATTGCAGTCCCAAAGGTCGGCGCAGCGACATCTTCCATTTTAAGTGCGATGGAATTACCTGTTGCCGTCACTGTATCGGTCATTTTATTACGTGAAAACCTAACATTTTTACAAGTCATTGGCATCCTTGTCATACTTTTTGGGATGACTTTGCCAACAGTAGAACATAGGCTTCTTGCTAGAAAAGAAAAGTAGATTGACGTACATGAATAAAACCACTTTCTCATTGAAGAAGTTGTCCTTTAAACGACAACTTCTATATATGAGAAAGTGGTTTTTTACTGGTCTTGTTCCTTCTTAACAAATTCCAAAAATCGTTCCATCACTTCGTCAATATACTGCAAAGTAACTTCATGAGTAAGTTCACCGTTTTCAAACTTTTGTCCGGCACCACCAATAAGAATTTCATTACTTACAGCCGGCATCATAACCGCACCGACACTCGTTAATATTTGTCTTGCGTGCAATTGCGCTCTAATCGTTCCCAATCCTCCTTGCGAGACGCCCATTAAAAGAACCGGTTTTTTCGCAATCGGTTTCTCTACTCGCGATAGCCAATCTAATGCATTTTTTAACACCCCTGATATCGACCAATTAAACTCAGGCGTGCTAATAAAAACAGCATCAGCGTCTTCAATCATTTTCTTAAATTTTTCAACTTCCTTTGGCGGATACATTTCTTCATCTTCATTGTAAAACGGAAGCTTTCCAATCGGTGCCACTTCAAGATTAAACATCGTATGATACCGCTTTTCAATCGTTTCAATTAACTGCCGATTGTAAGAATCCTCCCGCAAACTCCCAATAAGAGCTATAACTTTCATTTTCCATTCTCCTCTACACATATTGAAGCATCAAATTTTAGTATGAACAATAATTCTTGAATTTAGAAAACATTTATTTTCGGTAATTTGTGGGTAAATGTAAATATAGTAAAACAACTTCTTTAAAAACCGAATCTATTTAAGTTTAATTTTCCATTCACATGGGGACTGTTAGGAATGACATTCCCACCATTAATTATGATAAGATAAACCCAACTTAATGAAGTAGGAGTCGATTTTATGCTAAAAAATCGTTTGTATTATGCCGAGCCCGAGTGTCAATCTTTTACGGCGCAAGTAGTGAAAACGGAAAGAGATGAGAATGAAAAACCTTACGTTGTGTTGGATCAAACGGCCTTTTATCCAACCGGCGGCGGTCAGCCACACGATACCGGTACAATTAATGGAGTACCCATAATTGATGTTGTTGAAATTGATGGTGAAATTCGTCATTATTTGTCGGGAGAGATGGATGCCTCAGGCGAACTCGATTGTAATATCAATTGGGAACGTCGCTTTGACCACATGCAGCAACATGCCGGACAACACATATTATCCGCTGCATTTGTTGAGTTATTTGAATTTCCAACTGTCAGTTTCCATTTAGGGACAAATTTGGTCTCCATTGATATCGAGGCTGATGACATTACAGACGAACAACTTAAAGCAGCAGAAGAGCTGGCAAATAAAGTGATTCTTGAAAACCGTCCAATCGAAGTGAAGTGGGTAACGGAAGACGAACTCTATCAATATCCACTGCGAAAGCAAATTCAAGCAACCGAGGAGATACGTCTTGTCATTATTCCAGATTTTGACTATAACGGATGTGGCGGAACTCATCCTGAATATACCGGACAAGTGAGTTCGTTAAAAATCGTATCTGCTGAGAAGCATCGAGGAAACACAAGGGTTCATTTCGTTTGTGGAAAGCGCGTACTCAATCTGTTACATGATAAAACAAATGTAGTTGCGAAAGCTTCAAAATTATTAAGTGCCCCTGAAGATGGGATTGGCAAGGCTATCGAGAAGCTATTAGAGACAAATCACTCACTTGAAAAATCATTGAAGGAAACACAAGATGCAATATTATCATTCGAGTCCAAAGAATTATTGAGTCAACAGCGTAACGGCTTAGTTACCGCTACATTCCAAGGCCGTTCCATTCAGCAATTACAAAAACTAGCTCGATTCATTGTGGCGGAATCAGACGAAACAATTGTACTTCTCGTTGCTCGTAATGATGATAAGCTTCAATTTGTTGCAGCTAGAGGCAGTTTATCTACTGCAAGTATGAAGGACGTTTCAGCTGCTGTGTTGCCACTCATAGACGGTAAAGGTGGAGGAAATGACGCTTTCGTTCAAGGCGGCGGTGATTATAAACTGACAGAAGAAGAATTGTTAAAAATGATGGAAAATAGTTTAACTGCCTCGATTAATTAACTTTGAAACTTCTTGATTTGAGCAATAAAAAAATAAGGCGATTCTCTATGTTAAAAATAGATATCGCCTTATTTCCTATCAAATTAATGGTAAAATCACGCCAACAAGCGCACCAGTTACAACAACAATCCAAGGTGGAAGCTTCCAATAAGCAAGCATGCTAAATAGAATCGCTGCTAACGCAAAATCAACAGGCGCTAAGATAGAACTTGTCCAAATCGGTGTATAAAAAGCTGAAATTAAAATCCCAACAACGGCTGCATTGACTCCCATAATTGCCCCTTTAATCTTTGGGGTGTTTCGTAAACTATCCCAAAATGGCAACGCACCGAGAATCAGAAGGAAAGCAGGTAAAAACACTGCAGCTGTTGCAATTAATCCGCCTTGCCATCCTTTCAGGACAGCTCCTAAATAAGCAGCAAATGTAAATAAAGGTCCTGGTACTGCTTGCGTGGCACCATACCCCGCTAAAAATGCCTCTTCCGTTATCCATCCAGTTGGTACAAATTCTTGTTCCAATAATGGCAACACGACGTGTCCCCCGCCGAAAACTAATGACCCAGAACGATAAAAACTGTCGAACATAGCAATCCAATATGAGCCTGTTATTCCCTTAATGACAGGTAATAGAAATAACAAAGCGAAAAACAACGATAAGCAAATTACTGAAACTCGTTTAGTAATTGGAAATTGAGAATTTGCCTCTGCACTTTTCTCATGTTTTTTAAATAATAAAAAGCCCAAAAATGCCGCAATCAAAATGACCCCTACTTGCGTAAAAGCCGTCTGCCAAATGAGCGTGCCAACTAAAGCAAATAAAGCAATCGCTTTCCTTTTTAAATCAGGCGTTAATTTATTAGCCATGCCTAAAATCGCTTGGGCAACTACTGCTACTGCAACGATTTTCAACCCATGTATCCAACCAGCATCTCCAACATCAAAACTACTGAGCAACAAAGCAAAAATGATAAGGGCAATGACTGAAGGCAATGTGAATCCTATAAAAGAAATAATTCCACCTAATACTCCGGCTCGCATCACGCCAATCCCAATTCCAACCTGGCTACTCGCAGGTCCGGGTAAAAATTGAGCTAACGCTACTAAATCCGCATAGCTTTTTTCATCCATCCACTTTCTTCTTCGAACATATTCCTCGTGAAAATAACCTAAATGAGCTGTTGGCCCACCAAATGATGTCAAGCCCAGTCTGGTTGATATAATCAAAATTTCTAAGAGATTTTTCAACCGATTATTACTATTATTTTGTCCCATTTGCTCCTCCTTTTTTCTCTTTCCCATCAAATTTGTGTATGGTCAAAAGATAACATCTACATAAGTGATCTTCCATTTAAAAATAGAATTTTTACAAATTTTTAACATACTAGCACCTGATTAATACTCCAAAGTATACAAACTTTCCACTTGTATGTATAAGCATATGCTTATATACTAATCGTTGGAGGAGATAAAATGAATGATTCATTACCCATTGATTTACAACGAGCATCACAACTTTTAAAGTTACTTGGTGATCCGACTCGTTTAACAATGATGAAATTGCTTAAATCACACGAATGTTGTGTATGTGAATTTGTTGAAATATTTCAGATGAGTCAACCTGCAATCAGTCAACACTTGCGCAGGCTTCGGGACATTGAATTAGTACAGGAAGAACGCCGCGGGCAATGGGTTTTTTACTCTATTAATAAAGAACACACAGATTATCCGTTTATCGAAGGCATTTTAAAACATCTTGCTGACCAAGATGAATCTATTACAGAGTTGGAAGCAAAAGGGCTTCGCATTTGCTGTGAATAAGGAGGAGAAAAGAACATGATTTCAGTTATTACCGCATCAGCCATCTTCCTCATCACACTAATTTTTGTTATTTGGCAACCGAGAAACCTCTCAATTGGCTGGTCTGCTTGTATCGGGGCACTTATTGCGCTGCTCATAGGGGTTGTCAACTTTCAAGATGTGTTAGATGTTACAGGAATTGTTTGGAATGCAACACTTGCTTTTATCGCAATTATTATTATTTCACTCATTTTAGATGAGATTGGATTTTTTGAGTGGGCTGCCCTCCATATGGCTAGATTAGCCCAAGGCAGCGGTGTCCGCATGTTTGTGTATGTTACCATCTTAGGCGCAGTCGTTGCGGCCCTTTTCGCAAATGATGGTGCTGCACTTATTTTGACGCCTATCGTATTGGCGATGGTACGAAATTTAAATTTCAATGAAAAAATGGTTTTCCCATTTATCATTGCCAGTGGATTTATTGCAGACACGACTTCTTTACCGTTAGTTGTCAGTAACTTAGTCAATATTGTTTCTGCAGACTATTTCGGAATAGGCTTTGCCGAATATGCATCACGTATGATTGTACCGAATTTATTTGCATTAGTCGCCAGTATTTTAGTATTGTATTTATTTTTCCGGAAAAGTATCCCTGAAAATTATCAAGTGTCGGATCTGAAACAACCAAAAGACGCAATTAAAGATTTAAAGATGTTTCGCCTATCTTGGATTGTCTTAACAGTATTACTCATTGGCTACTTCAGCAGCGAATTTACGGGGCTACCTGTTTCTATTGTCGCTGGCATCGTTGCGATTTTTTACACGATTATGGCTCAAAGAAGTACTGCCGTTCAAACGAAACAGGTCATTAAAGGTGCACCATGGGCCATCGTTTTCTTTTCCATTGGCATGTACGTCGTTGTTTATGGCTTGCGAAATGTTGGACTTACAAGCATACTCGCAGATGTCATCCAACTGGCTGCTGACCAAGGGTTATTTGTAGGAACGATTTCGATGGGCTTTATTGCCGCAATCTTGTCATCAGTGATGAATAACATGCCTACCGTTATGATCAACGCTTTGGCGATATCTGAAACAACTACAACAGGACCCATCCGGGAGGCTTTAATTTATGCCAATGTGATTGGGTCAGATTTAGGACCAAAAATCACGCCAATCGGTTCTTTAGCTACGTTATTATGGTTGCACGTTCTTTCGCAAAAAGGCGTGAAAATTAAGTGGGGAACGTATTTTAAGATTGGAATCATTTTAACAATTCCTACGCTACTTTTTACACTTATCGGGCTTTATTTATGGTTATTAATTATCTAATAGAGGAGATTTTATCATGACTAAAAAGACACTTTATTTCTTATGTACAGGAAATTCTTGCCGTAGCCAAATGGCTGAAGGTTGGGGAAAAGAATATTTAGGAGATAACTGGGAAGTTTTCAGTGCGGGTATTGAAGCGCACGGCGTCAACCCAAAAGCGGTTCAAGCAATGAAGGAAGTAGATGTAGATATCACCAATCAATCTTCAGATTTAATTGATAGGAACATTTTAAATACTGCTGATTTAGTTGTTACATTATGCGGTGACGCGATAGATAATTGCCCAACGATTCCTCCTCACGTTCGTCATGAGCACTGGGGTTTTGATGACCCTGCAAAGGCTGAAGGAACAGATGAAGAGGTTTGGGCTGTTTTCCAACGGGTTCGTGATGAGATTGGGGAAAAGATCAATGCTTTTTCTAAGGAAAACGCAATTTAAGTTACTCTAGTAAATCATAAAAAGAGACCAACAAATGTAATGCACCTGTTGGTCTCTTTTATTTTTTATATTAGTAAGCGCGGCCAAACCATACCGTATGCTTTGCGTCTTTTCCGCAGTTAATACATGTATCTTTCGTTGCCGGCGGGTTGAACGGAATGTTGCGCGTCGTGAACTTTGTTTCTTCTTGAACATGAGATTCACAATCATCGTCACCACACCATCCTGCTAGTACCCAGCCTGGAATGTCGTCGTTTTTCTCTGAATCTGCAATATGTTGTTCTAATTGCTCGAGTGTGTCGACGTGTGTATGAGAATGCTTTTCACGGAATGCTTTCGCCTTTTCGAATAGGCGTGTTTGCATCGTCGTTAATTCTTCTTCAATACGTGCAACTAGGTCGTTCAAATTAACTTCCACTTTTTCATCTTCATCACGTGCTTTTAATAATGCCTGGTCTTTTGCCAAGTCACGTGGTCCTAACTCAACGCGTACTGGAACCCCTTTTAATTCCCACTCGTTAAACTTGAAGCCTGGTGATTGGTCAGAATCATCAAGACGAACGCGGATACCTTTTGCTTTTAATTCAGCAAAAACAGCATCTAACTTCTCGATAATTTCAGGATTCTTCTTCCACGGTCCAACTGGAATTAACACCACTTGTGTCGGCGCGATACGTGGCGGTAAAACAAGACCTTGTTCATCGCCGTGAACCATAATGACAGAACCGATAAGACGTGTTGACGTTCCCCATGAAGTTGTATGAACGTATTCATGTTTATTTTCACGCGTTAAATATTTAATATCGAATGCTTCCGCAAATTTCGTGCCTAAATAATGAGATGTTCCCGCTTGAACTGCTTTTCCATCTTGCATCATCGCTTCGATTGAATAAGTATCAACCGCACCGGCAAAACGTTCAGAAGGCGTTTTTTCACCGTCATAAACTGGAATCGCAAGCAAGTCTTCTACAACTTCTTTGTAAATGCCAAGCATTTGCATCGTTTCTTCACGTGCTTCTTCCTCGTCTACATGCGCAGTATGCCCTTCTTGCCATAAAAACTCAGAAGTACGAATAAACGGTAACGTTCTCTTTTCCCAACGGAAAACATTCGCCCATTGGTTAATTAACACTGGAAGATCGCGGTAACTGTTGATCCAATCTGAATATAGGTGACCAATCATTGTTTCTGAAGTTGGACGAAGTGCTAAACGCTCTTCTAACTTTTCCCCCGCTGCTTCAGTAACCCACGGCAATTCAGGTGAAAATCCTTCAATATGGTCTTTTTCTTTTTGGAAAAAGTTCTCTGGAATTAACATTGGGAAATATGCGTTACGGTGCCCAGTTTCTTTAAAACGCTTGTCCATTTCCGCTTGGATATGCTCCCAAATTTCATAGCCGTCTGGTTTAAAAGCGATACAGCCACGAACTGGCGTATAGTCCATTAAATCAGCTTTTTGAATGGTATCGATATACCAACTTGTAAATTCGTTTTCTCTCTTGCTCGTCATTCTTGTTCCTCCTTAAGTATTGTTTGACGAAAATAAAAAAACACAAAGCTGCCCTCTAATAAGGACGTCTTTGCGCGATTGACGTGGTACCACCTTCATTTAGCTTACTTCACGTAAGCCCTCTTGAAACGTTTGATAACGAAAACGACTCGGTTATGTTTACATAACATCTCAGCGGTAGGTTTCAATAAAAAGCGGTGCGATAACTCTCAGCAGTTGTTACCATTTCTGTCTCACATTTTTATTTACTTGGCCACGTCACGGATTTTATATCTACAATAGCATAGCAAATATTTAGAACTTAGACAACTGAATGAGCGCTGATGATTGAGTCAATTTTTTATGGGTACCATTGCAAAGGTTTTCTCTTCTCGGATAGTTAAGTATTCCATTTATAAAAACACCAAATAAAACTATGTTGATTTCCGTTCCGAGCGGACGCGTTCCGTGGGGCGTGCGGTGAGCCTCCTCGTCGCGAAAACCGCGCTCCTGTGGGGTCTCACCTGTCACGCTAATCCCACCGGAGTCGCCGCTCTGCACTCCAATCAACAGAGATTTCTTATACATAAGTTTTTATAAACGCAAATAACTTACATAACTTTCTTTATTAATAACTTTGTTATCTCAAAATCACTGTAATCCTTTTAAAGCTCGATAAACAGGCTTTCCAGTTGTCTAATGTAAGAAAGAAAGATTTCTTGTACTAACGGACTTAATCCTTTTGCAACTTCAAATTGTAAGTGTTGATCTAATAAATTTACGTATTTTCTCTATTTCCCTATCTTAGTATTAAATTCGACTCACTTGGATTGAACCGAATAACGAGTCCATTGTCGTTTGTCCATCAATTGAAAGTGTGCTTTACTACGGTCTCGACTATTACTTCTAGCTTTGCGAAGAGCTGGGTGAACGTGTCTGACTAAGTTCGTTGAAGTATTCTAAACAAACCTGTTTAAATATTGGTGAGCTTGTAATCACTTTAATCATGTGGGTCCTCTCCTGTAGCGTTTGTCTGCAAACTCTACTATACAAGAAGAGAGCTCCTTTTTTCATGCCTTCAAATCTAATTATTCCATGTGCACACCAATTAATCGGAGTGGAAATCGGCGACTCCTGCGGGAACAGCGCGAGCCGAAGACCCTGGACTGAGCGAAGCGAGGGAAGCGGCTGAGGCCGTGCCCGCGGAAAGCGTCCGATTGGAACGGAGATTAATTGTGTTATGGATTTTCATTTATCCCCCACAAACATTTTACTCATACAGCGCCGATGATTGATACCTCTCACTATAAAAGTGGATTTGTTTTTTTAAGATTTGCAATGTAATCACTAGAAAAATAAAGCTTTTAAGCCCGAAATGATTAATGTCCAATCATATTCTTATCGCCAAAAAACCGTGTCATTTTTGGCGAAAAAATTTGTACCATTTCAATAAAATGTCACTTCCCTTTTATCCTGTTTCCCCTTATAATTGCATTACAATTGATAAAAAAAGCAATTTGACATAGAGAAAATTGTAAAAAAATATACCTTAAAAGGGGTTCTGTGATGGAAAATATTGTGTTAGTAAACGACATTGTTACTTTAAGAACGATGGAGCTTACAGATATAGATGCGATTTTTGAAGCCGGTAATTATAATGAGATTTGGACACATTTAGCAATAACAATACAAAGCCGCGAAGATGCAGCAAACTTTGTTAAGGAATCACTACTCAATCAATCGTTAGGCAAAGAACATTCTTTTGTTATTATTGATAATAAAACAAACCGTATTATCGGCGGAACAAAATTGAAGAACCTAGATCATACGCATATGCGGATTGAACTTGGCTATTCATGGCTTTCACCTTCCTATTGGCGAAGCCCTATAAACACGAATTGTAAGTATTTACTAATGCAATATTGCTTTGAAGTACTTCATCTAAATCGCGTTCAAATTCAAGCTGATGAACGAAACGTTCGTTCAAGAAATGCAATTGCTCGTATCGGAGCTACCCAGGAAGGTATCTTCCGTGATCACATGATTCGAAAAGACGGTACACCAAGAAACACTGTGATTTTTAGTGTAATTCGTCCGGAATGGCCCATTGTTAAAATGCACATGGAACAGTTAATGAATCGACGAATTGAACAACCCGTGTCCTAAATTTAATTCAAAAAGGCATTTCTTCTTCCAACCGGAGAGAGAAATGCCTTTTTATTTATAACTTCACTTTTTGCAAGCGAAGCGCGTTCAATACGACGGATACCGAACTGAAAGCCATCGCCGCACCAGCTACCCAAGGTGCTAATAAACCAATCGCGGCAATTGGAATTCCAACAGTGTTATAGAAAAAAGCAAAAAACAAGTTTTGCTTAATATTACGCATCGTTTTTCTACTCATCATGATCGCATCCGCTACACTATTTAAATCCCCACGCATTAGCGTAATATCTGCAGCTTCAATCGCAATATCTGTACCTGTTCCTACAGCCATTCCGATATTAGCCGTTGCTAGTGCTGGTGCGTCGTTAATACCGTCTCCAACCATGGCAACATTTTTACTAGTAGCTTGTAGCTTTTGAATTTCATCACTTTTTTGCTCTGGTAATACTTCAGCAATGACATGTGAAATGCCTACTTCTTTTGCAATCGCATCAGCTGTTCTTGTATTGTCACCCGTTAACATAATGACATCCAATCCAAGCTCATGCATCCTTGCAATTGCTTCTTTAGACGTTTCCTTCACCGTATCAGCAACCGCAATAACACCTGCAATTTTACTTTCAATCGCGACGAGCATCGCTGTTTTACCTTCATTCTCAAGATTTTCCATCGACACTTCATAATCTAGTAGGTCAATCTGATGCTCTCTCATTAGTTTTCTTGTCCCAACGAGAATCGTTTTTTCATTCACAACTGCTTGGATTCCATAACCAGGCAATGCTTCAAAACTTTCGACATTTCCTAAATCGACGCCTTTTTCTCGAACGCCTCTAACGATCGCTTGTGCAAGTGGGTGTTCAGATTGGTTTTCAGCCGTTGCAACCAGTTGCAGAACGTCTTCCTCCACAAATCCATCAGCAATCATCACGTCAGTTAGTGCCGGTTCTCCCTTTGTCACCGTACCCGTTTTATCCAACACGACTGTATCAATCGCTTGTGTATGCTCTAAATGTTCGCCGCCTTTAAAAAGCACGCCAATTTCAGCCGCCCTTCCAGATCCAGCCATAATCGATGTCGGAGTGGCTAAACCGAGTGCACACGGACAAGCGATAACTAAAATAGAAATTGTCGGAATTAAAGCAGAACGAAAATCGCCTGGAGTTACGGCGAAATACCAAATGAGAAACGTAACAATCGCAATGCCTACAACGACAGGTACGAAAATACCCGATATTCTATCCGCTAATCGCTGAATATCGGCTTTAGAACCTTGCGCCTCTTCCACTACTTTTACAATTTGAGCAAGCGCCGTATCTTTCCCAACTTTTGTTGCTTTAATTTGAAGGGAGCCATTTTTATTAATTGTTGCCCCAATCACCGTATCGCCGACAGCTTTATCCATGGGAATACTTTCACCAGTTAGCATGGATTCATCAACCGCTGAATTCCCTTCAATGATTTCCCCGTCTACTGGGATCTTTTCCCCAGGCCTAACGAGAATTACATCGCCGGCAATTACTTCCTCGATAGGAATCTCTGTTTCAATACCGCCCCTAACGACCCTTGCCGTTTTTGCTTGTAATCCAAGGAGCTTTTGAATCGCCTGACTCGTTTTTCCTTTCGCGCGAACTTCAAATAGTTTTCCAAGAACAATAAGTGTAATAATCACTGCCGATGCTTCAAAATAAAGTTCGGGATGACCTACCTTTCCGCCATTCACCCACTCAATCGCTAAATACAAACTGTAGAAATATGCCGCACTTGTTCCGAGGGCCACCAGGACATCCATATTGGCACTTTTATTTCTAAGGGAATTAACAGCCCCTCTATAAAACTGCGCGCCAATGATAAATTGAACCGGCGTTGCAAGGATTAACTGTAACCATGGATTCATTAAAATTTCAGGCATATAAATGAACGACAGAAATTCAAAATGGGCAACCATCGTCCAAAACAATGGAAACGTTAAAATTGCCGAAATGATAAATTTATGTTTTTGCTTCTTGATTTCCGTTTCTTTGTGATCGATTTTGTCTTCAGCATCTTTTTCAGGTAATAATTCAAAACCCATCTTCTCAATTGCTGTCATCATATCTTGCGGACTCACTTGACTACTATTATAATCGACCGATAGCTTTTCCAGAGCAAAGTTAAGCGTTGCATTAGAGACGCCATCGATTCTATTTATTCGTTTCTCAATCCTGTTTGCACAAGCCGAACAAGTCATTCCAGACACATCAAAATTGACATGCTCTTGAACGACATGAAATCCGAGTTTTTCAATCTTCTCTTCAAAATCATGGACGGTCACTTTTTCTGGATCATATTTAATGGTTGATCTTTCTAGCGCGAAATTAACATTTGCCTGTTCAACGCCATCCATCTTAGCTATTGTTCTCTCAATCCGACTCGCACAAGAAGAACAAGTCATCCCTTGAATTTGTAGAGTTTTTTCCGATATTGTCATTGGTCCTCCCCCTATACGTAGTAGGGGTATATAGTTTTGAAAAACAAAGATTATACCTACATGGTACAATCTTTGTTTCCGCTTATACCCCCACTCCGTAGTTTAAGTGGAAATTTTTATCGCACTGCACAATTAAGCCTGTACATCGAAACCTTGGTCTTCAATCGTTTCTTTAATCTTGTCGAGTGTTGTTTTCGCTTTGTCAAAATCAATTGTTACATTATTTTCCTCTAAACTAACTTTTACATTATTGACGCCGTTTAATTCACCGACATTCGTTTCAATTGCATTCACACAATGATTACATGACATACCTTCAACTTTTAATACTTCTTTCATTTAAAACGCCTCCCATTAAAGTTTGTATTCAATATAACATACCCTCACCAGGTACCTAAATAACTTGGTTATTACTTCGTCATTGTTTTCATGACACTCATCAGCTCTTTGATCGCTTCTTCGCCGTTTTCATCTTTAATCGCTTTAATCACGCAATGATTTGTATGGTCTTCTAGTAGCGCTAAAGAAACTTTATTCATCGCCGATTGAATCGCACTAATTTGATGCAAAACGTCTACGCAATACCTGTCATTTTCAATCATTTGATGCACGCCGCGAACCTGGCCTTCAATACGTTTTAAACGATTTAAAAGCTGTTGTTTATTTGGTTGGACTGTCGTTTTCGACATTTCCCTCACTCCCGTCGTATACCCTATACCCCTATTATACATTATTATTTGAAGATTAGTCAATCAAATGAATGATAAAAAAGCGTCTTGCACCCAAAGCTAGACGCCATTTTTGGCGAACACAAAAAAGCCAATCCTTTTGAAATCGGCTTTTTGAGAAATAACCCTTCATCAATTAGTTATTTTCCTTTATTGTTTTCGCTTGGTGAGTCGTTCATTTTTTGAGAATCCGGATTTTTTTCCTTCTGTTTAGAAGAAGGATTTTCATTAACCTTCCCAGGGTTATTATTCGATGCGTTTGAATCCTGCTGAGATTCTCTAACAGGTGCAGGTTTAGGTTTCAGCTCTCGATTTTCAAGCTGTTCGTTCCGCTTCTGTTCTCCTCGATTTTCTCGCTGGTCCGATTTTTCTTTGTTTTTCTGGGCAGGATGAGCAGATGGACCGGAGTGTTTATTAAATTGTGCCTCATTCTCTATTTCATTCGTAGGCACTGCCGGAACCACTTTCTGGGAATCATCTATATTTGAAGGCAGATTTTTTTCTTTCGTCGGCGCTTCTTCATTCATCTTCTTAAGTTCATGGATAGAGATTTTATGTTCATTCGCGGTTTTTCTTTCTTTTTCCGTGCTTTTAGAAATACGCCAATCAAACTCTTTATATTCGCCCCGTACATTGTGTACAGCATCTCTGACTATCTCTTGAACCTTAGCCGCATTTTTTGAATCTGAAAATACTGTTGTTATCATTACTTGTTTGTTGCTGTCTCCGGTTATCGTTTCCTTTACTATAGAATCCAAAACAGCTTCAAGTTTATGGCCTTTCCACTTCGTTAAGTAATAGTTAGATTCAGTTGTTTTCTTCAAATCTCGCACAGCAATTACTTTTCCATTCCGATTGACCTCCAGCTCTACTGCTGTATCAGTTTCAAGCTGGACATATGCCATCACATGATTGTTTTTGATAAACAAAGTTGCACTAATAAATAAAAGAAGCATAGCTGCAGCAACAACTGCTCCAATAAATCGGAATTTTGCTTTCTCTCTAAAAGGAACAAGTTGGAAGTTAGTTTCGTCACCGATATCCGGTGTTTTACCAATCGGGATCCCTCTTAGGAACTCTCCCTCACTCGTGAGAAATATCATATATTTTTTTTTCTTTTCGCAAACAACGCCTTTATAAGTTCGCATCATATGAATTCCCCTTTTAGATATTCCTTTATATAAACGAAATTGCTGTTTATAAGTAATGTGACAGCGATGATATATTTCCTTTGTCGTTCAATCGTCTTTCTAGAAACTTCGACAAGTTCTTCTAAATCTTTCATCGGCAATCTTTTCTGTTCCATTAGATATGTATAAAACCCGGGTGTTGTCGCTATAATTTGTGCAATTTGAAAAGCTGTCTTTCTTGAATCGGCATGTTTCGGAGAGGACTTCACAAGATCTTGGAATGTCATGTTAAATTTTTTGAGGAGCTGATTGTATTCCATTATTTCCTCGCGCCGTTTCAATGCTTGCTGCTCTTTAGAATAAGACGTAATCGATACTTGATTAAATAGGTAATGCTCTAACTCTTTATCTTCATCGTCATCTTTTACTAAATGCGCCGCATCATTTCTTGCTGATTCTTTTCGGATATAATCAATCAGTCTTCTTTTTATAATCAGATGAGAAAAAGTTGTTAATGATGAATTCTCTTTTAAATTATAATTTAATATCGCCTCATAAAAACCACTCATCGCTACACTAAACTCATCGTCATGCTCATCAATGAATCTTTTGCAAACGAATGAAGCCGTTTTTTTCATAAACGGAGTGTACGCGATGAGAAGGTCGTTCATTACTTTCTCATCGCCATTCTTTGCCTTTAATACAAGCTCATCTAATGCCGTATTCGACTTTATATTGAATAATCCTTGTACAATAGATAAAAGCATAAGTACTCCTCCGTTTCCATTTAAACCGAATGCAATTGATTTTAATAGATGCACCGGAAAATGAAAAGCAGTTGATTAGTTTTTATTGTCCTCTTTGTTTTGCTTTTGTTGTTTTCTTTCTTCTTTTAGTGCTTCACGCTCTGCTTTTTGAGCCTCTTTTAATTCCTGTCTTTCTTCTCTATGCTGTGCATTTAACTGAGCTTGCGGTGCTTTTTTTGCTTGTGCAGCAGGTTGTTTTGTAACTTCCTCTTTAGCCGGCTGCTTTTCTTCAACTAGTTCAGCAGTTTCTTGTTCAACTGGATTCTCCACAGGCTCTTCAGACGTTTCATTAACTGCCTGCTTGCTTTCCCACTTTTCAATTGAACGCTCCATGTTTTTTTGAATAGCTGCTTTCGCTGTTGGATTTGGTACTTGATTGTAAGCTTTTTCAAGTGCAGCTAGATTACCAGCTGTATAACCTTCTGGAATTTCCGGTAAGTTGTTTTCTTCTGAATCTACATTCTGTTGAGTGCCCTCTTCATCCTCTTTCGCCTCTTCAGAACTTTGCTCATCAGAATCAGTACTCTCTTCATCTACTTCCACGTCATCGTTTTCCACTACCGTATCCTCTGCCACTTCCGTTGACTCATCCGCTGGTGTCGCTTCTTCTTCTAGTAATTGACTAAGACTAATCGGCTCTTTTTCGTCCGCCAATGCATAACTAGTCCCAGTTATTGTAAGTCCTGCAATTAGTAATGCTGCTCCAGTTTGCTTCCATTTCTTATACATAATCCATTCACCTCATTATTTTTTTACCCTGAAATTTGGGTATACCAGTTATTCGAACAGTCATCGCTTTTTGTGGGGGTCGACAAAAACTTTTTGATCTATAGCAAATTAATTATGTATAAGGAAAATTCAATAAGGGTCGACCACAGTCACTCAAGCAATCGTGAAAGTTTAAACATTCTTGATTGTTTCAATTAACATGTTTGTTTCGGTGACTGGCGCCTAATCTATGCTATAGCCTATATAATGAAAAATTTTCGTTTCTTTCTGAAGAATAAGTGTTAATATAGAAAACAAATACGATTGGAGGAATACTTCTTAGTTACCTTTATAGCCCTTTACATAAACGAGGAGGAATACATATGTTTAAAGTTTTAGTATCAGATCCGATTAGTGATTTTGGATTACAACAGTTAATGGATGCTGATGACGTGGAAGTTATTAAGCAGACAGGATTAAGTGAATCGGAACTTATTTCGATAATTGGTGAATTTGATGCGCTGCTTGTCCGTTCTCAGACAACAGTAACCGAACGTATTATGGAAGCTGGCGTTAAATTGAAAGTAATCGGTCGCGCGGGAGTTGGTGTTGACAACATTGATTTAGAAGCCGCAACGAACCGAGGAATTATTGTCATTAACGCTCCTGATGGGAACACAATTACTACATGTGAACACACATTTGCAATGATGATGGCATTAGCAAGACATATCCCACAGGCATACGCGAAAACAGTTGATGGACAGTGGGACCGTAAATCGTTTCTTGGTGTTGAATTACGAAACAAGAAACTTGGTGTGTTTGGTTTAGGTCGTATTGGGCTTGAGGTTTCTAAACGGGCAATCGCGTTTGGCATGACGGTTCTCGGCTATGATCCTTTCATGCCGGAAGAACGTGCGAAGCAACTAGGTATTCAACTGGCCACACTAGACGAAATCGTGCGTACGGCAGATTTTATGACTGTTCATACGCCACTTACAAATGAAACCCATCATATGATTAGCAAACCACAATTCGAAGTGATGAAACCAGGCATGCGAATTATTAACTGTGCACGCGGAGGTATTATTGACGAATTAGCCCTAATCGATGCACTTGATGAAGGAATTGTAGCAGGAGCTGCTTTTGATGTGTTTGAAAATGAGCCGCCAGCGCCAGATCATCCTTTCTTTACACATCCAAAGATGATTGTGACACCGCACTTGGGTGCATCTACTATGGAGGCACAAGAAAACGTAGCGATTGACGTATCCGAGCAAGTCATGCATATTTTGCGCAATGAACCATTCAAAAATGCGGTGAATATACCTTCTATTCCACCCGAGTTACTGAATAAACTGCAACCGTACTTCAAATTATGTGAACATCTAGGAAATTCACTTGCGCAGATGACTGACGGTGCAGTACGTGAAATTACAATCGAATGTGCAGGCGAATTGGCTGATTTAGATACCACTCCATTGAGTCCCTATGTGCTTAAAGGTGTCCTAACGCATCATCTCGGTGCAGAGCAAGTGAATATCGTGAATGCACTCCACTTGGCTAAGCAGCGCGATATCCAACTTGTCTTCCAGAAGTCGCTTTTCTCACAAAATGCTTCTAGCGAAATTACGATTCGTTTAAAAACTACAGAAGAAGAACGCTGGGTGACTGGTTCTTCAGTTGCCGGCATAGGCGATCGACTGATTAAAATTGGACCTTATCCTGTAGACCTCTCTCCACAGGGTCATTTATTGTTAATTTCGCAGCAGGACGAGCCGGGAATCATTGGCCAGGTTGGAACAGTACTAGGTGCTAACGGAATTAATATTGCTAGTATGCAAGTAGGGCGCCAAGAAGTCGGCGGTTCTGCGGTTATGATTTTAGAGATCGATCATCAAGCATCTAAAACCGTTATCGAGGAATTAAAGGCAATTCCAGATATCAAAAGAGTTCGTGAAGTTAATTTCGACTGAAACAATAACAAGTCTTAAGGAGTGGTTATGTTGAAACAAAGTATTCGAACTGTCTATAATTTTAACGCTGGCCCATCCGCACTACCTTTGCCAGTTTTGGAAAAAGCACAACAAGAGCTTGTCAACTTTCGTGGTACTGGTATGTCGATTATGGAACTGAGTCATCGCAGTAAAGCTTATGATGAAGTACATAATGATGCGATTGCACGTTTAAGAAAACTATTTTCAATTCCTGAAAACTATGAAGTGCTTTTCCTACAAGGCGGGGCAAGTCTTCAATTTTCTATGATTCCTATGAACTTTTTAAAGCCTACACAAAAAGCGGGCTATCTAATGACGGGTGTTTGGGCGGAAAAAGCATTTGATGAAGCGAAATTATTCGGGGAACCTTATGAGATCGCTAGCACGAAAGAGCGTAACCATAACACAATCCCAAATATAAAAGACCTACAGTATAACGAAGATGACGCTTATGTCCATCTAACATCTAATAACACCATTTATGGTACTCAGTGGAAAGAGTTCCCGAATACAGGAAATGTTCCACTTGTTGCAGATATGTCCAGTGACATTATGTCTAAACCAATTGACGTGAGTAAATTTGGTCTAATATATGCTGGGGCACAAAAGAATCTTGGACCTTCAGGAGTAACAGTCGTCATTATTCGTAAAGATTTGCTCGAGGAAGCAAATTCAGAAATACCGACGATGTTAAAGTATAATACGCATGCAAAAAGCAATTCACTTTATCATACGCCGCCAACTTTCGGCATCTATATGCTCGGTGAGGTGCTCCGTTGGATAGAAGAATTAGGTGGATTAGAAGTAGTGGCTAAACAAAACGAAACAAAGGCTAAGTATATTTACGATGTGATTGATGGCAGTAACGGCTTCTATATAGGGCATGCAGAACCTGCCAGTCGCTCTTACATGAATATTACGTTCCGACTTGCTGATGAGGAGCTAGAAAAGAAATTCTTAGCGGAAGCACAGGAAGCAGGTTTTGTCGGCTTAAATGGACACCGTTCTGTTGGTGGATGCCGCGCATCAGCTTATAACTCCGTCCCTGTGGAAGCATGTATTGCGCTAAGTGAGTTTATGACTCAATTTCAAGAGAACAACAGGTAAAACTGCACCACGTTTGCTTTGAATAAAGTAAAAACGGATTAAACATTGGGGAATTTCTCCAAGTTTAATCCGTTTTTTTCTAAAAATCTTTATCGTGTATAACGAAATCTAATGGTTACTATTTCTCATTTTACTTGAATATATTTTTCGCCAAGGATGCTATCTACTGTATAAGCATCTCGAGGCAATTGCTGCTCAATAAATGCCTCTATTTCATTTTGTTCAATGGAGTAATATGCTTCAATTTCACGTGAGAATAATAATTTTTCTCGTTGCAATAATGTTTGTAAATTAGAAAGCTGTTCCGCGCGTAACGTTTCATTCGGCAATAACTTTTGGAGTGCATTCGTATAGTCTTCTAGCGTACGTGCACCAACGATTCGCACACCATGTTGTTCTTCATTGACCATGACAATTGTCGGGAAGCCGCGGACGCCTAACTGACGGACGAGTTGAAAATCTTCTTGTAATGAAGTGTTTGCTTCCGGAAGCTTTGACTCCTGAACAATTTCTTCTCCGTTAAGACCTATTTGGTTGACGAGTTTAATTAAAGTTTCATCTTGTGCAATGTTTTGATTAAAAGCGAAAAGTTCCTCTCGTGCACGACGTAAAAATGGATTCGCTAACGCTGGATTCTTTTCTTGAATGACTTTGTATACGCGAGATGGGATAAATGACGATTCGATTGGATTGTCGTACCAAACTGTTCCGTCAATCGGCATACGTGAATGTTCGCCAACTTCTCTCCAGTGTCCTGCAACATCTGCAGGACTAGAAATGCCGTTGCTCACGTCTGCAAACCCTTCCCACTTTTCAAGCAATCCCCCCATGACTGTATGCATATTGAAATAGTGATTGTACTGATCTACAAACCTACGCAGGACTGGCTCTAATGCCCAACAATGAGAGCAGATTGGATCCGTTACATAGTATAGTTCAATCGTTTTTTTCTGTGCTGATAAATCGATAAACTCCATTGCTCCGGAGTCTTCACCGGTTGGACCACAAATTCCCGTTTCCATATCACACATCATATTATTTTTCTGATCCATTGAAACGCCTCTTTTCTTTAAGTTTTTTCCTCAAGCTTGATATGTTGTTGTGCCCATTCATGAACTGGCTGCAGGGCGATTGCCAATTGCTGACCTTTTTCAGTCAGATGATACGTAATGACGACGGGTGTTCCTGTTGTTACTTCCTTTTCGACCAAGCCAAAATCCATTAGTTCTGTCAATTTCAATGAAAGCGATCGAGGGGTAATATCACTCAAATCACGTCTAATTTCAGAAAAATGCGCTGTAAACTCCGGACAATTTGACAAGTAATGAATAATAAGCCCATTCCAACGTCTTCCTAAAATCTCAAAGCATGATTCTAAGTAAGGACAGACTTCCAAAATACCACCTCCTGCAATTAATATTAGTATATGCTAGTATACTAATTATATCAACTATAAAAATTAATAAACCAAATCCTTTTTAATTAAAATAAAACCCCTCCGCTTCATTAATTTCAAGCACTAAAAAGAGAGAGAAAAGAATCCATCGAATTCTTTTCTCTCTCGTTTATATATCGTAATTTATCTTAATCCTTCAAACAATAGCACTCGTGCAGGTGATGCATCTGTACCTTCTATTTTGAGTGGCGCAGCGACCATGAAATATTCACCTTGCGCTACTTCCTTGAATCGAAGTCCTTCTATAATAATAATCTTATCGCCAAATAACGTTTTATGTGTCGGATGGCCTTCTTGGTCTCTCTCAATTCCAAGTGTATCAATCCCTACACCACGAACACCAATCTCAGAAAGATATTCCGCACCGTCTTTCGTTAGATAAATAAAATCGAAGTTAAATTCTTCTTCAAAAGAATTCTTCGTTTTTAGTAAAACGAAATCACCTTTTTCAATGTCGAACTTCTCTAAATCCGCCTTCGTAATACCATCTTCCACATCTGTCAGGTCAAACAACTTCGCCTGCCCAACAAGATCTTCTAATGGTACTGACTCAAACGTGTCACCATCTACAACCATATGTAAAGGTGCATCAACATGGGTACCTGTATGTACATCTAATTCCATTCGCGTTTCAGTAACATACCCGTTTGTGACAGTATTAAACTTGGGCTGTTTCTCCGGTTTATTTTTATAGACCGTCATTCCCTCATAAATTGTTGCAGTTACATCGTACATTTTCATATTACTCACCTATTCTTCATGTATTTTGAATTCTTCCTATATAAATAGGTTCGCATGGCCATCATAATTTTGTCCACTAAAACAACTTTTCAGGACAACCGTTTATTTCCAAAAGCAAAAGTGCAAGCGCCTTAATTATCCCCAATGATTGACGAAAATATTCAATCATACTTGAAAAACAACGCTATTTCATGAATAACATTGAATTACAAAAGCACATACTTACATTTACAGTTGGAAATCAGTATACTTAAGACTTACCTTTATTATTACCCTTACAAATAGGAGAGAAACTAGATGAAAAACGAAGATCTGTTGACCAAATTTATTGAGGTGGATGCCTTACACGAAGTTGAAAGCAACCAAGATATACAGGCCCTAACTTTTGTTTTATTTGGAGCAACGGGCGACTTAGCGAAACGTAAATTATACCCCGCTTTATATAATTTATTTCTAGCTGGAAAAATGCCGAACTCATTTTCAGTTATTGGCTTGGGGAGAAGAGAGTGGTCTCACGAATTCTTCCAAACAAAAATTGAAGAATCACTTAGAACCTATGCAAGAAGAGACGTTCAAGACGACAGCTTACAAGACTTTCTAAACCATTTTCAATACAGCCCATTAGACGTTACTGATAAGACTGCCTATAAACGTTTACAAACCCATATAGAAGACAGGGAGATTGAACTCAATATAACAGGTAACCGGCTGTTCTATTTAGCTGTGGACCCGAACTTAGTTGAAGTCATTACAGAGAACCTTCATGCAAGTGGTCTTAACCAGACAGACGGTTGGAGGAGACTTGTTGTTGAGAAGCCATTCGGGACTGATTTAAAATCTGCCCAAGAATTAAACAAAAAGTTAAGCGAAGCTTTCGATGAAGTAGAAATTTATAGAATCGATCATTATCTAGGGAAACCAATGGTACAAAACCTTGCATCACTCGTATTTGCGAACCCTGCATTGGCCTCATTATTAGACCTTAAACAAATCGCCAACGTCCAAATTACGGCAAGTGAAACGGTCGGGGTTGAGACACGTGCCGCCTATTACGACAATGCAGGCGCAATCCGTGATATGGTACAAAACCATCTCCTTCAACTAGTGATGATGACAGCTTTACATTTACCTGAAAATATTACGGCGGAAGAAATTGGAAACAAAAAAATTGAAGTGATTGAATCACTTAAACCAATTAGAAAAGAAGATGCCCATAAACATGTGATTCGTGGTCAATATCGTGCCGGGGAAGTGTTGAACACCCCTGTCATTAGTTATTTGGATGAGCCAGGTGTTCCTGAAAACTCAATGAATGACACGTATTTCGCTGCACGCTTACATATCGATAATCCGGTATGGGGGGAAATTCCTTTTTATATACGAACTGGAAAGCGGTTGAACCAAAAGTCTACACGCATTGTTTTCGAATTTAAAAAACAACAAAGAGCTTCAATTCCTGCTGAAGAACTCGTGCCTAATCTACTGACACTTGAAATTAACCCAAGTGAAGGGATTTCTTTAAAACTTAATATTAAAGAACCTTCAAGTGAACGGTTTAAACCTACTTGTATTAATTTCAAAACAAATACAGATGATCAATCTGATGCTTATGAGTTGCTATTGTTTGATGCAATGCTTGGTAATTCAACATTTTTTGCGCATTGGGATGAAGTTGAATTATCTTGGAAATGGATTCAACCATTATTGGAAGCGTTTGAAAACGACCTATTACCCCTTCACACTTATCCAGCAGGTTCAACAGGTCCAGAAGCTGCAGATGAATTGCTCAAAACAAACAACTTTAAATGGTGGTAACACTAAAAACCCAATCCCCGAAAATCATGAATGTTTAAACATTCATGATTTTTTTGCGTCTGCTAGCTAGACAACAAAGAAAGTATCTTTTCCTTCGTGGCTCCTACACTCGTAAAAATTAAGTAGTCTTTCTTTGCTGTTTGAATGGATATTCTATCGGTCGTCCCATAAGGATACCCAATCCTTACCGCTGTCTTACTCTCTCCTGCGTAGGTGTGATCGTATGTTACCTTAATAATCTCGGAAATAGGTATTTTAGTTTTGCTAAATTGCCACTTTATTACAATGTGGTCATCATGTTTCTCTACTTTCACTTCAAACATCTATATCCCCCTATCTTAAACCCTCAATCAAACTTCTATACTTACGATAATTTATATTAATCTCTGAAACTTTATCAAAACCATTGAATTAATCTGAAAAATCATTACAATAGTAACAACAACCGATTGTACCAAATATTAACATAGATTCAACAAATCTAAAAATGGTCCAACCACTTATTTGCTTGGGGGAATCATAAAATGGAATTAGTAATTCATGCATTAAAAGAAAAATTGTCTGATGAACAAATCTCAACAAATGAAACAATTAGGGAATTACATAGTAAAGATGAAACTCATCATCAAACAAGCCTGCCCGATATTGTTGTATTTCCAAAGTCAACTGAGGAAGTCAGCCATATTATGAAAGTAGCGCAAGAGTTTAAGACACCAATTACGCCGTTTGGAGTGGGTTCTAGCTTAGAAGGACATGTCATTCCTTATGAAAATGGCATTACCGTTGATTTTTCATTAATGAATCAAATTCTAGAGATTAAAGAAAGTGATTTACTTGTAAAAGTTCAACCTGGTGTTACAAGAGAACAGCTCAATCAAGAACTTAAAAAGTATGGTTTATTTTTCACTGTTGACCCTGGGGCGAATGCAACGATTGGGGGGATGGCTGCAACAAATGCAAGCGGAACGACAACAGTGAAATATGGCGTCATGCGTGATCAAGTGCGAGATATGGAAGTTGTGCTTGCGGATGGCAGTGTGATACATACAGGAAGCTTAGCAGCAAAATCTGCTTCGGGCTATCATTTAAACGGACTATTTATCGGTTCTGAAGGGACACTTGGGTGCTTCACTGAATTAACACTTCAAGTACATGGCATACCGGAACATATTGCCGCAGCGCGTGCAACTTTCCCAACCATCAACAACGCAATTGAATCAGTGACATCAATCCTACAAGCGGGCATTCCGATTGCAAGGGTTGAATTTGTCGATGAAGCATCTATTATCCAAATTAATAAATTCAGCGAAACAGACTACCCAATCAAACCAACGCTCTTCATGGAGTTTCATGGCAATGAAGCAGGGCTACAGGAGGACGTTGAATTTACGAAAGAGATTATGGCCCATCATGGTTGTGAGGACTTCTTATCAGAAACGAATAATGCGGCTAGAAACCAACTATGGGATGCACGTCATAATTTAGCCTACGCTTATGTCCATGACTATGTCGGTAAAAAAATGATGCTTACAGATGTTGCGGTGCCTATTTCGGAATTAGCAAATGCAGTCATTTACACGCGGAAAGAGTTAGATAAATTAGGGATTCCAGGCGGAATCGTCGGCCATGTAGGCGATGGGAATTTTCATACGATCGTTATGATAGATATGGATAATGCTGAAGAAGTCGAGAAAGCAACGCAATTTAATGAAAATGTGGTGCTTTATGCTTTAGAACGTGGCGGAACTTGTACCGGGGAACATGGTGTTGGGATTGGTAAAAAAGCATACCAGCGCAAAGAACACGGTGCTGCACTTGATATTATGATACAAATTAAAACAGTTTTGGACCCAAATAATCTACTAAATCCAAATAAAATTATAGATGTTGAGTAGAGAGGACACTATGAAGATATTAGAGAAATTAAGTGCACTTGCTGGAAAATACTTTGCGATTTTAGTCATTTTTGCAGCAGTTATTGCTTTCATCTTCCCATCGACTTTTACCGTGTTCGGGAGCTATATTACGATTTTACTTGGCGTCGTCATGTTTGGAATGGGGCTTACATTAAAGCCAGTGGATTTTAAATTGGTTTTTACAAATCCTATGCCTGTTATTGCTGGAATAGGCACACAATACACGATCATGCCACTCATTGCTTTTGGTCTCGCTTATTTACTTAAATTACCGCCAGAACTTGCTGCTGGACTTGTCTTATTAGGATCTGTTCCTGGAGGGACTGCATCTAACGTAATGGTTTATTTAGCGAAAGGTAACGTTGCATTATCTGTAGCAATGACTTCTCTTTCAACGATGTTAGCCCCTATTATGACACCATTGCTCCTTTATTTATTAGCCGGACAATGGTTGCCAGTGAATCCACTAGCCATGTTTATGTCAATTTTACAAGTCATTATTATCCCAATCATTTTGGGACTTGTTGTACAGAGATTTTTCCCTACCGTTGTTGATAAAGGGGTTTCAGTTATCCCCCTCATATCGGTTGCTGCAATTTTGATCATCGTCTCAGCAGTGACTGCGGCCAACGCTAACAATGTCGTATCGGCTGGATTCCTCGTATTTATCGCCGTATTCTTGCATAATGGCTTCGGTTTATTACTTGGCTATTTAACCGCCTTAGCAATGGGATTAAACGAGAACGATCGCAGAGCAATCTCCATCGAAGTTGGCATGCAAAACTCTGGATTAGGTGTTGCCTTGGCGACAGCCCACTTCAGTCCACTTGCCGCCTTACCTAGTGTTTGGGGGGCAATCTGGCATAATATCTCCGGGCCTATCCTGGCCACGTTTTGGGCAAATAAATCGATTGATGAAACGAAAGTGAAAGTAGAAAAACTAGTCGAGCATTAATTTTTCAAACGTAAATAGACAGGTATCCAATAACTTAAAAACGGATACCTGTCATTTATTTATTTGCTTAAAACGCTTTCGATATATTCATGGATCGCATCAATATTATGAGAAACTCTACTTTCTCTCTCCTCATCCTGCTGGAGTTTCTTTTTTGCTTTCTCTAATGTCTCCGCTTCTATTTCTTTTGGCACAACGATGACTCCGTCTTGGTCTCCTACGATTATATCACCGTGATTCACCACAACACCGCCACAACTAATTGGTCGTTTGGAATAACCATCGTCCGACTTACTCCCCGAACTTATCGTTGTACCTTTGCAAAATACAGGGAAGTCTAAGTTAATAACATCTTCTATATCTCGAATGACCCCATTCGTTACAACGCCTTTAATCCCTAACGTTTTAGCCATGCCTAGAACAAAATCACCTGCAATCGCTTTTGAAGTATCATCTTCTGCGTCAATAACAAGCACATCTTCTTCACTTGCTTCTTTGATCGCCCTCAATAGCTCTTTGTTCTGCCCTTTTGGAATTTTTACAGTGTAGGCCCTCCCAGCAACCTTATAGTTTGCCAAGGGTTTAATCGAAACATCCATTGCATTTTCACCATTTAATGCATCTGAAACACACGTCGTAGGAAGCTTTGAATATTCTTCAATATAATCCATCGTCATCATACTACCCCTTTCTTTATAATCGTGAATCCCCATACCAACGGCTTCCCCTCTTCGCCACCGAGGAGTCTGACTTTAAGGAATAGTCTATATGTTATTCATCTAAGTGTCTACCCCTTCAGCAAATCTAAAAAGCCTGTGCAATACATATTCATGTATGTTTCGCACAGGCTTTTCTTGGTTCATTATCTATCTTGTTTTATGAGGTCTACTTACAATATTTTTGGTTAGTCATCTAATTTACCTTTATCTCTAATCGCCGTGAAGCTTTCTCTTTTTCTGCTTCAGGATTTTTTCTTCTCGACGACGAATATGAATCATCGGGGAATCATAATCTTTTGATGCTAATATATCCTCATTCGAAGCTTTCATAAATGACCAAGCAAGTAAGAACATAATGAATATAACTGGAAAACCAGCTACAATACTTGCCGTTTGAAGCGTCTCAAGCCCACCAATAAACATTAAAACCAGTGGAAGTAATGTTAATGTAAATGCCCAGAATAGTCGGTTCCATCTTAAAGGTTCTGACTCCACTCTCTTCTGTACGACTGCCGCTAAAATAAAGGACGCTGAATCAAATGTCGTCGAAAGGAAAATAATCGCCAAAACCGTAAAGATTGGCACGATAATTTTTGTAAGTGGGAGCTGATGAAGAATCGCAATGATTGTCGCTGGCGCACCCGCTTCGTTCATGTATCCGATTACATCAAAAGAACCAGTCAATTGAAGATAAAGTCCGAAGTTACCAAGTATACCAAAGAACAACATACAACCAACAGTTCCATAAATCATCGTACCGAGTATCATTTCTTGAATCGTTCTACCACGGGATATACGCGCAACGAATAAACCTACAAATGGCGCATACACCACCCACCATGCCCAGTAGAAAATTGTCCATTTCTGTGGGAAATTCGTTTTTTCGAAACCTGCTAAATTTCCAAATGGTTCTAGCCATGTAGCCATTTTAAAGAAGTTGTCTAAGATAATCCCAATACTTGTGAACGTTGTATTACTAATAAATAATGTCGGTCCCATAACAAAAACAAAAGTCAGAAGAAAAATTGTTAGCCAAAGGTTAATATCGCTTAGTATTTTTATTCCTTTTTTGAGACCGAAATAAGCACTTGTCGCAAAGATAGCTGTACAAAGCATCATAATGACGACCTGCATACCGAGAGTAGCTGGAATTCCCGTAATATCTTCAACACCAGCCGCAATCATCGGCGTACCGAGTGCAAGGGTTGTCCCCGCTCCCCCCATTAGTCCAAACATGAACAGAACATCAATAACAACTCCAATTGGCGTATCAACTAGCTTTCCTAGTACTGGCCTCACAGCCTCACTAATTTTCAAAACCGGTTGTTTACGAACATAGTAAAAGTAAGCTATTGGAAGTGCGGGCAATGTATAAATTGCCCAAGCCATTGGACCCCAGTGGAAAATACCATAAGCAGTGGACCAAGAAATTGCTTCTGGAGATTCTGGCGTAAGGCCAAATGGAGGCCCTTGATAATAATAAGCCCACTCAATCATTCCCCAATATAGGATACTTGAACCAATTCCTGCCGAGAACATCATGGCTGCCCAGGAAAATGTGTTAAACTCTTTTTTTTCTCCTTCATAACCGAGTTTTACTTTTCCGTTTTTACTAAATGCAACATACATTAAAAATACAAATGCCGCCAATCCAACAAATAAATAAACAACCCCGAATGTTTCCGTCATAAATTCATTTGCCATATTTACAACGACTGCACCAGCTTCAGGAAATAATATTAGCGGTATAGATACAGCGAGAATTAAAAATAATGCCCCTATAAAAGTAGGCCAATCAATTATTTTCATTGAACGAATCCTTTCATGTTTTTTTATAAAAACTGTACAGACCCAACTCTGATTAGTGTTAGATTTACTAAGAAATATAACCTCATAAACACAAAAAACACCGTTTTTAGGGTATATAAGAAGCACCAATCACAGAACTCCCCTTACCCACATTACCCCAAAAAGAAGGACTGAAAACGATGACCATAAAACTATTTAATCATAACCAAAGGAAGAATGAAAGTCATTGGGTGGACTTGACGGGATATGACAGAAGTATTTCAACTCCAGTTTTCGTACTACGTTGAAAAATAAATACTTAAACCGTTAATGATAAATATGTTCTGAAGGCGCAGCTACGCCTTTGAAAATAGACGGTTTCCACTTTTAATATTTTAATTAATTACATTAGAACGTTCGTTATTCCCTTATATACATAGTAAGTTGCCCCATACCCAACTTTTATACCGACAGCTATACATACGGAGGCAAAAATGCAGGTAAAAAAACAGGACTTCGTACTCGAAGCCCTGTTTTTATTGTTTTATTTAAATGGTTCTTTCCTGAACCTGTTTCGCTGTTACTGTTGTAGAATTAAAATGTTTTTTGTTTAACTTTGACAGTACTTGAATGGTTTTGAACTGTACGATTGTGAACGGTGCAAGAAAAATAAAGTATGCAATAGAGAATTTGTCAACTACTCCATTTTGTACTAATCCCCAATGGATGAAGAACATACCTAAAACAGAGAAGGCAACACCCGGACAAATTAATCCGTAACTACCGGCGCTATTCTGGCTTCCTTTAGTGAACGTATTAAAATAACTAATTTTTGTTAAAACAGAATAACCTAAAATACCAACTACGATTTGGGCTGTAATAATTGCACCTAAACCTACAAAAGAGATTAATGGATTTGGATCTATCCCTAAAAAGTTATGCGCTAAACCAGAAGTAACACGTACGCCAGTTATGCCGATGAGCGTCAGAATTGGAATGAGCATCCATATACTTGGGCCAGCTTCTAGTGCAAAACCACTTTTAAAGATTGATTGTAATCCTAAAGCAATCCAAACAGTGATTAAAACTAAACTAACTAAAGTAAACAAGATTGCAAATAAAATACCAACAGACGACACGATGATATTATGGCTCATCGCTCCAGGTGCCGCGAATCCTACAGCAACCATGGTAAATGCAAATGCAGATAACAATTGACTAAAGTGATTGTTTGCCTCTTCTTTGAATGAAGATGTCGTCATAAAACGAGTCATCATTCTAACAAATAAGTTTAATGCATAATACCCAACTACCATAAAGCCTAATAAAGCAAATGGAAGTAATAACTGTACGTAATTCCATAAACCAGGAATGAATACAGCCCCTAAGATAAACAGGACATTAATCATCATTGCGAACGTTAATGGAATCGCCATTAAACTAACCTCTCCATTGGATGAACGTAACGCTTGATATGCTTCTGTCTTTTTAAACTTGTTGAACTCTTTCACATTCCAAATAATTTTCTCAAAATGCTTAACTGCAAAGTAAATGATTGCTAGTAAAGCTACGACTATTGAAATTGAAACAAATGGACTGCCTCCTGTAATGTACGGATAAATATCATTGAACGTTGCCATAGGCGTGTTTGGATGCGGTACCATAAACATTAAATACATGAAAAATGATACGGCAAGCCCTCCATTTCCAAGTGCCGCTAAAAAGTATAGTGGATTGTAATTGCTTTTCATATTAATTTTCCTCCTACCTTTATACCCCCAGGGGTATCTTGTTGTGTAAACTTAATATAGCAAATAACTTTAACACTGTAAACATTTTTGTATTGGTATATTTTTACAGAGTCAATTAACGACATATAGCGCTATTCTCGACACACTCCTGAATCAGCAATTAAACGACTTTGGATTAGTTCTCTGGCAAGCAATGAGATTCGAAAATGATTTATGAAATTATAGGAGAATCGAAAAGATCTGTTTCTGTACGAAAGCGTGGAAAAATAGTTAGTGGCTCGTTGAGATGAAGATTCTGGGGCTAGAAAGCAGTTAAGGATTAAAAATCGTTTTAATGAAACATGATGTAGATAAAATTATTTCAGCCTGTGATTTTGATAGAGAAGGTCAAATCATAGGAGATTCAATTATCTACAGTCTTTAACCTCAGAAAAAAGTACATCGTCTCCTGCTAAATGAACGGACCCCTATTGAGGTATTGAAAGGACTTCAGAACAATTAAGCCAAATACTAAAATGAGCTCCTTCCAGATTCCAGTGTAGGTGATTAGTATAAACAACAGCCCGATTCCTTTATCTTTTGACTGGAATCAGGCTGATAATCTTCTACAAGTGCGACTTTTTATTAAGCAATATCATCTTCAAATGTAAGTTTACTTGAAGGGAATTGTATTATATTAATTCTTAAGCTTAGATCCCACTTTCATAACCCGGTTCAATCTTAAGCTTCTTTCTAAACAGTCCCATCTCATAACAAAAACACAAAAACTTAATTGCTAACTTCAGGTACTCCAATGGCAATCTCTTTTCTTACGCCTTTACTTCTTAAAGCAGCAATCGCAATTAGACTGACAAATGCAGTGAAAATCATGTAAATTGCAACAGGGACGTAAGAATTATTAAATTTAGCCAATAACAAGGTTGCTACAAGTGGTGCGGTCCCCCCCGCAACTGCCGCACCTAGCTGGTAGCCAAGTGAAATTCCAGTGTTACGAATTCTAGCCGGGAATAACTCTGCCAACATCGTTCCTTGAACAGCATTGAGAGAGCCCCAGATGAGTCCGAGACCAATAACCGTTGCTAGCGTTAGTAAAAATACCGACCCTTGATGCAACATCCAGAAATATGGAAATGCATAAAATACAGTCGCCACAATACCAAATAGGTAAACCTTTCTTCTGCCAATTCGATCTGATAAGTGCCCAATAATTGGAATAGTTATTGTCGCAATGGCAGCGCCAATCACAACAGCATTCAGCGCATCTGACTTCCCGAATGACAAATTAGATGTTGCATAGGCAACGATAAATGTTCCGTATATGTAAAACGGTGCCGTTTCAACTGCTTTGATTCCCATCGCAATTAACACTGCTCTCCAGTGGTAGCGTAATGTATCGGCAATCGGAAGTCTTGCAATTTCACCCGACTCTTGTGCTTTTCTAAATTCAGGGGTTTCATCAATCCCTTTACGAATCCATAAGCCAAATAAAACTAGAAAGGCACTTAAGATGAATGGTACGCGCCATCCCCAAGACATGAACTGATCGTTCGGTAAAAGAGTCATTACCGAGATTGCTAAAGAACCTAAAATTAAGCCAATAGAAATCCCCATTTGCGGGACACTTCCAAATAATCCTTTTCTATTACTTGGTGCATATTCAACCGCTAACAATAATGCGCCTCCCCATTCTCCACCAAGAGCAAGTCCTTGAAGGAAACGTAAACAAGTAAGGAATATTGGTGCCCAAATACCAATGACTTGATAAGTTGGCAAAAACCCCATTCCGGCAGTAGCCAATCCCATTATACTGAGCGTGAGTACTAACGTCTTTTTTCTGCCTAAGCGATCTCCAATATGACTAAAAACAATCCCACCGACAGGCCGTAAGAAAAAGGCAATTGAAAAAGATGAATAGGCAAGAATTAAACCTAATGTTGGATCCACATCACCGAAGAATAACTGATTAAAAACTAAGGCTGAAACTGTTCCATATAAAAAATAATCAAACCATTCAATCGCACTGCCTATTAAACTAGCAGCTAATACCCTTGCATTCCCCTTTAACATTGGTGTTCCCCCTCATATTTTGATTTCACATGAATGTAAAGTGCTCTAAAACGACTTTTAATTCTGGAACTCAAGATTCATCAGGTCATCTGATGACCCGATGAAATCACATACCATATGACGCTGCTTTCGTGTCGGACGAACCTTTCTATTTCATTATGAAAAGAAAGAGCGAATAGCTTACTTATCCTCCACAACAATATACGTCGCCTCTACCGGACCGTGTACGCCGACGATTAAATTCATCTCAATATCCGCACTATTACTTGGACCTGAAATAAAACTAACACAAGAAGCCACGTCATTTCCTCCTTGATTCGCTTCATGAATCTGCTTCACAGCTTGTGTCATGCGTGGGACTATCGTACTTTTTGGAATGATAACAACATGGACACGCGGCAATAAACTAATCGTTCGTCCATTATTTTTATCATTAAATAATGTAACCGTTCCCGATTCTGCTAGTGTAACTTCACTAAACGTAATCCCTATATCCGCCTTTTCAGCAAACTCTTGATTTTCCTTGCCGGTTGTTTCATCCCAAAGACGAACGTCGATTTTGTCTTCACGCCATTTCGCATAAATTTCGTCCATGCCGTATTCATTATTACGGGGATCATTTGATGCAATGATACGTTTTCCATCATGCCCTTGTATCGTTTCTGTTAACACAGTTGAGAGTTCTGTAAAAGTCGTCCGTTTAAAATTCGTATGGATTACTTTACATTGTCCCTCCAATACATCCACAAGTTCATCATGCGTATAATCTTTATACAGCTCTAACTGCGGTCTTAAACTCCACTTCGGACGTTCAACACTTTCCATTCGGCGCGGTCTGTCTAAGTTTCTCGCCAAGTTATTTAAAAAATGATTTCGATTATCAATGTCCATCATTTATTTCTTACCTCCTTTTTCACGCTCTTTAAACCAAGAACGAAATGTTTCCCTTCCAGGCGCCGGAAAATCGCGCTGCTTGGTCCAATTATTAAGTGGGCCGGGTCCTTTTGAAATCTTTTCATCTTTTGTCCACGGTTTCAGCGCTGTACGCGCAAATTTTGCACTCATTTTATAAGCCGCTGGATGCGTTGACCATTTCACAAAACCATTCATTGCGATTTTTTCTGCCTTTGGTGCCATCCCGTTTTCTACCATAATTTCGCGGTGACGAATTAGATGTTCATGAAGTGGGATTTTCACCGGACAAGCCTCTGTACAAGCAGCGCATAAAGTAGATGCATGTGGCAGTTCCTTATGATTTTCATAACCATCCAATAATGGTGTCAATACAGCACCAATCGGTCCTGGATAAATTGAACCGTACGCATGTCCACCAATATGACGATAAACCGGGCAAACGTTAATACAAGCTGCACAACGAATACAATGTAAGGCCGACTGGAATTCGGTCCCTAAAATTTTCGAACGACCATTGTCTACAATGACTAAATGAAACTCTTCCGGTCCATCGATTTCACCCGCTAAACGCGTACCTGTAATTCCCGTTATGTAACTCGTCAACTTTTGTCCGACCGCTGAACGTGTCAGCAAACTAACTAAAATGTCTAGTTCTTCCCAAGTCGGTACAATACGCTCCAGCCCCATCACTGTAATTTGCGTATCTGGGAGCGACGTTGCAAGTCTTGCATTCCCTTCATTCGTCACAAATGTAACCGTACCCGACTCAGCTACAGCAAAATTACACCCCGTAATTCCAATATCCGCAGATAAAAAATCTTTCCGCAATTCCTGACGCGCAAATAAACCGAGTTCTTCAGGTGTATTTGACTTTTCGTAGCCTCTTTTCTCCGTAAAGGTCTCTTTAATTTGGTCGCGGTTTAAATGTAATGCCGGTGTAACAATATGAGAAGGGACATCCCCATCAAGTTGTAGAATCCATTCCCCCAAGTCTGTTTCAACAACTTCTGCACCAACTTCTTCAATTGCTTTATTTAAACCAATTTCTTCTGTTACCATCGATTTCGACTTCACAATTTTTTTCGCGTCTTTCTTTTTCACGATATTTTGGATATATTCATTCGCTTCTTTAGCCGTCTCGGCAAAATAAACATGCCCACCGCGTTTCACAACGTTATCGCTTAATTGTTGTAAGTAATAGTCAATATTATCCAATGTATGTGCTCGAATCTCTTCACCTAGCGCACGCCATTCTTCCCAGTTACCAAGTTCATCTGATGCAGTTGCTTTTCGGCTTCTAAAACGTCCTTGTGCAGAGGACACCGAATTTAACATGAACTCATTTTCAATGCCTTCATGAACCCGTTTATCAAATGAAGGGTCTCCAATACGTATTCCCACTTCTTTCACTCCTCCTATCCAGTATGATTTAAAATTTCAGCAAGATGGACGACTTTTACATTGCGTCCCTCTCTTGATAAACGACCACCAATATTTAATAAACAAGCCATATCGCCACCGACTAAATATTCAGCTTCTGTTTCAACGACATGATTTGCCTTTTCTTGTACCATTTCAGCAGAAATTGTCGATTGTTTGACAGCAAATGTGCCGCCGAATCCACAGCAATCTTCACCTTGCGGCAACTCAATCAGCTCGACACCAGTCACTTTTCGAAGCAATTGTAATGGCGCTGCTTTTACGCCCAAAATTCTCGTCATATGACAAGACGGATGATACGTCACTTTTCCTTTAAACGTCGAACCTACATCGGTTACACCGAGTACATCTACGAGAAACTGGGACAATTCAAATGTTTTTGAGGCGAACTTTTTTGCCTCATCTTCCCAATTTGGATCCCCTTTAAAGATGCTCTCATAACTGCGTAACATCGCCACACAAGAACCAGATGGGCCAACAACATACTCTGAATCTCGGAAAACCTTCATCATATGTTTCATTGTTTCTTTCGTATTTTTTAAATACCCGCTATTATAAGCAGGCTGTCCACAGCAAGTTTGCGCCTCCGGAAAATCAACCTCACATCCGAAACGCTCTAAAATTTCAACCGTATCCTTCCCTACATTAGAAGTAAAAATATCTGCCATACACGTTATAAATAGAGAAACTTTCATTTTATTCACCTCAATTACTCTCTAAATTTCATATATTTTTCTAATGACTTTTCGACATTTGTTAAATGAGACAACATATGATCGTAAGCCTTTTCCGGTACACGTTCTTTAATTGCATCATAAATTGCCTGGTGCTCCGCAATTAAAGTAGAGGTTTTTTTCTCTGTATGAATTAACACTTGGCGCGTTTCTTCCAAGACACTTAACATAATTTCAGATACTGAGCTCATTAAATGGATTAGAATGTCATTGTGTGATGATTTTGCTACAGCCATATGGAATTGCATATCTGCTTCTGCCCCCACTTCACCATTGTTAATAGCCCTCTCCATAGCCTCGAGCGCCGCTCGTATAGGAATTAAATCCTCTGGTTGATGGTGAAGCGCAGCTGATCTTGCAGCACCCACTTCAAGTATTTTACGCACTTCATAAATTTCTCGAATATCTTCTTTGTTCATTAACAACCCTGTATTGATTGGCAATTTGATACTAGATGCATCAAAATTTGTAACAAATGTTCCTTCTCCTTGACGCATTACAATTAATCCCATCGCACGCATACCGCTTAACGCTTCTCTAACTGCCGATCGACTAACATCGAAAGTTTTCGCCAGTTGCTCCACTGAGTCTAATCGGTCACCTGATTTTAATTCCCCGCTTTTAATCATATTGACTAGTGAATCTGCCACTTCCTCATAAATCTTTTTCGTTTGTATACGTCTAGATGTCATTTCATCTCACACCTCATTCAACAATGTCATAAGGTCATCTGATGACCAGTAGATAATTAATCCTTGTTATAAAAATACTAAAACTTATCTCAATGAGGAAACGCTTACAATACATTGCGCACTCATTAATATTCTAAAGATTCTGCATGCGTTTACATTATCAGTCTATTAAGTTAATTGCAAGTCCTTATTTTCTCCTTTCGCATAATCCTATTAGAAAACCTTCCTAGTCTGTGCGATAATAAAAGAACGAATGTTTCACTAAAAAGGAAAGAGGTGTCCTTATGCAACCAGTCATTTTGGCCGAAAAACCTTCTCAAGCGAAAGCCTATGCAGAGGCCTTTACCGTAAAAAGTCGACATAAAACCCATATTGAGCTTGCGCGCAGCCAACTATTTCCCCAAGGTGCCATCATCACATGGGGCATTGGGCATCTTGTCGAATTAAAAGAACCGAAAGCATATGATGCGCGTTGGAATCGATGGACGCTTGGGAGTTTACCAATATTACCAGACCGCTATGAATTTCAAATTGCGAAAGGTAAATACGCGCAGTTTCAAGCGGTGAAAAAGTTCATTCTAGGGGCGAATGTCGTTATTAACGCATGCGATATAGATCGCGAAGGATCGAATATTTTCTATAGCATTTTCAACCAGACAGGCGCACGTAATAAAACAATTAAACGACTTTGGATTAATTCTCTGGAAATCGACGAGATTCGAAAAGGATTTATGAACTTACAGGATAATCGAAAAGATCTGCTTTTATATGAAGAAGCGAAAGCGAGGCAAATTAGTGATTGGCTCGTTGGGATGAACGGTTCGAGACTGTATACACTCCTACTGAAAGCGAAAGGATACGAACAAGTCTTTCCGATTGGACGTGTGCAGTCTCCGACGGTTTATCTTGTTTATGAAAGGCAAAAAGAAATTGAGACGTTTGTGTCCGAACCGTTTTTCGAAGCAGAAGCCCAGTTTAAAGCGGAAAACGGGATTTATAAAGGAAAAGCAAAAGTGAGAATGAACAAGCGCGAGGAACTCGTTGAATTACTGAATAAACATGCGATTCGACCAGACTCCCCTGGTGTTATCAATTCCGTACAACAAAAAGATAAACGGATTCCGCCGCCACAACTACATTCATTGTCATCTTTACAAGCAACCGCTAACCGATTGTGGAAAATGAGCCCTGCAAATGCGTTAAAAACGGCACAAAAATTATATGAAAAAAAGCTCGTCACCTATCCTAGAACTGATTCACGACATATTACGACAAGTGAGTTTGCTTATTTAGTTGAGCAAGTAGCAGACTACCAACAACTCATTCAACAACCGTTTCCGATTCACTCTAGTCAACCGAAAAAGCGCTATGTTGATAACGCAAAAGTCCAAGAGCATTATGCCATCATTCCGACGAAAAAAGTACCGACAGAAGCAGCCCTTGCGAAGTTACCGCCAAATGAACGGAAACTTTACGAAGAAATTTTGCGGACAACGCTAGCGATGTTTCATACAGATTATTTATACACTGAGACGAAAGTGACGACTGAAGTCAATCATTTACCGTTTTTTACAACTGGCAAAACGGAACGAGACATCGGTTGGAAAGCATTATTTCCGAAAGCTAAGAAAGAAAAAGATGATTCATTGCCCCCTCTTAGGCAAAATGAACAAGTACAAAGTAAAATTGGGATCCATGAAGGGAAAACAACACCGCCAAAACCATATACAGAAGGTCAGCTGATCACACTTATGAAGACTTGCGGAAAGTTTGTTGAAGCTCAAGAGGAGACAGAAATTTTAAAAGAAGTAGAAGGTCTTGGTACAGAAGCGACACGAAGTGGCATTATTGAAACGATAAAAAAGCACGGGTATATTCAAGTAAACAAAAACATCGTTTCAATTACCGATAAAGGACGGATTTTATGTGAGGCCATTGAAGGCAGCTTACTAGCAAGTCCATCGATGACTGCAAAATGGGAAACATACCTGCGGAAAATTGGAAATGGTGACGGAGCTGCCGATTATTTTTTAAATAACATCGCAAAGTTTATCGATTCACTAATTCAAAACGTTCCGAAGCAAATTGAGGCTGCTTCTTTCCAAGTACAATCGATTCCGTCAACAGCTAAAGCACCCAAAAGAAACGTTGCCGTTGCAACTTGTCCAGCTTGCCAAAAAGGGTCAATTGTCACGCGCAAAGGCTTTTACGGATGCACGGCTTACAAAGATGGATGCAAGCAAACGTTTCCCGGTATTTTTCTTAAAAAGAAAGTTACACCTACACAAGTAAAACTGCTTTGTACAAAAGGTCAAACAAATATCATTAAAGGTTTTGTTGCAAAAAGCGGAAAGAAATTCAATGCTGCTTTAAAGCTAGAGGCTGGAAAACTCGTTCTAGACTTTGCAAATAGCGCGCAGGAGAGCCCTACGAAATAAACTTAAAGGGACATGTGAATGTGAGGAGTCCCTATGCTTAGTTAAAATAAGCGTAAAAGGGGATGTTAACTATACTAAGTTAACATCCCCTTTTGGTATCTCAATCCATGATGATACAACTAACACAAATTAAGAATTATAGACTTTCACTCGCAGACTTAATCATTTCTTCAATCATTTTACTAGCGTTTTCTGCTGCTACTTTAACGAAATCTTCATACTTTACATCTGCCTCACCGCCGGCGTCATCCGAAATTGCGCGAATAATTACAAACGGTACTTCATTTAAGAAGGCAACATGAGCGATTGCTGCACCCTCCATTTCTACAGCATATGGAGAGAAGTTCTCTGTAATCCACTCTTTTCGTTCCGGACTTGCAATGAATTGGTCACCACTTGCGATTCTTCCTTGGTACACGTTGATATCATCAGTTAATCCCTCAGCTGCAGACTGTGCGAGCTGAATTAACTTTTCATCGGCCTCGAAATAACTTGTGTCCATGCGAGCAATGATACCAGGTTTTTCTCCAAATGCCGTAATATCGAAATCATGTTGAACCGCATCTGTTGAAATAACGATATCTCCAATGGTAACGTCGGGGCTTAGACCACCAGCTACGCCAGAGTTAATGAGATAGTCAGCTCCAAAATGATCGACTAGCGCTTGAGCACAAGCAGCTGCATTCACTTTTCCAACACCTGATTGAACTAATACAATATTTTCTCCACCTAATGTTCCTTGATAAAATTCCATTCCAGCGATTGTTTCAGTATTTTCGATTTCCATTTTATCGCGAAGGATTTCAACTTCTTCAATCATAGCACCAATAATCCCAATCACTCGTTCATTTGATTGTTCGGTATTCGATTGTTCTTCTGGTTGTTCTGATGAAGTGGCCGTTGAACCATCTTGTTTTGTAGAACAACCGAATAATGCAAACACGGCAAGTATAATAAGCGTAAAGAATTTAATATTCATTCTGTTTTTCATAGTTGTAAATTCCTCCTAGTCATCAATAAAAACGAACCTTAATTAATGAAATTCATTTATCGTTCGCCTTTTCACTTGGCTAGTATATAACGGTAAATAAAAAAATGCAATACATTTTCCATATTAAAATATATAAAAACAGATAAAGGAAAACGTATTGTTTTCTTTACCTGTTTTCAAAAATTGCTATGAATTTTCACTTTACATTTATATGTAATTCTAGCTGTGAAAGATGATCCTGATACAATTCTTCATAAAATTCTTTTACTAGAAAATTAATTTCTTGATTGCTCGCATCAGGATTTTTCTCCCCGACTTCCTTTTCAATATCGCCGATAATTCGATCGCGTAGCATACTTTCTTCCAAATAAAGTCTTATATTGGATTTATAATTCTTTTCTCCGTATTGCTGGATCATTTCCTGAACAGTAGGCAAATCTGCGATTACCGCATTGAAACGTTTTACTTCAGCTTCTAATTTCTCCACAGGGATAAAATAGTTCTTTTCTTTTGCAAGAAGGGACATCGCATGCATGTCAATCATCTTTTGAAGTTGTACATTGATATTATCGTATTGTTTATTTTGCGCTTCCCAAAACTGATCGTTATCTTCAAGTTCCTTCCCTATTAGCCCTTCTGCATCGTTTATACGATTCACTTCATTTTTCAATTTTTGCATGAATGTGTAAAAATCCATGTCATTTTCAAAAAACTGATGTCCTTCGATTGATACAATGTAATCCGATTTAGTTTCAACTGCATCATTCGAATCATCTTGAATGATGCTTTCTTCTTTTTCAACACACCCGAACAGCGCACCAACTAACATCAGGATCATAAAAGCCCGCTGATAATTTTTCATTTGCCATCATCTCTCTTTTACATCGAAAGTTAATACGTCCTCTATCATTTTCCCATCTTTCTCTGCTCGTATATCAGCAATCCATTCGCCGCCCATTGGTAATTCTACATTGCCTGTATAAGTTCCATCTCCACTATCATTGAAAAACACTTCAATTACACCATGGTCCATTTTCGCCATTTCAAGCGTCGCTTCGATTGATAATCCCGTCACCTCTTCCGCAGAATCGGTTACTTTCAAAACAAATTCAGAGGCAACTTCCTCTTCATAAACAGGTGCTTTTTCAACTATAAAATCCAACTTGCTTGCTCCACAACCAGCCAAAATCATGATTGTCGCAATCATAAGTAGCAAAACTCTTCTCATGCCTGTTGTCTCTCCTTCAAATCGACTGAAAGAAACGCTTCAATCGAGTATTTTGTAATCTTTCCTTTTTCTAAATATGCTACATGGGTACAAACTTCTTCAATTTCATTCAGATGATGGGAGGCCATCATAATTGTTTTATTCGTTAGCGACTTAATGATGGCTAATATTTCTTTTCGCCCAACTGGATCTAATCCACTTGTCGGTTCATCCAAAATGATAATGTCCGAATCATAATACAACATCACCGCAAGCCCTAACCGCTGAAGCATCCCTTTCGAATAGGTCGTGATTTGATCATTTCGGGCTTCATAAAGTGAAACGAGTTTTAGTTTTTCATCAATGCTTTCATCGTCAATCCTTTTTGATGCAAGTGAAGCGAAAAAGCGAATATTCTCTTCTCCCGTTAAATGTGGATACAGATTAAACTTCTCAGGTAGATAAGAAACCACTCTCTTCCAGTCCTGCTTTTTATTCGAAAATCCGCCTAGTGTAATAGAGCCAATCTGAAGGGGAATTAACCCTAGCATTGTATGAATCATTGTTGATTTACCCGCACCATTTCGACCAACAAGAGCACAACGTTCGTTTTTCAGAATATGTAAGTTAACGTCATCTAAAACTTGATGTTTTGCATATGAATGCGTTAAGTTTTCAATTTTAATCATCAACAGTCCCCCCGTTTCTAAACAATGTTGTAAGTCCAAAAAACAGTGACGGCCACAAAGTGACATTAATTAACAAGAAGATCCAACTGTCCATAAACACAAATTTCTCCATTAAACGAGACATATGTGATAGGGAAAAGAGTCCAAGATTCGCTTCTAAATAAAATCGTAATGTATGAATCGGGTCAAGGAAGTAAATCCATGAAAAAATTCGTAAATTATCAAATGTGACGGCAGGTAAGAAATACAAGAACATTAAGTCCGTTAGAAATACGATAAAAAACCAAGTTAAAATATTCGCGCCGACTAATTGCATTTTTGTATTACAGGCAACACCAAGGAAGAGCCCGACTTGGTTAAATATAAAGAGGAAAATCATGATTACGATAATAAAATGCAAGAAACTCATAAGATGAAAAGCTAAAAAAGCTTTCATGAAGAGCGCCAATACAAAATATGCAGAAACAAATGCCGTAATAATTACAAGTTGTATGGCAATCGACTTTTTAAAAATCAACGTGAAAGTCGACTCTTTTTTCGTCAATAAAATCATCGATGTTTTTAATTCTTTCTCTTGGAAAATTGAAAACGATGTTAAAAACATCGCAAATAATGGGATTAGGTAAATGTTCATATCGAATATGGATAGCAGTAATGCCTCAAATCCAAGATCCGCCGGAAACTGACGCGCTTCTGCGATTAGGAATATCGATGTGATCATCAGCATACCAAGTCCAAACCACAATCCTTTTCCACGCGTTTGCTCAAGAAATTCCTTCCAAATGTACATCATCGCAATGCTCTCCTTCTATACACGTAAACGACTGCACTGACTAGGATAATTCCTACACCGACTCCAGTCATATTTATAGGTTTACGTTCCGACATGATGGGGTACTTATCGAATGCCATCACCTTCTGATGCGTTAATAAATCATTCGCTTTTTCATATATCGTAATAGCTGGGCTCGATAAAAATAAATAAGCCAGTTCATTTTCCTCGACTAATTCACTTAAAGATGATGAATATTCAAGCGGGTCATCTCCAATACCATTTTGATTTAAATCGAGCAGCGGCATGTTCCAGTAATTCCCTACTCCATTTTCAAACCAATCATTATTCGACTCTCCCCCGACCGTTAATGCATGCACCTTGTTGTTGTTAAATTGATTTTTAATAAATACATGCGAGGTTGAAGATGTCCACAATTCAATGCCGATTTCATTTTGGAAAAAATCGTTCCCTTCTATTCTGTTACTCGTTGATTGTTCTAAATAGAGTCCCCGCTGATTTAAGTGAAACTCATTATTTAAAACGTGAATATCACGACTTGTTTGGATAAGTAAGCCGAATGATCGGGAACCTTGGTTAAACGAGAACTTATTGTTTTCCAAATGAATATGGTCGGAATGCATAATGGCTGCACCGCCGACATTTTTGATAAAATCATTTTCCTTAAAAGAGTTATAGTTAGAATACATATAATGAAGGCCGTATCTCGTATCCGTCATCGTATTATTATCAATGAAGTTATTATGCGAGTACTCCACGTAGATTCCATCACGTGTTTTCTCTAAGTAACTATTATCAATATAGTTTTCACTAGAACGCATAATATGAATGCCATTTCCTTGCGTGCCAAGCTGATCAGCCCCGTGACCAACGACAGTGATATTAGACATTCTTGTGTTTTTGGATTTATTTAGAAAGATACCGTGGAAACTATTCGTAATTGTTAAGTTTGTTAAAATCGCATCGTTTGCCATCACCCTAACGCCAGAGTGTTCTTCTTGAGAACTTCTACTCATGCCACTTCCTGAAATCGCCAACGTATCAAGGGTAACCCCATCACTTCTAATCTCAATGACATTTCCCGTTCCATCACCTTCAATGGATGTTCCTTCTTTACCAATGACAGTAATCGGTTTTGATATTACAATATTGCCTGTATACGGTTTACCTTCCAGCTCAAGAGTACCACCGGTCGGCACTTCTTCAATTAATTGTTGCAATAAAGCCTCTTCCTTAGCACTTGCAACACTTGCAAACAGGAAGCTACAAATGACTAAAGTTAACATGAGCAATCGTTTTTTCATTTTGCACGATCCTTCCATAACGGGAAAACCAACAAGATAAACACAAGAACTAACAGATAGCCGCCAAACAAGAAGTAGCTATGTGTCACAAAGTTCGCGATTGTGTTTTCTCCAATAATTGGTGGAATGAATGGCTCCAGTTCAATAGGCGCCATTGGATCCAAGTTTGTACCAAATTCTTTTAACCAACGATACATATCCCAAATTCCAATGATGCCTCCGATAACAAATAAAGCAATTAAGCCATAAAGAAAGGATTTCCTACGCAATAGCGCAACAATTAAAATTAGCACAAAAAACGCAATGACAATATAAGGCATCCATTGTAATTCCGGAAACGACTCATTGCTGAATATAGCCATACCAATATAATGATTTAACGAATTTACAATGTCGATGTCTCCGGCGAGCGTTGATGGATAAACGATAATATCAAGTCCCTCTGGATATTGAGGCGCATAAAACTTCATGCCCCACCACGGGACAAAAAGAGTCGACACTGTGATGATTGCCGCAGTTATAAGGCTAATCACTGAAGCGTTTGAAAGATTTCTCTTCATTGGAGATCACCTCCGATTTTATAAAAAGTAAAGGGCCCATCGATGCGCCCTTTACTATGTCGAAATATCATTACTTAGGTTCTACGAGTAAATAACCGCTCATTTCTTGGTGAAGTGCTGAACAGAAGTTTGTACAGTAAATCGGATAAACGCCTGCTTTATCGGCAACAAATTCCAATGTACTTGTTTGTCCTGGTTGCACTTCAAAATTTAAGTCATATTCATTAATTCCAAATCCGTGTGTAATATCTTGGTCAAGGTCAATGTTCGTTAAGTGGAAGAAGACACGATCTCCTTCTTTAACAGTGACGGCATCAGGTCTGTCTGATTGTGCATCGAAAATAAATCTTGACCTCATGGCAATTCCGTAAACATGTACTTCATCACCTTTACGTTCAACCCGTGCATCCTCTTGCTTCCAAACGGAGTTTTCTCTGTTTTCGTCTTTTTCATAAACGGTTACTGTTTTGATTTTGTCTCGGTGTACAATTTGTGCATAGTGCGGCTCAGGATCTACCGGAACAGCCATAATATGCTCCATTTTTTCTCCCGAAATATCAATTAAATCCATAGATTCGGGATGAGATGGGCCAACGGATAAGAAATTATCCTTTGATATTTTATTTAAAGAAACGAGCCACTTGCCATCTGGAGATACAGTATCTCCTTCTGCTGCTGCCGCGTGTCCTGGCGAGAAGTAAGAAGGTGTTCGGTCGATTACTTCGCCTGTTTCTATATTCCATTTCACAATTTCAGAGGAAATGAACATCGTATTATAGGCATTCCCTTTATCGTCAAACTGTGTGTGTAACGGTCCTAATGCACCAGGAGGGTCAACTTCACGTTCCATGACACTTTCATAAGAAAGAACAGGAATCCCAAATTTCTCATCCGTAAAGTCTTCTTTTTCAATTGCTTCAAACGTCTTTTCAAATGAGAAAACAGTCATCATCGGAGCGAGTTTACCTGCAGCAATATAACGAGTTCCATCTGGCGTAACATCAACACCATGTGGTGATTTCGCTACAGGAACGGCATAAATCGCACCTTTATGGTCTCGTGGGTCAATCATTTTAGCGCCATTTACGTCATGATAATTTCCTGCCGCTACTTCTTCCTCAAGTTTCTTCCAATTAACAAGTACAATATAATCTCTGTCATTTTGAGAGGCATTTATTTCAAGATTTGTTGTTGCAAATTCCGAGTTATAGGTTGTCATAACGATCCAATCACCAGACATTTTCTTACCAGCATCTGATAAATCGTATGACCAAGGCGGCAGAACGATTTGATAAGCAAGGTCAAATTTCTTTGTTTCCTTATCAAAAGTCGTCATTGAAACAACGCCTTTATATTCTTCCTCATACTTATCCAAGTCTGCATACTTATTATCTAATGGACGAGCAAACCGAGTGGGAAGTGCAATGTATTCCGTATTCTCAGTGACAAAAACACCCGCATGGGGCCCCCCCATATTTGGCAGCGACATGATATCGACTGTAGTAAATGTGCTTAAATCAACTGCTGCAACACGGTTGTTGCCTACGTCATTTGCAAATAAAAACTCACCATCATAGTCCCCTGCCGTTTCAGATATTGCTGGGTGATGAAAATCTCCCCATGTAAAACCGCCAAGCATTTCTTTTGTTTCCTTTGAATATCCATAGCCCGTAGCAGGGTCAGGCGTAAAGATAGGTACCGTTCGGATTTTACGCATGGATGGAATTCCATAAACAAACAACTGACCTGAATGTCCTCCGGATGACATCATGTAATATTCATCGAGCTCTCCATATGGCACATAAACCTTTTCAGCCTTGGATTTTAAATCACCAGAAGCATTTTCACTTGCTTGATTAAAGTCAGCGAAAAACACAACCGCAACCAATAAACCAGCGACAATCCCTAAGACTGCCGATATAATTCGTTTCGTCGTCAATTCAATTCACCTCATTTTTTATTCTTCTGAAGCCTTTTTCAACAAATCAACAATCTCTGCACGGTCTTCATCTGAAAGCGGATTTCCCTCTATTACACCGGTCATTACCGCTGACGTAGGTTCTTTTAAAAATGAATCTAAGTCTACGCCGTGTTTACCTTCTATATCTGTGTATGAATTCGACAAATCTGGTCCTGTTATTCCGCCTTCGAGCCCTAAAGAACTAACTGCATGACAAGATAGACAACTATTCGTATTAAAGATTTCAAACTCTGCAGAAGCTTGCTCCTCTGATTGACTCTCTTCCTCTTCAACTACCTCTTTTTTCGTACTTTGCTCATTTGTTACCGCTTGCATAACTTCCGTCTTACCGCTATTAAAAAAGAAATATCCACCTGCAAAAGCTAAGACAAATGCCAACAAAAAGATCATTCCATTCGTTTTCAATTGCATACGACCTCCCTTTTCTTTAAATATGTATTTATAATACAACTTTAACATGTGGAGGTAACCATTACTATTTATCCTCAGTTGTATTCACAATTACTTCACAACTACCGGGACACATTTGTAACATTTCGGAAATATTGCAAACGATAAAAAATAGAAGTATGACGTAAATGAAGAAAGGCGAGTTTATCGACAAATGTGTGAATAACGATACAAAATAAAAAAGAGCGCTACGTACCCGCTTATCAATGGCATATTAGTAGATGATTACCATCCACTTTTCCGGTTCTGTACATGACAACATCCAAAATATACAATTACATACAATAAAAAAAGAGAATATCGACTGCATAATACTTTGTCGACACCCTCCCCTTTTATCCACTTCGTAAATTGTCATAACTATATCTCACACATTTACCTGCCACTATATAAGTAACGTCTCAGGGTTCATAATTGCATCCCTGTCCACTGCCAATAAGAAAAATAGAAAAACATGACGATTATTATATATATAGGCATTAATATCGCGCTAACCCTTAATAAATCTCTAGCATCATATGAAATTTCACCTTCCTCATAAAAGAGAAGTAATGCTTTCGAGCTGACCGGAACTGTAACACAATAGTTCATCCCTATTAAACTTAGAAAAACAACTGTTGCAGGATTAACCCCTATCGTTTCGCTAAATAATAATAAACCTGGGATAAAAACAATCGCACGTGTTGTATGTGAAGTGATATATAAATGGCTTGTCACAGTTACAAGCAAAATAATCAATACAATCAGCCATTCCGGAGCGCCTGTAAACAAATACAGTACATTGAGCATTTCTTCTTCAATCCATTTGACGATGCCTGTTTCTACTAGTACCTTTCCAAGTGCTGTTGCCGCAGCAACAAATACAATCAAATTCCAGGAGACTGAACTTATCCCTTGTTTCCAGCTAATGATTCCGAATTTCGGCATCATAATCAGGATTGCACCTATCATCGCTATAAACGCTATATCATATCCATGTATGTTTTCTGTCATCCAACCAAGAATTAAAAATAGAATTAAAATGATTGTCTTTTTCTCTTTTCCGTTCATCGACTTTTTACACTGGATTTCTTCTTCTGATTGTCTGTTTTCAACTTCCTTTAATCCGTCCTTTGGCCATAACTTCCACTTTATTACAAGAATCGAAAACAGTGTAACGACGATTGCAAATGGCACTCCCCATATAAACCACTGAATATAAGAGATGGTTTGATTAACCGTACTCTCCAGTAAACCGATTCCAATTAAATGAGAACCTGCGCCAATTAAGGTTGCTGACGTACTCATTAATATAATCACAGGTGCTATGATAGCTAACACACTTCGTTCTTTATACGAAAAACCTTGACTCAACTGATTAATAATTGGCATTGATAAAGCTGCTCGTCCAGATGTTGAGGGAACGAAAAATGCAGAAGTAAATAACACTGAACTTAATCCAAAAAGTAAATTGTTTTTCTTATTCGACCCCCTCAATATTGAGTGTGTTAATCGTTCTGCCAATCCGGACATTTTAACTGCTTCTCCAATAACAAAAGACCCTATCATAAGCCATACAACTTCTTCAGATAGTGAATCGTATAACAATTCCGGTTCTGCCGCATTCATTAAAATGATAAACACAATGAGACCAATTGCTACAAAACCCGCAGGAATTTTGGTTGCAATCCATAACGTCATAGCCGATAAAAAAGCAAATAAAGAAACTTTTGCACGGTAATCCAACGCACCAATTAGTAAGACTGCAGTCATAAATAGAAGGTGTAAACTAATAATCACTTTTGATCTTACCGTTAATTGTTGAATCCTAGTCTGAATACGAGTTTGCTTTTCCATTTTTCTTTTCATTCTCGTTTTCATTTTTATTACACGCTTTCTTTAAGTTTCATTTTTTGTGCAACATCTAAGCCAATCAAAACTTGTCGGAATACGGACTCCGTGCTTTCTTCTATCCATTTTGGTGCATTTTGTATGGCCTCTTCCAAAGAAGTCGGTTTTTGAATAATGCTGCAATATGCATCTATCCCTGCACGATAGTTTAAATCTGCCCCTTTCCCAATCGTTCCGGTAATCGCAATGACTGGGATGTTATTTTTTTTCGCAATACGCGCGACCTCCGCCGGGATTTTTCCATTTGGCGTTTGAAAATCCAAACTCCCTTCCGCAGTAAATACAAGATCTGCTGTTGAAATTTTTTCTTCAATATTTATGTAGTCCATAATAATATCGAATCGTGGATGTAACATGGCTCCCGTAAAAGCAATGAGTCCTGCACCTAATCCACCAGATGCCCCGCTTCCTGGCAATGAACGAACGTCTATCCCTAATGCCTCTTGAATTAAAGCTGCATAACGTTCTAATGCTGAAGATAGACGTTCAACTTGTTTTGGAGTTGCTCCTTTTTGAGGTCCAAATACTCGGGCAACCCCGCTTTCCCCACATAAAATATTCTTCCAGTTACACGCAACATTAATGGACACATCCTGTAGTCTTTTATCTAAATGAGTCGTTACGATTGAACTCACCTTCATCAAATCTTCCCCGCCATGGATATCGACGAGCTGTCTTTTCTTATCTAAAAACTGAACGCCCAGCGCTTGCGCCATTCCTGCTCCGCCGTCTGACGTGCCTGAATCACCGCAGCCGATCAGTATATTGTCGACACCTAAATCTAGTGCTGCAACAATTAACTCTCCTATACCATAGGTTGTTGTTTTCAAAGGGTTTCTTTGATTTCTCGGCACGAGTTTTAGTCCAGCTACCGCTGCCATTTCAATAACGGCAGTCCGTTTACCATTCTCCACAATAATCCCGAAGTGACTCTCAATCATCTCGCCGATTGGTCCCGTCACTTCTTTATAAATCAATTCCCCACCTTTTATGTTAACAATTGTCTTTGCAAATCCTTCTCCCCCATCAATCATCGGTATAACTTCCATATCGATAGATTGCTCAACACGTCTCACGCCACGTTCCATCGCCAAAGCTACTTCCTCGGCTTCTAAACACTCTTTAAATCCTGACGGCACAATTACAATTTTCATTTTTAACATTCCTCCAACATTAATTTGATTAGTTTCTAATTTAATATCCAAAAATTAGAAATCAGTGAGAAAACCATTAAAAATTAAATTCAAAACCATTAAGGATTATGAGAGGGTTTATTAACATTCACAATTCCGGTTCTCATTTTTTCAACTGAACCGCCCCTCAACTGCATGCCGATGTGCAAGAAGCTTTATTAGAGATGGTATCAGTCTCCGAAACTGCACCATTTCATGTAGGCTGAAGTTAGATGAGAGGAATTTTATTCACTCCTTGACTGATAGATGTTTTTTAGTTAATTTTCATATACTTTATGTTGACTTTATCGCTGTCAAACTTTATATTTGTAATGAGATTGAGAATCGTTATCAATATAAAATTAGACGTTTGGAGATGAAAGTACATGAAGAGAAGTTTTGTGCTGGTGCTTGTCTCTCTGCTACTAATCCTCGCGGCATGCGGGAATAAGAAAAGCACTGATACAACAGGTAGCGAGAAGAAAAACGAAAAAGCTGAAGTAAATTTGTATACGAGCAGACACTATGATGTCGATAACGAGCTGTACAAAAAGTTTGAGGATGAAACAGGAATTAAAGTGAACGTCATCAAAGGAGAAGCTGACGAGTTAATCGAGCGTATTAAACGTGAAGGGACAGCTACACAAGCGGACCTTTTCCTAACTGCCGATGTTGGAAGATTATATCGTGCAAAAGAACAAGGATTACTTCAAGAAGTGTCAAGTGACAAGTTATCGAAACAAATTCCTGAAAAGTTCCGTGATTCTGACGATATGTGGGTAGGTTTAACGAAACGCGCGCGGGTTTTGGTGTATAATAAAGATAAGGTGAAACCTGAAGAGTTATCCACTTATGAAGCACTTGTTGATAATAAATGGAAAGGACGTTTCCTCGTTCGTTCCTCCGAAAGTGTTTACAATCAATCTCTTTTAGCTTCATTCATCGAAATTGACGGTGAAGAAAAAGCGAAAGAATGGGCACAAGGCATTGTCGACAATATGGCACGCAGTCCAGAAGGCGGAGATCGTGACCAAGCAAAGGGCATTGCGGCAGGCATTGGTGACGTTGCAATTATGAACACATATTACTTAGGACAAATGCTAAACTCCCAGGATTCTGAAGAAGTAAAAGTAGCAGAGCAACTAGGCATTTTCTTCCCGAACCAAGAAACAACAGGTACACACGTCAACATTAGTGGAGCCGGTGTTGTAAATGGTTCAAAAAATGCGGATAATGCTTTGAAACTTCTTGAATTCCTAACTGGCGAGGAAGCACAATTTACATTTGCGGAAGCAAACTACGAATATCCAGTTAATCCAGACGTCGAACCAGCGGAACTACTAAAGTCTTGGGGCGAGTTTAAGGAACAGGAAATTCCACTCGAAGTACTTGGAGAAAATAATGCAAAAGCGATCATGCTTTTTAACGAAGTAGGTTGGAAATAGTATCGTGCCCCCTGTCGCTTTTGCGGTAGGGGGTTATTGCGGAACAGGTAAAGGATGGATTTGATCATGAAGAGGCGAATTGCAAACGTGAATGGCTGGACGATTGGTGCATTACTCATTATTATTCTATTGTTTATACCGAACTTATCAATTGTTACAGGAATTTTCGCACCAAACAATGAAAATTGGGAGCATATACGGGAATTCATGCTTCTTAATTATATTAAGTCTTCACTGACACTTGTATTCTTCACGGCCATTCTAACCATTGCAATTGGTCTTAGTCTGGCTTGGCTTATTGCACAATATGACTTTCCACTTCGTAATTTCATGAAATGGTCACTCATCCTACCGTTATCAATACCGCCATTCATTGGCGCCTATACGTATCACGGTATCCTTAATTATACAGGCATCATTCAAAAGACCCTTCGAAATCATTTTGATGTCACTGTAAATCAATCCTATTTCGATATTATGAATGTCCCGGGTGCTATTTTTATATATACATTATTTCTTTATCCATATGTTTACATGATTACTAGAATATTTTTGTCCAATCAAGCTGCATCTCTTATTGAAAGTGCGCGGACACTCGGGAAAGGCTCTATAGAAATCTTTCTGAAAGTCGTACTCCCTATCTCACGTGTATCAATCGTTGGTGGGGTAAGTCTCGTCATACTAGAAGTGTTAAATGACTATGGGGTTGTTAAGTATTTTGGTATTCAAACGTTCAGTACAGCAATTTTCCAGACGTGGTTCGGTTTAGGTGACTTGAATTCATCCATCAAGCTCGCAGCTTGCCTGATGGGGATCGTCATATTCATACTACTTATCGAGTGGGCACTCCGTGGCGGGAAAAAGTATAGTTTTGCATCAACAAAAGTTAGACCGCTGCCGCTTGTTAAATTAACCGGAAAAAAGGCAGCAATGGCGACAGGGTATACGCTTATTATTTTCACGATTGCCTTTCTAATTCCAGTTCTCCAGTTATTGGATTGGGTTATTCTCACATTCGGCAAAGTTCCAATGGAGGAAGTATTGACATACGCGAAAAACTCAATCATTGTTGCAGGCACTGCTGCATTACTTATTATTTTATTCTCCCTTATCATTGGAAACTTTAGTCGTATTACAAAGCATAAATTCGCAAAAGTATTACCCAAATTAACAATTCTTGGGTACTCTATTCCTGGTGCAGTTATCGCAGTTGCAGTCGTTACAACATTTATTGCCATTGACCGATATCTTGCACCTGTCTATATATGGTTAGGCGTAGACTCCGCACTCGTCTTAAGTGTTAGTCTAGTCATGCTAATTAGCGCATATATTATACGTTTTTTCGCAATCGGGTACAATTCGATTGAATCAGGATACACGAAGATCGGTACAGATTTTCGTGATGCCTCACGCATGCTAGGCGTAAGTAGTTTGCGAACTTTTTTCAAAATCGATATTCCGATGATGAAAGGTGCAATTATAAGCGGATTCATTCTTACTTTTGTCGATATATTAAAAGAAATTCCATTGACGCTCATTTTACGACCGTTCAACTATGATACACTAGCGACAAAAGCGTTCCAATATGCAAGTGATGAAAAAATTATGGAAGCATCACAAGCTTCCTTACTCATAGTCGGTGTAAGCGCGATTGCAATATTCATATTTAACAAGTTGCTTAGAGAGGGGCCAAAATAATATGTTTATAGATATTCAAAATATGAGTTTCGCCTATTCGAATTCGTCGACAAATGCGATCGAAAACTTCACACTTACGGTTAACAAAGGTGAAATAATCTCTATACTTGGACGTAGTGGTAGCGGAAAAAGTACAATTCTTCGACTGATTGCTGGACTTGAAATGCCAAAAGGTGGTTCATTTACATTAGGGGATAAGAAAGTGTTTGACGACTATACATTTGTCCAACCTGAAAAACGTGGCATTGGTATGGTATTTCAAGATTATGCGCTTTTCCCGCACATGTCTGTCACGGATAACGTATTATTCGGACTCCCTAAAATGAGCCGTAACGATAAACTAAAACGAGTAAAAGAAGTTTTGGAACTCGTCGAACTAGATGGCTATGAAAAACGCTATCCGCATCAGTTAAGCGGCGGTCAGCAACAACGTGTGGCACTTGCTCGTGCAATCGCTCCACAGCCAGAGCTTATTCTATTGGATGAACCTTTCAGCAACCTAGATACCGATCTTCTCGTTAAAATCCGAGAAGATCTTCGCCGGATTTTAAAGAAAGCCAATGCAACTGCAATATTCGTAACACATAATCAAAACGATGCTCACGCACTTGCGGATCGGATTGTTAAAATTAAAGATGGCCTAATCGATCAAGTCGGACGTCCTTGCGACCTATTAGGCAGTCCAACAGATGAACAAGGCAATATCAGGCTATTACCCGAAGAAGAATTATCTAGTAAAGAACCCGTAAGTGTATAAATAACAATAGTTAGCAGGCCAACATTTTGTTCAAGCTTTTAGTATCGTGACCCATAATGTAGAGATATTTCATTTATCCCTACATTATGGTTTTTTTGTGTTATAGATTGATGAATAATTACACTACGAGATATCACTTCAAAGAATTCTCCAGATTAATTTTGTAGTCATGGTGGAACAATACATATCGTTACTCATTTAAGACTAATTAGTTGTATCTCACCCCATTCTGCATACAATGATAGCGCAGGTATATTAGAAGGAGTGAATTTCTATTTCGCCATTTGTAACGCAATCATTGGAGGAGATTCGTTTTTGGTCACGTATTATGAAGGAACACGCTTTCTTTTTAACTCTTGGATTTACTGCTGATGATACAGAACTCATCCAAGAAGCTAAGGAATACATTGTGATTTTTGAACGGATTGAAGAGCAAATTGCAGATTATAATGAGAAAACAGATCCTGAAGTGATTAGACGACTAAATATACAAGTCTATCAAGCGGCAGCTTCCATTTGGGCATACAAACGAAAAATTCTCGGATTAATCTTGCATTGTAAAATTGGAGGAAACAATTTCCCACTTTTGGTGGATCATATTAGCCGTGAGGCTGCTTATTTTGCTAATCGATTAAAAGACTTAAATGAAGGAAAGCTGCAACCTTTAGCCGACGCAATTGTTAAAGAGAACGTTTTTTTCTTGAAAATCATGGCGGACCATTCAAAGTTTATTGGCCATTTGTTAGATCCTTCCGAGAGAAAACTTGTTGATCAAGCTCAGGAGTTCAGCCATGATTTCGATCAACTTCTTTATCAAGCTATAGATTTAGATTCCATGCGGCCTCAATCAGAAACAAAACCGCTTTTAGGACAATTTCTGGATCAGAACCGCGTTTCTGTCGTTTCATTGCGGGATTTTAAGAAAACGGCTCGAGAATTAATTGAAGAATGCAGAATAAAAAGCATCATACACCCTCTTCTCGCAGACCATGTATTTCGTGAAGCAGACCACTTCCTTACTATTATTGATGCATTTGATGCACATCTCACTGCAGATAAGATGTTATAAAAGGGCGTAAAATTGCTCGCAATCCTTTTCCCCAGAATTATAGACCTTTTTCGAAATTAAAACCTAAAATAAATAAATTAAAGCTTGCATATTGTCTGATAGATTGGTATTTTAGAGTCTATCAGACGTTTTTATATTCTTCTTTTAATTCATTCAATTCAAAGGAGAACTAATCATGAAAGAGGCTAGAAACTATTTTTACTTGTTCGCTAGCCAACCCCACATTTATTCAAAGGAGATGAAATAATGAACCAGGGTCAAAATGAAAAAACAGTAGATTACGCAAAAATTATTCAAACAGATGAATTCAAAAGTTTAGTAAAACGTAAAAAGAAATTTGCTATACCTTATGTTATTTTCTTTTTTGTCGTCTTTTTCACGCTGCCTATCTTAACAAGCTATACATCTATTCTTGAAGCGCGTGCAATTGGTTGGATGACATGGACATGGGTTTATGCATTTGGCATTTTTATTATGGTTTGGGTGCTTACTTCAATTTATATGAATAAAGCAAAAGAGTTCGATGAAAATGTAGAAGAAATCATCAAAAAATACGTTGTAAAGTAAAGGGGGAACTTATGAGTGAGTAGCATATCGATTATCATTTTTATTGGGGTTATAGGACTTACACTTGGCATTACATATTGGGCTGCTAAACAAACTACTACTGCTAGTGATTTTTATACCGCGGGTTCATCTTTAACTGGTTGGCAAAACGGTATGGCGATTGCTGGAGATTATTTATCCGCAGCGTCCTTCCTCGGGATTGCAGGGGCTATTTCTTTAAATGGATTTGATGGGTTCTATTATAGTGTTGGTTGGTTAACCGCTTACTTAGTTGTATTATTTTTAGTTGCCGAGCCGCTTCGTAACTTAGGGAAGTTTACGATGGCAGATATGATTGGTGCTCGCTTTCATGCTAGAAAAGTGCGCGGTGCTGCCGCTTTAAATACCATTACAATTGTTCTATTTTATATGCTTGCACAACTTGTCGGTGCAGGCGCGCTCATTAAACTTCTTTTCGGACTAGAGTATTGGCTTTCTGTGCTCCTAGTCGGTTTCATGATGACGGTTTATGTTTTATTTGGCGGAATGACTGCAACGAGTTGGGTACAAATTGTTAAAGCAGTTTTACTCATGGCAGGTACCATTATTATTTCATTCCTTGTTTTATTAAAATTCAACTTTAACTTTGTAGGTATGTTTGATGCGATGAGAAATGCAACACCACACGGGGAAGCTTTCCTTCATTCTGGTGTTGTTTATAAAGATCCGATTGGTCTCATATCCGTTCTAATTGCGCTCGTATTAGGAACAGCGGGCCTTCCACATATTTTAATGCGCTTCTTTACGGTGAAAGATGCAAAAACAGCACGTTCATCCGTTATTTATGCAGTTTGGATTATTGGACTATTTTATATTCTTACGATTTTCCTAGGCTTTGGCGCTGCAAAGTTCGTTGGCGTAGATGCGATTGTTGCTGAAAATGCCGCGGGGAATATGGCCGCACCGATGCTCGCTGGTGTATTAGGTGGAGAAGCATTAGAGTCATTTGTTGCAGCCGTTGCATTTGCTACCATTCTTGCTGTTGTTGCGGGTCTAGTGTTGTCAGGAGCATCCGCTATTGCACACGACCTTTATGGTGAAATTATTAAAAAAGGAAAAGTGACTGAGAAGCAACAAGTAAATGCCGCTCGAATTGCTTCACTTGGTGTTTCATTCATCTCAATTCTTTTAGCACTCGGTGCTGAAAAGATGAACGTTGCATTCCTAGTTTCACTTGCTTTCTGTATTGCAGCTTCCGCAAACGTGCCAACCATTCTATTTACAATCTATTGGAAGCGCTTTAATACAACAGGCGCAATAGCTTCTATGCTCACTGGTTTATTTACGGCACTCATTCTCGTAGCAATGAGTCCTAACGTTATCAACCCTGTAGAAGGGGCTGCCTTTTTCGTTGGAAATCCAATTTTCCCTTTTGAAAATCCAGCTATAATTTCTGTTCCAGCCGGATTTTTAGCTGCAATTATTGGAACACTCGTATCTTCTAAAGCTAAGGATGAAATTAGCTATGAAGAAGTCAAATTTAAAGCCGAAACTGGCTATAAAGAGCTTGAAAACTAAATTACTTTAAACCGCTCCCCTTCCCTACTACTCTATAATTGGGAGGGGGAGTTAACTATTTTGAAAGTGAGCGATTACACTATGAGGGAAAATGAACGTGTTGCACTCTATCAAAAAATCCATGACCATCCCCTCTTTAAAGGAACATCGGAAAGTGAATTCATAACATTCATGACAGATTGTCAGTTGAAGCATTATCAACAATCCGAAAAAATCGTTTACTTTAAAACGCCTAACGAAGGACTTTTTTTAGTATTAGAAGGAAAAGCAGAGGTCTTTATTGAAAGTGAGAAAGGATTATCTGTGCTACTCGAGGTGTTGCAGGAGGATGAAATCATTGGGTTTTCCCATATTGCACATTATTTAAATCAGTCGGTGTACCCGATTTTAAAACATCGTCTTGACCTAGAGATTGTGGAAAATTCCTATTGCTTACAAATCCCTGCTTCCGTTGTAAAAGCCAGGTTAAAAGATGACGCTGTCCGAGAATATGTATTAAAAGAAATAGCCCTACGCCTGGGTAGTGTTTATGCTTCTCTAGGTGAACAAGTGAAACTCGGGGATGAGTGGGGAAAAAGTGAGCCATTTGTCCGCAGAGCAATAGACTTAATGAGTTCACCTGCCATCACAGTTCAGCTAACCGATTCAGTTAAAGATATTGCCAACGTCATGATTAAGAATTCTATTAGCTCGGTCATGGTTGTTGATCAAAATGAACAATTAGTTGGAATTATTACTGAAAAAGACCTTGTAGAAAGAGTTTTAGGTCAAGGCCTCCCCAACTCACTATGTGCCGTGGATATTATGACATTAAAACCTTTTATCGCCTCTCCCCATGACCATTATTATGAAATTTTATCAATCTTTTATAAAAACGGTATTAAACACTTACCGGTTGTAGACGGGCATGCATTGATAGGCGTGATCACCTTTCAAAATTTAATTTCTAAAAGAGACCGGGGTGCAATGGGGATATTAAAAACGATAGAAGAATCTTCCTTTGATAATTTACCCGTTGTAAAAGAGGCCATCTATGACGTTTTAACAAGCTTAATAGGCGATGAAATTTCGACCATTCATACGTTAGAAATCATTACGAAACTATATGATCGTCTCGCACGGCATTGTGTAAAATTAGCTGTCCAGTCACTAGATAAAAAAGGTTTTGGATTACCACCTGTTGCATTCTCTTGGTATCAAATGGGCAGCGGTGCTCGTGGTGAACAATTTATGCTGACCGATCAAGATCATTTTCTCGTCTATGCCGATATAACTGATGTGCAAAAAAAGACATTAGTAGAGGATTACTTTTCGTTACTTGGTGAAGAAATTGTTCAGCATTTAGAGCAAGTTGGCTATGCAAGGTGCGAAGGAAAAATGATGGCGAATGAAGAGATATGGCGAGGATCCATTTCAGAATGGCAACAACGTCTACAAGAATGGTCAATAAAAGCGACTGACGAACATATATTATTAGGTTATAATTTTTTATCGTTTCGATTTTTATTTGGGAATGTATCGCTAAATAAGGCTTTTATAACGATGGTACAAAGCCAGTTGAAAAATGCGCAAACGTTTCTCTATTACATGGCACAACAAGAACAAAATAAGCCGATACCACAATTCGAACAATCTTTATTCTCCCTCTTTAAAACTAGAGGTAGGCTTGATAGGATTGACATTAAGCTACATGCTTTATTTCCAATGCACCACTGCTTACAAATTTTAGGTGTCCTAAAAAACCTCACTAATCAAACACCCTTACAATTACTAGATGGATTGGTACAAACAGGCGAATTTTCAGTTGGATTTGCGAATGATATACGTCATGCCTATGAAGTTGCCCTTAAAGCGAGAATTCAATTATCATGGAAGAAACATCTTCGTGGAGAAATGAGTTCAACTGAAATAAAGTTTGACTCAATCCGACGATGGGAACGAGATGAACTAAAAACGATGTTAAAAACTGTTCAATCTTTACAAGCGCATTTATTAGCAAAGTTATAATAAAGACGTTGAATAAATGGAAAAACAACTTGGGGGAAGTTAGATGTTTGGAAGAAAAAAAAGACTACCATATACATTAAGTGAATCATTACAGTTGAGTACTAAATTAACAGACATGTCCTTTACTGTTTTTGATACCGAAACAACGGGATTTGCAATTGAAACACATGATCGGCTGATTGAGATTGGCGCTGTTCATGTTGAACAAATGGAAGTGACAGATAAAACCTTCCAAACATTTGCGAATCCGTCTCGTGAAATCCCTGCACATATTACAACACTCACTTCTATTGAACAACATCATGTTAAAGACGCACCGAATTCCCTTGAGGCAATTAAAAATTACTTTCAGTTTGTTGAAGACAATAATAGTAATTGTTGGGTGGGTCACCATTTGACTTTCGATACAATGGTCATTAAAAAAGAACTCCACCGGGCAAAACATTCGGTTGAATTGCCTTCAACTTTTGATACTTATGAGTTAATTGAGCATATCATGCCAAAATTAAAAGCCCTCGACTTAGAAGAATATGCAAAGCTTTTCGGAACTAAAATATTTGAACGCCACCGCGCACTTGGCGATGCGTTAACAACCGCTCATTTGTTTGTTGAAATTATCAAACGGTTAGAACGAAAAGGGATTACAACCCTTGCCGACTTACTACGTATAAAAAATAAGCGTTTGATTTTATTGTGAAGCAATACAATCGCTTAAAAAAATAACAAGAGGCAGAGCTTGCATCACTCTCCTCTTGTTACTATTCATGACTATTTTATTTTCTTCGGCCAAAAACTCCATTTACCTAGCTTGACTAGAATTGTCGGAATAAGGAGTGGCCGAACAATAAACGTATCTATCAATATTCCCAGAGCCATAATGAACCCGAATAATTTAAGTTCATATAGGGGCATGGTCGCCAATACGAGGAATGTTGCAGCGAGAATCAGTCCCGCAGAACTAATGACGCCACCTGTTCTTTCCAACCCTCGGCGAACCGCATTTTCAAATGGCATCACTTTCATTTCTTCACGGATTCTTGCGATGAGCATAATCGAGTAATCGACCCCAAGCGCAATTAAGAATACGAATGTATATAACGGAATTCGATAACTAACTGCTTCAAGTCCTAAAAATTGTTCAAACAAGAAGATGGATAACCCAAGTGTTGCCGCATACGACAATAATATTGTCCCCATCATATAAATGGGCGCTACAATTGATCGCGTTTGTAATCCTAACATAATCGTAATAAGAATTGTCATCATGACCATCACTAGCGTTGTATCACGTTTATCAATATCTCTCAAATCCGCATACTTCGCACTTTCCCCTGCGACATATAACTCTGCGTCTGTTAATCCGGCATCTTTTAACATGTCCTGGCTCTCATCGCGAATTTCAAGGACAGTATCAAAAGCTTTTACATCATATGGATTCCCCGCAAATGTAATAGAGAACTTAGCACTTTTACCGTCCTCCGATAACGGATTGCCAAAAACAGATACATTTTCAATGCCAGATTTCTCTTTGATTTTATCCACGATCGTTTGTAAGCCTTTCGCTTCTAATTCTTGATCAGAAACAAATAATAATGTCCCAGGAGCAAGACTTCCCGGTGAAAACGACTCTGATAATCGTTCATAACCGACACGCGAAGATAAGTCCGCTGGGAATGAATCGATTAAATCGTATGATTCCTTCATATTTGTGACATTCCAAGCACCTAGTAGGAGTAGAAGTGTAATGGGAATCATAAAGAGCACAGGGCGTTTCGTTACTGTATTTGCAACTTTACCCCAAATCGTTTTCTTTTCCTTCGTTTCCTCGCCGTATTTCGGAATAACAGGCCAGAATGCTTTTCTTCCGATAACTGCAAATAGAGCCGGCAATAATGTTAGTCCTGCAATGAGCATGGCTGCAGCCGCAATGACAAAGGCTGGTGCAAAATTACGGTATGGTTCGTAAATCGCAAAAAATAACGTTGCAACGCCAAGAACTATCGTACTTCCGCTAAAGAAAATCGGCTCCCTGATATGACGCATCGTCTCTCGCATAGCCTCATGGACAGATTCATGTCGCTTTAATTCTTCACGGTAACGTGAAAAAATGAGCAATGAGTAATCCGTTACTACCGCAAATAATAAAATTGTCATAATTGAAAGAGCCTGACTTTCAACCGTAAATAACCCCGCAGAAGCGAATATTCCAATGACTCGATCTACTACTGCGTACACAATCGCCGCTGCAACAAGCGGAATTAGTGTAAGAAGCGGTGAGCGATAGATAACGAGTAATAAAATCAAAATGATACCAATCGTTGATAGTAAGAGCACAACGTCTGCACGGCTAAATAACTCAACCGCGTCTGCTGCAATTGCCGCGGGTCCCGTCCATGATAACTCAACATCCGCATCAACATGCTTTGCCACGTCTTCCTTTATGGAATTCATTAATTCGTGTATATCACTGCCCTCTAATCCTTCAGGCAATGTAATTGATGAAAAAAATGTTTTTTTATTATCTGATAGAAACGCTACGCGTTGTTCAGGCGCTAATTCCACCAACGAAGGGACAACGATTTTACCAAATGAAGTAGTTGTTTCAAGTGCCTCAAGTGCTTGAGCAAACTCTAAAATATCCTCGTCTGTCAAACCTTCTTCTTTATGAAGAACTGAGAATAACGGCATGCCGCCATCTTGTGGAAAGTATTTCTCTAGTTGCCGATCCGCAATGATTGCTTCAGCATCAGCTGGTAATCCAGCATCTTTATTCGCTTCTGCAAACTCCTTTGCGCCTGGTGCTAATCCTGACAAAGCAACAGTTAAAGAAACCCAAAGGACAATAGATAGCCACCAAAATCGCTGACCTTTTAACATGATCGTTTGCCTTCTCTATCAGTAAGGAATGTGACGATAACAAATAAGGCAAAACTTACAAGTAAAATTGTCCCTCCAACAATATAGAGAATTAGAGAAAACACTTCATTCACATTAAATGGCTTTAAAAATTGCAGCCACATACCAAGCGTTAAACCAATGGAACCAATGATTGCTGTCCAACCTTGAAAATTGATAAGTTTGTTAGCTCGTACTGAGTAAACTTTATAAAAGATTCCCCAAGCAAACATAGACAACCAGCCAACTAATAAAATATGCGCATGGATTGGACGAAATGCGTATGAGCCCGCTCCTGCCATATGAGATCCTAACACTGTCCCAATCAACCCAAAAATCGCTGACAGACGAATTAGACGTAAACTCCATGTTCTTTGCATCCTAAATTCCTCCCGTGTTGTTGTTATATATTTATCATAAACAACCAACATGAACGGAAGATTAACTTAACATTACATCTTGGGAAGTGTAACAATACAAGCCGTGCCATCCCCGCGCTTGCTATCTATGACAACCTCTCCACCATGTAAAAGAACGACTTCTTGAACAATTGACAAGCCAAGTCCGGTTCCACTAATCTCTTGTGTTCTAGAGTCATCTGCACGATAAAAACGATCAAAAATCCGGTGAAGTTCATTTTCATCTATCCCAATACCGTTATCCCGAATTGTCACAACAATCTTCCCCGAAATTTCCGTTAAACCGATGTCTATCGTGCCTTCTTTCGGAGTATACTTTAACGCATTAGATAACAAATTCTCCCATATCTTTTCAAGAAAACCAGGATCTCCTGTAAATTGAACTCGTTCAAGATTCATCGACAAAGTCATATCTTTCTCTTCTAATAACCATCGATATTTACGAACCGCTTCCTTAAGTTGTTCATCCAACTGAACTGTTTTTAATTCTAGTGGTGCTGATAATTGATCAATGGAAGTTAAGAGGAGTAGCTGTTTAGTAAGGCTGGACAATCGATCCGTTTCTGATTGAATCACTTTTGCATATGCAATTCTTTCTTTTTCCGGTAAATTCTCGCCAAGTAATAGATCAGAATAACCTTTAATATTTAATAAGGGAGATTGAAAGTCATGAGAAACATCACTAATAAACTCTTTGCGAATACGATTATTCTCACTTAACTTTTCCGTCATCTGCTGAAAACTTTGTGCGAGTTGACCAATTTCATCACGCCTATGAATATGTAAATCTCCCGTAAACCGTTCTTCACCGACTTTTTTTGTCGCTTCGGTTAACTCTGTAATTGGATCAATAAGCTTTTTCGCAACAATGAGCATAGCCAGTAAACTGATAATCCCCATCAAGGTGAATAATCCTGCGATAATATAATGCATTTCATTAAACAACATTTTAATATCGGGGCGGATAAACAGCGCATACTTTGTTCCTTTATGAATAAAAGGTAGTCCAACTGTATTCACTAGTTCATTAGAAAAAAATCCGGTTACAAAAGTCTCGCTCGGTAGGTTTGCCATTCCATGATAAGCTTGTCCATCCAATACTTTATCCACGGATTCTTTAGGAAGATTTTCAACACGAAATGGCTCGCCATAAAATGTAGCAGTCCCCGATTCATCGACTACGTATAGCTTATAGCCCGTAGCTGCCTGCGTTTCTAAAAATTCTTCAAGAGATACCCCTTCGTTTGTTTCAATGAACATTACGAGGCTTTGAGCAATGCTCATATTTTTTTCATCATTTTGCACTTTCAACACTTGATGATAATATGTATTAATCCCTAAAAAAGCCAATAACCCACTAGTTATCATAATCGCGGCTGTCATCAACACGAGTTTACTGTAAAGAGACCTCATCATTCCAATACCTCTAGTTTATAACCAACACCTCGTACAGTAGCGATTTTTACATTAGGTGTTAACTTCTGCAATTTTTCACGAACACGTTTAATATGTACATTGAGCGTTTGCTCATCGCCTTCATAGTCATAGCCCCAAACACGTTCCAACAAAATATCTCTTGTAAATACCGTGTTTAAACGCGAAGCCAACACGGATAATAATTCAAATTCCTTTAAGGGTAGCAATAAAATTTTATTTCCAACTAAAACTTCATAACTTTGCCGATTAATATTCAATGGCCCTGCTTGAATAAAAGCGTCAACTGCTTTGTCGTACCTGCGCAAAATAGCATTTATCCTAAATTGTAATTCTTTCGGTTCAAATGGTTTTACAACGTAATCATCTGAACCAGAAAGAAATCCTTTCTCCTTGTCTGCTAGCTCCCCTTTTGCTGTTAACAATAAAACGGGAATATCTGTCGTCGAACGAATTTTTCGGGTCAATGTATAACCGTCCATGCCAGGCATCATTACGTCTACAACAACTAAATCAGGATAATCCATCTCAATGATTTCAAGTGCTTCAAATCCATTTGACGCTTTTTGAACGGCATATCCCGCTTGGGTTAATTGAATACTTACAAGCTCCAAAATATTGGGATCGTCATCAACGACTAATATTTTTAACATATTTACCTTCTCCTTTTCCTAGAAGATCTTCGAAATTCAGCATTTAACAATCCAGACAATAAAATAATTATAGCTGTTGAATAAAACCAAAGTACAAGTAAAATGATACCAGACAATTGTCCATACAAGAGGGTATAGTCAACATTTGATACATATTTGCCAAATGATAGCGAAAACAACTGCCAACCGATTGTTGTAAATAAAGCCCCCGGTAACACGGTTTTGATTGCCATTTTACCAGTCGGGACAATCTTATAAAACAGTAGAAAAAAAGCTAACAAAAACAACGAGCCCATCCCCCATCGAATCGCGGGGCGAATATATAACCAGCTATGCCATGCATGCACTGAATCAGCATGCGTCATCATTCGATGTAACGCCTCATCAATTATCGGTAAAAATAAAGACAATGGGATGACAAGCATAAACAATAAGGTTATGCCTAGATCTCGTATGAGTACTTGCCAAAAGGGGTACTGGCGCTTATGTCCATTTGCTAAGTCTAACGAGCGTGCAAGTGATTGTACCGCCATAGACGACAACCAGAACGCTCCTGCCAAGCTCATATAAACAACATTTCCTTGGTTTTTATTCAAAATTACATGTAAGTTTTTTTCAATTAACAGGAAAGCTTCAACAGGGGTAAAGGGTTCTAGAAAATTTAACAATACTTCTTCGTTAACTGTAAAGAAACTAAGTAAGGAAAATAGAAAGATAAGAAATGGTAACATCGATAGTAATAAATAGTAAGCAGTTTGCGCGGCTTGATCAAAAAATCGTTCTTTGAAGAAACGACTGATTACGCGTTTGACAGTTTTCATCGCTTCACCTCTTCTTTTAATATACCCTTTATCATCTCAAGTCATGAAGGTTTATAGAGAAATTATCAAAAGAAGGAGGGGTGAAAAGATTGTATCGTTAATAAATAAACATCTATGGGCGTTAAGCACTTTTTACTTTGTTTAAAGCTGAATTTCGTTAACTATTGATAATCAAGACACGCCTAGTTAAGTTATAAATTGAGGGAAATGTAAATATAGCACTTGAATTCATGGAACAACAAAAAGAGCCACTACCATAAGGTAATGACTCTTTTAGTGCTTGGCAACGTCCTACTCTTGCAGGGGCTAACCCCAACTACCATCGGCGCTGAAGAGCTTAACTTCCGTGTTCGGTATGGGAACGGGTGTGACCTCTTCGCTATCGCCACCAAACTATTGAGCTTGTTCACTCAAAACTGGATAAACAAAACATTGAATACAACAAACTGCAATGTATTTAAGGATAAGTCCTCAATCGATTAGTATCCGTCAGCTGCACATGTCGCCATGCTTCCACCTCGGACCTATCAACCTCATCATCTTTGAGGGATTTTACTTACTTGCGTAATGGGAAATCTCATCTTGAGGGGGGCTTCATGCTTAGATGCTTTCAGCATTTATCCCGTCCATACGTAGCTACCCAGCTATGCCTTTGGCAAGACAACTGGTACACCAGCGGTATGTCCATCCCGGTCCTCTCGTACTAAGGACAGCTCCTCTCAAATTTCCTGCGCCCGCGACGGATAGGGACCGAACTGTCTCACGACGTTCTGAACCCAGCTCGCGTACCGCTTTAATGGGCGAACAGCCCAACCCTTGGGACCGACTACAGCCCCAGGATGCGATGAGCCGACATCGAGGTGCCAAACCTCCCCGTCGATGTGAACTCTTGGGAGAGATAAGCCTGTTATCCCCGGGGTAGCTTTTATCCGTTGAGCGATGGCCCTTCCATGCGGAACCACCGGATCACTAAGCCCGTCTTTCGACCCTGCTCGACTTGTAGGTCTCGCAGTCAAGCTCCCTTATGCCTTTGCACTCTACGAATGATGTCCAACCATTCTGAGGGAACCTTTGGGCGCCTCCGTTACTCTTTAGGAGGCGACCGCCCCAGTCAAACTGCCCGCCTGACACTGTCTCCTACCCCGCTAAGGGGCATGGGTTAGAATTCCAATACAGTCAGGGTAGTATCCCACCGATGCCTCCACCGAAGCTGGCGCTCCGGTTTCAAAGGCTCCTACCTATCCTGTACAGACTGCATCAGAATTCAATATCAGGTTGCAGTAAAGCTCCACGGGGTCTTTCCGTCCTGTCGCGGGTAACCTGCATCTTCACAGGTACTATAATTTCACCGAGTCTCTCGTTGAGACAGTGCCCAGATCGTTACGCCTTTCGTGCGGGTCGGAGCTTACCCGACAAGGAATTTCGCTACCTTAGGACCGTTATAGTTACGGCCGCCGTTTACTGGGGCTTCGGTTCAAAGCTTCGCTTGCGCTAACCTCTCCCCTTAACCTTCCAGCACCGGGCAGGCGTCAGCCCCTATACGTCACCTTACGGTTTTGCAGAGACCTGTGTTTTTGCTAAACAGTCGCCTGGGCCTATTCACTGCGGCTCTCTCGGGCTTTAACACCCTATCAGAGCACCCCTTCTCCCGAAGTTACGGGGTCATTTTGCCGAGTTCCTTAACGAGAGTTCTCTCGATCACCTTAGGATTCTCTCCTCGCCTACCTGTGTCGGTTTGCGGTACGGGCACCTCCCGCCTCGTTAGAGGCTTTTCTTGGCAGCGTGAAATCAGGGACTCCGGGGAAAATTCCCCTTGCTATCACAGCTCAATGTTATAGAAACGGGATTTGCCTCGTTTCACACCTTACTGCTTAGACGCACATTACCAACCGTGCGCTCACCCTATCCTACTGCGTCCCCCCATTACTCAAACGGCGGGGAGGTGGTACAGGAATATCAACCTGTTGTCCATCGTCTACGCCTTTCGGCCTCGACTTAGGTCCCGACTAACCCTGAGCGGACGAGCCTTCCTCAGGAAACCTTAGGCATTCGGTGGAAGGGATTCTCACCCTTCTTTCGCTACTCATACCGGCATTCTCACTTCTAGGCGCTCCACTAGTCCTTACAGTCTAGCTTCGACGCCCCTAGAACGCTCTCCTACCACTGACACCAAAGGTGTCAATCCACAGTTTCGGTGATTCGTTTAGCCCCGGTACATTTTCGGCGCAGCGCCACTCGACCAGTGAGCTATTACGCACTCTTTAAATGGTGGCTGCTTCTAAGCCAACATCCTGGTTGTCTGGGCAACGCCACATCCTTTTCCACTTAACGAATACTTGGGGACCTTAACTGGTGGTCTGGGTTGTTTCCCTCTCGACTACGAATCTTATCACCCGCAGTCTGACTCCCAAACAAAAATCATCGGCATTCGGAGTTTGTCTGAATTCGGTAACCCGGGATGGGCCCCTAGTCCAAACAGTGCTCTACCTCCGAGATTCTAACGTTTGAGGCTAGCCCTAAAGCTATTTCGGAGAGAACCAGCTATCTCCAGGTTCGATTGGAATTTCACCGCTACCCACACCTCATCCCCGCATTTTTCAACATACGTGGGTTCGGGCCTCCAGTAAGTGTTACCTTACCTTCACCCTGGACATGGGTAGATCACCTGGTTTCGGGTCTACGACTACATACTAAAACGCCCTATTCAGACTCGCTTTCGCTGCGGCTCCGCATTCTCTGCTTAACCTTGCATGTAATCAGTAACTCGCCGGTTCATTCTACAAAAGGCACGCCATCACTCAGCTTGTTTCCGAAGAAACAGCATCGAGCTCTGACTACTTGTAGGCACACGGTTTCAGGATCTATTTCACTCCCCTTCCGGGGTGCTTTTCACCTTTCCCTCACGGTACTGGTTCACTATCGGTCACTAGGAAGTATTTAGCCTTGGGAGATGGTCCTCCCGGATTCCAACGGAATTTCACGTGTTCCGTCGTACTCAGGATCCACTCTGGAGAGAATACACTTTTGATTACGGGGCTATTACCCACTATGGCAGACCTTTCCAGGTCGCTTCATCTAATGCATTCCTTTGTAACTCCGTATAGAGTGTCCTACAACCCCAGGAAGCAAGCTTCCTGGTTTGGGCTGTTCCCGTTTCGCTCGCCGCTACTCAGGGAATCGATTTTCTTTCTCTTCCTCCGGGTACTTAGATGTTTCAGTTCTCCGGGTGTGCCTCATATACGCTATGTATTCACGTATATGTACTGTTCCATTACGAACAGTGGGTTTCCCCATTCGGAAATCTCTGGATCAAAGCTTACTTACAGCTCCCCAGAGCATATCGGTGTTAGTGCCGTCCTTCATAGGCTCCTAGTGCCAAGGCATCCGCCGTGCGCCCTTTCTAACTTAACCTTAAAACCAACGTTGTATAGCGATATACAACAATTGATTTATACATTACTACATTTGTGTTTATTTCAATGTCGTTTTATCCAGTTTTCAAAGAACAAAAAAACTCTTTATTAGAGTGTTTGGTGGAGCCTAGCGGGATCGAACCGCTGACCTCCTGCGTGCAAGGCAGGCGCTCTCCCAGCTGAGCTAAGGCCCCCGAAAGTGTTTTAAAATGGTGGGCCTAAGTGGACTCGAACCACCGACCTCACGCTTATCAGGCGTGCGCTCTAACCAGCTGAGCTATAGGCCCCTTTCGGGAAAGTTATGAAGTTACTAATTGAATTAGCTATCCTTATAAACCTTCAAAACTGAACGCAAAACGTCAAGTTGAAGAGAACTTTCTCTTCATTCCGTTAAATATCCTTAGAAAGGAGGTGATCCAGCCGCACCTTCCGATACGGCTACCTTGTTACGACTTCACCCCAATCATCTGTCCCACCTTCGGCGGCTGGCTCCCAAAAGGGTTACCCCACCGACTTCGGGTGTTACAAACTCTCGTGGTGTGACGGGCGGTGTGTACAAGACCCGGGAACGTATTCACCGTGGCATGCTGATCCACGATTACTAGCGATTCCTGCTTCATGCAGGCGAGTTGCAGCCTGCAATCCGAACTGGGAACGGTTTTATGGGATTAGCTCCCCCTCGCGGGTTGGCAACCCTCTGTACCGTCCATTGTAGCACGTGTGTAGCCCAGGTCATAAGGGGCATGATGATTTGACGTCATCCCCACCTTCCTCCGGTTTGTCACCGGCAGTCACCTTAGAGTGCCCAACTGAATGCTGGCAACTAAGGTCAAGGGTTGCGCTCGTTACGGGACTTAACCCAACATCTCACGACACGAGCTGACGACAACCATGCACCACCTGTCACCGCTGTCCCCGAAGGGAAAGGTATATCTCTATACCGGTCAGCGGGATGTCAAGACCTGGTAAGGTTCTTCGCGTAGCTTCGAATTAAACCACATGCTCCACCGCTTGTGCGGGTCCCCGTCAATTCCTTTGAGTTTCAGCCTTGCGGCCGTACTCCCCAGGCGGAGTGCTTAATGCGTTTGCTCCAGCACTAAGGGGCGGAAACCCCCTAACACTTAGCACTCATCGTTTACGGCATGGACTACCAGGGTATCTAATCCTGTTTGCTCCCCATGCTTTCGCGCCTCAGCGTCAGTTACAGACCAGAAAGCCGCCTTCGCCACTGGTGTTCCTCCACATCTCTACGCATTTCACCGCTACACGTGGAATTCCGCTTTCCTCTTCTGTACTCAAGCCTTCCAGTTTCCAATGACCTTCCACGGTTAAGCCGTGGGCTTTCACATCAGACTTAAAAGGCCGCCTGCGCGCGCTTTACGCCCAATAATTCCGGACAACGCTTGCCACCTACGTATTACCGCGGCTGCTGGCACGTAGTTAGCCGTGGCTTTCTAATGAGGTACCGTCAAGGTACAGGCAGTTACTCCTGTACTTGTTCTTCCCTCACAACAGAGCTTTACGATCCGAAAACCTTCTTCGCTCACGCGGCGTTGCTCCATCAGACTTTCGTCCATTGTGGAAGATTCCCTACTGCTGCCTCCCGTAGGAGTCTGGGCCGTGTCTCAGTCCCAGTGTGGCCGATCACCCTCTCAGGTCGGCTACGCATCGTCGCCTTGGTAAGCCGTTACCTCACCAACTAGCTAATGCGCCGCGGGCCCATCCTGCAGTGACAGCATAGCCGTCTTTCAGAGTTCCTTCATGCGAAGGAACTGATTATTCGGTATTAGCCCCGGTTTCCCGGAGTTATCCCCAACTGCAGGGCAGGTTGCCCACGTGTTACTCACCCATCCGCCGCTAACAAAGGAAGAAACAAGTTTCTTCCTTGTTCGCTCGACTTGCATGTATTAGGCACGCCGCCAGCGTTCGTCCTGAGCCAGGATCAAACTCTCCATAATAGAGAAATTCGATTAGCTCGATTTCTTTGCTGGCATCATTAAGATGTCCAATTTTGAATCCGAAGATTCTTTTCCTACAAACCAACAAGTTGATTTATAGTTGTTATATCTTGACGTTTTGCTGTTCAGTTTTCAAGGTTCATATGGTGGAGCCTAGCGGGATCGAACCGCTGACCTCCTGCGTGCAAGGCAGGCGCTCTCCCAGCTGAGCTAAGGCCCCAGAAAATGGTCGGGAAGACAGGATTCGAACCTGCGACCCCTTGGTCCCAAACCAAGTGCTCTACCAAGCTGAGCTACTTCCCGAGTTTAATAGTTATTATAAGTTGGCGCGCCCGACAGGAGTCGAACCCATAACCTTCTGATCCGTAGTCAGACGCTCTATCCAATTGAGCTACGGGCGCACTTAAAACATTATTATCTAATTGGTGCCGAGGACCGGAATCGAACCGGTACGGTAGAAACCTACCGCAGGATTTTAAGTCCTGTGCGTCTGCCAGTTCCGCCACCCCGGCTTAATCAATGGAGCGGAAGACGGGATTCGAACCCGCGACCTCCACCTTGGCAAGGTGATATTCTACCACTGAACTACTTCCGCATATAAAGTGCGGGTGAAGGGAGTCGAACCCCCACGCCCGAAGGCACTAGATCCTAAGTCTAGCGTGTCTGCCAGTTCCACCACACCCGCAAATATTCATGAAATAAGGTCATAAAATGGTGAGCCATACAGGATTCGAACCTGTGACCCTCTGATTAAAAGTCAGATGCTCTACCGACTGAGCTAATGGCTCGAAAGATGGTGCCGGAGAAAGGACTTGAACCCTCAACCTACTGATTACAAGTCAGTTGCTCTACCAGTTGAGCTACTCCGGCATTCATAAAATGGTGGAGGATGACGGGATCGAACCGCCGACCCCCTGCTTGTAAGGCAGGTGCTCTCCCAGCTGAGCTAATCCTCCATATTAAAGTTCATATTTATGTTTATGAAGTGAATTTCACAAGACTGGCAACGTCCTACTCTTGCAGGGGCTAACCCCAACTACCATCGGCGCTGAAGAGCTTAACTTCCGTGTTCGGTATGGGAACGGGTGTGACCTCTTCGCTATCGCCACCAGACTTGGTTGTCCATTAGTTAAGGACACTATTCATTATAACAGCATTTTAAAATAATGCAAGCACTATTTTTTATTGAGCTTGTTCACTCAAAACTGGATAAACAAAACATTGAATACAACAAACTGCAATGTATTTAAGGATAAGTCCTCAATCGATTAGTATCCGTCAGCTGCACATGTCGCCATGCTTCCACCTCGGACCTATCAACCTCATCATCTTTGAGGGATTTTACTTACTTGCGTAATGGGAAATCTCATCTTGAGGGGGGCTTCATGCTTAGATGCTTTCAGCATTTATCCCGTCCATACGTAGCTACCCAGCTATGCCTTTGGCAAGACAACTGGTACACCAGCGGTATGTCCATCCCGGTCCTCTCGTACTAAGGACAGCTCCTCTCAAATTTCCTGCGCCCGCGACGGATAGGGACCGAACTGTCTCACGACGTTCTGAACCCAGCTCGCGTACCGCTTTAATGGGCGAACAGCCCAACCCTTGGGACCGACTACAGCCCCAGGATGCGATGAGCCGACATCGAGGTGCCAAACCTCCCCGTCGATGTGAACTCTTGGGAGAGATAAGCCTGTTATCCCCGGGGTAGCTTTTATCCGTTGAGCGATGGCCCTTCCATGCGGAACCACCGGATCACTAAGCCCGTCTTTCGACCCTGCTCGACTTGTAGGTCTCGCAGTCAAGCTCCCTTATGCCTTTGCACTCTACGAATGATGTCCAACCATTCTGAGGGAACCTTTGGGCGCCTCCGTTACTCTTTAGGAGGCGACCGCCCCAGTCAAACTGCCCGCCTGACACTGTCTCCTACCCCGCTAAGGGGCATGGGTTAGAATTCCAATACAGTCAGGGTAGTATCCCACCGATGCCTCCACCGAAGCTGGCGCTCCGGTTTCAAAGGCTCCTACCTATCCTGTACAGACTGCATCAGAATTCAATATCAGGTTGCAGTAAAGCTCCACGGGGTCTTTCCGTCCTGTCGCGGGTAACCTGCATCTTCACAGGTACTATAATTTCACCGAGTCTCTCGTTGAGACAGTGCCCAGATCGTTACGCCTTTCGTGCGGGTCGGAACTTACCCGACAAGGAATTTCGCTACCTTAGGACCGTTATAGTTACGGCCGCCGTTTACTGGGGCTTCGGTTCAAAGCTTCGCTTGCGCTAACCTCTCCCCTTAACCTTCCAGCACCGGGCAGGCGTCAGCCCCTATACGTCACCTTACGGTTTTGCAGAGACCTGTGTTTTTGCTAAACAGTCGCCTGGGCCTATTCACTGCGGCTCTCTCGGGCTTTAACACCCTATCAGAGCACCCCTTCTCCCGAAGTTACGGGGTCATTTTGCCGAGTTCCTTAACGAGAGTTCTCTCGATCACCTTAGGATTCTCTCCTCGCCTACCTGTGTCGGTTTGCGGTACGGGCACCTCCCGCCTCGTTAGAGGCTTTTCTTGGCAGCGTGAAATCAGGGACTCCGGGGAAAATTCCCCTTGCTATCACAGCTCAATGTTATAGAAACGGGATTTGCCTCGTTTCACACCTTACTGCTTAGACGCACATTACCAACCGTGCGCTCACCCTATCCTACTGCGTCCCCCCATTACTCAAACGGCGGGGAGGTGGTACAGGAATATCAACCTGTTGTCCATCGTCTACGCCTTTCGGCCTCGACTTAGGTCCCGACTAACCCTGAGCGGACGAGCCTTCCTCAGGAAACCTTAGGCATTCGGTGGAAGGGATTCTCACCCTTCTTTCGCTACTCATACCGGCATTCTCACTTCTAGGCGCTCCACTAGTCCTTACAGTCTAGCTTCGACGCCCCTAGAACGCTCTCCTACCACTGACACCAAAGGTGTCAATCCACAGTTTCGGTGATTCGTTTAGCCCCGGTACATTTTCGGCGCAGCGCCACTCGACCAGTGAGCTATTACGCACTCTTTAAATGGTGGCTGCTTCTAAGCCAACATCCTGGTTGTCTGGGCAACGCCACATCCTTTTCCACTTAACGAATACTTGGGGACCTTAACTGGTGGTCTGGGTTGTTTCCCTCTCGACTACGAATCTTATCACCCGCAGTCTGACTCCCAAACAAAAATCATCGGCATTCGGAGTTTGTCTGAATTCGGTAACCCGGGATGGGCCCCTAGTCCAAACAGTGCTCTACCTCCGAGATTCTAACGTTTGAGGCTAGCCCTAAAGCTATTTCGGAGAGAACCAGCTATCTCCAGGTTCGATTGGAATTTCACCGCTACCCACACCTCATCCCCGCATTTTTCAACATACGTGGGTTCGGGCCTCCAGTAAGTGTTACCTTACCTTCACCCTGGACATGGGTAGATCACCTGGTTTCGGGTCTACGACTACATACTAAAACGCCCTATTCAGACTCGCTTTCGCTGCGGCTCCGCATTCTCTGCTTAACCTTGCATGTAATCAGTAACTCGCCGGTTCATTCTACAAAAGGCACGCCATCACTCAGCTTGTTTCCGAAGAAACAGCATCGAGCTCTGACTACTTGTAGGCACACGGTTTCAGGATCTATTTCACTCCCCTTCCGGGGTGCTTTTCACCTTTCCCTCACGGTACTGGTTCACTATCGGTCACTAGGAAGTATTTAGCCTTGGGAGATGGTCCTCCCGGATTCCAACGGAATTTCACGTGTTCCGTCGTACTCAGGATCCACTCTGGAGAGAATACACTTTTGATTACGGGGCTATTACCCACTATGGCAGACCTTTCCAGGTCGCTTCATCTAATGCATTCCTTTGTAACTCCGTATAGAGTGTCCTACAACCCCAGGAAGCAAGCTTCCTGGTTTGGGCTGTTCCCGTTTCGCTCGCCGCTACTCAGGGAATCGATTTTCTTTCTCTTCCTCCGGGTACTTAGATGTTTCAGTTCTCCGGGTGTGCCTCATATACGCTATGTATTCACGTATATGTACTGTTCCATTACGAACAGTGGGTTTCCCCATTCGGAAATCTCTGGATCAAAGCTTACTTACAGCTCCCCAGAGCATATCGGTGTTAGTGCCGTCCTTCATAGGCTCCTAGTGCCAAGGCATCCGCCGTGCGCCCTTTCTAACTTAACCTTAAAACCAACGTTGTATAGCGATATACAACAATTGATTCATACATTACTACATTTGTGTTTATTTCAATGTCGTTTTATCCAGTTTTCAAAGAACAAGTAATGAAAGTTCAAATGAATGAACCCTCAAAACTGAACGCAAAACGTCAAGTTGAAGAGAACTTTCTCTTCATTCCGTTAAATATCCTTAGAAAGGAGGTGATCCAGCCGCACCTTCCGATACGGCTACCTTGTTACGACTTCACCCCAATCATCTGTCCCACCTTCGGCGGCTGGCTCCCAAAAGGGTTACCCCACCGACTTCGGGTGTTACAAACTCTCGTGGTGTGACGGGCGGTGTGTACAAGACCCGGGAACGTATTCACCGTGGCATGCTGATCCACGATTACTAGCGATTCCTGCTTCATGCAGGCGAGTTGCAGCCTGCAATCCGAACTGGGAACGGTTTTATGGGATTAGCTCCCCCTCGCGGGTTGGCAACCCTCTGTACCGTCCATTGTAGCACGTGTGTAGCCCAGGTCATAAGGGGCATGATGATTTGACGTCATCCCCACCTTCCTCCGGTTTGTCACCGGCAGTCACCTTAGAGTGCCCAACTGAATGCTGGCAACTAAGGTCAAGGGTTGCGCTCGTTACGGGACTTAACCCAACATCTCACGACACGAGCTGACGACAACCATGCACCACCTGTCACCGCTGTCCCCGAAGGGAAAGGTATATCTCTATACCGGTCAGCGGGATGTCAAGACCTGGTAAGGTTCTTCGCGTAGCTTCGAATTAAACCACATGCTCCACCGCTTGTGCGGGTCCCCGTCAATTCCTTTGAGTTTCAGCCTTGCGGCCGTACTCCCCAGGCGGAGTGCTTAATGCGTTTGCTCCAGCACTAAGGGGCGGAAACCCCCTAACACTTAGCACTCATCGTTTACGGCATGGACTACCAGGGTATCTAATCCTGTTTGCTCCCCATGCTTTCGCGCCTCAGCGTCAGTTACAGACCAGAAAGCCGCCTTCGCCACTGGTGTTCCTCCACATCTCTACGCATTTCACCGCTACACGTGGAATTCCGCTTTCCTCTTCTGTACTCAAGCCTTCCAGTTTCCAATGACCTTCCACGGTTAAGCCGTGGGCTTTCACATCAGACTTAAAAGGCCGCCTGCGCGCGCTTTACGCCCAATAATTCCGGACAACGCTTGCCACCTACGTATTACCGCGGCTGCTGGCACGTAGTTAGCCGTGGCTTTCTAATGAGGTACCGTCAAGGTACAGGCAGTTACTCCTGTACTTGTTCTTCCCTCACAACAGAGCTTTACGATCCGAAAACCTTCTTCGCTCACGCGGCGTTGCTCCATCAGACTTTCGTCCATTGTGGAAGATTCCCTACTGCTGCCTCCCGTAGGAGTCTGGGCCGTGTCTCAGTCCCAGTGTGGCCGATCACCCTCTCAGGTCGGCTACGCATCGTCGCCTTGGTAAGCCGTTACCTCACCAACTAGCTAATGCGCCGCGGGCCCATCCTGCAGTGACAGCATAGCCGTCTTTCAGAGTTCCTTCATGCGAAGGAACTGATTATTCGGTATTAGCCCCGGTTTCCCGGAGTTATCCCCAACTGCAGGGCAGGTTGCCCACGTGTTACTCACCCATCCGCCGCTAACAAAGGAAGAAACAAGTTTCTTCCTTGTTCGCTCGACTTGCATGTATTAGGCACGCCGCCAGCGTTCGTCCTGAGCCAGGATCAAACTCTCCATAATAGAGAAATTCGATTAGCTCGATTTCTTTGCTGGCATCATTAAGATGTCCAATTTTGAATCCGAAGATTCTTTTCCTACAAACCAACAAGTTGATTTGTAGTTGTTATATCTTGACGTTTTGCTGTTCAGTTTTCAAGGTTCACATTAAAGAAGAAATCTTTCATCGTTTCTTCCGGCTGCTTCTTTCGTTCTCCCGAAGCAACTCTTATATCATATCAAGTATCAAACTCGATGTCAACAACTTTTTAAAATTTCTTTTTAGTTGTTTTTGTTATTTGTGTTGCTCGAATTGGCAACGTTAATAACTATACCACCTACCATTTTAGAATGCAACCCTTTTTCTAAAAAAGTTTCACATTCTATCGTTAGACGATAATAACCGCTACTACCAGCCTCTTTTGATTAAACAAATCCCCTTAGTTACCTAAACATTTCATCTTCCTGGAATGATCAAGTCGATATAAACGGGATATCTCTTCTTCTTTTCCGGTAACGAAATGACTTCGTTCATTACACTACTCTACTTTTAATAGACATCTTATAGTAGTGACATGATTACTATAGAAGGTGTTAATTAAATAACGTTTTCCCTAATCGTGATCTACCTATTTATTTATATCTATTATTGTTATTTCACAAACCTTAACATTCCCGTAAAAAAATCGCCCTTATAATGAAGGAAAGTTACTGATTGTCCACGCCATTTATTTGTATCCATAAAAAAGCCTTGTGAACCAACATTAATTCGATTCACAAGGTTTCTATATATGTTATTCTTTAGGGCGCATCTGAGGGAACAATAGAATATCACGAATAGATGGAGCATTCGTTAGTAACATGACAAGACGATCGATACCGATTCCAAGTCCTCCTGTTGGTGGTAGTCCATATTCTAACGCTTCAATGAAATCTTCATCCATATCATGCGCTTCGTCATTACCTTGTTCTTTCTCAACAAGTTGCGCTTCGAAACGTTCACGTTGGTCAATTGGGTCGTTTAATTCTGTAAATGCGTTTGCATGTTCACGACGAACAATGAACAATTCGAAACGATCGGTAAATCTTTCATCTTTCGGATTCTTCTTCGCAAGTGGAGATATTTCAACTGGATGACCGTATATAAATGTTGGTTGCACTAGCTCTTCTTCAACTTTTTGTTCGAAGAATTCATTGATGACATGTCCTACTTCCATCATTTCAGCGACTTCAACATTATGTTCTTTCGCTAATGCATGTGCTTCTTCTTTCGTCATCTCTTTCCAGAAGTCAACGCCAGTATATTCTTTTACCGCATCTACCATATGCAGTCGTTTCCAACCAGGGGCTAAATCAATGACATCGTCACCATATGTTACTTGAGTTGTGCCAAGAACATCCTGTGCGATATGTGCCACCATATTCTCCGTTAGCGCCATAATATCCTCGTAATCCGCATACGCTTCATATAATTCGATCATTGTAAACTCAGGGTTGTGGCGCGTAGAGATTCCTTCATTACGGAAAACACGACCAATTTCATATACCTTTTCTAATCCGCCTACAATAAGACGTTTTAAATGTAACTCAATTGCGATGCGCATATAAAGCGTCATGTCCAAAGCATTATGGTGCGTGACAAATGGACGCGCTGTTGCTCCGCCAGCAATCGCATGCAGCATCGGTGTTTCAACTTCAAGGAATCCCTGGTCATCTAGATAACGACGCATAGATTGGATAATTTTACTGCGTAAAATAAACGTTTCCTTACTACCTTCAGTAGAAATTAAGTCTAGGTAACGTTGACGGTAACGCTGTTCGATATCTTGTAAGCCATGGAACTTCTCCGGCAAAGGACGAAGCGCTTTTGTTAAGAACGTAAACTCCTCTACTTTAATAGATAATTCGCCAACTTTTGTTTTGAATACCGTCCCGCTCACGCCTACGATATCGCCAAGGTCCGTTGTTTTATATAATGCATAAGCCTCTTCACCAATTGCATCTTGTCTTACGTAAATTTGAATTTGGCCACCCAAATCTTGAATATGCGCAAAACCAGCTTTTCCTTGCCCTCGTTTTGTCATAAGACGGCCTGCAATCGTTACCTTGTAAGACGCTTCTTCAAGCTCCTCTTTTGTAAGTTCTTCATACTCATTTCGAACGGCATCAGACAAATGCGTCCGCTTAAATTTTGAACCAAATGGATCGAGACCACTTTCTCTAATATCCGTCATCTTCTGGCGTCTCACCAGAAGTTGGTCGTTTAATTCGTCAAGATGAGACATTTCATACACTCCTCCAGTTAAGTCTATTCGTATATTCTAACTGCATTACACAGAATTTCCTAATTTAAATCGACTGTATCTATTGTACACAAAGAAAAGAGCTATCACAATTCGCGACAGCCCAACATTCAAAATCAACGCGCGTGAACGTTTACTGCCCTACGTTCACGCTTCATCACTTCTTCAGCAAAGCAATAAAACAGACCTCTTAATTCGACTTCTGTTTTAATTGTACCATTGACTTTCATTTTAAGGTCGTAAATTCATTGCCAAATCCGTACGCCCTTATCATGCATCGCTGCCATTTCTGAAAATCGTTTTCCACTGACAGGATCCACCATATCAGGTGCAATTTCAAGAAGCGGAATAAGAACAAAAGCGCGTTCACCCATACGTGGATGTGGCACAATTAAGTTCTCCGTTTCAATATTGTCTTGATTAAAGAGTAAAATGTCAAGGTCTACAGTTCGAGGTCCCCAACGAATTGTGCGTTCTCGCCCAAGCTCTAGCTCGATTTGCTGGCAAGCAATAAGCAATTCATGTGCGGAAAACTCAGTTTTAACGGAAACAACAACGTTTAAAAAATTAGCCTGGTCTGTATAACCAACCGGCTCAGTTTCATATATAGAAGAAACCTTCTCGACCGATACCTTGTCCAGTTCATCTAACGCTTGTATGGCACTTCGTAAATAAATATGACGTTCTCCGATATTCGAGCCGATTGAAATGAACGCTTCAGTCACGCAAAATGCCCCCTAGTAATGTCAATTGCTACAGAATCATAATGCCCTGCAATTGGCGGATCCGGTTTAATTAACTGTACACGAACGCCTGAGACTTTATCGGCATAGTTAAACAATATGCGATCCGCGATATTTTCCGCAACCGTTTCAATTAATTGAAACGGAGGGCCTTCCACGATTCCTTTACATAATTCATACACTTCCGCGTAATTCACTGTTTTCGACAAATCATCCGTCTTGCCTGCTTCCTTAAGGTTTGTAGCAAGTGAAACAGTGACACGGAACCTTTGCCCAAGCTTTGTTTCTTCTCGCAAAACCCCGTGATACCCATAAAAAGCCATCTCATTTAAATGAATATAATCCATTTGTTGATCCCCCTACCCGCTGAACTTTGCTTTTCCTACCAATACATCCATCATTTTTGCCGCACGGGCGATTTCTTTCACATCATGAACACGCATAATATGACAGCCTTTTTCAATTCCATAACAAACCGTTGCACTTGTACCTGCCAAACGTTCTTCTACCGGCAAATTCAGCACATTTCCAATAAGTGATTTACGAGACGTCCCAAGTAACACCGGGTAACCCATTCTTGAAATCACTTGTAAACTTTGCATCGCGATAATGTTTTGAGCCGTGTCCTTAGCAAAACCAACACCCGGATCTAACCAAATATTTTCCTGCCGTACACCTGCGGCTAAAGCAATATCGATACTCTCCTGTAAATCTTTTTGCATTTCTTCAGGCAAAGTAGTTTCATATTCAGCAACTTCCCGGTTATGCATTAATATAATCGGAACGCCGTACTTAGCTGCAATTTCAGCAATTTTCGGTTCTCGCTTTGCACCCCAAATATCATTAATTATATGCGCACCTGCTTGAACTGCCGCCTCAGCAACTTCAGCTTTATATGTATCAATCGAAACAATGCAATCGAATTCACGTGTAATTGCTTCAACTACTAGAACCGTTCTTTCAAGTTCTTCTTCCAATGAAACCGGCGCATGACCTGGACGCGTCGATTCACCACCAATATCGATAATTTTCGCGCCATCACGAAGCATTTCTTCTGCATGTTTTAAGGCCATATCGATATGCCCATATTTCCCTCCGTCTGAAAACGAATCCGGCGTGACATTTAATATACCCATTATGATCGTTTCATGTCGAAAGTCTATTTCTTGATTCCCAAGTCGATAAATATCTTTTGCAAACGCTAATTCCATTCTTTAAAACCCTCTCTCTCTTCTATTGCTTTGTGATAATGCGCAATCAATCTTCTATAATAAGGACCCTCAGCACCAGGCATTTTCACTTCTGCAATGCTATGTAACGGAACCAGTTCTTGAATTGCATTCGTCACAAACAATTCATCAGCCGCTTCTACATCTTCCTTCAAATAAAAACCTTCGTGAACAGGTACCCCAATACTTTCTGCTATACGCATCACGAACTTCCTCGTTGTGCCAGGCAAAATGCCAGTTTCTATACTCGGAGTATACAACTCACCATCTTTCACCCAAAACACATTAGACGTAACGCCTTCCGCAACAAAGCCAGCTTTCGTAAGAAATAATCCTTCGTACTCCTTTAAAGAAGGTAACTCTAAACGTCCGCCAATATTGTTTAAAAAATGATGGGATTTATGACGTACAGAACTTTCTGGTTCATTGCGCGGTGTAGTTAACCAAACACCTTCTTTCGAAGCCTCTTGCTTTACATTCGGCAACTCTTTTCGAAAAACAATCACATTCGGCTTCGTATAAGCGTTTGGGGCAAGCCCGATATCATGGACACCAGCAGAAACATTTAACCGAAAATAACCATCTCGACCGTCTGCTGCTTCATCCAATTTACGAATCACCGTTAATATCTCATCATCTTCGTAAGGCATCGCAATTCGATAATCTGCCAGCGCCTGTTTTAAGCGATTCATATGTTCTGTAAATAAAAACACATGTCCTTCATATGTTCGAAACGTCTCAAAAAAACCTGCCCCATACAAAAAACCATGATCAAAAGGGGATATGCTCAACTCATCAGCAGGCATATAAGCACCATTCATCCAACATAACACGAACGCCACTTCCTCTACATTACCTTTTATTCAATTCCGCAGTTGCTTTTGCTTGCCAAAGCGCCCGCCCTTTCGCAAGGGATTCAATATATTCATTTTTCGGAACGGAATCAGCAACCAACCCTGCTCCCGCTTGAATATGAACAACTTCATCTTGAATAAACGCCGTTCGAATCACGACATTTAATTCAAAATCACCATTAAAACCGAACCAGCCGATTGAACCTGTATACAAACCTCTCTTTTCCGGTTCAAGTTCTTCAATAATCTCCATCGTACGAACTTTTGGCGCACCTGTAATCGTACCGCCAGGAAAAACTGCTTTCACAATATCCGCATTTGTTTGACCTTCCGCTACAATACCTCTTACATTCGAGACGAGGTGCATAACATGCGAATAGCGTTCTACAACCATAAATTCATTTGTTTCTACAGTTTCTGGTTCACAAACACGAGAAAAATCTTCTTTTTCCAATTCCACCAGCATGATATGTTCGGCTTTTTCTTTTTCATCCGATAACAAATCATTCTCATTCTTCAAATCCTCTGCTTCCGACGCGCCTCTTCGTCTCGTTCCACCAATTGGACGAGTTGCAAGCTGGTCTCCTCGTTTTTTTACTAATAATTCAGGTGAACTCGAAGCAACTGAAAACTTTTCAGCTCCAATAAAGGCCATATACGGCGACGGATTCACTTGTCGCAATGCCTCGTAATAGGTCAACGGCATTACATGGAGTGGTTTTGATTGTCGAACAGATAAATTCACTTGAACCACATCCCCTTTTTCAATATACGCCTGTACAGCTTCTACCATTTCCTCGAATTCCGGCCCAGTAACTGACACTTGCAAGTCGTCTGTCGGCACTTCTTCCTGTGATTTAAATACATTGTGTTCCGCTACTTCAGCAGCATCCAGCCATTTTTTAGCCACTGTCTTCGTATCGATCGCACTTTCAGGAAGCGCCATGAAATAAGCTTTTTCTTTTTGGATGTCGAGCACCGCCCATTCATCAAATAAATAAAAATACAAATCAGGCGTCTCGGCGAACTGCTTTGTTAAGTTCGGTAAACTTTCATAACGGCGCACGTAATCATAGCTAATAAATCCAATAACCCCACCTTGAAAAACAGGTAACTCTGGTATCGCTTCAATCTTGTAAGACTGAACGAGTTTCGTTAGGTTCTCTAATGGATCACCTTTTAAGACCTCTTCTTTTCCGTCACGCCAAACGACTTGTAAAAGTTCTCCGTCTAGCGCTTCTATTTTTGCAAGTGGATTTACACCAGCGATAGAAAACTTTCCATCACGCCCACTTTCCAATAAGATGTGTTCTTGCTCATTTTGAGCGAGTTGCTGATATGCATCAAAAAATTGTTCTTTTGACATTTCTTTAGCCGTATAGGCCGGTACTTGTTGCTTTTTCATGTATGTCCTCCCGGTACCGATAGTACTTTCATTTTACCGTACAACAGACCTTTTATGCACGACAAAAGTTGAGGGAATTACAAATAAACAAAAATGCGAGGACACTTTATTTTAGAAATCAAAAAAAGAAGGCATTATCGCCTTCTCTTGAATGTATTATTATTCTTCTTCAAATGCATATAACGGTGTACTTAAATAACGTTCTCCGTTGGATGGAAGAACAGCTACCACTTTCTTCCCTTTTCCAAGTTCTTTCGCAACTTGAAGCGCTGCATAAATGGCAGCCCCTGAAGATACACCACCAAGAATCCCTTCTTCACGTGCTGCACGTCTAGCTGTTTCATAAGCGTCTTCTCCTGAAACTTGAATGAGCTCATCATAAATATCCGTATCTAAAACTTTCGGTACGAAACCAGCCCCGATTCCTTGAATTTTATGTGGCCCTGGTTGCTGACCAGATAAAACAGCAGATTCTTCCGGCTCTACTGCAACAATCCTCACATCTGGAAAACGCTCTTTTAGAACTAAACCTGCTCCCGTAATTGTCCCACCAGTTCCGATTCCTGAAACGAATGCATCAACCCTATCTAGCGCATCTGCAATTTCAGGTCCCGTCGTTAAACGATGGACTTCCGGGTTTGCTCCATTGTTAAATTGTTGCGGCATAAACCATCCATTTTCTTTCGAAAGTTCTTCCGCCTTAGTAATGGCACCTTTCATTCCCTCTACTCCAGGCGTTAACACTAAGTCCGCACCATAAGCACGAAGCAAATTTCGGCGTTCTAAACTCATTGTATCTGGCATCACAAGAACTGCTTTATAGCCTTTCGCAGCAGCGATCATCGCAAGTCCAATCCCTGTGTTTCCGCTCGTCGGTTCGATAATGGTACTATCTTTTTGTAGCTCCCCCGACTTTTCCGCCGCTTCAATCATTGCAAGCGCAATACGATCTTTTACACTTGAACCAGGGTTAAAATATTCCAACTTTAAATAAATATCCGCGTCATTTTCACCATTTAATCGATTTACTTTCACAAGAGGAGTCTTACCAACCAAATCCGCTATTGTATTCCCAACGATTGTCATGTGCCTCTCTCCTAATCCCTACTATTTTGGTATGCTTTAATGTATTAATCTTACTATTAAAACGTGCCGGTTGTCAATCTTTTATATGGTTTTTGTAACAATATTTATATCAATAACACTCTTAAAACACGTTAAAATGACTCAAGCTTAGCCTCCACTTATTTCCCAGAAAATAATTACACAAAATAAAAAACACCTTAAACGAAACGAATCGTTTAAAGTGTTTTTTGTCATTACTCGTCATAAAACCACTTTGCATCAAAGTCTTTCCAAAAAGTTTCCGGACTCACCGTTTGCGGCAACTGCGCTAATGCAAGTTCACGTTTAATATGTTCTTTTACTTCTTTCAACTTGAAGTTTCGACCTTTCAATTTATCACTCACATAGATAACCGCATATGTGCCATCTTTTAACGCCACGGGTTCACTTATTGTATCTTCCATTAACTTGGACGCGGCTTGAACGATAGAGGCGTCAACAAAATCCGTCGATTCATTAATATATCCTATATCTCCACCAAGATTCGCCGAGGCCATGTCGATAGATCGTTCTTTCGCCAAAACCGAAAAACTTGAACCTTCCTTCAACTCTCTCAATGTTTGGTTTGCCTCATCTATTGTCTTTACTATGATAATTGAGGTTCGATTGGCATCTTTAGTGTTATATAACGCTGCATTCTGTTCATAGTTTTCCTGAATCGCCTTATCTTCAATTACAATATCTTTCGTTAACACCTTTGTTAATATAAGATTTGACCGGATTTTTTCACGCTCTTTGTCCGTATCCAAACCTGTGTAAGCCTGATTATCGCTTGCGTGAATAAGCGCCAGCTCCAGGTCAATTTCTTTCTCGGATACTACAATTCCATATTCTTTCGCCGCTTCCTCCATTACTTTATCGTTTATTAACTCTCGTAACGTTTCGCGTCCAATTTCCCCTTCCATAGCGGCCATCCATTCTTCGCGTGTAATTGCATTATCATTGACAGATGCAACTTCTTCGTTACTTTTTTTAGACCCTGAAGGAATAAGCCAAGCAATAAACCATAGAAGGTTGCAGACGAAAAGAATGCCAATGATGATTAGCAACGGCTTCGTTTTCAGTCTGCGTTGTTGAGGTAGAGTCGGTTCACTCTTTCGATTGTGTCCGTATCTCATCTAAGAAACCTTCCAGCTCTTCTTTTGGATAAACGTATGTCTCCAAACAGAAATGGCAATTCGCCTCGGCTTGTCCTTCATGTTCAATCATCTCGTTAATTTCTTTTTCTCCAAGACCAATAATTGCATTGCCAAAACGTTCTCTTGAACAGTTACATGAAAATTGAACGTCCATTTTATCTAGAACTTGCACTTGTTCAGCACCAAGCACTTCATTTAAAATTTCTTCCGGTGTCAAACCGTTATCTACCATTTTTGAGATTGGTTCCATATTAGCAATTTGCTTTTCTAACGTGCTAATTGTTTCTTCAGTAGCCCCCGGCATCACTTGAATAATAAAGCCGCCAGCCGCTTTTACAGTATTATCTGGATTCACAAGAACACCCAGTGCAACCGCAGAAGGAACTTGCTCCGAAACAGCAAAGTACTCTGTAAAGTCTTCAGCGATTTCGCCTGAAACAAGTGGCACTTGTCCCGTAAAGAAATCTTTCATATTTAAATCTTTAACAACCGTTAACATACCGTCTGTTCCTACAACACCACGTACATCTAATTTACCAACTTCATTTAAATCAACATGTGTTTGCGGGTTGGTTACGTAACCACGAACTTCACCGTGTCCATTGGCATCTACGATCATTGCACCAATTGGACCGTTCCCTTCAATTTTCACCGTTAACTTATCGTCACCCTTGGACATAGCACCCATCATCACAGCCGCAGTCATCGTTCTTCCAAGCGCAGCTGTTGCAGTTGGCCATGTAGCGTGACGTCGTTGTGCTTCCGCAATCGTTTCCGTTGACCGAACAGCATATGCACGGATTTCCCCGTTATAAGCAATCGCTTTTACTAAATAATCTTCCATAGTATATTTCTTCTCCTTTATTTGTTTCTCTTGTAAATCAGATGAAGTCCTTTCAGTGTTAGGAAATTATCAACGACATCAATTGCATTGGACTCACTTGCAATTAAATCTGCCATACCACCTGTTGCAATTACTTTAGGCTCTTCCTTACTCTGTGCTTTTAGACGCGCAACAATCCCTTCAACTTGACCAACATAACCGAAGACGATTCCCGATTGCATTGCTGTCACCGTATTTTTACCAACAACATTGTCAGGTCGCGTTAATTCGATTCGCGGTAACTTCGATGCACGGTCAAATAACGCCTCCATTGAAATGCCAATCCCTGGTGCAATTGCACCGCCCATATAACCACCATTTTCATTAACATAACAATAGGTAGTTGCCGTTCCAAAGTCTACAATGATTAGCGGGCTTCCGTATTCTTCAATTGCTGCAACCGCGTTCACAATTCTGTCCGCTCCAACTTCACGTGGATTTTCATACTGAATATTGAGCCCCGTTTTAATGCCTGGCCCAACGACTACCGGTTTTATATTAAAGTACTTCTGACACATTTGCTCAAGCGGAAACATTACCGGTGGGACAACGGATGAGATAATAATTCCATGAATATCCTCAAAACGTAGACCGACATGTGTAAACAACGATTTTACCTGCATTGCATATTCATCTTCCGTTTTATGTCTATACGTTTCCATACGCCAATGATATTTAAGTTCATTTCCCTCATAAACACCGAGGACAATATTCGTATTCCCTGTATCCATCACTAGTATCATATTCGATTCCTCGCTAACTTCGACATTTTCCCATATCATACCACACTTATGGAACGAAAAAGAACCGACTGCTTCAAAAAAGGAAACAGTCAGTTCTCTGGTCAATCACGCCCTCGTGTGATTGCGTTTGTTTGAATTGTGCAAGCAGATTACAATTCAAATTTTTATCATTTGTTGAATTAAATTAATCTCTACGCTCTTCCTGAATAGGGTTAGATGGCTTATCACCATCGAACTCTTTTGGTAGGTCACCAATGGACGGATCATTTGGTGCACCTGTTGAATCGGGCATAGTTTCTTTCTGATCAACTTCGGTAGACGAATCAATCACTTTCCCGTTTCCACCATTATTATCATAAGAACGTTCAGGTAATGTACCGTGATCTTTCAAATGATTAATTTGCTCCGCATCGAGCGTTTCAACTTCAAGTAATGTTGTTGCAATCAAGTCTAAAAGATCTCTTTTTTCCGTCAGAATTTCTTTTGTTCGGTCATACTGCTCTTTAATAATACGTTGCATTTCTTGGTCAATTTCATACGCTATAGACTCTGAATAGTTTTGTTCAGAACTAAAATCACGGCCAAGGAAAACTTCACCTTGAGACTGACCAAATTGCAATGGACCAAGTTTCTCACTCATTCCATATTCAGTTACCATTGAACGTGCAATTCCTGTTGCGCGTTGGAAGTCATTATGTGCACCTGTCGAAACTTCACCAAGTGCAATTTCTTCCGCAACACGTCCACCCAGTAAACCAGCAATCTTATCTAGAAGCTCCGGCTTCGTCATGAAGTAACGGTCTTCTTTCGGAAGCATAACCGCATAACCGCCGGCTTGCCCACGCGGAACAATCGTTACTTTATGGACGATGTCTGCTTCGTCAAGTGTAAGGCCGATAACTACGTGTCCCGCCTCATGGAAGGCAACGATATTTCGTTCCTTTTCTGATATGACCCGACTCGTTTTAGCTGGCCCCGCGATCACACGGTCTGTCGCCTCATCGATATCGGCCATATCAATCTTCACTTTATTTCGTCTTGCCGCAACTAACGCAGCCTCGTTTAATAAGTTTTCAAGGTCTGCACCTGAGAACCCAGGCGTACGTTGTGCAAGCGCTTTTAAGTTCACTGAATCATCTAACGGTTTGTTTCTCGCATGTACTTTTAATACTGCCTCTCTACCTCTTACATCTGGGCGACCAACAGTGATTTGACGGTCAAAACGTCCCGGACGTAAAAGTGCAGGGTCTAAAATATCTGGTCGGTTCGTAGCAGCTACGATAATAATGCCTTCGTTTTCACCAAAACCATCCATTTCAACAAGAAGTTGGTTAAGTGTTTGCTCACGCTCATCGTGTCCGCCACCAAGTCCTGCGCCACGTTGACGACCAACTGCGTCAATCTCGTCAATGAAAATAATACAAGGTGAATTCTTCTTCGCATTTTCAAAAAGGTCACGTACACGTGATGCCCCGACACCTACGAACATTTCAACAAAATCAGAACCTGAAATTGAGAAAAACGGTACACCCGCCTCACCTGCAACTGCACGTGCTAACAACGTCTTACCTGTTCCAGGAGGTCCTACGAGCAAAATCCCTTTAGGAATACGAGCACCGACTTCTATAAATTTACGTGGGTCTTTCAAAAAGTCAACGACCTCAACGAGTTCTTGTTTCTCTTCGTCTGCTCCCGCGACATCTTTAAAGCCAACCTTCTTCTTATCGTCCGTGTGGAGTTTCGCTTTACTCTTTCCGAAATTCATCACACGACCGCCGCCCCCGCCTTGCGCTTGGTTAAGCAAGAAGAAGAACAAGATAAATATAATGATGAAAGGGACAAGTCCAGTAAAGAACGATACCCATGCGCTTGTTTCTGGCGCTTTTAAAAACTCAACTTTAGTATTAGTCGACGAGGCAATATTACGAATATCTCCTAATAACGCTTCATCATTTTGTGGAATATTAGTGAGGAACTCTTCTCCCTCTTCATACCCCTTCATTTCACCTCTTACTACATAGACGAGCTGATCAGGCTGGAAGGTCGCATTCGTAACTTCTCCCTTTTCCAACGCAATAATAAACTCATTGTAAGTAAGTGGCTTCGTTTTTGGATTTGCACTGTTCAGCGAACCAAATATCCCCATAATTGCTAGGAAGATTAGTCCGTATAATAGAAAGTATCGAAGTATCCGATTCATCCCAAAGCCTCCCCATTTCAATCAATTACGCCTCTTTGTTATTGTTTCCTAAATTCGAATGTAGCTATCATACTGCATGCCCATTCAAAATTTGCGGAATCTGCCGGAGGCTTTACAATAATTCAGCAGTGTTCATTCAAGCCTTTTGCTGAATAAAAAACTAAGTTGCATTCAATATACAATTCCTTAAAATCATTACCTTCTTTTATAAGAAGTTAAACAGAAAACTATTGTAAATCTTATCATAGGTCTGATTCAATCTACAACGAAAATGCCTTATATTCATAACGTTTTTTATAAATAGATAGGGTTGCTAGAGCTCTTTTAAAAAGAATAAATCTCTTTCTTCAACACACCGATGTAAGGTAAATTTCTATACTTCTCTGCATAGTCTAGTCCATAACCTACTACGAATGCATCTGGAACATTAAAACCAATGTAGTCTGCTTCCAAATCCACTTTCCTGCCACTCGGCTTATCAAGAAGCGTAACAATTTTAATAGAGTTTGCCTTTCTATATTTCATCAAGTCAACAAGATAACTTAACGTCTTACCGCTATCAATAATGTCCTCAAGGATTAAAATATCTCTACCTTCTACGCTTGTGTTTAAATCTTTTATGATTTTCACTTCACCAGAGGAAACTGTTGCATTTCCATAACTAGATACGTCCATAAAATCCAATTCAATATGCGCATCTATTTTCTTAATTAGATCACTCATAAAAGGAAGTGCTCCTTTTAGCACACCAATTGCAAGCGGAAATTTATCTTGGTATTCCTCTGTGAGGATTGCACCAAGCTCGTTTACTTTTTCTTGGATTTCTTCCTCAGATATTAAAACTTCTTCAATGTCATTCGCAAGCATCAAAATTCCTCCTAAATTAATTGTTCCCTACAACAAATATGTATTTGCTATCGGCAGTTTGCTGCTTTGTAAATTTATTTCCATACCTTAAACTCGGTACGGCGCATACTTCTTCCTGTTTCGTTACAATAACAGGTAATTGGTCACGTAAAGTCCGACTCACTTTTTCATCAATAAACAACCTCGATAACCGTTTCGCTTGTGTCATCCCTTGCAATAAGATTCGATCCCCCTCTTTTCTCGGGCGAACCGACAGGGGTAACGATTCCTCTGGCAAATCGAAAAAAGTGACTTCTTTCGCGCTTAAAAGTATATCGTTATTCACATCTGATATTTTCTCCCAATACAACCATAAGTAATCATCCCAGTAGACCTTTTCTCCTCTTAGCAAAGGAATTTGTTGCGGTTGTACGGCATGTTTGGATCTTAATGTAAATTTATCGTATTCACGGAGAAAATGGAAACCATATGGTAGATCAATGGATACATTCCCATCTTGCGAATGGAGATGTTCCAGAAGTTGACGAATGAGGTCAGATTTATAAAATAAAGCACTATTTTCCTGATGATAAAGATAATCTAATAGTAGAGGAATCACCCGTCTTTGTAAAGCAGTTGGTATGCTTTGAAATGTCTTTACATTCATTGAAGGGAAGCCATCATGAGTAAATTCCACATGCAGTTCCACTTGCTCTTTTGCTAATTGTTGTAACAACGCTTCATCTTCTTGAAGTTCGTCTGTTAAAGGGACAATATTTTTAACGACAGATTTATTTTCGCGCACCATATAGGGGACTATATAACGCCTAAAACGATTCCGCATATAATCATCACTTTGATTGCTCGGGTCTTCATGATATGGGACTTCACGTTCTTTCACATATTGATAAATTTCGGCTTTATCTACGGATAAGAACGGACGGATGAGCGTGCCTATTGTAAACCTTCTTTTAATCGGCATACCTAATGGACTACTTCCTTTTGTCACTTGCATAAGAACTGTTTCAAGCTGATCTTCCGCATGATGTCCAGTCGCAAGATATTCATAACGGTGTTTGCGCATAACTTCATCAAAAAATTCATATCTACCCTCACGACAAACTGTTTGGACATTTCCGCCTGTTCGCTTTAAGATAGCTGGTACCGGAACGTTGCCGCCGTAAAAAGGTATTCCAACACCCTCACAAAACTTTTCAACAAATTTACTTTCCGCAGCAGATTCTTCTCCCCGTAACATATGGTCCACGTGAGCGGCCCCTATATCGATCTGAAGCCATTTTCTATTTGTTGCAAAAAAATGAAGTAGCGCCATAGAGTCGACACCACCCGAGCAAGCAATAAGGATCCGACTACCTGGTTGAACTAACAAATGTTCTTGGATGAACTGATAAACTTTTTTGTCGAATCCTTGCATCGCTCTCCCAACTCCTTTTATTATGATTTAAATCAATCTTTGCCAATTACATTTCACTAATTTAATTTATATTATTTATGAAGAAAGCACTCTTGAGTAGGGTGTAAAACTCGACCACTCCGGAAGAACATGATCGATTTTCAACACTAAAACTGTTCGGTCGTCCTCCACAGACTGAAAACGACGTTCTAGTTCATTCACAATTCGTTCGGCAATCTCTTCACAGTTTTCTGAACCATATTTCTCTAGTATACCGTATAATGCTTTTTCTTGTAACTGTAACGAAACCTCACCATTGAAGATTCCGTCTGTCATCATGACAAGAATATCCCCTGATTTCAGTTGTTCACTTTTCGCCTCAATCGATGGTGAAGGTAAAAATCCGACAGGCACCGATTGACTATCTAATCTTAGGAAGTCTTCCCCACGTTTAATGTACGTACTCATTGACCCTGCTTTCCAGGACCATAATCGACCATCTTGCAAATCAATTAGGGCAAGATCTAGCGTGGCATACATATCGTCCAACCCATTTAGAGACATCATGTAATGTAACGTATGCATCGCTGTTTCTGGATTCATCTTTCGATTGAGACATTCTCTCATTAAACGTATGACTTTACGACTCTCATGATACGCATTAATATCTTGTCCCATACCATCGGATAAAAGAACCGCTGCCAATCCCTCATGAATATAAAACACTTCGTAAGCATCGCCTGCTTGAAAAGTTTGATAACCCGATGCCATCATGACGCCATAGTCAAACGAAAACCTTACAGTGGATTCCAATGTAACGCGAACATGTGAAAAAGGCTCTTGCTTCACAGCTGACTTTGTTACCTTGAAAGGCTCTTTGTAATATTGCTCAAGTATCGGTAAAATAAACCGTTCCGCCAGTGTTGTATCTGTTTCAAAATCGGATTTCTTTTCAGGAATACAACAAACAACCCGTCTGCTTCCTGGTTCTTCCGATAAAATATCAATTTGAAAATACTCTAGTCCTTGCTCTTCAAACTGTCTCGCAATCTCTTCCTCAGCAGGTTTGTAAACAGATAAATCTTCTTTTATATCATTCATCACTTTATCTAAATGAGTACTCATATCACGCAACTGTAAGGCTAACATCTTCCGACCATGTAAGAGTTGACCATTTAATAACCGTCCCGCTGCTTGCTCCTCTAATTCTTCTACTAGACCCGCATGACGAATACACTTATATTTCATTTTCTCTTCCACTCGACGTCTGGCTGATTTTTTAGTTAAGGAATACGTACTCTCCCACTCTCGTGTAAGCTGAATCATATCACTCTCTCCACTTTCCCAGCACTTTGAATACCGGAAACACGATTGGCATACAGTCGGAATTGACATCGTGAGTCCATCTTGCCCTCCTTGTTCAGTCCCTTTTCCACTGACCAGCGTCGACATGAAGTCCGCAAATTGTTGAAAATCTTGTAATTGCTCATCCAACCGTTCAGCGAGCCATTTTTGTCGCTTCCCCTCTACATCATCCTTCGAAGCAAACACCCGCTTGAGCGGCTCTACTTTCTTGGAAGGAATTAAGAAAAATAACAATGTACTAACCCCAATTGTTACAAAATGCGTAGAGTCTAACGGCAATGTCAAATCATATAAGAAGAAGAAAAGAGAGACAGACGCTGCGCCTACAGCAATCCCTAACTTTCCGAATTTACGAAAAGCACCTGCAAAAAAGCCAGTCATCCCGTAAACAGCCATCATGCCCGTAAATGACAACTCCGCCAATCCGATAATCGCAGCGACTATCATTGAAACAGTTGTAGCAAATGGTAACCCTCCTATGAGTGCTGCTAACAAAATAATTAAATGGATAAAAACACCCGCTACAGAGACATGCCCAATCATTAATCCTTGCATACCCGTTATCGCCATGACACCAATAATACACGCGGCCCCTAATCGTTCAGGCGTCCACTCCCCAAAGAAGATACGATCGGCAGAAGGAAATGCTAGAAACAGAAAAAACGTCATAAACAACGCCAAAATCACTTCAAACCCAATGAAAAACTGAACATCTAGTGGCAATTGACCAGCATGCATCAAAAGTTGCCATAAAAGTTGAACGAAAAGGACACATCCAGCAACTGTAAATTGAATCGATTTCCTAGCAAACGGATACCGAATAATCATATGGAAAAGACCAAGTTGTAATAAATGAATGACGGCTTGTCCAAACCCTAGAAATGCACTTCCCGCCATCCCTCCTATAAATACCCACACCAAATGCTTTCGAAAACGCGCACTCGCTAACGCCCAAACTGGTAAGAAAAATGGTACCGCTGCATCAAACAATACGGCTTGTGCCAAGAAAAATGAACCAACTAAAAAGAAGATTGTAATCACAATGTCCATTCTTTTCCTTCTAATCTCCTCAAAAAACGTTCGAATCGGTTGCATCATCGGTCTTTCCATATTACTCGTTAATTTCATTTTCCATACCCCCTATGTCAACGTACTGTTGAGTATACATAGAAAGTCGGAAAGAATTTGTCTGTTCGTGACAAGAAACTATTAAAACTTTTCGACGCATTCCGAACTATTTTTCTATTTGCCGAAGTATTGACTTTATTTCAATAGATATGTAGTATAGTAAATGTTGCTTCAACACGGCGGCGTAGCTCAGCTGGCTAGAGCGTCCGGTTCATACCCGTAAGGTCGGGGGTTCGACTCCCTCCGCCGCCATTAAAGAAAAGCTGAAACGGTCTGGGAGACTCGACAGGCATAAGACGAATTGGCGAAGCGGCGCTTTTTGTCGCATAGACAATTTGGCTTATGACCCGAGAGTCTGACCGTTGAAGCTAGACAGTTAGAAATGCTGAAAAGCCCGGGTAGCCCCGACAAGCACAAAGCGTTTTGCGAGGAGGCAGTTCTTCAGCCACCACAGCAAAACGAATTGTGACTCGAGGGGCTGGGCTTTGAAGCTAGACAGTTAGAAAAGCTGAAGGCAACTTATTGTTTATTCTCAAGGCCCCTTGGTCAAGCGGTTAAGACACCGCCCTTTCACGGCGGTAACACGGGTTCGAATCCCGTAGGGGTCATTAATTCTTTAAAAACCTATACTTTACCATCTTATTTAACTGTTAAGCAGAACTCTGTTTAACAGTTTTTTTATTTTTTAAGTATATTAATCCATTAAAATATTATATTTTTATCTTCCCTCCTGGCGATTAATGCAAAAATGAAACGACAAATATTTAACAGGTTTTGTCGCTTATCGTTGAATGGGTGGATTGAGGAGTGTTTTTATTTGGGTTAAGCTAGATGACCATAAATCGTGTAATGATAGCCGACAATTAACCCATCTGTAATAAGATCTCCTCTACCTTCTTGATCGGGTTGCGTTCCACCGTAAGCAATAACAATTTCGCCAGAAGGATCTTGTAAGGCATAGCCGGAAAAACCTGATTTTGGGTCGATGAATTGGTCTATCACTTTTGCGTTGTACATTTTTTCAAAATCAACTTGATTGATCCTACCTTCATCGTATCCATAAATGCCTTGCCTCGCTAAAGTTAACATTCCAACGTCCGTGGTTAAAATGTAATCTTTGCCCATCTCGCTCCCCCCTATTCTTCATCTTTCATTTGATTATACTTTTCAATTGGATTGTCATTACCACTATTAAAACTTACGCCAGAAAAGAAATGATAATCAATTATTTCCCCGTGATTATCGTGGTTCTCCCAACCAATACTAATGTCAATATCAGTGACAAAAGGATTTTTCTCATCGTACTTTCTACAACATGCGTGTTATCCGCTGACCGTTTAACAACACCGCCATCAAAGGCGAATTCTGTTTTGGGATTAAATATTGTCTTCGTATTGGTAAACGTTTCGTCTACCACTTTAGCAGCATCAATCGCCTTGTCGGCAAGTTTATTCGGTATTTCTTTAACACGCTCTTTTACAACTGCGCTGGCATTTTTCTGTCGCATGGTCGCCTGTTGTGAGGCGGTCACCACGGCATCATTAATTTGAACGACTTTTGTTTCTACTTGCTTCATGTTTCTTTTAACGTTAATGCCAAGGTCTTTGAAACTACTTCCTGCACGGGTAGTTCGGGCAGCGCCGCTAAAGCCCCTCACGGCTGATGCCGCCGGGAGAATGTCTATTGGTGCAAACATATGAATCCTAATACAATACTATGGTAAAGGTAGGATAACAAAAACACCCGATGCCTTGAGGAGACAATCGAGTGCTTTATGAGTAGATATTAAATGTTATTCATAAAGTTTTTTAACAAAAACAAAAACGCTTAAAATAGACGAAAGTAAGTAAATAACTATGGAGACTAAAAGAAGGGTTATTCTTCTAACATTCCAAGAAAATCACTTACATTATCCGCAATTTTTTCTGTAACAGGTTCAAATTCATCCGATTCTTCGTTATACCAGATACAAATCGTTGGTTCTTTTTTATTTTCACTATAATCCAGGCATACAAAATTTCCAGCAAATAGGGCTGCAAAAGGTACCAATTCAGCTCCAGTAGCATCTCCATCTGAAATAATTCTTTCATCTAGTTGGCTAAATACGACTTTTATATCATACATACCTTTATCATTTACTCCTGGCTGATCCAGCAAACAAAGAAAGCGATCTACTACATATCTATTAGACCCGTGTCGGAAAAACCTGGTTATTGGAATAGCCCCGTTATTCTTTAAAATAAAATCAATAAAATCTGTTGGAAATTTAATTTCAAAGCTTTCTTCTACCCTACTTATTAATTTATCGTCTGGCGTAGGAAATATAATACTATTATTTTCAATCTTCATAACCCGTTCACCTCTGATTTAATTTTCTATCGTGGTGCATCTGCCCAATGTCCTTTTGTTCTTCCACCATTGTGCTTTGTGATATTATGGATACCGAATGGTACAAGTTCCATCTTTCCATCTACTTCAGAGTGATGCCAAGTTGTTCCTTCAGGTTGAACCTTACCCGGCAACCTATTATTTAGCCATTTAAACTGCACATCATCTGTCGCCAACCATAATTCCCTTGGTAATACGTCATCAAACAGTACTACATCTGCCCCTTTAAAATCGGCATACCCAAATTTTAACCCTTCTACTTTTTTCACTTCAATTTTAGGTATCTCAGAATGTAATTCCAAGGCACGCTCTTTTATCCTTTTTCTTTGATTCGCTGTTAATTTACCAATAAAATCGTCTTGCCATGACCATGGCCTGTTTGCCTTTACAATATCCCCATAAATGAGGGCATAATCATCAAGAACATCATCGAATTTTTTGGTCCCCTTAACAAATCCTTCTATATTTTCTAGATTGGACTTCCCGGCAATATTAGATTTCTTAACAAACTCACCCGGTCCCCCAATATTAACCCCCGGAACCCGACCCACGATATTTCTCATCGTATTTTCCACGGTATGCGTGTTTTCCGCTGTCTGTTTAACAACCCCGCCAACAAGGGCAGGTTCAGGTGTTAGATTATTAAGGATGGTTTTCGTATTGGTAACTGTTTTATCAACAACTTTGGCGGCATCAATCGCCTGGTTAGCAATTTTATTCGGTATTTCTTTAACACGCTCTTTTACAACTGCGCTGGCATTTTTCAATCGCATGGTCGCCTGTTGTGAGGCGGTCACCACGGCATCATTAATTTGAACGACTTTTGTTTCTACTTGCTTCATGTTTGTTTTAACGTTAATGCCAAGGTCTTTGAAACTACTTCCTGCACGGGTAGTTCGAGCCGCACCACTAAAGCCCCTCACGGCTGATGCCGCTGGGAGAATGTCTATTGGTGCAAGCACCCCTCGCAATACACGCTCCCCCGTATCGAGTTCACGGCCGGATACCCAGTCTTTCCCGGTGACGGTCGATGTGAGTTCAGCCGTACCGTATGCGGCACCTAATGCGATACCGGCAGGTGGACAGATAAGCGCGGTACCAACAATGACCACGACTGCGGCAATATTCACCCAAAATTCTTTGTTTAATTGACCGTCCTTAATAGATTCATATCCAAATGCCCGGGTATTGAGTGCAGCGGTTTGGTATTCTTCTTGAGTAATTTCCTGATCCGCGTTCATTTCTTTCCATGCTTCATACTCTAATTTCATTTGTTTGCTGTAAAAGTTGTCTCCGTTTAACAAGTCTTCCATAGTAACTTCTTGTTTTTCGACTTCAGTCCGATAACCTTGGAAGTGTACTGTCGTTGTTGCACCAATTCGGTTTGTCGTTTTTTGATCTAATATTGATATCCCTTGGATTTTTGCTACGAAAGCATCCATATCTTCGTAAAATGGCTGGTCAATTGTGCGATCGACAATCCCCCCGACTTTATTCGTAAACTGATATAAGACATTAAAGTCTTCGTCCAACCCTTTATAAGTTCGCTCTCGATCTAGGTGGGAAAATGAAATAACGCCATCGCTATCGTATTTAGCGATACCCGCCTCGGCTTTCTCAAGATTTTTATTCAGGTTTATCAGTTCACCAATTGTCCCTGCTCCCCATCCGGCCCCAACGACGTTCTTAAGTGCGGACCGCATTTTTTCCCAATCTGCTGAAATATATTTTACATCCATCTTATCACAGCTCCAGTTTTTGCGGTGATTTTTTAAGCTCACCAAAAGTGAAGGTTTCTTCGCTTAACGAAGCGATTGCTATTCTGAACTTAATTCCAACTTAAACCAGTTTTTTAACGAATAAATTATCGTGGGGAACATAAAATTTATTGAAACTTACACTTTTAACTTTGCGATAATTTTTTCCGCAACTTCGGCATCCGTCTGCAGCATTGTGTTTAAAATATCGATGACCAACGTTGAAGCACGGACATAATGATCCTGCAATTCTAATATTTTTGTATTGGCTTCTGCATAGACTTCCATTGCCTTTTCAGCTTTTCCAGCGGTGTAATAATTTAATTCCCCAATTTTTTCAACGTTCGGTACAACATTGCTTTCTAGCTCTGTAATAATTTCTTGTAAATGATTATAAATCGTCGTGATTTCATCAGGATTAATTTCGATTAACGGGGCAGCACCGCCCCCCCCATTATCTATTGCAACTGGCTTAGCCATTTAGCTGCACCTCCTTGTAAGGAAAGTCCATTTCATCAAAGAGCATCTTCAAAAACCAATATTGGCTTGCATGGTAGTACTTTTTATTCACAACATCTACCATCATTAATTTTTCATCCTTCGTGAATACGAACCATTGTTGATAATAACGGGAATTAGATATGGATTTTTCCTTCTCTTCTAAATGAAAGAACTCGATATTCATAAACATTTCTTCAGGCTCAAAACTATCAATTTCTCGCCTTTCCCGATTCGATAATTCTTCTTTTAAAAATGTTTTTTCCTTTTCATCCGGCTCTCTTAAAACAAGCGGAAACCTTTCCCCTAGCAACCTTAAAGCGATTGCTTTGGAAACAACGTATAGCTGGTACGTTTCTTTTTCTTCCACTTCCACTAAAAGGATGACTTCGTCAGCATCTTTCTCCCGAAATGCAAACATGAGATTGTTAATTCGGACATACTTCGCACTTTGATAGTAATGTTCAAGCGCTTGGATGACGTGCGCCCCGCCATCCGTTAATTTACCTTCTGGAGTAAGAATTCCTTTTTCTTTCAACCGTTCATTCGCTTCTTTGAAAATCGCTTCACCTTTGAGTTGATAGATTTCTTTTTCAGGTAGACCGAAAAGCGCATTCCCATCAAATGCCCCGGATAATAAATAAAGTTCAACGACGTTAAATGTCTCTGTTGACGTATTCATTTACAGACTCCTCACTTCTTTCACCGAACTGTCCTGTTGGAAATCGTTAATATAGCCTTCCAAATTATTTAACGCTTTCGTTTGTTTTTCCACTGCATCTATCATTTCTTTGTGATAAGGTAGAATAATTTCTAAATAAGATAAGAAACTATCTCTCGAATTCCCGCTCCAATTAGCTGAACGAACAAAACTTAGTAAGCTCTCACAAGTTTTAGCGGTACTCTTAATCGATGCTTCTATACTTTTCGCCGCGGCTAATGCTTCATCAACTTTTCTGCCGTCAATTTTAACGTTTCCCATAGCCAAAGAAATCCTCCAATGCTTTACGCCTTTTTTCCGCTCTTTCCTCCGCTTCTCTCAGCGCCAAGTTTTTATAATAGACGTAACGTTGATATGCCTGATTTTTCGCGCTGACAAGGTCACTTCTTTTGCGTTTTTCATCGCTTAAATACCTGGATAATTTCCTAGTTAACTCTTCACGTTTTGGATCAAAATCATTTGAAGGGACTTTAGTGTTTGATAAATTTGGAACAGAACCCGTATAGCTCGAGTAGGCTGCTTCTGCTTCAGCGACTATTTTATCGTGCTTATCAAGTGCCCTTTGTAGATTTCCATGCAACTTATTGTACTCGTCTCTTTTTCTATCACTTTCCGTTCTTACGAAAAAGCTAAACAATGTAAATGCACTTCCTCTCTACTACTTAATTAATGGGACGCTGCAATTTTGATCTTTTCCGCATTGCCATGCTTAATATAATAAGCTTCGTAAGGCTCTAAATTTTTCTCTCTATAGGAACGATTCATCACTTCTAATATGTTCTGGTCAGCAATTCTGCCAATCAACACGCCTGTTTTTTGCTTTTTCAGTGCATTTGAAATGTCATCATACAACCTATCGATTGCACCGTGCGCAGCGCCTATAACAAAGTAAATGCCCATTCTTGCTCCGCCTTCGATTAATTTGGCTAATGTCTCTTGACTCGTCATTGAAAGCTCTTCAATGACAAATGAGGCATCCGTAATAAAAGTAATCATTGGGCGTATTTCTTTAAGAAAGTCATTGATTGTTGCGTGCCCATCAGTTGCCGTTTGAACTTCGCGAAATGCGTCTTCTCTTGTCTCAAAAAGATTTTGTAACCGTTCTAAGTAAACGTCGATTTCTCCGCTGTCCTTTGCATATAAGTCCACATGGTCTTTAAATGCACCAAACCTTGTGGATGAATTATCAATCAATCCTACATCAATATGCTCATTACTGGAAATACTCCCCATAAGCATGACAAAAGTTCTTTCTACAGTGTCGATTAAATCCCCTAATATTAACGTTGTCTGATCTTTGACAACAGTTAATTCAACCGGCTCTACGTCCTCCATATCTACCGCAAATGGGATACCGCCGTTTGCAATCATCTCTTTCGTTTCTTTTCTCTTCATAAATTCAGAGAAGGAGACTATTTCAGGCACCATCGGAATTGGTAATGGTAACGCACCTTTCCATGTTACCGTCATCTCTTTGCTTTCCTGTTGAATTCCTTCAATTATTTCTAAAGCTTCCTCGCCTTTCACAGGCAATGCCGTTTGAAAGATTGTTGGTTCTTCAACCTTTACTAACCCTCGGCCTGGTATTTCCTCTATGGTTAATGACGTTCTGCCAACGATGCTTCTTGGTTCCATTTCATCAATCATAAAGAGTGAAATTTGATTTTTAATGTTCGAAAGTAATGGTAGTCGCATAGCGTTTTGACGGCCGGCACTGATTGATAAATGGATGCCGACGCTTCCGCCTTCCCTTGCAATTTGCGCTGTAATTTGCTCGAACTCTTCATTGTATTCAGCGTCTCTCGCGGAATCTATCGTATCGATAATTAATAAAATCGTTGGAACTTCCTCTCCACTTGCACGCTCATACATAAGGATGTTCGCTACACCATATTGGCTTAATTTATGTTTTCGCTCCTTTAATTCATTTCCTAAACGGCGAATGAGCTTTCTTAATTTAACCTCTTCATCCACCATAATTGTATCTGCAGCATGGGGTAAGTCTTTTAAAGGGAGCAGTCCGTTTGTGCCTAAGTCAATTAAATACATATGCAGCCTCTCCGGACTATGCTGCCTAGCCAAATCCATCGCAATTGTTTGAAGGAATGTTGATTTCCCGTATCCCGGACTAGAAAACACTGCCAAATGGCCATCTTTTGAGAAGTCAATGGAAAGCGGTTCTTGCGCTTGCATTTCCGGAATATCCAGTAGTCCTATCGTTGCTACAAGCGGCTTTTTCTCCTCATACCAAGACGTTTTATAGCTCACTTCATGTAGTTCTGGCAAATAAATCATTTCCTCCAACGGCGGCAACCACGGTCTTGGCAGCTGTTCGATTTGTTGAGAAGCTGTATATTCATCAATATGGTCAATTACCGCATCAAGCTCTGTCGGGACTTTTGCAATTTCTTCTTTACCGCCAAGACCGCTTAAATCTTCAGATAAAATGTCGTATTGGCCGAGTTCGTTAATTGCGTAAATGGTTGTGTCGACTAGTTCTTGTTCTTCCTTTTCAGGAATGTAGTCAGCCCCGCTCCAAGCACTTTGGAATAATTCGTAGATTTCATTGTTGCCGACTTGTAAGTACGCTCTTCCTGGCAATGTAATCTCAGCCGCGTCAGGTGTTTTTAAAATTTCATTTGAATCGCTGGCGTCTTGTACTTTAAGTGCCAATTTAAATTTCGAGTTTGACCAGATTTGATCGTCTACAACACCACTCGGCTTTTGTGTCGCAAGGATTAAGTGAATCCCAAGTGAACGACCGATTCGCGCTGTTGAAACGAGTTCTTTCATAAAGTCAGGCTGTTCTGCCTTTAATTCCGCAAATTCGTCTGATATTAAAAATAAATGAGGCATAGGCTCGCTTGCTTCACCTTGTTTATAAAGTTTTTGGTATTGGTTAATATGGTTTACGTCATGTTCACCGAATAGGCGTTGACGTTTTTGTAATTCCGCTTTAATCGAAGCGAGTGCACGCATCGATTGTGCGCCGTCTAAGTTCGTAATTGTCCCTAATAAATGCGGGAGATTTTTGAACAAATTCGCCATTCCGCCGCCTTTGTAGTCAATGAGCAGAAAGCCCACCTCGTATGGGTGAAAGTTAACAGCTAGCGAAATGATATAACTTTGAATAATCTCTGATTTACCCGACCCTGTCGTTCCTGCAACCAAACCGTGAGGTCCGTGTGCTTTTTCGTGTAAATTTAATTTGACGACATCATCTTTTCCGCGTAATCCTAACGGCACAGCTAGGCTTTTGTACGTTTCGTTTTGCGCCCACCGTCTAGAAATATCTAGTTCCTCAACTTTTTCGATACCGTACATTTCAAGGAACGTGACGGTTTCGGGGATTGAGTTTTTCAAGTTTTGTAAATGATTAAGCGGTGCTAAAGCGCGTGATATCGCTTCCTTGTCGAACCCAACCGGAAAATGGTCCGGTGTAAATTGACGGTTGACGAGCTCTTCTCGCTCTAAAATAATGTTTCCAAAGTTTGAATCTCGAATATCAATAACTGTTTTTACATGTTCAGGCAACGACTGCATCACTTCTTGGACAAATACGAGCGACACGCCTAATTCACTTGGATCTTCATTGAAAAATTCCATTACGATATGATCTAAAATCATTTTTTCATCGGTAATTAGGACAACATAATGCGGAGAAAAGTATAATTTCTCATTTTTATTTCCTTTTTCATCAATCGCCTGTTTACGTTCTTTTAAAATTTGATAAAGCGAGTTCAGTACTTGGTCGCGTGAACGCTCATGATAGACAAAACCGCGTACATTAATATCTTGTAAGCTTGCATGAGGCAACCAACGCATCCAATCCCACTCTGCTTTTTCTTCTTCAGGAAAAATGTTAATGAACTGTAAATCATAGTAGCTATGAAATAATGCTGTTTGCATAACAAGTAATTGCAACTGATCTATTACGAGCTTCCGCTGTCCGATATACCCCACCGGACCATTCATTAAATCCGTCACAACCGGCACATCAGTTAAATCGACATACTGCGAACGCAATGCTCGCGCAGCATCCATCAATTCATCTTTTTCTAATGTAAATTCTTCTTCGCTAAAATCGAGTTCAAAACTTGATTCCGTTGAACCTAATCCCACTCGATAGGTGAGAAAGTCGTGGTGAAACATCGTCTTTTCGTAAATTCTTGCATCGACGTTCTGAGCCATTTCACGTAACTTTACAACATCCGGATAGTGGTAATTTAATGCATGGCGCTGCTCTTCCCTAGCACCATATAATTCCGCTGTTTTTTTCTTTAAATAGTCCCGATAACTGACATCACGTTCTTTCATGTCAGCTTTATATTGCTTTACATTTTTCACGTAAGAGATAATTGAATAAATGACAGTCGTTACTGTCATGGAAAGCATGATAATAATATAAATTCCATTCGTTCTTAAAAACGAAACAAGTATCATCGCAGCAATCATAACCAATGGCGGTACAATAACACGACCAAGTTGTTCACTTGGCTTTGTAGGTTTACTTGACGGTTTGCCGATTGTTATTTTATCCTCAGGTTCCCGGTATATAATTCGAGGCGAACGATGATAATCTGGATAGTCCTCGTCTAAATGGTGATTCGTCTGTAAAAGTTGTACGAGTTTCGAAGACACACGATTTTCTGCTGCTAAAATTTGAATATCTTCTTTTCCAACTTCGGCTAGCACACCGTCAAAATAAAAATGATCACCCGGTTCGAGTAAGACATCCTCTGTGACAAGTAAATGATTCACATATATATTTCCACCAAATACTTTTAATGTGAATGGACTGCCTAGCTGATCACGTACGAGCATAAAATCAGCATTTGAATTTTCAATTGTAATATCGTCATAATCATGCACACCAAATGTTACACTCGTTTCGGATGCACAATCGTAAATCGCACACTTACACGCATCCAGTAAATAGAAATGGATAGCGTGGTGTGCCCAACTGATTGTTTTCTGGTCGTTTGCCTCTAAACGTTGACCATCTACATGGCACACTTCACCGTCCCATTCAATCATCAGTTGCTTATCTATCGTTAATAATGTCACAGTGTCTGACCATTCGCTGCCAATTGTCGCTTTTTTTCGTTCATGTAAAGTAAATTGGATTTTATGAATTTGGTCGTTGTAATTTAGCATTAAGATTGCCATCTTACTCTTCCTCTCCAAAACAATTGTTGATTTCCGCCTCAATCAATGAAATCAAACTATTAAATAGATGACTTTGATTTATTTTAATAATTAATAGTGAAGTTAAGGCACCTAATCATCAGTCATCAGTTTTCTTATCCTTATCGGATTCAACTTTTTCTTCAGATTCCTCGGCTTCGTCTTCTCCAGTTTCTTCCTAATCATCCATGTTTTCGTTTGGGTCGTAGTCCGATTCTGGATTTGTTAAATTGTCTTCGGGTAATAAGCCATATTGTTCTTGGTATTTCTTAATTTGTTCTTTCAAATTTTGAACGCGTTCTTCTCGTTCGGATCCGCTTAAGGTCGGATCGTTATTTGCCTGTTCCACTTGTTTAATAAGTCCATAAATAATTAGTACGGGATCATCAATATATTTTGCCAAGTCCGTCGACTTTTCCAAATCTCCTCGGCCATTATAAATCCAATAGAGCAAATAGCTTTTATCACTTTTCAGACTAATATTATTCATAATGGCAGCCTTTTGCTGGTCCCCAATTACTTCAGTGTGCACATAAGCGTAAGCAAGAATATACTTCGTAGCATTCGGTAATCTCTCCGCATGTTGCCCTTCTAAATCATTAATAACTTGCCCGTAATCAGATGCAAGAAAATGTTGGTGTGCAGCTAATAATTTTTCTTGGTAAGGAACTTTCATTAGACTAAAATAGATGAGCGGAATGGCGAGGATGACTGACAAACCTGACATAATAATCGATAATTGTTTAAATGTACGAAACCTTTTACGCGGGACTAGTTGCATACTTTTTTCCGTTATCTTTTGTTCATTTAAATATTGAGTAGTTAGATATTCTTTAAGTGTATGTATATCTTCTATTTCATTAATTTCACGTTCAAATTCTGTATCTTTTGCATGATTTAATGACCCATTGTACAGCTCTTCAAAAGAGTACTTTTTTGAAAATAGCGCAATTGCTAAACATTTGTATTGATAAAGAAATTTTGAGGTATCCAAATCAAAAGGAGGGACAACATTGCGTATCCCTCGATATACGATAAAAGGCATTAAATTATCATCAAAAACTAAATTATTTGGATGTAGGAAAAATGTTATCCTGGTAGATAAGCAGTCTTCAAACCGTGCAACATTGCAAAGCGCACGCAATTTATCATTACGTTCAAGCTTCTGGATATCTTCCCATCTTTTTGTGTTTGGCTGAATATCAAATGAAAAATCCAACGAATCGTACGCATCATTTACTGTCACGGGTACAGAGTAGTTTGATTGCTCCGTCATTAGCGCAAGCTGGCGGATGTCTTTCATATTCGTTTGCGATTTTGGAAGACTAAGCTTCCATTTATCTTTTTCGATTTTAAATTGAATGGTCATTGACTCAAGTTCAATTGTTTTCTCACTCATCCTGTTGACTCCTTTATCAAAATTGAACAGCTCCTCATTCTATAAAACAATGAGTCTGTCTCCGTCTGTTACTTTAAAGTCTATAAGTCGGTCATCATCAGTTAACAGTAAATGCTTTGTCGGTATTTTAATCGCGCATCGAGACATCTTTGACTCATCGAGCTTTAATACATCGACTAAATTAACCAATAATTGTTTGACTGGTTGGTGTGCCGGAATACGTAAATCGTACTCCGGTCCCCCCCAATCGTGAAAGTCAATCGTTACATTGATATGTGTATCTTTTGGCATTGTACCCCTCCCACATTAGCCGAGCACCTTTTGCATGTACGTAAAAATTCCTCCGCACAAGAGAATGACCGTTCCAAGCAAGCCATACAGAATAACATTACTCGATATTCCTTCTTCACTTACCTCACTGTCATCCATTTCAGCTAGCGCTTTAGGTGCCTGATAATCATTTGCAAATAAACTTTTTTTCGTATCCTGTATCGAACTATCTGTTATTTTTGAAGTCTTGAAAAGGATTTTCTCCAGGTTTTCAACTTCACTCTTTAACTCTTGCTGTTTCTTTTCTATTGCTTCTATTGTTTCTTCTTTAAATAAATCGGGGGCAATCTTTTCAAGTTCAGTTTCCTTGTTAGACTGTACGCCTTCTTTCTCCCCAATTCTCTCCGTTTTAAAGCGCATCTTCCCATCACTATTTGTCGTTCCCTCTCCGAATGTTTGGAGAGGAAACATCATGAATAGGCAGATGAATAAACTCCACATACTAGCGCGTTTCAGTTGCCGCTTCATCTGCGATCCCTTCTTTCCATAGAGAACGGTGAATAACAAGCAAGTTTGCAACGACTGCAATAAGCGCTAAACCAATCAGGATGAAAATCATACCTTGATTGTTAGGGATGCCATTCACAACGCTCGTTAATAATGACTCGACATATTGTAATGGTGAGTATTTTCGAATTGTCGCTGCAAGGGATAACTTATCAAAATCAGTTCCCAGTGCTTCGGTTGAGAATAAATACAAACCTAATAAAGTGAGTAGCACAAACATACCAATCATCTTTAATTGTCTCAGTAAATAAGTAGTGATTAGAATCATTGTCAAAGTAATTAAAGTAATTAACGCAATCCATAATAATAATTTCGCTGGATCTATTTGTAATAATTTCCCTGAAACAATCCCTATGATCATCCCCTCAACAAGTCCTATTCCTAACGTTAGGAGCGTAATTGGTGTATTCATTCCCATCAATGTACTCTCTTCTTCGAATGCTCCTCTTTGGACACGTATTCGATCATTTGTTGAAAGAGCATATCCAGTAAATAATGCAACGATGAAACTGATTAAGACTAGGAAATACGGCGTTAACGTATCACCTGCTGAAATGACTCCAGCATTTTTGGTTTGAACTGGATTGGATAAAAAACTATAGAGATTTTCATTCGGTCTTTCGCCAATACGGCTATTCTCTAAAACGCCCGCAAAGTTATTAGCAAAATTTTGATCCTCAATTAGTTTTTCCGTCAAATTGGTTGCCAAAGTATTCGCATCATTTACTAACGTTGTTCCGCCTTCTTGAATGATTCTTGCTTGATTGTCAATCGCATCAAATGATTCATAAACGTAATCCGCAGAACTTAAATTGCCCTTCGCCTGTTCTGCCAATGATTGACTTGCTACTAATAAAGAATTGAATTGACCATCTAATGAAACAAGCGCTACTTGCTCATCGCCCTTACCTAACGAAATACCTTCTTGCTCTTCTAGAAGTTCAATGCTTTTTTCTCTCCATTGTGCTAATTCTCCTAGTAAACTTTCAATATTCGCATTCATTGTACTTGCTTGGTTGGAAGTCTGCCCTATGATTTGGATGAGGTCATCAGATTCATCGTTTGTTTCTTTCACCAGCGCAGTATATTCAAGCATCTGCCTTTGCAGACCTTCTACTTGTTCATGTACCTGTTCGTTAATCGTGCCCGTAATATTTCCAACAACATAGTCCGTAAATAATTGGACAATATCTTTGTTAAATAACTTGTAAAGTGAACTGTCAGTTGCGAAATCATCGGTAGTACCTTCCAATTGCTTGACGAATTCACTGTGATTCACTTTCATATCGACGCCGAAATAAGTCTCGTACAACGTCATTAATTCGCGGTACTCTTTCACAGTGTCAATCGCAGCGCTGGCCAGTTTTCCTGTAGCATCAGTAGTTAAAGAAGACGATACTTTGCTGGAAATCATATGCTTTGTTACGGTAACTTTTTCTGGTTTAGGCATCGGACCAGGCGTTGGGTCAGGGATGACTGCTGGGATTTCAATTTCATTTTCCTCAATGCCCGGCTCTTCTTCCTCATCATTTTCCATTGGCGTTTCTTCAATTTCGTCTTGTTCTATATTCTCTTGCTCCGGCTGTTCATCGGCAGTTAAATTTATCGTTTCAAATGGTTGTTCATCTTGTGCGTCAATCTCCTCAGGGAGTTCTGATTCTGGCACCGGTTCAGGAGATGGTTCCGGATCAACCTCTGGGTCTGGTTGCGGAGCTGGTTCCGGGTCGGGGATAGCAATTCCCCCTTCATCTGTCTGCCTTAACTCCCAGCTCCATGAAATAGGTTGTAAAATATCAACTTCATTTTCTTTGGCATCTAATTTAAAGACAACACGGACTCCGAATTCCCCTTCTTCATTTTTCGGCAGTATAATTGTACCGTTCCTGTAATAACTCCTCGTGTAATTTCGCTCTGTTTTTCCAGGCAACTTTATATGAACTGATGCAACGTTATAGTTGGCTGGTTTCAATAGTTTAAATTCTTGCCCGCGTTTTTTGGTTGCAGGGATTCTAACAGTATCGGTTACCTCAACGCCCGTTTCGATTAGTCCGTATTTGATTTGTTGAATTTTTTTCGTTAACGGCGATTCCCCGTCTTTATTATCAAACGTAAATCCAAATTCGTCTTCATATTCCTTTGTAAGCGTGGTAACGTTTTTCAGTTCATTAATGGTTTGTTTTGATAATCCGAATTCCTGAAGTTCGCTTAGATTGATTGGGGGCAATTCCTCAACTTGATTTTTAATACGCTTACGATAGTCATTGTCCGCTTGTACTAAGAAGCTTTCCAAGTTGCCGCGTTCCTCTCTAAAGATTTCTTCAAATGCTTTTTGGATGCGATCCGTAACATTGCCTTCCAAATCGTTTGCTAATGTTTTGGCGATATCACCATTAAAACTTTCTAGTTTTTGATAGGTCTCTATTAAATACTGTTGAATAACTTTAGCTTCTGAAACAATCGTTGGTGCGCTACCCTCTGCTTGTTTTTGAAACTGTTCATAAATTGCTTTATTCGCTAACTCTAATTCTCTTAATTGGTTCAACAGCTCATTGTCACTCATGCCATTGCTAAAAACAGATAAATGATTCGAGAAATTTTCAAAAGACACTGTATTAACTTCGTGCATTTTTGCAATGTCAGCTAAACTCGTTAAATAGTCTTCTTTCGGTTTAAGTCCATTGACCAAATTCGTTTCAAACATACTTAATATTTCTTGCAGGCCTTCGAAACCTTCTCTTGAATGCTGTGTATTATCTTGAACAGCATCGAATTGAGCTGTGTATTGTGAAAGAGGATTTTGTATTGCATTTTTATATGTGTTTGTATAAATCGTTTCTTTCTCCACGATAGAGCTTATTTTATCTTGGGCCTCTTGTAAGTTCCCGATAATGCTTGCGAAATATACATCAATAATACGTCGGTTAAAATCATTTAATATACCACTAGCTGTTTTTTCTGCTTCCGCTTTAAGTTCAGCACTTCCAGATGTATTTATTTTATAATTTAATAGGATTCTTTCAGGGGCTTCTGCTTCAATTGATAAAGCCCTTTCGGAAAAATCGTTCGGAATAACGATCATCATGTTATAGGCATTATTTTCAAGCCCACTTTCAGCAACACCACGACTTACTACATACCAATCGTGGGTATTATCTTTCTCAATACTCTTAACAAACTCTTTTCCAAAGTCAATTTCAGCCTCGTTAAGCAAAGCCCCTTGGTCTTCATTGACCAAGGCAACTGTCATTTTAGAAATATCCTCGTCGACATTTCCTTTGGTCGGTTGATTTAATGCTAGGTATGTAATCCCCCCCGAAAGGACTAACATTAACGCTAGAAACACTAGTAATTTATAGTTCAATTTCTTCAATGGAGACTCCCCCTTTATCCATTACTCATCTGGATAAAAACACTTTATTATTTTTATAGCTTAAAATATGTAAAAAATATCTATAGATTATTCAAACCACTTGCTTATAACAAATAATAAGCCACACAACATTAGTTGCGTGGCTCATTGTTAGAAATGCGCTGTGACTCGTTATTTTGTATAGCCCAAACAAGGTTATTTATTAACGTAGGCCAAAGTTTCGTGATAATTCTTCGTCTTGTCGAGCTACCGCATCTGCTGTTTTTGTTAATTGTAATTCAATTTGACGCATGAGTTCTGCGAAGTTTTTAACTTTTGGCGTTAGTTCATCAAATTGAACGTCAAATTGTTGAAACGCTTTACCTTCCCATTGTCCTCTTAAATCGCTTTGTAAAGCTGTTAAATCCTTTAATATTTGATCAATTTGATCCCCGCTACGTCCATAGCGTTTTGCTTTGTCCGCTAATTCCGCTGGACTCATACGAATTTGCCCTGACATTCGTCGCCATCCCCTTTTAATAAATTTAATATTGATATAGCCAATAATAACCAGGAAATAGTTTCAAATTCCCGGTAGTTTAAAATAGTTACCTCGTTGCACCGTAATAATAGATGATAGATTTTCACGTGTCAACTAAATTTTCTGATTTATATACAAACAGTAACTTAGTGCTATTTCTGTTATTTTTAACTATTAAACGCTTAATCTAATCATATTTATATTATTTTTCATAAAAAAACTATTCATATAGATAATTTTTTGTTGCCAGCTATTGAATAACTTGGCGTCAAAATAGAAACCCCTTCAAAAATAGTTACTTTCAACTCAGTCCTTTCCTCCTCTTTTAAAAGCCTCTAAAGTGGTATTGTCTATGTGGTGATGATTTCCTCCATGTTCAACAAAGATAGAACTCTCTATTCATGATTGTCATCTTGAAATTAACCTACTCTGCATCTTCTGAGAAAAAAACGAAAAAGCGACGAATTAGAAAGTTCCCTTTCAAATTCGTCGCTTTTTTATATCAGACATTTTTCTTACATTGAATTTACTAGCAAGTTACCCTCTTCTTGCGCCACGGCCACCGCGTTTTGACTCAGTCGCTCTTTTCAGAGTAGAAAGACGTTCTTCACTATCTTTCATGAAACGTGCCATTTTCTGCTCGAAATTTTCCGTCCGATTATGGTTTGGACGTCCTCCACCAGAACGACCACCACTTCCGCCTGGTCGACCACCACTTGTACGAGGACGTTGAGGGCGTTGTGGACGTTCAGATTCAGGTTTTGCTCTTCTAATTGACAACCCAATCTTACCATCGTCACCAACATTCATCACTTTTACTTCTACAGCGTCGCCGACTTTAAGATGTTCGTTAATATCCTTCACGTAACTATCAGCGACTTCACTTATGTGGACAAGGCCTGTCGAGCCATTCGGTAGCTCTACAAATGCCCCGAAGTTCGTGATCCCCGTCACTTTACCTTGTAACTTGCTATCTACTTCAATTGACATAAAAAAAATGCTCCTCCTTAAGATTTAAGCGGGCTTCTCCGATTGGGAAACCTTCTAACCATATTCACAAGTCTTGACAGCAGACTAGGTTCTACCCTCTATTATAGCGAACAAAAAAAGAGTGTCAATAAGACTACTCTTTTTCCTCATCTTTCTTTTTGTCTTTCTCTTCTTTTTTTGGTAATGAGAAAATAATTTCGTTTTTATCTGACAAAAAATACTCTTGTCGCGCTAATTTTGCGATGTATTCATCGTCATTAAGTTTTTCCAGCTGTCTTTTCAGCATAACATGTTCTTCTTCTTTTTCGGCAAGTTCAATTAGCAAGGCTTGCTTTTCTTGTTCTTTAGCCGCCAATGTCTTTTTCTGTCCCCAAAATGTATTTAGAAGGAAACCTAATGAAACAATTGCAATGACAGCAAATACCACTAAATTACGGTATAAGCGTGCTTTTTGCACTTTTTTTCTTTCTTCCTTTTGTTGCAAGGTGCGGACATATTCATTTTTTATTTTAGCAATGTTTGTTGGTGTTTGCTTTGTTTTTTTTCTTACCATGTCAGCGCTCCCCTCCACAACTATCCAATCAATACTACTCCATAAATTATACACTATCTCCACTTAATTTTAAAGAGTTTTCTGTTTAATTTACGGAATATTGAAACGAATGGTTTAGAGAGAAGCGTCAGTATCCATATAATAAAAAGAAAAAGACGGTTAATTACCGAGACGATGGCACGGAAGATCAACCAAATCGGTTTAATAATAACGAGCAAAATTACCTTGCCAACTACACGAAATGGCTTGTGGAAAAAACTTGCATACAGTAACATTCCACTCAATTGCGCGAACGGATCATAAATTCTCCATGCACCGTCTCGAACAGTATATAAAATTGTAAATGTCCAACAGCCCGCAATTATCCATCCGATTACTTCTATGATAACTGCATGCCTTCTAACAAATGACTTTTTTCCAGCATGTGCAGTTCCTGTACCAATCATATCAATCATAGCCGCCGCGACAATGCCCGTTCCAATCATTGCGAGGAGGCTAAAGAACTGTACGGATAGGCTCATCCAAATAATTTATGGAGGAAACCGCGCGACCCAGAATCATCTTCATCATATTGAATGAGACTTACCGTCCCTTCCAATGTAAGAAGTCCTTTATCGACATCTAGATGTACGATGCGTAATTCCTCTCCATGGATTTGCAACAATCCTTGCGAAGTGCGAACGAGAAACTCTTCTTGATCGAAACGATCGATTGACTTAACAGATGTCAAATCCATTCTTTTTCGATTTCTCATTGTCACTACATGATCACCAGATGGTATTGTGTACGTTGGGCTGTCCGTTTGAATTTGCATATTCTTCCTCCTCTGCTTGTACGTTCAAAACATCTTATGCAGAGAAATTCTAAAACATGACCAACTATAATTTATAATACGGAATTTGGAACAACGTTGATTTCCTTTCCGGGCGGACGCTTTCCACCAAAATCAACAAAAAACACCTACATATAACTAGAACTATGAAATAACCTATTTGATTAGCTCTTCACTAACAAGCGCATACATCGATTCCGCTTCCTCTTTTTTCGTAGTATTTTTTATCATTTCCACTTTTACAGTTACAATTTTTTGACCAAAACGGATGGCGATTGTATCACCTACACTAACATTGGAAGATGCCTTTGCGACTTGGCCATTGATCTCGATTCGTCCTTGATCTGCTACCTCTTTCGCCAATGTTCTTCGTCTGATTAGCCGTGAAACTTTTAAAAACTTATCAATTCTCATTGTGGGTTCTCCTTCCGTTTTCCTTGTTGCCAAAATTGCTCTAGTTCATCTAATCTATAATCACTAAAGTGACCTTTGCCTTCTTGTACGCATTGTTCTACGTATGCAAAGCGCGATTTAAATTTCTGGTTGGCATGAATCATCGCCTCTTCCGGTGAGAGCTTTAAAAAGCGTGCGATATTTACAATGGTAAATAAAACATCCCCGAGTTCATCGAGTTGTTTTTCCTTTACGCCCATTTTAACTTCCTCTTGGAATTCGTTCCATTCTTCTTCGAACTTTTCAAAAGCTCCGTCAATATTCGGCCAGTCGAAGCCAACTTTCGCCGCTTCTTTTTGATAGTTAAATGATGTAAGTAGTGAGGAAGCATAACGTTCTTGTCCTTCTAGTAATGACTGGCGTTCTCCTGTTTCGGAGGCTTTTATCTCCTGCCAATTTTGAACAACCTGTTCTGCATTTTCTACTTCACCATCCCCAAAAACATGTGGGTGACGTCGAATCATTTTATCACCAATGGAATGCAAAACATCTTCTATTGTAAAGTAACCATCGTCTTCACCAATTTGAGCATGTAAAAATACTTGCAGTAGAATATCACCAAGTTCTTCAATCATTCCTTCATCATCTTCATGCTCTATTGCTTCTAACAATTCATGTGCTTCTTCTATTAAATATTTCTTTAGCGTCACATGGGTTTGCTCTCGATCCCACGGACAACCTTCAGGCGATCGCAGCTTCGCGATAATCTCTCTAAACGTAGCCCACTCTTTTAAACGTTCTTCTCTTGCTTCCACGGGCGGAACGTAAACCGTCGTTAAATTGTTAATTTCCGTCTCACGATCTAGTTCAAACAGAGGAATCGTCGTTAATTTTTCATCACGAGAACCTGCGGCTGTTACGATTGTTACTGGATGATCATATGGATATTTTTCCATAAGTGATAGTTTTACCTCCGAAGCTACAAACGCATCATACACTTGTCCAATAAGAATGTGTTGACGCATCTTTACATCATCCTTAGAAAAATCCGTGCCGTCTAATAACTGAAAGCCTTCTATCGGATCAATCCGTAAAGCAGCAAATATAGGGTCGAGAAAACTATTACCTCCTACAATATCCAATTCAACATGTCCTTGTTTTTCTTTTTCGATTAATAATTGGATGGTCTGTTCAGCAACCAATGGATGTCCAGGCACTACATAGGTAACTGGTTGACTTTCACTGACGGTTATCAGCGCCTCGACAATCTTTTCATACACCACATGGAATGCATCATGTTGTTCATATATCTCATCAAAACTTTCAATCTTAATTCCTTCACTTCGCAGTTCTGAGATTACAGGATGTTGCTCGGTTCGCGCCATGATCATTGAAGCTTCTTTTAAACTCCGATAAGTCCCAACTGATAATTGTTCAAGGTCTCCCGCGCCGAGACCAATGACAGTAATTTGATGCATATTATTCACCTTTTCTTTGATTAAGTCGTAATTGTATACCCGCTAGGCGTTTACCAAACGGTAATAAATACCATTCTCTCTCTTCCATAATACGAGATTTTAAGATGACAAATAAAAACACAACTGCTCCGATAACAACCGATGTTAAAGCAATAATCGTTGCACTTATTCTTGTCGGTAATCGATCAAATAAGTAGCCATCACCAATCAGCATCCACGGTAAAACGAGTGCGACCATCCCCAACGTCGCTATGAATAGCCACCCATAAAAACGAAATGGTGCCAACTCGATAGACCATATCTTTTTAAAATAAATGAACAAACAAACTGTTATTAGAATAAACCCGACATTACTTGCAAGTGCTGCACCCGTAATCCCATAAAGAGGAACAAGCATGACATTACCGATACCTTTAGTTACCAATCCACTAATGAGTAGCAGGGTCGGAATTTTAATTTTTCCGGCACCTTGTAAAATAGCTGTTAGCGGTAGGATTAAGGATAACCAAAATATTTGGATTGAAAAAATAATGAGGGCAAATGATCCTTCACGTGTTTCAAAAAGCATTTCATTAACATAAGGTAGGATAAGGATAAGTCCAACCGTTGCTGCCCAACCAAATAAAAAAGCCGTTCGGTAGGTCACTCGTATAAACGGTACAGCACCACGCCCGTTCGTTTTGGACGCATGGTGGGCAATTAGCGGTACGATGGCCAGCGCCAACGTTGTCGCAATGAGGATACCCATTTGGACGAGTGGTTGTCCACGATCGTACACACCTTTGATTACCATCGCAGTTTGTTCACTGATTCCCATCGCTACCAGATAGTTTAGTATCGTAAAGGAGTCTACGAGTTGAAAAAGTAACAAAATTAAGGAACTCGCACTTACGCTTAAACTGACAATGGTTAGTTCTTTAACAGTTTTCCATACACAAACTGGTTCAGCATGCCCAATAAACGTACGCCGATAATAAAGTGCTAGTATTAGAACTCCTGTAGCCTCTCCAATAACAGCACCCCACAACGCAATCTCCCCAGCTTTATAAAGTGATGCACCGGATGTAACGGCTAACCATGTTCCAATTAATATAATAATAACGCGACTCGTTTGTTCTCCAACACCTGAAACTGCTACAGGAACCATATGGCCATTCGCTTGATAATTTCCTTTCAATATCGCTAAAAAGGGCATAAGCAAAACAATGTAAGCACTCGCCCTTAACAAAGCGACTAACTGGGGATCTCCCATCGCTTCAGCAAAAAACGGAGCAAATCCTGTCAGTACCCCAAAAAATGTCAGTGATAATAACAATAAGTAGACAAACGCTATGCGCATCATCGTTTTTGCTTGTCCTGGACTTCGGCTGCTCGCTAATAATTTTGATACAGCAACCGCAAAACCGTAAGATGTCCATACAATAAAAATCCCAACAAAAGGATAGACTTGTTGATAAATATAAAACCCCTTATCTCCAACAAGATTTTGATAAGGAACACGATAAACAGCGCTCAGTATTTTAACAATAATTGCAGAGACCGTTAAAATAGACGCACCTTTCATGAAAGTCTTCATATCCCATCGTTGGACCATTCATATACCTCTTCTCTTCGTTACTTCTACTCAGTATACCATCGTTGATTATCATCTGAAACGAATAGAATACTTGATAGTTCTTGTCGAGAAGAAATATATGTTTAGCAATGATCATATTTGGGTATTTACTGTACTAGTTACAACTTTTTAGAATATTTAAGTTCGTCATGAATGTTTACGCTTCTTAATTTTGCAAAGTAAAACAAATTTTGCTAAACAAAAACATGATAAGTATTCAAGTTTCGAGTGATTTATTCCTTCTAATTGTTACAACTTTGTGTAAGTGTAGATTTTGTACAAGATTCGACAACATATTCATTTTGAATGAGGTAGGATAGGTTTTGTGTGTGTTTTAAACATGTGAATTTTATTACAAGTCATCATCAATATAATACGGAGGAAACGAGCTATGCAAAAGTTTATCTTAGAAAGGCAGATAAATGTTATCCGCAAGTGCATGTACGTTATGGCAAAACACCTTGGTTACACTCACCCTTCAGTCGTCTCATGTAGCCAGAGACTAGACACTTTACTTAATAGATATCAAGAAATCTAATTTCACATTCATCTCCAATTTAAATAACGGACTACATCATAACACGCAAATAAACAGCCCACCTGACCACTTTGGTTTCGGTAGGCTGTTTATTATTGCTCCATTTGTTTTGCTAAAAAATTCGCAGCCGTTTCTACTGCTTTTTCTTCAATATCACCTAAGAAATGAACTTTTGATAGTAAATAAACAGCTCCTATCGCATCTCCCTCGGCTATAATTGGCGCGATACAATACGACTTCACTTGTTCAACTTGACCTGGGACCCATTCAACTGTTTTTTCAAGTTTTTCCGTGATAATTTTTCGGTTGGCAATGACTTCCTCAACATCGGACGTTAGTTGACGATTCAAATATTCTTTTTTTGAAACACCCGAAACTGCGATCATTTCATCACGGTCACTTATTAATGCCGGAGTCCCTAGTGTTTCATATAGCGTTTCAGCATATTCTGTTGCGAATTGTCCAAGTTCAGATATCGGGGAGTATTTCTTTAAAATCACTTCACCTTCCCGAGCAGTGAATATTTCAAGTGGATCCCCCTCTCGAATTCGAAGCGTTCTCCGAATTTCCTTTGGGATAACGACCCTTCCAAGATCGTCAATTCTACGGACGATTCCAGTTGCCTTCATACATAATGCCTCACTTTCCAGGAAATTAACATATATCTTCTATTGCTTTCCTAGTATGCTTCATATGTGGGCAAATTATGCAAAATTTCCTTTAGACGGATTTCGATGTAGCTGTTTCCTTGGTAGAACCCGGAAGTAATTTCATTAATGACTCAAGTACATCGAAACCAGTTTGCTTTCCTGTATGCTTTTCATCAATAGTTAACAGAAGTTGGTCACCGTCCATAGAAAAACCAATCGCACGTCCAAATTGCATAGATTCACTTAATAATTTTGCACCGTCTGTTTTAGCTGTCCCTTCAGGCGTGAACCTCACTTCAATTTTTGATCTTTGCTTTTTAATCGACTCCACACCAGCAATGCGCCCCCATACTTTCAACCTTGCAATACGAAGGAGTAATTCAGCTTCAAATGGTAAATCACCGAATCGATCAATCATTTCATCTACAAGCTCATTATATTCCTCTTCGCTATCAATCGCCTTTACACGCTTATACATTTGAATTTTTTGAAAGCTGTCACGAATATATTCTTCTGGAATATAAGCAGTCATGGAAAGGGATACTTCAACATCAGGAATATCCGCTTTAACAACACCAGTTTTTCTCTCTTCAATCGCTTCTTGCAACATTTGAGAATATAAGTCAAACCCAACAGAATCGATAAACCCATGTTGTTGCGATCCTAATAAATTTCCCGCGCCCCTAATCGACAGGTCACGCATCGCAATTTTAAAGCCCGAACCGAGCTCAGTGAATTCCTTTATTGCTTGAAGACGATTTTCTGCCACCTCTGTTAACACTTTGTCACGCTGGTATAAAAAGTAACCATAGGCAACTCGGTTTGAACGTCCAACTCGACCACGTAGCTGATACAACTGAGACAAGCCCATTCGATCTGCATCGTGAACAATTAACGTATTCACATTTGGAATGTCAATTCCCGTTTCAATAATTGTTGTTGTTACGAGGACGTCAAATTCACCTTCCAGGAAACTTAAAATTGTTGACTCTAGCATTGTTTCACTCATTTGTCCGTGTGCATATCCAACCCGCGCATCAGGGACAAGTTGTTTAATTTCATCGACCCTCTTCGTCATATCCTCGACTCGATTGTATAAGTAAAACACCTGACCACCACGCCCCATTTCACGTTCAATCGCTTCTCGCACTAGGGCAAAGTTATGTTCCATGACATAAGTTTGAACAGGGAAACGATCTGCTGGTGGCGTTTCAATAACCGATAAATCGCGGACCCCTAACATAGACATATGCAATGTTCGAGGAATTGGCGTTGCCGTTAGTGTAAGCACGTCTACATTTGTTTTTAATTGCTTCAAACGCTCTTTATGCGTCACCCCGAATCGTTGCTCTTCATCCACAATTAGCAATCCTAAATCTCGATAAACAACATCTTTCGAAAGCAAACGGTGCGTGCCAACAATTACATCCACCGTTCCCGCTTTCAATCCTTTTAATGCTTCAGTTTGTTGTTTTTTCGTCCTAAAACGATTTAGCAGAGATACTTCAATCGGGAACCCCTCAAATCGCTCTTTCATCGTTTCATAATGCTGTTGCGCAAGAATTGTCGTCGGTACTAAAAAAGCTACTTGTTTTCCGTCATTTACGGCTTTAAATGCCGCACGTATGGCCACTTCCGTTTTGCCATACCCAACGTCTCCACATAGCAATCGATCCATTGGACGAATGTTTTCCATATCTTGCTTTACTTCTTCTATCGAACGTAGCTGGTCATCTGTTTCTCTATACGGAAACGCATTTTCAAATGAACGCTGTAAATCATCATCTTTCGAAAAAGCAAATCCTTTTTCGGATTCGCGTTGTGCATATAATTTAATCAGATCATCTGCAATATCTTTAACTGCAGCAGAAACCTTACTTTTTGTTCGCTTCCAAGACGTCCCGCCAAGCTTATGCAAGGATGGTTCTTTTTCACCTGAAGCAATGTATTTCTGGATTAAATCTATTTTATCCGTCGGTACATAAAGTTTATCGTTTCCTTTGAAATGAATTTCCAAATAATCTTTTTCGATGTTGCCTTGAGACATCTTTTCGATACCGATATATTTTCCAATTCCATGATGCGCGTGAACGACATAGTCACCTGGTTTAATTTCAGAATAACTTTTAATCCGCTCCGCATTAGACATTTTTTGTGTACGAGTCCGTCGCTTCGGTTTCGCTTTAAATAATTCAGCATCTGTAAGTACCGCTATTCTATGGAGTGGCAATTCGAACCCATTTGACAAACCACCGTCTAGAATAAAAACTCCGCCTGTCTCCGAAGGGTTTCCTGTTAAGTTTGCCTCTATATCATAGTCTTCAAGTATCGCTTGAACTTTTTTCATTCGTTCTATACCATCAGCAAGAATAAACACATTGTAATTCCCGTTCTGCCATCGTTCCATTTCACTTTTTAACATTTGCATCTGACCGTGAAATTCTTGCATCGGTTTACAAGAAATTGTCATCGTCTTGCTCACAGTAATTCCTGGAACCGTACGAATAAATAAAGATAAGTAAAGCTTGCTTTGCGACAGCATTTTATTGATTTCATCAAAAGTAAATGATAATTTTGCGGAATGAACAATTTTCCCTTCTTCAATAAGCGAAATAGACCATTCCTCTTCTTCTGCCTCTAATGACCCAAGCACTTCTGTAATACGCCCAATTTCATCAAATACGACAATCCCATCAGTGGAAAAATAAGTCCCTAATGATGTCGGTTGTTCTTCTGCAAAAGAAGCGTATTTTAATATATCCTCAGGAACGTTTCCCTCTTGCATTAATGCTATGTCGTTTGAAATATGCATCGTTAAAAGTTCTTTTGATTCTTCGTTTTTTATCTTTCTCAAACTTACCGAAAGCTCTTGTTCCAACCTGTCCGCAATGGACTTTAAATCACCTTCAGTCCAAACAAATTCTGTTGCGGGTAGTATAGAAACGGATTCTAACTTTCCAATAGACCGCTGATCCTCAGCAGAGAATATTCGGATTGAATCTACATCAGTATCAAATAACTCTATTCGAATTGGATTTTCAAGATGAAGTGGATATAAGTCTAGTATCCCACCACGTAAAGCAAACTCTCCAGGTGCTGTTACCATATCCTGTCTTGTATAATTCATTGCAGTTAGTTTTTCAATCCATAGATCTATATCGATTGTGTCATCTATCTTTGTCGACAAACGATTTTCTAACCAACGCTTCTTATGTGGTAATAATCTACGCATCCCTGCAATGGGTGTAATATATACACCTTTTCCAACACGGACCATATGATCGATCGTTTCAATTCTTTGCGCGCGCAATTCATAGCTCGATACAGAAAACTCTGCGGCTACCAATTCTTCCGCAGGATAAAGGTGCACATACGAATCGCCAAACATCTTTACCAAATTCTCGTATGTACGTTGTGCCTGCAAAAGATTAGGCGAAACAATAAGGATTGGTTTTTCAATCGATTGCTGAAGCGACTGAAGAAATACTGGCTTTGCACCACCCGATAATCCAGCGATTAATTGACCATCGTTCCCACTCTTCAATTCTTCTACGAGTTTATGGATGTCGTTTTGTTGTTCGTAATATTTAATAAGTGCTTTCAAGATTTCACACCTGTCTTTCATCTTTCTTATTCGTTGATGCCTTATGTTATCTAGTAATCTGGTAATCTATTTGACTTTATAATAAAGAGGTGAAATTCGTTTATTTTAATGCTCTCCGTACACCTTTGGATGAATTAGTTAAGCAGAAAAAGCTTTGAACGCCCTTAGCGTCAAAGCAAATACCTATTGTAACCACTTTTTAAGCGTATAATAGCTTGGTGACTGTTGTAAGATTTGCTCACACTGCTCACAAATACAACGTACAGTTAATGTGCCATCGTCCTTGTAGGCTAGGAATCGTTCCTCCTCTTCCTCTGCGTCCATCTTTTTTATAAGCGCGAGTGCTTCAGCCGCTGATTCAAATGGAAGTGAACCTACTTCGGTATCGCAGTGTCTACAATGATAATGAATCTTCACTTGACCACCTACCCCTTTTCTTTTCAGTATAGGCAGTAAAGGATTATTTTATTCTTCTAGAATACGTTGATGGGATCTTTAAAGATCGAAATACATTCTAATTATAGAAATTCAATCAACAATCATTTTAATTAAATTGATTCATGACCTCTAGGAACGGAGTTTTTAACCAATTCATACATGCATCTGCACTTTTATCGACCATTTCGTTAATCAGAGGAAGCTCTTCTTTTCCGAATGAAGACAATACGTAATCAGATACTTTCATCCCATTTGTTGGTCGACCAATTCCTAGCCTGATTCTTTTAAACTTGTCGGTTCCTAGATGTGCAATGAGTGATTTCATCCCATTATGTCCTCCAGCACTTCCCTTTTGACGAAGCTTCAATTCACCTGGAGCAAAATCTAAATCATCATAGAGAACGATGATATCCTCTACCTCAACATCGTAGTAATCCATTAAGGGACGAACGCATTCACCGGATAGGTTCATATAGGTAAGTGGCTTTACAAGCATGACTTTACCTTCTGGCTGGTGGACAATCGTATACATCCCATTAAACTTAGATTGCATAGAAGTGACGCCTAGTCGGTCTGCAAGTTCGTCAATTACATGAAAACCAATATTATGGCGTGTACTTTCATATTGCTTCCCTGGGTTTCCAAGTCCAATAATCATTTTCATATATTTTCTTCCTTTATATCAAATTATACTTGCTATAGCAGAAATACACTGCCCCGCTTTCATATAGCTTTAAATAGAAAGCATTCCTATTAAATCAGTCTACGTTACGAGCGTTCCAATACCTAATCTCACTGAAAAGTCCTAGTATCGAAACTGCTATCAACTTATGAAATAACAGAAAAGAGGCGCACGGAATTCCGTACGCCATTGTCTTGCTTATTCTTCTTCTTTTTCACCAATAACTTCTGGCTCTGCGCTTGCTTCTTCAGTCACTTCGTCAAGTGCTTCAAGCTCTTCTTCAGAACGTGGAGCTGTAACTGTAACAAGTGCAAAGTCATCTTCACTTAAAATCTCATACTTAGATTTTTCGCGAATATCAGCAACTGTAATTGTTTCACCAATGTTTAATTCTGTAATGTCAATGTCAAACGTCTCTGGAATATCAGATGGTTTAACTTTAATATCGATTTCCCAGTTAGGCTGCTGGACGATGCCGCCATCTTTTTCACCAACTGATTCTCCAACCAGGTTAATCTGTACGCTTACTTCAAGTTCTTCAGCCATATCGATTTCAAGGAAATCAGCATGGGTAATCGTCCCTTTTAAAGCATCTGCCTGATAGTCATTTAACACAACGTTCAATTTATCTTCTCCTAGAAGAAGTTGCATAACACCATTACGGCCCGTTACGCGTAACGTTTTAATTAGATCCCTCTCGCTAACAGAAATAGACGTTGCATCTGTCTTATATCCGTAAACTACTGCAGGAACAAAGCCTTTATTTCTTAGTTCTGTAAGTGTTGATTGCTTTTCAGCAACCCTCAAATCTGACTGTATTGTTGTACTCATTACATAATCACCTTTCTAAATAAGCTGTTAAGTAAATTTTGTAACATTTTCGGCTAATTATTACGTTACAGCATCCCGGATACCTTGTCAATCAAAGAGGGTGCTAACTGATTTCTTTTCAAATACACGAATGATTGCATCTGCAAGTAATTTTGCAATAGAAAGTTGTTTGATTTTCGGCGAACTCTTCTCTCCTGACAATTCTATCGTGTTTGTGACAACTAGTTCTTTTATCTTGGAGTTATCAATACGCTCAATTGCTGGGCCTGATAAAACAGGATGTGTACAACAAGCATACACTTCTTTTGCGCCGCTTTCGATTAATGCATTCGCTGCAATTGTAATCGTTCCTGCAGTATCAATAATATCGTCTATTAAAATCGCTGTTCTACCTTCTACTTGACCGACAATATTCATTACTTCAGAAACGTTTGGACGTGGACGACGTTTATCAATGATTGCGATAGGCGCCTTCATCCGATCCGCCATTTTCCGAGCACGTGTTACTCCACCATGATCCGGTGATACAATGACTAACTCGTCCTTAGAGAAACCTTTGCCTTTGAAGTATTCAGTCAAAATTGGCTCTGCAACTAAATGGTCAATCGGAATATCGAAGAACCCTTGAATTTGAGGTGCATGAAGATCAATTGCAATCACTCTAGTTGCCCCAGCAGTTTCGAGTATATTTGCAACGAGTTTAGCTGTGATTGGTTCACGTGAGCGCGCTTTTCGATCCTGGCGCGCATATCCGTAGTAAGGTTTTACAACATTCACTGTACGGGCTGATGCACGTTTTAATGCATCAATCATAATTAGTAATTCCATCAAATGCTCATTGACAGGGTTTGACGTTGACTGGATTACATATACATCACAGCCACGGATACTTTCTTCAATATTAATTTGGACTTCTCCATCACTAAATCTTGTGACGGAACATTCGCCCAGTGGGATTCCAATTTCTTCAGCAACTTCCTTTGCTAGTGGTTCATTGGAATTCAAAGAGAATATCTTTAGTTTATTATTCGGATAATGATTAGCCATCATGGTCCCCCTGTTTATTAGTTGAGTTTTAGTTTTGAAACGTAGCCATCTTTATTTTCTTGTCGTGCGCGACCGATTGCTAATGAATCTGCTGGAACATTTTTAGTCACAGTCGATCCAGCTGCAACGTAAGCACCTTTTCCGATTTCCACCGGCGCAACTAGATTCGCGTTACAGCCAATGAACGCTTCATCTTCTACTGTCGTTACATGCTTTTTCTTACCATCGTAATTGACGACAATTGTGCCGCATCCAAAATTCACATTTGAACCGACATTCGCATCACCGATGTAACTTAGATGCGCCGCTTTACTGCCTTCTCCAAAAGTTGATTTCTTTACTTCAACGAAATTGCCAATTCGCACATGATTACCAAGGTCCGACTCTGGACGAATATGCGCGAACGGCCCTACAGTTGTATCCATACCAACTTTACTATCTATCACAACAGAAGAATGAATCTTCGTTCTATCGCCAATGGTGCTGTCTGTAATTTGGCTATTCGGTCCGATGATGCATCCTGAACCAATCACCGTGCTACCCTCAATCATAGATCCTGGTTGTAAAACAGTATCACGACCTATTTTTGCGTCTGCACTGATATACGTATTTTCCGGACTAATGATCGTTACACCGTTTCTCATATGACTTTCTGCGATACGTAGGCGCATCACTCGCTCAGCTTCAGATAAAACAACTCGGTCATTGATACCTAGCGTCTCACTAAAATCTTCAGTCGCATAAGCCGTAACCAATGCCCCTTCTTCCCGGAGAATACCCAAAACATCAGGAAGGTAGTATTCACCTTGCGCATTATCATTCCGCACCTTCTTGAGCGCTTCAAATAATGCCTGATTGTCAAAACAATAAGTCCCAGTATTAATTTCTTTTACTTGTTGCTCTTCTATCGTTGCATCTTTCTGTTCAACATTTCGGAGCACTTGACCATTTTCTCCACGGATGATTCGACCATACCCAGTCGGATCTTCTGTAAACGCTGTTAGAATTGTAGCTTTCGCTGCCGACTGCTTATGGTGTTCAATTAACTTCTCCATTGTCGTTGAGCGAATCAAAGGTGTATCTCCACAAACTATAATCGTAGTACCTTCTAGATCACCAATTAGTTTTTCAGCTTGTTGAACTGCATGTGCTGTGCCAAGTTGTTCTTGTTGAAGCACATATTCACTTGTACTTCCCAGTGTTTCTTCAACTTTTTCAGCTCCGTGTCCAACAATTGTCACAATACGATTTGCACCGAGGTGACTAATGTTATCTATTACGTGTGCGACCATCGGTTTCCCACAAACAGGGTGAAGTACTTTGTATAAGTCAGACTTCATTCGAGTACCTTGACCTGCTGCTAGAACGATGGCGTATGTATTCGACATGTTCTTTCCTCCATCAATGAGGGACGAAGATGAATCCCTTAGTCTTTTCTCTATATGACTATAGCGGAAAACCAGCTATTTTTCAACCTTATCTACTTGACATTTCGATAACAATCTTTTATTATTGTTCGTTTTTTTTAAAATAACCATTTTTAGCAAGATGAGGTTGCAACGGAATAAAGTGTAGGGATGTCGTTGATGTAAATTCTATCTCCGCTTACCGTCAAATTAATTCGCTAAGAAGACTCGTGATTTCAGTCACGAGATGTTCAAATGAATCCACTTTAACATTGGAGATGAACAGTGATGATTACTGAGGCTGTTTTATTGCTAACGTGGTACCGTCTGTATGACTTCGAGGATATTGTAAAGAATTATATAATTGGATAAATGATTTTCACCCTACGATATTAGATTATTTCCAAATAAACCGTGTCTAATGCCCCCTTTCCGCTTAAGAATTATCGCTCTAGGGGGCACAACTAAGCATCCTCAAGTTATTTTGAGAGAGCGTTCAGTTTATTATATACCCGCTTCTTCAAGATCCATTTTTTCTTCGGTGGCTACACGATAAGCGTCCAGTACTGCGTTTTGAATTTTTAATCGTGTATCTGAATTGATTGGATGTGCAACATCACGGAATTCCCCATCTGGTGTCCGTTTACTCGGCATCGCAACGAACAACCCTTCATTGCCATCAATTACTCGAATATCATGAACAACAAATTCCTCATCAAAAGTAATTGATGCAATCGCTTTCATTCTTCCGTTTGTCTCTACTGTTTTTAATCTTACGTTTGTTACTTCCATTCTTTTTCTCCCCTTCTCTATCCCTACGTAATATTATCTATTCTACATCCATGACTCTTTCCCTTCTTTATTTGTTAATTATTTTAAAAATTTTATACATTAGTACGTGAATAAGGGTTGGTTAGCGTATAATTGTTTGAACACTTGGTTGATTAGATCGATGTCCATCAAAATCTACATCAATTTTATCAACCCTCTACTTCGAAAGATATATAGAAATTCATTAAACAATCGTTTCAAGGATCCACCTTATTACTAAAAATCTTGTGCCTACCAGTTCGAATGCCCAATCAATATGCATCCCCCTTAATATACCACGCAGACTAAGTACTTTTAGTTCTCGACAAAACGAAAAGCTATGGACCACTATCCATAGCTTCTCATGTCTAATTGATTATTCATTAATTAGCGCAATGACTTCAATTTCAACTTGTACGTCTTTCGGTAATCTCGAAACTTGTACGCATGAACGAGCTGGCGTATGAGAACCAAAATGTTTCGCATAAATATCGTTTACAACACCAAAGTCATTCATGTCTGTAATAAATACAGTTGCCTTCACAACTTTGTCTAATGATGAATTTGCCTCTTCTAAAACTGCTTTTAAATTCTCAAAAACTTGCTCTGTTTGATCTTCAATTGTTCCTTCTACAAGTAATCCGTCCGCCGTTAACGGAATTTGACCGGATGTGTATACCAATCCATTCACTGTGACAGCTTGTGCGTAAGGACCAATTGCTGCTGGTGCTTTGTCTGTAGCTACATATTCCATAACTATTGTCCACCCTTCTCAAAATAATTCCCTTCGCTAATTTCAATTGTACGACTTCTTTCATTCACTTTGCAAAGTTTCGCAAGCGATAAGTACTCATCTACAAGCACTTCCTCGTGATGCTCCGCTTCTACAAGTACCGCAATACCGGCAAGTTCGCACTCGAATTCATCTAGCAGGTTTTTCATTCCAAGCATCGTACCGCCAGCTTTCATAAAGTCATCGGTTAACAAAACCCTTTGACCTTTTTGCATGCTCCGCCTGGACAGTACCATCGTTTGAATTCTTCTAGCTGAACCTGAAACATAGTTAATGCTAACTGTTGAACCTTCCGTTACCTTACTATCACGACGAACAATCACAACAGGTACGTTTAGATGCCTTGCAATTGAATGGGCAATTTGAATACCTTTTGTTGCAACTGTCATGACGGCGTCAATTTTTTCCTCGGCAAATCTTGAAGCAAATACTTTACCGATTCTATCCATTAAAATAGGATTACCAAGTAAATCTGCCATATATAGATAACCACCTGGCAACAGACGGTCTTTTTCACCAAGCTTATTCATAAGCTCGTCTATCACTTCTTTTATCGCTGTAGCCGCCATTTGTGGTATGTATTTCACACCACCCGCCGCTCCCGTTACAGTAAGTAATTTTCCATTTCCTTTTTCCTCGAACGTTTCTTTCACGATTGTCAAGTCTTCACTTATCGAAGACTTTGCCGACTGATAACGTTCAGAAAAGAAAGTCAACGGGATAAGTTCATGTGGATTATCCAACAGATAACACGTTATATCAACCAATCTCTCGCTTCTCTTCCATTTCATAAAACCAGCTCCCAAACACGAATGTTTATAGTAAGATTATCACGAACGTCCGCACCTAATCAAGAACGTACTATTCGCCCATCATTCGAATCGCATAAACTTCACGACAAAAACCTTTTAATCCATTATAAATACGCGGTACTCTTGCTTCATTTTCAACAAGACCAAACACCGTAGGCCCACTACCGCTCATGAGCACCGAGTCGGCACCAAATTTCTTCATTTGCTCTTTAAGTACAACTACTTCTGGATAAAGCGCCATCGTCACGGGCTCTAAAACATTTTCTAGCGTTTGGCACATCTGAACATAATCTTTGTTCTCAAGTGCTTCAATCATCGCTTGGGTATTTGGATGCGTATACCGACCTATTTCTAAGTTCCCATATATACTCGCAGTAGATACCGAAATAGCCGGCTTCACCAAAATAACCCAACAGTTTGGGGGCGAGACAAGTTTTTGGATTTTTTCTCCACGTCCCGTCGCTAAAGCTGTCCCTCCATAAACACAAAAAGGAATATCTGAACCGATTTTTGCGCCAATCTCCGCTAGTTCTTCGTTTGATAACCCAAGTTTCCATAATCGATTTAACCCACGTAGCGTTGCCGCGGCATCTGAACTTCCGCCCGCTAATCCTGCCGCTACAGGAATGCTTTTCTCTATTGTGATTTCAACGCCTTCTGTCACGCTATACTTTTGCATCAGAAGCTTTGCGGCTTGATAGGCTAAATTCCTCTGGTCAGTTGGAATAAAATAATCAGAAGTTTTAATCGTAATCTTTCCATCATTCGTTGAACGCAACCAGATTCGATCCGCTAAATCAACCGTTGTCATGACCATTTCTACTTCATGAAAACCATCGGATCGCTTATGTAACACATCAAGCGTCAAATTTATCTTTGCGGGTGCCTTCTCGTACAACATTGGACTCCCTCCAATCCTCCGTTCTTTGCTCCCTATTTTACCATAGAACAGGAGAATGCACCTTCGGTAAGGGATAAAATATGTTCAATAAAAAAGGACTATTCGTCCATTATCAAATGATAACTTCGGAACAGTCCTTTTCTTCGTCAGCTTTCAATGGATTTAAAGGAATCCTATGGTGTTCGGTCGTCTTCACCAAGACCGCGATTCGCCATTTCAATTGCGCGCTTTACCATATTACCGGCATCACGTGCTTTAATTCCTCCCCAACCTTCCCGCTCAACAACATCGTAAAATCCAAGCTCTTTTGCAATTTCTTCTTTTAATTGCTCAGACATGATACTCTGTTTTCTCGCCATTCGGTTTGCCTCCTTTTCAGCTGACAAGCTTAGTATGCACTAAGCAACTAAAAAAACACCTACCGCAGGAATAATGAAAATCCCTTTGATAGGTGCTTGAAACTTGAAATAATATTTAAACAATAAATGCTAGTACTATTTGACAACGAAGTCTGTCAGACCAGCGTCGTCAATGATTGATATTTCAACGGCATCCGTTAAAATATCCGCGTAGCTGTAAGAGACTCTTTCAAACGAGTTCTCTTCTTGATCGAGTTCAACGACGAATACTGCACGATATGTTTCACTTAGAACACCAGTTCTTTCAATCGTTCTTCTTCGGCCACCGTTTACCTTCAAGTGCAAACGTTTCCCTAAATGAGAATCCAATAACTTCTTAATGTCCGCTAATGTTTTTGGCACTTCGCTAACACCTCACTATATACAACCATAACATATAGTGGTTTATTTGTCAACCAAACAGATAATTTTAACAAGCAATCATTATACTTGTCAATCATTTTATTTTAAAAAACCATAGTTTTTTTGAAGTGCACTTTTTTTCGACACTAGTTTTATTTCTTAGAAAAATCACTATATAACGCGTTAGATAATCGGGCAAACTCTTCTATTGTTAACGTTTCCCCTCTACGCCGCGGATCAATATCTGCTTCCTTAAAGGCAGCCAATATAGATTCTTTCTTCGTTTTCCCATCAGGAAGCGAGGTCTGTAAATTATTTAAGATTGTTTTTCTTCTTTGTACAAAGGATCCTTTTGACACTTGAAAAAGAAAATCTTCATCATTAACTTTTGCGGGTAATTGTTCTTTTCTCGTTAATTTTAAAACAGCAGATTCAACGTTTGGTTGTGGAACAAAAACTGTTTTTGGAACAATCATAGCAACCGAAGCATCCATGTAATACTGGATAGCGATGGATAATGAACCGTATGCTTTTGTTCCTGGAAGCGCGGTAATACGATCCGCTACTTCTTTTTGCATCATAATAATCATTCCAGTAATTGGAATCCTTTCAAGTAAAAACTTCATAATAATCGGGGTCGTTACATAATAAGGGAGGTTCGCAACAACTACAATATCTTTGAAATCTTTGAACTCCTCATCTATCATTTGCTTTAAATTTGCTTCTAATACATCTTGATGAATAACCTTAATGTTATTATATGGCGACAAAGTGTCTTCTAGAACGGGTAGTAAGCGCCCATCAATTTCATACGCTACGACTTTCCCTGCTTTTCTTGCAAGATGCTCCGTTAACGCGCCAATTCCCGGGCCAATTTCAATTACCCCTACTTGCTCTGTAAGTTCTGCATGAGAAACAATATTCTCCAATACATTTGGATCAATTAAAAAGTTTTGCCCTAAACTTTTTTTAAATGAAAATCCGTGTTTTTCTAAAATCTCCTTAGTCCTCTTCGGAGTCGCAATATCTTTATTCATCTTGTTTTTCCTCCTTATCGAGAACAGTTATAGTGTTTGCTAATTGTTCCGGTGTTATTCTAAACATTTCTAATCGTTTTTTTAAACCCTTCCCATTTACTTGTCCAATATGGAGCAATTCACTTAAACGTTCTCGCCTTTTTCGAGCATCTGGATGTCCAACTAGTCTTGCTGCCATCAAATCAATGAGCGGAATTTCGACAGCTGGTTGTTCTTCTACTGTATAGACGGATTGAATTGCTTGTCGAATATCATCGTCAGTCGCATGTTCAATTCCAAGTCCTTTACCATTCTTGGCAATCGTTTTCTTTTTTTCTAAAAAAGCATGTTTTACAGTCGGGATACGTTCCTCTATAATCGCACGAATGCGTCTTCCAGGATAGTCAGGATCAGTGAACACAATGACGCCACGCGTCTCCGCTGCGTGCTGAATACGCGACAACGTCTCTTCATTAATGGCTGAACCATTTGTTTCAATTGTATCCGCATTCGTTGCACGCTTCACTGCAACCGTATCAGACTTTCCTTCAACGACAATAATTTCTTTTATATTCACGAAGGTTCCTCTTTCCACTTTATTCTTTACATTATTCTACTCTTCCAATCCCTATTAGTAAAAAGGAATGTATGTATACCTACTTATCTTCAATGCATATACATGTGTAAACAAGCTCGATTTTGACAATAACGGTCACACTTATAACCAATAGAGCATTGATAAAATTGCATTCATTAGATGTGGAAGCTTTGAGCTAATATATATTGATCAACCTTTTATTTCCAACACCAAAAAATCCGCAGGACCAACACAGCCCCGCGGATAAAGATATTAATCTATAATTTTTATTTTCACTTTACGTTTTCCAAAATTATAAGCCGCTTGTTTCGTTGGAACGTGGAGGTCAATTCGGTTACCCTTTATCGCTCCGCCTGTATCGCCTGCAACTGCGTAACCATATCCCTCTACCCAAACTTTAGAACCAAGAGGAATGACGCTAGGATCTACAGCAATGACTTTTAAATTTGGATTTGCCTTTAGGTTAATTCCCGTTGCCGTTATACCTGAACAACCGCTACACCCTGCCGTATAAGCCGTTGCCGATACGTAAAATTCTTTACCTCCGGACGGTGCAGAATTATTTCGGGAAACAGACGTCGTTTTAGCCGGTGCTTTTGAAGCGCTCTTTGTTGGTGCAGCGCTTTTTGTTGGCGCAGCACTTGCTACGACTACCTTAGTACCAACAGCAACAATCTTTTTGGTTGGTTTTTTAACGGTAACTTCATCTATTAATGAACGTGAAACTTCTTTTCCATCTTCTTTTATAACTTCATACTCTCGAGAGACAATTCCTTTTTGACCTTGTTGGACAACCTTTTCGCGCCCCTTAAGTAATGAATCATCACTTTTCGTTTCAACTGCGAAGTTTTCCTCTTCCTCGACAGTCTCCGTGGCTTTTTTTACGCGAACGATTTGAACAACAGAACCTGGTTTGACTTGATTGTCTAAATCGCCTTCTAATCTATCTAAATCGTCTAGTTGGATGTCTTTACTTTTCAGAAAATCACCAATTGTGGTAGATGTTGACCAATATTTCTTTTCTTCTCCACCATCGATTAACGTAAACTCATACGCTTTATCGACTATGATACTGTTCTTTTCGTCAAGTCGCGTTGTTAAATCTGGGCTTACTTTGTCATGTGCAGTTAATTCTATACCTGCTTCATCTAAAGCTTCACCTACTGTTTCTTTCGTTGTCCAAAGAGTTGTATTTTCTTCATCGACGGTTACTGCGACTTGTTTCGATTGTTCCCACCGAATGGTTAGACCATTTTTTATCGGTGTATTCACTGAGGGTGTTACAATATCGTGCTCGGAAACTTCTATTTCATATTCTGAAAGAAGTTTACCTACTGTACTTGCATGTGTTCTATATTGTTCCTGTTGTCCGTTCACAGTAAGTGTTACAGACTTCTTATTCCCTTCATAAATTGCTAGGGAAACAACAGTCACGAATAATGTTGTAAATATAATTGTAAATAGTATTTGTTTACTCCTCAATGACTTAAAGAACAGATTTTTCATGGTGCTACTTTGCATGAAAAAATTCCTCCTTCATCACCTGTGTGATTATATAGGGTCCTTTTTTGCATGTCAACCCAATAGTTTTTTGTTTTCATAGATTTGAGTGCGTCTCATTAAGAAGAGTATGAGAATCATATTCTCTTTTTATTCATCTATTTTAAATAGTTTTAAAGCATTTTCCGTTGTGATAGATGCCACTTCTTCTATAGATACCTCTTTAAGCTTGGCGATTTCTTCCGCAACTAATGTTACATATACTGGTTCATTCCGTTTCCCTCGATGAGGATGAGGCGTTAAATAAGGGGCATCTGTTTCGATTAATAACTTATTTAACGGGATTTCTTTTGCAACTTGCTTTGGCCCTTTCGCATTTTTAAACGTAACTGGACCACCGAGCGAAATCAGAAAGTTCATTGTGATACATTCTTTTGCAATTTCTACACTTCCACTAAAACAGTGCATAATCCCACCGACTTGTTCAGCTTCTTCTTCCTTCAAAATGCGCACGACGTCAGCCGTAGCATCTCGATTATGAATCACAATCGGCAAATTTACTTTTTTAGCGAGTTGGATTTGTCTTCTAAAGAGTTTTTGTTGAACCTCTTTTGGAGATTTATCCCAATAGTAATCAAGACCCATCTCTCCAATGCCAACTACTTTAGGATGTGCTGCAAGCGATTCAATCCATTCTAAGTCTTCTTCCGTACAATCAACTGCGTCAACGGGATGCCAACCAACGACCGCGTAAATAAAGGGATAACGTTCTGTTAATTCCATCGCTTTACGAATTGTTTTACGGTCAAATCCGATTACAACCATTTTGGAAACGCCCGCCTCTAACGCACGTTCAATGACTTCCTCGACATCTTCTTCGTATTGATCTGCATTTAAGTGTACATGTGTATCTATAAACATAGTCTCTCTCCTCGCACTTTTTTAATTGTAATAGAGTTAATCATTTCTTTGGTCACAACCATATTACAAATACATTACAATATCTTTGTTGATTTATATAAATAGAATGATTTTATTTGTCGTTAAATGTTTGTTCTTATCAATAAAAAAGTGACGTATCTAATGATTACGTCACTTTTTTATCATATATAAATTATTACCACTTTGTTTTTAATAAATTTTTGTTTTGTTTCAGCTTTATTTCACAACGGCGCCATTCTCTAATGACTTGTCCACTGTTGCAAGCTTTAATACACCATTAGACTCCCCTGCTAAAATCATCCCTTGCGATAATTCTCCACGAAGTTTAACTGGTTTTAAATTCGCAACAACAATTACTTTCTCACCAATTAAAGATTCTGGTGCGTAGTGTTCTGCAATTCCTGAAACGACTTGTCTTTGCTCAAATCCTAGATCAAGCTGTAGTTTTAATAACTTATCCGTCTTCGGAACTTTTTCACAAGAAATTACTGTTGCAACACGTAAATCTACATTCATAAATTCGTCAAATGTTATTTCATCACGAATTGGTTCAGCTTCTTGCTTTTCAGGCTCAACATTTTCTTTAGGTGCAGTAATTGCCATTTGTTCTCGAATGTATTCAACCTCCGTCTCAACTTCCAAGCGCGGGAATATCGGAACTCCTTTTTCGACAACTTTTGTTCCAACTGGAATCGCCTTGAAATCGCCAAGCGTTTCCCAAGCAAGCATCTCTTCAGAAAGCCCAAGTTGTTCGATAATCTTCTTCGGAGATTTAGTCATAAACGGTTGTAGCAATACTGCAATGTGACGAAGTGATGTAACGAGATTCAACATGACAGACGCTAATTTATGGCGTTCATTTTCATCTCTTGCAAGAACCCATGGTGTTGTTTCATCGACATATTTATTCGTTCTAGAAACAAGCGCCCACAACTCGTTTAGCACAACGCTAAATTGCATATTTTCCATAGCATTTTCATATTTCGTAACCGTGTTCGTAATAAATTCTTTTAACGCATCATCAAACTCAGTCGGTTCTAATTCTTCAGTCGGAATAACACCTTCAAAATATTGATTAATCATCGAAACTGTTCGGTTTAGTAAGTTTCCAAGGTCATTCGCAAGGTCATAATTTGTCCTTTCAATAAACGCTTCAGGTGAAAACACACCATCTTGACCGAAAGGCAGTTCACGTAAAAGGAAATAGCGAGTTGCGTCTAACCCGTAACGATTAACGAGCATTTCAGGATATACAACGTTTCCTTTAGATTTAGACATTTTCCCGTCTTTCATCATAATAAAGCCATGTGCAAACACTTTCTTCGGTAATGGAAGATCAAGTGCCATTAGGAAAATTGGCCAATAAATCGTATGGAAACGCACAATATCTTTACCTACAACGTGCACATCTGCCGGCCAGTATTTATTATAGAGCGTTTCATCATCTGAACCATATCCAAGTGCCGTAATATAGTTTGTTAACGCGTCAACCCATACGTAAATAACGTGCTCTGCATCCCCAGGCACTTTAATTCCCCAATCAAACGACATACGGGAAACGGATAAATCCTCCAGTCCTGGTTTAATGAAGTTATTAATCATTTCATTTTTACGGGACTCTGGTTCAATAAACTGTAAATTTTCTTCATAATACTGCAGTAATCGATCCGCATACTTCTTCATATTAAAGAAATAAGACTCTTCTTTAACTCTTTGAACAGATCGTCCACAATCCGGACAATTTCCATTCTCTAGTTGCGACTCACTAAAGTAGGATTCACACGGTGTACAGTGCCATCCTTCATATTCACCTTTATAAATGTCACCGTTATCAAGAAATGTCTTAAATATCTTTTTAACTAATTCAGTATGACGGCTTTCAGTCGTGCGAATAAAGTCATCATAAGAGATATCCATTTTCGCCCATAAGTCTTTGGCGATTTTTGCAATCCCGTCAACGTATTCCTGAGGTGGTTGACCAGACTCATCCGCTACTTCCTGTATTTTTTGACCATGTTCATCCATTCCTGTCAAAAATCGTACATCATATCCTCGCAAACGTTTATAACGTGCAATTGCATCAGAGGCGACGGTCGTATATGCCGTGCCAATATGGAATTTTCCGCTAGGATAATAAATCGGCGTTGTAATATAAAAAGTCTCTTTTTTTTCAGACACGAAAATTCCTCCAGTATAATTGTATGTATCCTATATTCTATCGAAATTATTAGAACGGCACAATGTTATTCTTATCGTAATATCAGTATAGGCAATACATAATTCATTAATCATTAAAAATACTATTGTACTAATATCATTTATTGCTAAAAATTCTTTCTTTTCTATATTCTCTCATTGACGATAATTGGAAATCTTGTTATGATAAATGGCATATAAACGTCAGAATTGTATAAATGATGACAATTGACTGTTATGAAAGGGGGCCTTTCTATGAAATCCACGGGTATCGTTAGAAAAGTAGATGAGCTTGGACGTGTAGTAATTCCTATCGAATTACGTAGAACGCTAGGAATCGGACAAAAGGATTCACTTGAAATTTATGTCGACGAAGATAAAATTATCTTAAAAAAATATGCACCAAATATGACTTGTTCAATTACAGGTATTGTTTCAGATGATAATTTAAGTTTATTAGATGGAAATTTAATTCTAAGTCCTGAAGGTGCAGAACAACTTATTACAGATATACAGAACAACTTAAAAAAATAAAGCCAATCTCCGGAACAACAAACTGTTCCGGGTTTTTTTATCATTTACGATGGTACCCAAAAATGAATATACGTCCTTCAGGATTTCCCGCCAATCAATAAATCATCATACAGGGTAACCTTGAACATTCTCACTTATCAACATGAAAGGCCTGATACACATCTCTTCTACTCATTTTTCGAACGTCCGCTACTTCACGAATCGCTTCTTTTGAACGAATCTTTTTACGATTTATGATTTCCTCAACATGTTCGCGAATGGCGAGGTCTTGCCACCAGGCGGGCGCATCCTCTTCTACGTGCCCATCGCCGCCTTCAATCACAATACAAAACTCACCACGAACTGTATTCGTATTAGTCCACTCGAGTGCTTCTTCTAACGTACCCCGCAAAAACTCCTCAAATTTCTTTGTGATTTCTCTCGCAAGAACAATTTTTCGTGTGCTTTCAATTTGTTCATGTAATGCTTTCAACGTTTCTTTTAACCGATGTGGTGCCTCATATAAGAGTATCGTTTCTTCTCTCTTTCTGAGCTGTTCGATTTGCTGTTGACGTTCTTTTTTATTTCTAGATAAGAAGCCATAAAACAAAAACGGTTGTGTCGTTAATCCAGATGCAACAAGAGCTGTGATCGCGGCATTTGCACCAGGTACCGGTACCACATCATAGCCACTTTCAATCGCTTTTTTTGCAATATCAACACCCGGGTCTGATATACAAGGCATCCCTGCATCGCTTACAAGTGCAACTGATTTCCCTTCTGATAATAAATGTAATATTTTTTCCCCACCAACGGCTAGATTATGTTCATGGTAACTGATGAGCGGTGTTTGAATTTCAAAGTGATTACATAATTTAATGGTGTTGCGTGTATCTTCTGCAGCAATTGTATGTACTTCATTTAAAATACGAATCGCTCGGTAAGTCATATCTTCTAGGTTTCCAATCGGCGTTCCTACCAGAAATAACTTCCCGCTCCCCTGTTCAGCACTTTTTTGTGATTTCAACCTGTCCACTTCCTTTTGCAATATGGATTTCTTTTTGCTTCCGGCTCAATTGTTTAAATTGATATTCTGCTTGCATCGCTTCTCTCTTCGTTTCATAGGTTTCAAAATAAATACAATGTACAGGAAGCTTCGCACGTGTATATTTTGCCCCTTTCCCTTCATTATGCACATTGACTCGTCTTTCTAAATCATTTGTATACCCCGCGTAAAATGATCCATCATTACATTCCAAAACGTAAAACAGATGCTCAGGCTTTTTCTCCATACAAGAGCTTCCTCACTTCTTCTGTATAATTTCCGTCATTGTCATATACATAGAGGGGCGGTAATATCTTCAAGTCTGGTTTCCCATCCTTTGTTCCTTCAATTAACAACGTATTCGCTTCTTTCCCTTCCTTCGAATAAACAAACCGAATACGCTTCGGTTCCAAACGATTCGCACGCATTGCTGTTACAATATCCAATAAACGTCCTGGGCGATGGACAAAAGCCGCCTTCCCACCTTGCTTTAACAATTCACTTGCAGATTGAATCGCTTGCTCTAACGTCAGGTGAATTTCATGACGCGCAATCGCAACATGTTCTTTTAAGTTTTTTTCAGTTGCTTCATATGCTGGAAAGTAAGGGGGATTACAAGTGACGGCATCATACTTTTCATAACCAATTTTCTCAGCAATACCAATTACATTACCTTGAATCACATTGATTTGTTGTTCTAATTGATTATACAACACACTTCTATTCGCCATTCCGGCCAGTCTCTCCTGCAACTCAACTGCCGTAATACTAGCTTTTGACCTCGCACTTAAAAATAAAGGAATTGCACCGTTACCCGTACAAAGATCCACAATCTTCCCTGATGCTCGAGTAGGTACATGAGCAAACCTTGCCAAAAGTACTGCATCTAAAGAAAAGGAAAAGACGGACGGACTTTGAATAATACGCAAATCCTCCGCCAATAAATAATCCAGTCTTTCATCATCTTTTAATATATCCAAACGTAAACGCCTCCGACCAAATACATTTTCTACAATGTTGTTTTCTTTTTTCTTCGTATTTAAAAAGCCGATGCCTACTTTGATATAGGATCGGCTCATTTTACACATTTTGTTTATTTAAAAACGATAAGCAGAACAAGCAATCTTCCCCTTTACGGATGCTTCCATAATGAATGTTACAAACGTGAAAGCCTTCGTTGTAAAGTCGCGCTAAATTATCGACGCCTTCGCCAACATCTACCGTATTTTGTTTCTTTTCAGGAGGCTGGTTACTTGAAGATTTCTCTTCTTGCTCGTCAATTTCATCAAGTCTTTTACGCAAATGATGGTTTTCGAGTTGAAGTGAATGATTCTTTTCTGTCATCTCTGCGACGAACCCCATCAGTTCACGGAATTGCTTTTGCATAGAGTCAAGCTGTTGTTCGAATTCCATTATGCTATCCAAAAAGTTCCTTTCTTTCAACTTTTCCACCCCATCATTTTATCAAGTGCAGCATTTTATTATTCGGGTCCATAATTTCTTCCAGTGTATATTCAAGCACTTGGTCCTCTTCTAATAAACTTACCTGAAGTAAACGCTCAAGTAAATTTAAACCAACTACTTTTCCAGGTCCTTCAGGCGTATCGATTTGTGTTCCAATATCTGGCATCTGTCTTTTGGCCTCTTCATATTCATCATTTTCATATTTCAAGCAGCACATAAGACGACCGCATAGACCTGAAATTTTTGAGGGATTTAATGACAAGTTTTGGTCCTTTGCCATTTTGATTGAAACAGGCTCAAAATCACCAAGAAAAGTAGAACAACAAAGCATTCGACCACATGGACCAATTCCACCTAGCATTTTTGCCTCATCCCGTACGCCGATTTGTCTCAATTCAATACGCGTCCGGAAAATAGATGCTAAATCTTTGACCAAATTGCGAAAATCGACACGACCTTCTGCAGTAAAATAAAAAATTATTTTATTTCTATCAAAAGTGTATTCAACATCTACAAGCTTCATATCAAGCTCATGTTCTCCAATCTTTTCAGCACCTATTACGAATGCTTTATGTGCTTCAAGGTTGTTTTCCTCAACTTTATCTACGTCTTTTTCTTCCGCTGGTCTAATAATTTTTTTCAGCGGCAAAACGACGTCATTTTCATCGACTTCTTGCACTGGTATTGCTACTTTACCGTATTCAACACCTCTAGCTGTTTCGACGATTACGTAATCATCTATAGTTAACTCATAATCGAGTGGATCGAAATAATATATTTTCCCCGCTTTTTTGAAGCGAACACCTATTACTTTATACAACGAGAAATCCCTCCTGCATATTGAGCATCAATTGTTCCATAAGAAGCGTTCGATTCATATTCCCACCCAATTGCCTTTTGGATTGTAGAATAGCTTCCATTACCGCAGACAATTGGCTGTACGTCAATTTCATCGCAAGTGAATTTAAAAACTCATTGTAATCTGGATACACAGACATAGAGTTCAATTCCGCTTTTAACGCAACGACATCGCGATAAGCATACAATAGTAAATCAAGCCCTCGGTCCGTCTCTTCTCTTTCTTTAAAGACTTGAGACCAAGTTGACTGGATATACAATAACGCCTCATGGATATTTTGATCTGATGCTTCAACTAATTTTAACACTGTTTTTCGCATATGCGCAAATTCATCCTCTTGCGCCAACTGTAAAGCCTCTTCTATATTTGCGGTTAGCATCGTAACAGTTGCAGCCATAGACCTCGTAATCCCTTGTTCTTCGAGCATGGAAATCAACGTTTCACGCGAAGGGGGAAGGAATGATATTCGTTGGCAACGTGATTGAATCGTCGGCAATATAGCTTGATAGGATTCAGTGAGTAATATTGCAGTCACATTTCCTTCTGGTTCCTCTAAATATTTTAATAGTGCATTAGCTGATGCCGAATTCATACGTTCAGCTTGTGAAATAATATATATTTTACGACCACTTTCATATCCTTTTTTCGTCATCTCTAACAGAAATTCATCCATTTGTCCCTTTTTAATTGTTTGCCCATCAGGATAAATGATTGTGATGTTAGGATGATTACGAGATGCAACCCGTAAACAAGAACTACATGTTTCACATGGAGCATTTTGTGTTGGATTTTGACAAAGTAAAAGTTTTGCAAAAAATAAGGAGATCTCTTCCTTTCCAGTACCACGTTCGCCATCAAAGATGTAAGCGTGTCCAATTCGGTTATGTTCAAAAGACGCTTTTAATCTACTCATTACTATTTGCTGATTAATAAATGTTGTGCTTTCCATTTTTCTCCTACCCTCTTACTTCAAAAAAACCGTGCTTCTTGTTAGAATACACGGAAATTACGTATATAGATTAATAAGTAGTCCCTTAATCTCACCAATTTTATCTAAAAGATCAACAGCTTTTTTCTCTTCATTTAAAAGGTCTTCTGCTAATTCGATCAGTTTTTCATCAATAATTTGAACAATCTTTAACCTGCGCCCTTCACCATATTGATTCCAAGTGTGTGACTGGTTTAACGCAAGGCCCGTTTCAACAGAATCTTTCAAAAATCTACGAACAAGCATTTTAAACTTAGCCATATCACGCAAATTACGAGACCTAGCAAGTCTGTCCCCAGCCATAGATATATTACCGAGAAGTCTCGTAATTTGCTCGCTATGAAGTTTTTCACTGTGCTTCTGAACCATTTTACCAAACCGTAATCCATTCTGCTCAGTCAATTGTTGCCCGTTCTTCATTTTATCTAAATTAGTGCGGTAATTACTGTTAACTTTCACGTATACTCACCTCGGCTTTAGAAATGGTGAAAGTGTTCAATTGGTAGCACGAACACAGTTGCGCCTCCTACTTCTACTTCAACCGGGTATGGAATATACGAATCTGCATTGCCACCCATCGGAGAGACTGGTGCTACCATTTGATCTCGTGAACGGCAATTATCTTTTATAATTTCAAGTAGCTTATCCACTAAACTGTCATCTGTACCAATTAAAAATGTCGTATTACCAGATCTGAGAAACCCACCCGTACTCGCTAATTTAGTCGCTCGAAAATCATTTTTTGTCAAGGCTGCTGACAAACGGTTACTATCCTGATCTTGTACAACTGCTACTATCAACTTCACGGTCATCTCTCCTTTAGCCCTCTTTCTCCTTATTATAGCATGAATTCTCACATTACATAATTCGAGAGGCAATTATCTTATAAACATTTTCTGCTACTTCATCTTGTTTTAAACTCGCATCGGTTACTACAATCCTATCACAATACCGCTGAATAACCTGTTGATAGCCTTCATAAACTTTATGATGGAAAGATAAATCTTCCTTATCCAATCGATTTTGTTCACGTTGGTCATTATTTAATACCCGTGCAAGTCCTTCTTCTGGACGAATATCAAAAAATACGGTTACATCAGGCATCGCCTCTCCGATAGCAAACTTATTAATCTCCAATATCTCATCTATTCCGATACCTCGTGCATATCCTTGGTATGCCAATGAACTATCAATAAAACGATCGCATAATACAATGTAGCCTTGCGCCAATGCAGGTATTACCTTTTCAACGAGATGTTGTCGTCTTGCAGCCGCATAAAGAAGTGCTTCTGTTTTAGCATCCATCTCAGTATTTTCATTATCGAGTATAATTCCTCGAATATCTTCAGATATTTTAATGCCACCTGGCTCCCTTGTAAGCAAAACCTTCTTGCCTTGGTTTTTCAAGCGATCGTAAATAGCTGAAATGACAGTTGTCTTTCCCGCTCCTTCTGGGCCTTCAAACGTAATAAATACGCCTTTGCTATTCATACTATTCTTCCACCTCGTTCATTACGACAAGTATTTGTTTTTCTTCTATTCGAATTGCCCCTTGAAAACTCGCTTTCAAAGTAGTGAGTGTTGTCAACAGTTCAACGTGCTCCTTCGTTATCCTTTCACCAGTTAATAATAACGGAATACCTGGTGGGTAAGGAATAATTGGGGCCGCTGCGATCATTCCTACAGTTTGATCGTAATGTACCCAATCAACTTGAAATTGTTCTAGCTCGCTTCTATTGTAACAGAGTTCAGATATTTGATTGACAGTAATGGGTGGGGTAATGACATTCTTTTTTTCTTCATGAATATGTAGCCAGTTAACTGCTCGCTCAATTTTATTACAAATCGTTTCAATATCATATGTTTGTCCTTTCTTTAATAAAGGAAGGATGAAAAGCACTTGATAAGGGTCTGCAAGTTCAACAAAAATATTCTCCATCTCCAACGCTTTAAGAAATTGAAATCCAGTATAATTTTCAACTCTCCCCATTAACTTCAAAGGATCATTTGACTCGACGACTTGAAAGGATGCTATACGATTCAATCGATTGATAAAATTTTCTCTTCTATTTAAAAAGCTTTTTACATCTTCTCTCGTAAATGATTCCGCATAAGCCCTCGCATCGTCCAAGGATGCCATTAGAAGATAAGAAGGGCTACTCGACTGCAACATTTGTAAGTACTTTGATATACGTTCTTTTGACACAAAAGTAGATTTCACATGTAAAAAAGAAGCCATCGTCATGGCTGGTAATGTTTTATGTGCCGAATGAACAACGACATCAGCACCTAATGCCAAAGCTGATGTAGGAAAAGGGTTCCCTATCACAAAATGAGCACCATGTGCTTCATCTACGAGTACCGGTACATCTTGTTTATGACACATAGCAATAATTTCTTTTAAGTCTTCTCCTGTTGTCCCATAATAAGTAGGATAAGTTAATATGACAGCTTTCGCGTTAGGATATTGTTCTAATGCTTGTCGAACTTGTCCCGCTGAAACAGTACTGGCAGAAGCTGTTTCTTCATCCCAATTAGGTGCAATTAAAACTGGCCTAGCATCAACCAATTCAAGTGCATTGAATACAGACTTATGTGCATTTCGTTGAACAATCACTGTATCGCCAGCACGACAAGTCGCATAGATCATCGCTAGATTACCTACCGTAGAACCATTAACTAAGAAAAAACTCGCATCCGTATTATATAATTTCATTAATTTATCCTGTGCCTTTGCAATGACATCCTCTGGTTGATGCAAATCATCAAGACCACTTAACTCTGTAAAGTCAAATGAGAGCGCAGAACGTAATGATTGTGGCAAACCGGATAATTCTCCATACTTATGACCCGGTACGTGAAAAGAGACCGGTTTCTCCTGTTTAAACTCCACCAACCTTTGGACAAGTGGACGATTGATATATTCCATTTTCTCTTCACTTCCTACTATTATTAATGATGTTAAGATTTAAGACGTGAACCTCTTTAGTATGATTCATACCTATCACTTCATTTAGCGAATTATTATTAATTTCATATATAACAAAAAGAGCCACTACCATAAGGTAATGACTCTTTTAGTGCTTGGCAACGTCCTACTCTTGCAGGGGCTAACCCCAACTACCATCGGCGCTGAAGAGCTTAACTTCCGTGTTCGGTATGGGAACGGGTGTGACCTCTTCGCTATCGCCACCAAACTATTGAGCTTGTTCGCTCAAAACTGGATAAACAAAACATTGAATACAACAAACCGCAATGTATTTAAGGATAAGTCCTCAATCGATTAGTATCCGTCAGCTGCACATGTCGCCATGCTTCCACCTCGGACCTATCAACCTCATCATCTTTGAGGGATTTTACTTACTTGCGTAATGGGAAATCTCATCTTGAGGGGGGCTTCATGCTTAGATGCTTTCAGCATTTATCCCGTCCATACGTAGCTACCCAGCTATGCCTTTGGCAAGACAACTGGTACACCAGCGGTATGTCCATCCCGGTCCTCTCGTACTAAGGACAGCTCCTCTCAAATTTCCTGCGCCCGCGACGGATAGGGACCGAACTGTCTCACGACGTTCTGAACCCAGCTCGCGTACCGCTTTAATGGGCGAACAGCCCAACCCTTGGGACCGACTACAGCCCCAGGATGCGATGAGCCGACATCGAGGTGCCAAACCTCCCCGTCGATGTGAACTCTTGGGAGAGATAAGCCTGTTATCCCCGGGGTAGCTTTTATCCGTTGAGCGATGGCCCTTCCATGCGGAACCACCGGATCACTAAGCCCGTCTTTCGACCCTGCTCGACTTGTAGGTCTCGCAGTCAAGCTCCCTTATGCCTTTGCACTCTACGAATGATGTCCAACCATTCTGAGGGAACCTTTGGGCGCCTCCGTTACTCTTTAGGAGGCGACCGCCCCAGTCAAACTGCCCGCCTGACACTGTCTCCTACCCCGCTAAGGGGCATGGGTTAGAATTCCAATACAGTCAGGGTAGTATCCCACCGATGCCTCCACCGAAGCTGGCGCTCCGGTTTCAAAGGCTCCTACCTATCCTGTACAGACTGCATCAGAATTCAATATCAGGTTGCAGTAAAGCTCCACGGGGTCTTTCCGTCCTGTCGCGGGTAACCTGCATCTTCACAGGTACTATAATTTCACCGAGTCTCTCGTTGAGACAGTGCCCAGATCGTTACGCCTTTCGTGCGGGTCGGAACTTACCCGACAAGGAATTTCGCTACCTTAGGACCGTTATAGTTACGGCCGCCGTTTACTGGGGCTTCGGTTCAAAGCTTCGCTTGCGCTAACCTCTCCCCTTAACCTTCCAGCACCGGGCAGGCGTCAGCCCCTATACGTCACCTTACGGTTTTGCAGAGACCTGTGTTTTTGCTAAACAGTCGCCTGGGCCTATTCACTGCGGCTCTCTCGGGCTTTAACACCCTATCAGAGCACCCCTTCTCCCGAAGTTACGGGGTCATTTTGCCGAGTTCCTTAACGAGAGTTCTCTCGATCACCTTAGGATTCTCTCCTCGCCTACCTGTGTCGGTTTGCGGTACGGGCACCTCCCGCCTCGTTAGAGGCTTTTCTTGGCAGCGTGAAATCAGGGACTCCGGGGAAAATTCCCCTTGCTATCACAGCTCAATGTTATAGAAACGGGATTTGCCTCGTTTCACACCTTACTGCTTAGACGCACATTACCAACCGTGCGCTCACCCTATCCTACTGCGTCCCCCCATTACTCAAACGGCGGGGAGGTGGTACAGGAATATCAACCTGTTGTCCATCGTCTACGCCTTTCGGCCTCGACTTAGGTCCCGACTAACCCTGAGCGGACGAGCCTTCCTCAGGAAACCTTAGGCATTCGGTGGAAGGGATTCTCACCCTTCTTTCGCTACTCATACCGGCATTCTCACTTCTAGGCGCTCCACTAGTCCTTACAGTCTAGCTTCGACGCCCCTAGAACGCTCTCCTACCACTGACACCAAAGGTGTCAATCCACAGTTTCGGTGATTCGTTTAGCCCCGGTACATTTTCGGCGCAGCGCCACTCGACCAGTGAGCTATTACGCACTCTTTAAATGGTGGCTGCTTCTAAGCCAACATCCTGGTTGTCTGGGCAACGCCACATCCTTTTCCACTTAACGAATACTTGGGGACCTTAACTGGTGGTCTGGGTTGTTTCCCTCTCGACTACGAATCTTATCACCCGCAGTCTGACTCCCAAACAAAAATCATCGGCATTCGGAGTTTGTCTGAATTCGGTAACCCGGGATGGGCCCCTAGTCCAAACAGTGCTCTACCTCCGAGATTCTAACGTTTGAGGCTAGCCCTAAAGCTATTTCGGAGAGAACCAGCTATCTCCAGGTTCGATTGGAATTTCACCGCTACCCACACCTCATCCCCGCATTTTTCAACATACGTGGGTTCGGGCCTCCAGTAAGTGTTACCTTACCTTCACCCTGGACATGGGTAGATCACCTGGTTTCGGGTCTACGACTACATACTAAAACGCCCTATTCAGACTCGCTTTCGCTGCGGCTCCGCATTCTCTGCTTAACCTTGCATGTAATCAGTAACTCGCCGGTTCATTCTACAAAAGGCACGCCATCACTCAGCTTGTTTCCGAAGAAACAGCATCGAGCTCTGACTACTTGTAGGCACACGGTTTCAGGATCTATTTCACTCCCCTTCCGGGGTGCTTTTCACCTTTCCCTCACGGTACTGGTTCACTATCGGTCACTAGGAAGTATTTAGCCTTGGGAGATGGTCCTCCCGGATTCCAACGGAATTTCACGTGTTCCGTCGTACTCAGGATCCACTCTGGAGAGAATACACTTTTGATTACGGGGCTATTACCCACTATGGCAGACCTTTCCAGGTCGCTTCATCTAATGCATTCCTTTGTAACTCCGTATAGAGTGTCCTACAACCCCAGGAAGCAAGCTTCCTGGTTTGGGCTGTTCCCGTTTCGCTCGCCGCTACTCAGGGAATCGATTTTCTTTCTCTTCCTCCGGGTACTTAGATGTTTCAGTTCTCCGGGTGTGCCTCATATACGCTATGTATTCACGTATATGTACTGTTCCATTACGAACAGTGGGTTTCCCCATTCGGAAATCTCTGGATCAATGCTTACTTACAGCTCCCCAGAGCATATCGGTGTTAGTGCCGTCCTTCATAGGCTCCTAGTGCCAAGGCATCCGCCGTGCGCCCTTTCTAACTTAACCTTAAAACCAACGTTGTATAGCGATATACAACAATTGATTCATACATTACTACATTTGTGTTTATTTCAATGTCGTTTTATCCAGTTTTCAAAGAACAAGTAATGAAAGTTCAAATGAATGAACCTTCAAAACTGAACGCAAAACGTCAAGTTGAAGAGAACTTTCTCTTCATTCCGTTAAATATCCTTAGAAAGGAGGTGATCCAGCCGCACCTTCCGATACGGCTACCTTGTTACGACTTCACCCCAATCATCTGTCCCACCTTCGGCGGCTGGCTCCCAAAAGGGTTACCCCACCGACTTCGGGTGTTACAAACTCTCGTGGTGTGACGGGCGGTGTGTACAAGACCCGGGAACGTATTCACCGTGGCATGCTGATCCACGATTACTAGCGATTCCTGCTTCATGCAGGCGAGTTGCAGCCTGCAATCCGAACTGGGAACGGTTTTATGGGATTAGCTCCCCCTCGCGGGTTGGCAACCCTTTGTACCGTCCATTGTAGCACGTGTGTAGCCCAGGTCATAAGGGGCATGATGATTTGACGTCATCCCCACCTTCCTCCGGTTTGTCACCGGCAGTCACCTTAGAGTGCCCAACTGAATGCTGGCAACTAAGGTCAAGGGTTGCGCTCGTTACGGGACTTAACCCAACATCTCACGACACGAGCTGACGACAACCATGCACCACCTGTCACCGCTGTCCCCGAAGGGAAAGGTATATCTCTATACCGGTCAACGGGATGTCAAGACCTGGTAAGGTTCTTCGCGTAGCTTCGAATTAAACCACATGCTCCACCGCTTGTGCGGGTCCCCGTCAATTCCTTTGAGTTTCAGCCTTGCGGCCGTACTCCCCAGGCGGAGTGCTTAATGCGTTTGCTCCAGCACTAAGGGGCGGAAACCCCCTAACACTTAGCACTCATCGTTTACGGCATGGACTACCAGGGTATCTAATCCTGTTTGCTCCCCATGCTTTCGCGCCTCAGCGTCAGTTACAGACCAGAAAGCCGCCTTCGCCACTGGTGTTCCTCCACATCTCTACGCATTTCACCGCTACACGTGGAATTCCGCTTTCCTCTTCTGTACTCAAGCCTTCCAGTTTCCAATGACCTTCCACGGTTAAGCCGTGGGCTTTCACATCAGACTTAAAAGGCCGCCTGCGCGCGCTTTACGCCCAATAATTCCGGACAACGCTTGCCACCTACGTATTACCGCGGCTGCTGGCACGTAGTTAGCCGTGGCTTTCTAATGAGGTACCGTCAAGGTACAGGCAGTTACTCCTGTACTTGTTCTTCCCTCACAACAGAGCTTTACGATCCGAAAACCTTCTTCGCTCACGCGGCGTTGCTCCATCAGACTTTCGTCCATTGTGGAAGATTCCCTACTGCTGCCTCCCGTAGGAGTCTGGGCCGTGTCTCAGTCCCAGTGTGGCCGATCACCCTCTCAGGTCGGCTACGCATCGTCGCCTTGGTAAGCCGTTACCTCACCAACTAGCTAATGCGCCGCGGGCCCATCCTGCAGTGACAGCATAGCCGTCTTTCAGAGTTCCCTCATGCGAAGGAACTGATTATTCGGTATTAGCCCCGGTTTCCCGGAGTTATCCCCAACTGCAGGGCAGGTTGCCCACGTGTTACTCACCCATCCGCCGCTAACAAAGGAAGAAACAAGTTTCTTCCTTTGTTCGCTCGACTTGCATGTATTAGGCACGCCGCCAGCGTTCGTCCTGAGCCAGGATCAAACTCTCCATAATAGAGAAATTCGATTAGCTCGATTTCTTTGCTGGCATCATTAAGATGTCCAATTTTGAATCCGAAGATTCGTTTCCTACAAACCAACAAGTTGATTTGTAGTTGTTATATCTTGACGTTTTGCTGTTCAGTTTTCAAGGTTCATATTATAGAAGAAATCTTTCACCGTTTCTTCCGACTGCTTCTTTCGTTCTCCCGAAGCAACTCTTATATCATATCAAGTATCAAACTCGATGTCAACAACTTTTTTGAATTTCTTTTTTAGTTGTTTTCGTTATTTGTGTTGCTCGAATTGGCAACGTTAATAACTATACCACCTTCTTTTTTAGAATGCAACCCCTATTTATAAAATAAATGCAATCACACAAATTGAAGCGAGACCTGGAATGCCAAGTATCGTAATAACAAGCCCCGATACAATGTTAACCGGGACATAAACACCAAAGAAACCAGCGACTACGTTTAAAATAAAAAGAGCTAGAAAGGAAAATGCAAGACGGAACCAATAGATTGAAATGAACTCGAAGATACTTTTCACACGCTTCTTGTCCATTACCAATAGAAACAACACAAAACTCGCGATAAAAATACTAATGGCTGCTTTCATGAGGAACACTCCTTTTTATGTGAATGCTCCATCATACGCAACCAAAAGAAAATATATTAGTCTCTACCTAAGTTTCTTGCCTTTGCTTCCTTATATAGATAGAAATGTTTGCTCTCTGTTATTTTACGCCGTATAAAAACTTCTTGATCATAATCATCAAGATGATTTTCAATGAACTTCGCTTGTTCCCATTCATCTCTTGTTTCCGTCATTAACGATCGTAACTTGTCGTCAAATATTCTTTTTAGCTTACTCTTCCTTTTAAACATAGACACCGCCCCTTTTTTCACATCATAGTTCTCGGCGTCCCTCGAGCGCTTTAGATAATGTAACTTCATCTGCATATTCAAGGTCTCCACCAACCGGTAACCCATGTGCAATTCTTGTCGTTCTTATGCCTGAAGGTCTCACTAATCTAGAAATATACATGGCCGTTGCTTCACCTTCAATTGTTGGATTTGTAGCTAGAATCAACTCTTCGACTTCCTCATCTTGCAAGCGCGTTAAAAGAGATGGAACATTTATATCTTCTGGTCCAACCCCATCCATTGGAGAGATAGCACCATGGAGAACATGATAAAGGCCTTGGTAATCTCGCATTTTCTCCATTGCTATTACGTCTTTTGGATCTTGTACAACACATATAAGTGAACGATCACGCTGTTTATCTTGACATATATGACATGGATCTACGTCTGTAATATGTCCGCAAGTTGAACAAAAATGTAAATTCCGCTTCGCATCCACGAGCGCCTTTGCAAAATCTAAAACAGTATCTTCTTCCATTTCTAATACAAAAAACGCCAGTCGGCCCGCTGTTTTCGGACCGATGCCTGGCAATTTCATAAAACTATCAATTAACTTAGATATTGGTTCTGGATAATGCATGCTGATTCCTCCTAGAACATTCCCGGTAGGTTTAGCCCCTTCGTGAACTGTCCCATTGTTGAGTTCGTTAATTCATCCGCTTTTTTCATTGCTTCGTTTGTAGCAATCACTACTAAGTCTTGTAAGATTTCTACATCTTCTGGATCGACTACGTCTGGGTTAATCACAACTTCTAATACTTCTTTATCTCCTGAAACCGTCACTTTGACCATACCGCCGCCAGCAGTTCCTTCGAGACGCTCTTCCCCTAGTTTCTCTTGTGCTTCCGCCATTTTCTTTTGCATTTTTTGCATTTGCTTCATCATACCTTGCATATTTCCCATACCACGCATGTCAATTTCCTCCTCAATTTTGGTTTTACCTTCTCAAAAATTTCTTCTCTTCTATAATAAGTCGAAATGAAATTTTTCGGTACTATATCGATTAATCATCGTGTACTTCAATAAAGTCCTTGCCGAAAATCTTCTCAGCTTCCGCTACAATTGGATCAGCAACTTCTTGTTCTGCTTCTTTTAAAAAGTCCATCATTTCACCCGCGACTCTTTCTTCGTTTTCTTCGCCCGCGTTGTCACCTTGTTTCTCAAGCCCATGATTTCGAATAAAGTCAGACCGAACTTTGAGCCATGATTCCTCAGGAACATAGATCACTTCATACGGCTTTCCCGTTCTAGAGTTGAGGGCGTCCGTTAAACCTGCTCGTAAAGATGGATTTTCGGAAGCCATTAAACAATGGATCTCGTATTTAAACTTTAACACAAACGAGTCCGCAGATGCTGCAACTGGTTCCGCTTCATCTAGAAGAGCTGCATGTGATTTCTGCAACATTTGCAACATACCCGCCCAATTTTCCCGAATTGCTTGGATATCTTGTTTTGTTGCAGCCTTTAATACTTCATTAATTTTACCTGTTGGAATTCGAATAGATTGCGATGACTTTGATGCATTCCTTCTTGGTTGTGGTGCATTTGACTCACCAGGATTCACTTGGACTCCTGACTGGATTTGTTGTTGCAGTTGAGTAATTGTACGTTCCAATTGTTCTACTTTATTCACCAAATCAGGATTTTCATTGGCAAGCGAGTTAGATTGTATCGAGGCTATTTGTGGCTCTAAATGAATCATTTTTAAAAGAGCTGACTCTACATAGACTTTTGCATGATTTGAAAAACGCATTTCTTGTTGTGTCTTTGCCAATATGTCAATAAATGAATAGAGCGTGTCCTGGTCAAATTCCTTGGCTAACTCCTCAAAACGACTATCTGCCGACACAAGTTCCAGTAGATCTTTCAAGTTTGGTGCAGTACGTAAAAGCAGGAGGTCTCTGAAAAACGTAATTAAATCTTCCGCTAGTCGTGAAACGTCTTTTCCTTCTGCAATTAACTGATCTAAAAGAGACAACGTAGTACCTGCATCTTTTTCCTGCAGCGCTTTCGCCAATCGATAAAAAATATCTTCTCCAATTGCGCCTGTCACAAGTAATGCATCATTTACCGACAAACTATCTCCACTAAAGGAAGCAACCTGATCCAACATACTTAATGCATCACGCATACCACCAGAGGCCGCTTGCGCAATAACCTTCAAGGTCCCTTCATCAGACTCAATTTGTGCGTCTTGAAGGACAATTTCCATGCGTTCAATAATATCAGATGAAGTAAGCGGTTTAAAGTCAAATCGCTGACACCTTGAAATGATCGTTAACGGCAACTTATGTGGTTCTGTCGTTGCCAAAATGAACACGGCATGCTCAGGTGGCTCTTCAAGTGTTTTCAACAAAGCATTGAATGCCGAATTCGATAACATATGAACTTCATCAATAATATATACTTTAAACCGTGAATTGGACGGTGCAAATCGAACCTTTTCAATAATTTCTCGCATTTCTTCTACTCGCGAATTTGATGCCGCGTCAAATTCGATTACATCTGTATTAGAACCTTCCGTTATACTGATGCAAGTCGGACACTCATTACACGGTTCGTTCGTCGTTCTTTCTTCACAGTTGAGAGCTTTCGCGAAAATCTTTGCTGCACTCGTTTTTCCAGTTCCACGCGGTCCTGAAAAAAGATATGCATGCGTCGTTTTATTATGAAGGAGGGCATTTTGAAGCGTCTGTTTCACATGGTGCTGGCCGGACATTTCTGCAAATGATTGCGGTCGATAAACACGATAAAAAGCTTGATAAACCAACACTTACCTCTCCTTTTGAATACATTTTTTCAATACTTCCATTGTAGCACAAATGCCATCCTATTACATTTGTTATTATCCTGATTTCTCAACCTACAGAGCTACTTCTTAATTTTAAGCAAAATAAAAACCCGTCCATCCCTGAACGAGTTTGAATAATTCTATGTAATGCCGTGCACCTTCCTCCGACTGCCGAACATATGCGTTACTCCTGTCGCCAGCTCAGCCTAGGCAACCCTACGGCACATGAAAGATTCCACTTAATGCTGCTTCCTTCCGGACCTGACATGGTTCATGGATTTTCATTGCGCAGGACCCAAACGTCAACACTACGTGCAAGAGGCAGACCATACATTCGAACAGCCTCGGGAAGGAATTCAGTCTTGCTAGAGCGGATTGCAAGTTACAAGGTTCCGCTATTCCCCCACCTAGCACGGCAATACTTAGTATACTAAATTATAACGGAAAAATCAACACGTGATTTAAAATGACTCATCATAAATCATTTTATCAAAGTTATTTCTATTCCTATACAACGAAAAGAATTAGAACAAGAACATATTGTTGTAGATAAACGAAACTTTTTGGAAGTCAATCCGTAGTAAAGATATAAAGTACTTTCATGAGGTGATATGAATGTTTAATCGAACGCCTAAGTGCTCCGAGTGTGGTATTGAAATTAAAGGAGATGATGTTGTATTCTTGAAAATGCGTTATCCAAAGCGAAAAGGAATGGTTGAAATTAAAGCATACCTTAATAACGAAGGAACTTTTCTATGTGAAAATTGTTTTCAATATCCTTCAAAATAAAAGAACAAGCATGCATCCTTGTCCTTATATTCAAACGGCTGATTTACTCTAATTAATGTTTCTTAAAAATCTTTCTTGAAAACTGTTGACATTATATTTTTTACATGGTAAATTATTAATTGTCTTACGGAGGAATACCCAAGCCCGGCTGAAGGGATCGGTCTTGAAAACCGACAGGGGTGTTAAAGCCCGCGGGGGTTCGAATCCCTCTTCCTCCGCCATAATTTTAAATTAGCGCATAAATTTAGAGATTGAATTCGTTACACGGTAACGAATTTTTCTTATCAAATAATAGACTGAAAATAAAAACACTCTTAATGAGTGTTTTTTTGTTTTCCCATATGATATTGAAAGTTTCTTTATTATTAACACTCCACATTGCATTATTTCTTGAACAACCTATAAAAGCTACCTTGGTCACATAACAAGGTAGCTTTTAGAGATCAAATCGGCATATTTTGTTTTTGAATATTCGCCCCGACATTTGACGAACGAACAGGAAAACTATAATAATACGGGAATCTTGAAGTTAGCTCCTGGACAATCTCCTCTTCAGTCCCCTCTTCCACTGTCACAATTAAAGAAGGGCCCGCCCCGCTAATCGTCATTCCATATGCGCCAACATCTTTACAAAACATACGAATATCATCATAGTGTGGGAACAATGTTTTACGATAAGGTTCATGAAGATGATCTTTCTCCATCATTTTCCCGACTGTTTTCCAATCATTTTGTGCTAGTGCTACCGTTAAGACGGCGCTCGCAGAACTGCTGCGAACCGCCTTTTCATGCGACAATTCATTCGGCAATAGCCCTCTCGCTTCCGATGTTTTAAACTCTTTCGGCGGAACGAGAACTACAAACATTGCATCCACCTGTTTCACGTGAATATAGTCAATCTCGTCAGCTTCAAAATAAGCGATTACAGCCCCACCAAGTAAAGCTGCACTGACATTATCTGCATGTCCCTCTAGTTCGCTGCCGAGTAAAACTTTATCTCTGTCCGTCAGCTCTAGTTCTAATAGATGGTCAGCGATTACAATTCCAACTGCGATTGCGGAAGCACTGCTCCCAAATCCTTTTCCTAATGGGATATCAGACTTTACTCTAAGTTGTAAAGGAGCGATTTCTTTATGATATCTCTTAGCAACTTCAATAATCGTCTGAACGATTAAATTTTGCTCATCTGACACCAACCCTTGAAATGCTTCCTCTTCATAAATCACTGTCCATTCACTGTGAGCTGTTACGTCCACCGACATATAAAGATCTAAAGCAAGGCCGACACTATCAAATCCAGGACCTAAATTTGCGGTAGTGGCCGGTACGATGACTGAAAATCCTGGATTTGACATCATTGAACCCCTGCCTTTAGTTCATTAAGCAGTTCTTCAAACTCCTCCTGCGATAACAATGCCTTGTCTTCATTGACTTGAATCGCCGTGTCAGGATCTTTCAAACCATTTCCAGTAAGTACTGCGACAACTGTTGCGCCTTTTTCAAGCACACCAGCATCTACTTGTTTCTTCACGCCTGCGATAGACGCACATGAACCTGGCTCAGCAAAAACACCTTCCTGCGAAGCAATTAATTGATATGCCTCTAAAATTTCTTCATCCGTTGCAGATAAAATATTTCCTTTCGATTCTTCGAGTGCACGGTTTGCTAGTTCCCAACTTGCAGGATTTCCTATTCTGATTGCCGTCGCCACCGTTTCAGGTTCTTCAAATACGCGGTTGTAAACGATAGGTGCTGCCCCATCTGCTTGTACACCTAGTAATTTTGGTAATTCAGTCCCTTTCTTATCCGCGTATTCTTTAAACCCCTTCCAAGCGGCCGAAATATTTCCGGCATTTCCAACTGGCAGTGCAAATACATCCGGCACTTTTCCAAGCTGATCAATCGTTTCAAACGCAATTGTTTTTTGTCCTTCTAAACGGTACGGATTCACCGAATTCACGAGCGCAACTTCTCCTTCTCCGGCTTCGCGTACCATTCTAAGTGCTTCGTCAAAATTCCCTTCAATCTCAACGATTTCCGCACCATACATTTTTGCTTGCGCCATTTTCCCAAGTGCAATTCTGCCCTCTGGAATAACGACAATTGTGCGCATTCCTGCTCTAGCACCATATGCCGCTGCAGACGCAGAAGTATTTCCCGTGGACGCGCAAATTAAAGTCGTTTTCCCTTCCTCTTTCGCTTTCGCTACTGCCATGACCATACCGCGATCTTTAAAAGAACCTGTTGGATTAACCCCCTCTACTTTCACATACAGATTAATGCCCCACTGTTCAGATAGACGAGACAAATGGATAAGCGGTGTATTCCCTTCATGTAAAGTAAGCATTGGTGTATTCTTTGTAATTGGTAACCACTCTTTATATTGTTCTAGCAATCCATTCCATCTCATCATGATTTCTCTCCTTCTACACGGTAATGACTTAATACAGCTAATACGACATCTGTATTTTCAAGTTCTTCTAATACGTCCAGATGTTGTTGGCGTGACATCTTATGTGTGATAAACACAAGTTCGGAATCCTCTTCGTCATTTACAGGATTCTGGACAACAGTTGCCAAACTTGCACCATACTTACTGTAAATGGCCGACAACCTCGTTAATACACCCACCTCATCTTTCACTAAAAATCTATGAAAGTACCTTGAAAATCGTTTATCATCACTTTTTACTTTCCGCTCATATTGCGGGGAATGAAGTCTTTTTCCATTCATCCCAAGTAGTAAATTGCGGCAGGCTGCCACCACATCGGCAGTTACTGATGTTGCAGTCGGCAATGAACCAGCACCAGGACCATACAACATCGTTTCACCTACAGCTGCACCGTAGATATAAACAGCATTATATTCATTATGAACGGATGCTAGCGGGTGTGTATTTGGAATGAAAACAGGCTCTACGGATACGGCAATTCCGTCTTCATCTTTCTCTGCATGACCTGCCATTTTCACTGTATAACCAAAGCTTTCCGCCAAATCAACGTCTCCGTCTTGTATTTCTTTCATCCCTCTCACAAACACGTCATCTAGTTGCACTTCAGTAGAAAATGCGAGAGACGCTAAAATAACCATTTTTCTTGCCGCATCAATACCGTCTACATCCGCGGATGGATCAGCTTCAGCAAACCCAAGTTCCATCGCTTCCGCAAGTGCATCTTCATAAGACATATTTTCTTGTTTCATTTTCGTTAAAATAAAGTTCGTTGTTCCATTCACAATCCCAGTTAATGAACTAATCCGGTCAGAAGCGAGCCCATCCTCCATCGTACGAATAAGTGGAATTCCACCACCAACACTCGCTTCGTAAAATAAATCACATTTATTTTCATCTGCAAGCCTCAACAATTCAGGACCATAAACAGCCATCAAATCTTTATTTGCCGTAACGACTCCTTTTCCAGCATGTAAAGAAGCTTCAATCGCATCCTTCGCACCATTCATACCACCCATTACTTCTACAATCAAATCGATTGAAGGGTCATTCAAAACTTCGTCTATGTCATCTGTAAAGACATCCGCAGGTAAATCTGTCTCCCGCTTCTTTGTCATATCTCTTACTAATACTTTTTTAATTTTTACTTCTGTGCCTAACTTATGATGCAAATCTTGCTGATGCTCTAAAATGATTTTTGCTACACCGCTACCTACAGTACCAAAACCTAATAAACCAATATTAATTTGATTTCCCATTGACGATTCTCCTCGCTGTGTGTACACTATAGAAAAACAATTGACCTCTGTATAAAGACATTATAAAGATGTTCTAGCAGATTTACAACCCCAATTGTTCATATTTACAAGGATAGAAGACTTTGTCTAACCTTGCTAGGAGTCAGATAAATCGCGACGAATGGCATGGCTTTGCCGTTTTGGAAAGATCCTAGATGATCATAGTTTCATCTTTTTAATTAGAATTATCTATATATTACCAATAAAAATAATTAAAAGATAGGATTTGATGGAAATGAAAGTGTGTAAATTTGGTGGAACGTCAGTGGCAACGGCAGAACAGATTAAAAAAGTCGTCGATATTGTTAAAAGTGATGATTCAAGGAAGATTATTGTCGTATCTGCACCTGGTAAAAGATTTGCTGAGGATGAAAAAGTAACAGACTTGCTCATTACTTTGGCAAATGTTGCACTTAACAATAAAAACGTAGAAGCGGCTTTAGAAAATGTAGTCACTCGATATCGTTTGATAGGAGAAGAACTTGGCCTCGACAGCACAATCGCTCAAGTCATTGAAGATGATTTACGTAATCGCTTAGCAACTAAGTCTAATGATGAAAGTTTGTTTATGGATACAATGAAGGCAGCCGGAGAAGATAATAATGCGAAGCTGATTGCCGCCTATTTTAACCATGTAGGTATACTTGCACAATACGCTTGTCCAAAGAAAGCTGGTTTACTCGTCAATGAGCGCCCTGAACGAGTCCAAGCATTACCTGAAGGATACGCACAGCTCGAAAACTTAAAGAACGCAGAAGGAATTGTTGTCTTCCCAGGATTTTTTGGTTATACGAAAAGCGGAACACTTCGCACGTTTAACCGTGGCGGTTCTGATATTACAGGCTCAATAGTCGCTGCTGCAGTCCGTGCAGACCTATATGAAAACTTTACAGATGTTGACTCTGTCTTCGCAGCCAATCCAAAAGTTGTTGAAAATCCCGCCGCAATCGGTAAGATGACATATCGTGAAATGCGTGAACTCTCATACGCAGGCTTCTCAGTTTTTCACGACGAAGCATTGATGCCAGCATTTTTACGCTCAGTTCCCGTTTGTATTAAAAACACAAACAATCCGGAAGCGCCTGGAACGATGATTGTGAGTGAACGCGATTATTCCGCACAACCAGTAATCGGCATTGCAACAGATAACGGATTCTCAACATTATTCGTTGAAAAGTATTTAATGAACCAAGAGATTGGATTTGGTCGTCGTTTACTACAAATTTTGGAAGATGAAGGAATTTCCTTCGAACATACACCTTCTGGCATTGATAATATGTCTGTTATTATTCGGAATGAGTATTTAACTGAGGATAATCGCTTAAAAATTATTAAACGCATTGAGGAAGAACTTCATGCAGATGACGTTCACTTCCGCGAAACAGATTATTCCATGATTGTTCTTGTTGGAGAAGGGATGCGCCATGCGACGGGACTAACAGCGCGTGCTGCAACAGCAATTGCACGCACTGGTTCTAATATCGAAATGATTAACCAAGGATCTTCCGAAGTAAGTCTCGTCTTTGGCGTTGATAAAAAAGACGAGGATAAAATTTTGCGCGAGCTGTACACGGAGTTTTTCCAAAAAGTAAAAGTTCTAGCATAAACGAAAGGCACACCAACATAAACGGTGTGCCTTTCATTTTTTTCTAGTATGAATAATACCCGAACATCATCGGAAATTGTCGAATAATAGCATCTGCAATCATATCTGCCATTTCTAATGCTTGCGCCTCAATTTCATCAAATACCGCTACATCTTCTTTGTAATTTCCTTCAATCATCGTGACAGCTTCATGTTTCGTCAATGCTAAATGCATATAAAACATTTCTCTAATCTCTTCTAGATGAATGTATGGATTGATGCTGCTTAAAAACACCGAAATTTCATCCGCATTTCTATACCACTGCTTTTCTTTTTCTTCAGCAGTTTCCGTATCTCCATTCACAGCGGCAGTAACTAGCTCCGCAGCAATCACTAAATGTTCTTTGATTAATTCTCCATATTTATCGGCAATTTGGTCTCCGTAAAAAGGTCTTAAACAATTCCCCAAATCCGTCGCATTTCTTAATAATCGTGCTTGCACTTCATCTAAATCAGGTAATTTAAACACGATACTAATAATTGTCATGCGCGTCCAGTTGACATGTTCTTCCCAAAGGAGGCGGTTCATCGTTTTATAATCCGCCTCTGCTTTACTAATAAACTGTCTGCCATAAGGATCTGGTGTATTTAAAATATATCTGACCGGAGCTGTATAATTCACGCTTGGTCCCCAATAGTTTGATAAGTTCATGGTTCTTTCTTGATGAGAATTAAAGTCATTTGCATAAAAGTACACTCTACGAACACTCCTCTATCATTTTCTCTATGCCAAACTTAAGCATCACTTATTAACATCGCTTATCAAATTAGGCAAGATGAGCGTCCTGTATCGTATTCAATTGAGGTTATGTTGGTGAAATTATAATCGAGAATATCAGTTTACCTAAGATTTTCTCAAAAAAAAGAAGAAGAAAGTCATACTCCCCTTCCTCTTCCGTTATGGTATTTCTACTTTATCTATTTGTCGTCTGTCCAATCTGCTTTACAATATTTTCAATTTCATTCGGGTTTTCAAGTAGATCATAATCTTTAATATTGAGTCGAAGTACAGGACAAGCATCAAAAGTGTTAATCCATGTAGCATAACGCTCATGCATCTCTTCCCAGTACGCAATTGGTGTCTGCTGCTCCATCGGACGTCCGCGTTCTTCAATCCTACTGATAATATCCGCAACAGATCCTTCTAAATAGATAAGTAAATTTGGATGCGGAAAATAAGGCGTCATAACCATCGCTTCAAATAAGTCCGTATAAGTTGCGTAGTCAACTGGGTCCATCGTTCCTTTTTCCATATGCATTTTCGCGAAAATCCCTGTATCTTCATAAATTGAACGGTCCTGAATAAAGCCGCCGCCCATTTCAAAAATCCGTTTTTGTTCTTTAAAACGTTCTGCCAAAAAGTAAATTTGTAAATGGAAACTCCATGTTTTGAAATCATCATAAAAGCGATCCAAATAGGGATTGTCATCGACTTGTTCAAACGATGTTTTAAAGTTTAATGCGTCTGCCAGTGCTTGGGTCATCGTTGACTTCCCCGCGCCTACTGTACCTGCAATCGTAATAATTGCATTTTCAGGAATTCCATATTTTTCCCGTAAGTTCATCTTTCTTGCACTCCTTGAATCACTTCTACAATACTCGTTAACACATATTCCATGTCTTCTTTTTTATTCACGAAGTCCAAATGATCCCCATTAAATCTAAGCACGGGTATATGTGGATTGGCTTCCTCAAATATATTAATAAACATTTCATAGTCATTTGCTAATTGAGTTAAGTATGCAGGATCCATATTTTTTTCAAATTCGCGCCCACGTAATGCGATGCGCTTCATCAGTGTTTCTTGACTTGCATATAAATAAACGATTATATTCGGTGCAGGCATATCTCGCGTTAAAATCTTATAGATTTCTTCGTATTTCTCGTATTCATTTTGCTCAAGTGTTCTCTTCGCAAAAATTAGGTTTTTAAACACATGATAGTCTGCAACGACTGGTGTATTACTCGAAAGTATTTCTTTTTTTATATCACTCAATTGCTTATATCGATTACATAGAAAAAACATTTCTGTCTGAAAGCTCCATGCTTCAATATCATCATAAAACTTCGACAAAAATGGGTTTTCTTCAACTATCTCTTTTAGCAACTGGAAATTCTGTGATTCCGCTATCGACCTAGAAAGCGTCGTTTTACCAACGCCAATTGGCCCTTCAACTGCTATAAACGGAATAGTCATCAGATATCCCCCTATCTCGTCTTAATTGCACGCACTTTATCTTATCACAATCGGGAATTGAAGTTAATATTTTTTCACGTGGAACATTTTTCTTAAGTGGATGATTTTTCTGTTTTAAGACGCTGATTATGAAAGTTTTCTTCATTATACGGCAATCATGCTACAATATAGCAAAGGAGCGATGCAGATGACATCATTTGAAAAAGACAATAAATATATGCGAATGGCGATTGCAGAAGCTCGTAAAGCGGAAAAATTAGGTGAAGTGCCGATTGGTGCAATTATTGTTCATAAAGATCAAGTCATTGCACGTGCGCATAACTTACGCGAATCAACGCAAAATGCAACAACGCATGCTGAACTCTCTGCTATCCAAGATGCTTGTGAAGTCTTGAGTAGTTGGCGACTAGAAGAAACAACATTATACGTCACACTTGAACCTTGTCCTATGTGTGCCGGTGCAATTATACAATCTCGTATTCCCCGAGTCGTTTACGGCGCACGCGACCCGAAAGGCGGCTGTGTACATTCTCTTTATGAATTACTCAATGATGCACGGTTTAATCATGAAGCCGAAGTAACTGAAGGTGTTTTGGCGGATGAATGTGGTCAAATGCTAACAGACTTTTTCAGAGCGATTCGGGAACGCAAAAAACAACAAAAGAAAATCGTGCCAGACGTTGAATAACGCTCGCACGATTTTTTTCTGTCTACACACCTGTTACTTAATAACTTCTTTTCCACCCATATATGGACGGAGTGCTTTCGGAATAATAACAGAACCATCTTCCTGCTGATAGTTTTCTAAAATAGCCGCTACTGTACGTCCTACCGCTACACCACTTCCGTTTAACGTATGCACGAACTCAGGCTTTGCTCCAGTCTCTTTACGGTAACGGATATGTGCACGGCGCGCTTGGAAATCTTCAAAGTTAGAACATGAAGAAATTTCACGGTACACATTTTGCGTTGGCATCCATACTTCTAAGTCGTACGTTTTTGCGGATGAAAAACCTAGATCTCCTGTGCAAAGTTTTACAACGCGGTAAGGCAACTCTAATAGTTGTAATACTTTCTCCGCATGGCCTGTTAGCTTTTCTAATTCTTCATAAGAATCTTCTGGTTTCACAAGACGCACAAGTTCCACTTTATTGAACTGATGCTGACGAATTAACCCGCGCGTATCTCTTCCTGCAGAGCCCGCTTCTGAACGGAAGTTTGCACTATATGCAGTAAATGTAATTGGCAACTTACTGCCGTCTACAATTTCATCACTATGGAAGTTAGTCACTGGGACTTCTGAAGTTGGAATTAAGAAATAGTCCTCTTCTTCAACATGGAATAAGTCTTCTGCAAACTTTGGTAACTGTCCCGTCCCCGTTAAGCTCGTACGATTGACAAGTTGCGGTGGAAGTAACTCTTCATATCCATGTTCATCAACATGCAAGTCTAACATGAAGCTAATGAGCGCTCTTTCTAAACGAGCCCCTAATCCACGATAGAATACAAAGCGGCTTCCAGCAACTTTTGCTGCTCTTTCAAAATCTAAAATATTTAAATCCGTTCCTAAATCCCAATGTGGCTTCGGTTCAAATGTAAATGATGTTTTATCGCCCCACGTACGGATTTCTATATTTTCATCATCACTATCCCCTTGTGGTACACTGTCATGCGGTGTATTTGGAATACGCATTAGAATATAATTCAGTTTCTCTTCAACTTCATGTAGCGCTGTTTCCAGAACCTTTATCTCTTCCCCAACTTCACGCATACGTAAAATTGCTTCATCCGCATTTTCTTTGTTGCGTTTCATCTGCGCAATTTGTTGCGATACTTCATTACGTTCTGCCTTCAATTGCTCTGTTTTAACGATTAATTCTCTTCTTTTCTCATCAAGTTCCCCAAACTGATCAAGATCCGTTAAGTCTTCACCTAACCTTGCTAACTTTTCTTTTACTTCATCGAAATTTGTGCGTAGTTTTTTAATATCTAACATACAATTTTCCTCCTTTACTATTTTAGAACACAAAAAAAGCCCTCTATCCCCTTGTCATAAAAGGGACGAGAACTACCCGCGTTGCCACCCAAATTAACCAGACTACTTTGTCTGATTCACTTCATTGAAATAACGGTTCAACTGACCGGCATAGACTTACTAGTTGTTCAGCCTAGCTACTCAAGGACGGATTCACAAATGTTTTTATCAGCTCCCACCACCCGCTGACTCTCTATGAAAAAACAGACTTGCTACTGCTTCCTTTCATCGTCTTACTATTTAAATTATATATACCATACTATATTGCCACTTTATTCGCAAGTTATACAAAAGCTAACTTTTTAGCAATCGCTTCAAAATAACTTGAATGGTGCGGAACAAAATCGTCCAATCCTATCTCTGTAACAGTATCCAACATTATGTTACGGCACTTAACTTTATTCACTTCTTGTGAGCATAGCCGAATGAAATCTTCTTTTTCTATTTCATGAATGCTATCCACTTCCCCTTCTTGTAAGATAAAGTCAGTTGGCTCAAATGAAGAAACATATATAAACACATGCGCAAACTCATAGTCACAAAAACCCGGAAGTTTAATTATATCGCGAACGACGCCAACCGAAGTTAATCGAGAAAACTGGACATTTACGCCAAGTTCTTCCTCAATTTCACGAACTCCATCTTCCACTTTCTCTGTCGCCTCTAAATGTCCAGCCGCGGTTATATCAAATAAAGATGGGAAGTCACTTTTAGCGTCACTTCTTTTTTGAACGTAAATAAATTGTCTATCTACAAACCAACAATGAAACGTCTCATGCCATTTTCCTTGTTGGTGAACATTCTCTCTTGTATCTTCACCAATCCATTGGAAATTTTCATCAAAAACTTTTATCCATTCCATTACGTCCAACCTCCAACTAAAAAAATACCTAATCCACCATGAGTAGAGTAGGTATTTATTATCTCTAATTTTGCAGTTCAAAGCGAACTCTTATAAGCTACGCGCTGCCATTCGTTCACTTTCAGCAAGCGCCGACATTTCAATCCCTTTCATCGGCGTTCCTAGATCCTTTGAGAGTTCAATTAACAAATCATAGTCTCTATAATTTGCAGTTGCTTTCACGATTGCACGCGCGAACTTTTCAGGGTTTTCTGATTTGAAAATTCCAGAACCAACGAATACACCGTCCGCACCTAGTTCCATCATTAACGCTGCATCTGCCGGTGTTGCTACGCCGCCTGCTGCATAATTTGTCACTGGTAAGCGACCCGCTCTCTTAATCGCTAATAAAACTTCATAGGGTGCCCCTAGAATACGTGCTTCTGTCATAATTTCTGCTTCATCCATATGAATGAGTTTAGTTACTTGCGCATTCACTTTTCGTAAGTGACGAACTGCTTCCACAATATTGCCCGTCCCTGGTTCTCCTTTTGTGCGCAGCATTTTTGCACCTTCACCAATTCTTCTCGCTGCTTCTCCTAAATCACGTGCTCCACAAACAAATGGCACTTCATAGTCGCTCTTTAATAAGTGGAATTCATCATCTGCTGGAGATAACACTTCACTTTCGTCAATATAATCCACCTTCATCGCTTCTAGCAAGCGGGCTTCCGAGATATGACCAATTCTTGCCTTTGCCATCACTGGAATTGACACAGCTGCTTGTACTTCTTCAACAATACGTGGGTCTGCCATTCGTGCCACCCCACCAGCCGCTCTGATATCAGACGGAACGCGTTCAAGTGCCATAACCGCTATTGCACCTGCCGCCTCCGCTACTTTTGCTTGCTCCCCATTAATTACATCCATAATTACGCCGCCATATTTCATATCCATTTATTCTTCCCCCTTTTCTTATTGTTCAGTATAATTGATATTGACATGATTCAAATACTCAGATTCATATAAAATGAAGGGGTCAGATAAAAGTGAATATTGATATGCTGTTAATCGAGCTAAGTAAAGAAACACCTATCCCGTTGTATGAGCAAATTTATAACCAAATTCGACAAGATATTATTCACGGTAAATTACAAGTTGGAATGAAACTACCTTCCAAACGGAAATTAGGAGAGTTTTTAAACGTCAGCCAGACGACAATTGAACAAGCGTATGGACAGCTAAGCGCTGAAGGTTTTATTTTATCACGCCCAAGAAAAGGATTTTTCGTTCAAGCAATTGATGAACTTGCTTATGTACAACCGAAGAAAGAAGCTTCCAAACCTGTTCCAATAAAAAAAGAAACCATTGATATTGATTTTTCACCCGGTCATATAGACACGACAAATTTTCCTTTTACACAGTGGAGGAAGTTTGCAAAAGAAACCATCGATGAATCATCCAATCATCTTTTACTGCTTGGCGATCCACATGGCGATATTGAATTACGTCAAGAAATTGCCCAGTATTTATACCACTCGCGTGGGGTCGATTGTACACCTGAGCAAATTATTATCGGTTCTGGTACAGAGCAGCTTATGCCACTCGTCATTCGTATTTTAGGAGAAGATGCATCCTTTGCAATTGAAGACCCTGGGTACCCATTAACGCATCATGTCTTTTCCCATAATAATCGGCAAGCTATCCCAATCCCTGTAGATAACGAAGGGATGGATGTAGATGCACTCCAACAAGTCGATGCATCTATAGCCTATGTAACACCATCACACCAGTTTCCAACCGGTACAGTACTCTCAGCAGCACGTAGAATTGCACTTTTAAACTGGGCTTCAATGGAAGAGCATCGTTTTATTATTGAAGACGATTATGACAGTGAATTTCGTTATACAGGCCGCCCCATCCCTGCATTGTATGGCATGGATAACGGGGAAAATGTTATATACATCAGTACGTTCTCTAAATCCCTAATGCCTTCTTTACGGATAGCTTATATGGTGTTGCCAAAAGTTTTGCTAAGAAGATACCAAGATGCTTTTATTCATTATGTTTCTACTGTCCCACGTTTAGATCAGCATATTTTAGCGCGTTTTATGAGGGATGGACAATTTTCAAGACATTTAAATCGGATGCGGACAATATACAAACGAAAGCTACAAACATTAATAGATACTTTGACTCCCTATGCACCGGTTGTAACTTATTACGGTGAAGAAACGGGTATGCATATTACGATTACCGTGCAAACAAATGATAACGAAGAGTGCTTAGCGGAGAAAGCTCTTTCAGCCGGCATACGTATTTATGGTTTAAACACGTATCGAACTAAAAAAGAGACCGGTACACCTTCTTTTCTGATTGGTTTTGGAGGACTAACTGACGAAGAAATTATTACCGGTATTCAAAAACTAATGGCTGCTTGGGGTATCTCTAAAGAGCCAGACTCATAATATGATTCTCATCTTTTTAAATTAGTAGACTTATTGTAAAATTGGATTTATGGTTAATTAACATCATTGTAAAAGGGGTTATCATATGAAACTTTCAAATCGATTAAAAGATCTGCCACCACACTTTTTCTCATCACTTGTCCAAAATGTCGAACAGGCTGTTTCGGAAGGACGAGATGTGATTAATTTAGGAAGAGGAAATCCCGACAAACCAACCCCTTCACATATCGTCGAAGCGTTGCAAAAAGCTGTAGAGGATCCAATGACCCATGGGTACGCACCATTTCGCGGGACAACGGAATTAAAAGAGGCTGTAGCAAACTTTTATAAACGAGAATATGAGGTTGACCTAAATCCTGAAACTGAAGTTGCAATTTTGTTCGGCTCTAAAACTGGACTTGTCGAATTGCCACTTGCCATTATGAATCCTGATGAATTACTTTTACTACCAGACCCTGGTTATCCCGACTATTTATCAGCCGTTAGTTTATCAGATATCCAATACGAAACAATCCCACTCCTCGCTGAAAATGATTTTTTACCTGATTATGAGATGCTCTCAAATCAACAAAAAAGACATGCGACGTTAATGTACTTGAACTATCCGAGCAATCCTACAAGTGCGACGGCGACTCTTCCATTTTTTGAAGAGACCGTTGCCTTTGCAAAAGAAAATGGTATTTCAATTATGCATGACTTTGCTTATGGCGGGATTGGGTTTGACGGAGAGAAACCAATTAGCTTCCTCCAAACTGAAGGTGCAAAAGACGTGGGGATTGAAATGTATACAATGTCTAAAACCTTTAATATGGCAGGCTGGAGGATCGCTTTTGCAGTGGGCAATGCAGACATCATTGAGGCAATTAATTTATTACAAGACCATTTATTCATTAACCCATTCCCGGCAGTACAGCGGGCTGCTGCAGTTGCGTTAAATGGTGACCAACATTGCGTAGACGAACTTGTTTCACTTTATGAAAGAAGGCGCGATGTATTTATCACCGAGTGCCAAAGAATTGGTTGGCATGTAGAAGCGCCTAAAGCCTCTTTCTTCGCCTGGATGCCCGTTCCTCATGGGTATACGAGCGAATCCTTTACGAAACTGTTATTAGACGAAGCTGACATCGCCGTAGCGCCTGGGCATGCCTTCGGTAAGTCAGGTGAAGGGTATATTCGTGTTGGCTTATTAGAAGAAGAGGATCGTTTAGTAGAAGCCGTTAAACGTATTGAAAAGCTTGGAATCTTCAATACGTGATTGTTCATAACAAAAAGGAGTGAACCTAATAAAGGTCACTCCTTTTACTATTAAAATAATCCTTTTACAAAATCAGTTGTACTATCCCAAATACTGACAAAAAATGAACCTGTTGCGCGCATACTTAATTTAAACCAACCGGCTTTTTCTATATTTTCTGTAGTGACAACTTCACCGGCATACTGGCTACTATCAATAAAACCATAATCCGTGCCTTCCGTTCGTACCATGTTGACATGACCGACAACTGTTCCCTTTTTCACAGGAGCTTCAAGTTTACCGTCTATCAATTTCGATTCATCTATTACAAATTCAGGCTTATACAAATCTTTTTCACTCGTTTTCACCATCATTGTAACTGGATCTTTCACGGCTATTTTGACAGAATCATTTTTTCCTTTATTGACACCAATTGTTTTTTGTTCTTCAAATTCATAACCCGCTGGCACGAGTTCAACTTCAGAGAACTGACCAAATCCATAGTCAAACAATGCACGAGTTGCATCAAATCGAGCCTTGTAAGAACCTTCGCCTTGTGCATCGACTGCTTTCATTACAACAGCAATTAATCGTTTGCCGTTACGCTTTGCTGTACCTGTGAAACTGTGCCCTGCAAAATCCGTCGTACCTGTTTTTAATCCATCTACCCCTTCATATTCATACACAAAGCCAGGCAGCATGAAATTCCAGTTATCCATTTTAGTGGCATCATCAGTCCCTTCACGGAACCATTTCGTATTGATTTTTGTTGTTTCTAATACTTCTGGATAATCATGGATTAAATGATAGGCTAGTTTTGCAACCGATTTCGCTGGCATGACGTTTTCATCTTTCTCACCAGTGCCTCCTGGATGCATTCCTTGCAAATGACCATTGTTTAATCCAGTTGAATTAACAAATTTATAATCTTCTAACCCTAATTCTTCAGCTTTCGCATTCATTAATTTCAAAAACTCTGTTTCCGTACCCGCAATCGTTTCGGCAATTGCAATAGTTGCAGCATTTGCCGAATAAATTGCAAGCGCTTCGTATAACTCTTCAATTGTATATGTACCATCTGCGCGAAGGGGTACGTTACTTAAACGACTATCTTGTGAAATAGCATATGTATAATCATTTACTTTATATTCTTGCTCCCAAGTAATCTTTCCTTCAGCAATTGCTTCAAATAATAAATACTCGGTCATCATTTTTGTCATACTTGCAATGCCCAATGGTGTATCAGCATTTTCTTCATATAATATTTTACCTGTGTCTGCGTCAATTAAAATAGCACCATCAACATGGATGCCTAATCTATCATTAGCGGCAGCTGGAGTAATGCCAACTGTCGATATTAGCATAAATGGGACGATCAACAACACTAACAAATTTCTCATTCTCTGTTTCAAAGTACTACCTCCGTAATTACTATTTCCCCTCAATCATTTTAACATAATTTCCATACGTCATGTGAACTAATTAAATAAATAAGCTAAAGGTGCTTGTAATTCGAACCGTTGCATCCGAAGTTGGACAAAAAAAGCATCCTTCCGCTCATATAGACGCAGGAAAGATGCAAAAGTTCCTAAATAGGATTAAATATCTTAACCAAGAACACCCGTGATTTTATTCATGAGTGATTTATGAAAGTGTATAGTTTGGTGCTTCTTTTGTGATTTGTACTTGATGAGGATGACTCTCTCGTAATCCCGCACCCGTCATACGGATAAACTGAGCATTTTCACGTAAGTCGTGTAGATCTTTTGTTCCACAATACCCCATACCTGAACGAATTCCACCAACTAACTGATGAATTGTATCTGAAAGATTCCCCTTGTATGGAAGACGTCCCTCAATACCTTCAGGAACAAGCTTTTTCGCATCGTCTTGGAAATAACGGTCTTTAGAACCTTTTTCCATCGCACCAACAGAACCCATTCCGCGGTAAACTTTAAAGCGACGTCCTTGGAATAACTCAGTTTCACCAGGACTTTCCGATGTCCCAGCAAGCAAACTTCCAAGCATTACAGCATGTCCACCCGCTGCTAAGGCCTTCATGATGTCACCGGAATATTTAACTCCACCATCAGCAATCATTGTCTTTCCTAATTCACGTGCAACCGATGCACATTCATAAATTGCTGTAATTTGTGGTACACCTACTCCTGCAACAACTCGAGTCGTACAAATTGAACCTGGACCAATACCAACTTTTACGACATCAGCACCGGCTTCATATAATGCTTTTGCCGCTTCTGCAGTAGCAATATTCCCAGCGATGATATCCAATTCAGGATAAGCCTCACGAATTTGTTTAACGGTGTCTAGCACCCCTTTAGAGTGTCCATGTGCTGTATCAATTACAATAACGTCAACTTCCGCTTTGACAAGCTTCTCAACACGTATCATCGTGTCCGTAGTTACACCTACAGCCGCGCCTACAAGAAGTCTTCCTTGTGAATCTTTCGCGGCATTAGGAAACTCAATCACTTTTTCAATGTCTTTAATGGTAATTAAACCATTCAGAATACCTTCTTCATCAACAATCGGTAATTTTTCGATTTTATACTGTTGTAAAATCTTCTCTGCATCCGCCAATGTTGTTCCAACAGGTGCTGTCACTAAATTATCTTTCGTCATAACATCCGAAATAGAGAGTGAGTAATCTTCGATAAAGCGCATATCTCTATTCGTAATAATCCCAACAAGCTTCAATTCTTCTTCATTGTTTACAATGGGAACACCAGAAATTCGGTATCTTCCCATCAGATGTTCCGCATCGAACACTTGATGTTTAGGGGTTAAATAGAAAGGATTTGTAATAACACCATTTTCTGATCGTTTTACAGTAACAACTTGTTCAGCCTGCTCTTCAATACTCATATTTTTATGAATAATCCCAAGCCCACCTTGACGTGCCATTGAAATTGCCATTCTTGCTTCCGTAACAGTATCCATTCCAGCACTAATAATTGGAATACTTAATTGAATTTTATCCGTCAATTTCACCGATAAAGATACGTCTTTTGGTAATACATCAGAAGGCCCTGGTACGAGTAATACATCATCGAAAGTAAGTCCTTCACGAGCAAATTTTGACTCCCACATTGCTATTTTGCCTCCCTCAGGTCATTTGAATATTAGTAAAATATTATCAGCGCCCTTTAGTACTGTCAAGGTCCACGCGATTAGTAAATGTATTCACACAATTCGGCGTGCTATGCCTTCATAAATAAACATCCTATTTGTTATATCCTTTACCACTTTATAATTTTAAAACTTCACAACTCATCGTTACTTAGTAATAGACCCTACTAGCTAGTGATGATTTGGAAACGATTTTGTCTCTTAGTAATAAGTTATACCGGCTCCACAACTATTTACCCTAACCGAGCTAGTTGCATGTGGATTTCACATCTAGAGCTTATTTAACTCTAATATAGTTGTTTCCTATAAAATATTTTTATAAACAAAAAGAGCCACTACCATAAGGTAATGACTCTTTTAGTGCTTGGCAACGTCCTACTCTTGCAGGGGCTAACCCCAACTACCATCGGCGCTGAAGAGCTTAACTTCCGTGTTCGGTATGGGAACGGGTGTGACCTCTTCGCTATCGCCACCAAACTATTGAGCGAAATTGTTCACTCAAAACTGGATAAACAAAACATTGAATTTAACAAACCGCAATGTATTTAAGGATAAGTCCTCAATCGATTAGTATCCGTCAGCTGCACATGTCGCCATGCTTCCACCTCGGACCTATCAACCTCATCATCTTTGAGGGATTTTACTTACTTGCGTAATGGGAAATCTCATCTTGAGGGGGGCTTCATGCTTAGATGCTTTCAGCATTTATCCCGTCCATACGTAGCTACCCAGCTATGCCTTTGGCAAGACAACTGGTACACCAGCGGTATGTCCATCCCGGTCCTCTCGTACTAAGGACAGCTCCTCTCAAATTTCCTGCGCCCGCGACGGATAGGGACCGAACTGTCTCACGACGTTCTGAACCCAGCTCGCGTACCGCTTTAATGGGCGAACAGCCCAACCCTTGGGACCGACTACAGCCCCAGGATGCGATGAGCCGACATCGAGGTGCCAAACCTCCCCGTCGATGTGAACTCTTGGGAGAGATAAGCCTGTTATCCCCGGGGTAGCTTTTATCCGTTGAGCGATGGCCCTTCCATGCGGAACCACCGGATCACTAAGCCCGTCTTTCGACCCTGCTCGACTTGTAGGTCTCGCAGTCAAGCTCCCTTATGCCTTTGCACTCTACGAATGATGTCCAACCATTCTGAGGGAACCTTTGGGCGCCTCCGTTACTCTTTAGGAGGCGACCGCCCCAGTCAAACTGCCCGCCTGACACTGTCTCCTACCCCGCTAAGGGGCATGGGTTAGAATTCCAATACAGTCAGGGTAGTATCCCACCGATGCCTCCACCGAAGCTGGCGCTCCGGTTTCAAAGGCTCCTACCTATCCTGTACAGACTGCATCAGAATTCAATATCAGGTTGCAGTAAAGCTCCACGGGGTCTTTCCGTCCTGTCGCGGGTAACCTGCATCTTCACAGGTACTATAATTTCACCGAGTCTCTCGTTGAGACAGTGCCCAGATCGTTACGCCTTTCGTGCGGGTCGGAACTTACCCGACAAGGAATTTCGCTACCTTAGGACCGTTATAGTTACGGCCGCCGTTTACTGGGGCTTCGGTTCAAAGCTTCGCTTGCGCTAACCTCTCCCCTTAACCTTCCAGCACCGGGCAGGCGTCAGCCCCTATACGTCACCTTACGGTTTTGCAGAGACCTGTGTTTTTGCTAAACAGTCGCCTGGGCCTATTCACTGCGGCTCTCTCGGGCTTTAACACCCTATCAGAGCACCCCTTCTCCCGAAGTTACGGGGTCATTTTGCCGAGTTCCTTAACGAGAGTTCTCTCGATCACCTTAGGATTCTCTCCTCGCCTACCTGTGTCGGTTTGCGGTACGGGCACCTCCCGCCTCGTTAGAGGCTTTTCTTGGCAGCGTGAAATCAGGGACTCCGGGGAAAATTCCCCTTGCTATCACAGCTCAATGTTATAGAAACGGGATTTGCCTCGTTTCACACCTTACTGCTTAGACGCACATTACCAACCGTGCGCTCACCCTATCCTACTGCGTCCCCCCATTACTCAAACGGCGGGGAGGTGGTACAGGAATATCAACCTGTTGTCCATCGTCTACGCCTTTCGGCCTCGACTTAGGTCCCGACTAACCCTGAGCGGACGAGCCTTCCTCAGGAAACCTTAGGCATTCGGTGGAAGGGATTCTCACCCTTCTTTCGCTACTCATACCGGCATTCTCACTTCTAGGCGCTCCACTAGTCCTTACAGTCTAGCTTCGACGCCCCTAGAACGCTCTCCTACCACTGACACCAAAGGTGTCAATCCACAGTTTCGGTGATTCGTTTAGCCCCGGTACATTTTCGGCGCAGCGCCACTCGACCAGTGAGCTATTACGCACTCTTTAAATGGTGGCTGCTTCTAAGCCAACATCCTGGTTGTCTGGGCAACGCCACATCCTTTTCCACTTAACGAATACTTGGGGACCTTAACTGGTGGTCTGGGTTGTTTCCCTCTCGACTACGAATCTTATCACCCGCAGTCTGACTCCCAAACAAAAATCATCGGCATTCGGAGTTTGTCTGAATTCGGTAACCCGGGATGGGCCCCTAGTCCAAACAGTGCTCTACCTCCGAGATTCTAACGTTTGAGGCTAGCCCTAAAGCTATTTCGGAGAGAACCAGCTATCTCCAGGTTCGATTGGAATTTCACCGCTACCCACACCTCATCCCCGCATTTTTCAACATACGTGGGTTCGGGCCTCCAGTAAGTGTTACCTTACCTTCACCCTGGACATGGGTAGATCACCTGGTTTCGGGTCTACGACTACATACTAAAACGCCCTATTCAGACTCGCTTTCGCTGCGGCTCCGCATTCTCTGCTTAACCTTGCATGTAATCAGTAACTCGCCGGTTCATTCTACAAAAGGCACGCCATCACTCAGCTTGTTTCCGAAGAAACAGCATCGAGCTCTGACTACTTGTAGGCACACGGTTTCAGGATCTATTTCACTCCCCTTCCGGGGTGCTTTTCACCTTTCCCTCACGGTACTGGTTCACTATCGGTCACTAGGAAGTATTTAGCCTTGGGAGATGGTCCTCCCGGATTCCAACGGAATTTCACGTGTTCCGTCGTACTCAGGATCCACTCTGGAGAGAATACACTTTTGATTACGGGGCTATTACCCTCTATGGCAGACCTTTCCAGGTCGCTTCATCTAATGCATTCCTTTGTAACTCCGTATAGAGTGTCCTACAACCCCAGGAAGCAAGCTTCCTGGTTTGGGCTGTTCCCGTTTCGCTCGCCGCTACTCAGGGAATCGATTTTCTTTCTCTTCCTCCGGGTACTTAGATGTTTCAGTTCTCCGGGTGTGCCTCATATACGCTATGTATTCACGTATATGTACTGTTCCATTACGAACAGTGGGTTTCCCCATTCGGAAATCTCTGGATCAAAGCTTACTTACAGCTCCCCAGAGCATATCGGTGTTAGTGCCGTCCTTCATAGGCTCCTAGTGCCAAGGCATCCGCCGTGCGCCCTTTCTAACTTAACCTTAAAACCAACGTTGTATAGCGATATACAACAATTGATTCATACATTACTACATTTGTGTTTATTTCAATGTCGTTTTATCCAGTTTTCAAAGAACAAGTAATGAAAGTTCAAATGAATGAACCCTCAAAACTGAACGCAAAACGTCAAGTTGAAGAGAACTTTCTCTTCATTCCGTTAAATATCCTTAGAAAGGAGGTGATCCAGCCGCACCTTCCGATACGGCTACCTTGTTACGACTTCACCCCAATCATCTGTCCCACCTTCGGCGGCTGGCTCCCAAAAGGGTTACCCCACCGACTTCGGGTGTTACAAACTCTCGTGGTGTGACGGGCGGTGTGTACAAGACCCGGGAACGTATTCACCGTGGCATGCTGATCCACGATTACTAGCGATTCCTGCTTCATGCAGGCGAGTTGCAGCCTGCAATCCGAACTGGGAACGGTTTTATGGGATTAGCTCCCCCTCGCGGGTTGGCAACCCTCTGTACCGTCCATTGTAGCACGTGTGTAGCCCAGGTCATAAGGGGCATGATGATTTGACGTCATCCCCACCTTCCTCCGGTTTGTCACCGGCAGTCACCTTAGAGTGCCCAACTGAATGCTGGCAACTAAGGTCAAGGGTTGCGCTCGTTACGGGACTTAACCCAACATCTCACGACACGAGCTGACGACAACCATGCACCACCTGTCACCGCTGTCCCCGAAGGGAAAGGTATATCTCTATACCGGTCAACGGGATGTCAAGACCTGGTAAGGTTCTTCGCGTAGCTTCGAATTAAACCACATGCTCCACCGCTTGTGCGGGTCCCCGTCAATTCCTTTGAGTTTCAGCCTTGCGGCCGTACTCCCCAGGCGGAGTGCTTAATGCGTTTGCTCCAGCACTAAGGGGCGGAAACCCCCTAACACTTAGCACTCATCGTTTACGGCATGGACTACCAGGGTATCTAATCCTGTTTGCTCCCCATGCTTTCGCGCCTCAGCGTCAGTTACAGACCAGAAAGCCGCCTTCGCCACTGGTGTTCCTCCACATCTCTACGCATTTCACCGCTACACGTGGAATTCCGCTTTCCTCTTCTGTACTCAAGCCTTCCAGTTTCCAATGACCTTCCACGGTTAAGCCGTGGGCTTTCACATCAGACTTAAAAGGCCGCCTGCGCGCGCTTTACGCCCAATAATTCCGGACAACGCTTGCCACCTACGTATTACCGCGGCTGCTGGCACGTAGTTAGCCGTGGCTTTCTAATGAGGTACCGTCAAGGTACAGGCAGTTACTCCTGTACTTGTTCTTCCCTCACAACAGAGCTTTACGATCCGAAAACCTTCTTCGCTCACGCGGCGTTGCTCCATCAGACTTTCGTCCATTGTGGAAGATTCCCTACTGCTGCCTCCCGTAGGAGTCTGGGCCGTGTCTCAGTCCCAGTGTGGCCGATCACCCTCTCAGGTCGGCTACGCATCGTCGCCTTGGTAAGCCATTACCTCACCAACTAGCTAATGCGCCGCGGGCCCATCCTGCAGTGACAGCATAGCCGTCTTTCAGAGTTCCTTCATGCGAAGGAACTGATTATTCGGTATTAGCCCCGGTTTCCCGGAGTTATCCCCAACTGCAGGGCAGGTTGCCCACGTGTTACTCACCCATCCGCCGCTAACAAAGGAAGAAACAAGTTTCTTCCTTTGTTCGCTCGACTTGCATGTATTAGGCACGCCGCCAGCGTTCGTCCTGAGCCAGGATCAAACTCTCCATAATAGAGAAATTCGATTAGCTCGATTTCTTTGCTGGCATCATTAAGATGTCCAATTTTGAATCCGAAGATTCGTTTACTACAAACCAACAAGTTGGTTGTAGTTGTTATATCTTGACGTTTTGCTGTTCAGTTTTCAAGGTTCATATTACAGAAGAAATGTTTCTTCTAGCTGCTTCTTTCATTCTTCCGAAGCAACTCTTATATCATAGCACAACATCGAACTCGTTGTCAACAACAATTTCAAAGTTTCTTTTTCGTTGTTTTCGTTCGTCGTTTGCTGTTGTTTGTGCTGCTCAACTTCGCAACGTTTATAACTATACCATTACCTTTTTGAAATAACAACACCAAAATAAAAGTAAGTTTATTTAGAATAATTAGCAAGGTGTTTTTATCTAAATCAATATCGATTGTTACATTTAGATGCTTTTCAAAATCAAAATATACATCACAGATACTGAATCGCTCGTTTGTTTATTTTGTCACTCTCTAATGAAGTAAGTTCATTTCATAATAGTCGGCCTGCGGATCATTTAAAAGTGTAACTTCGCTTTGCCTCGACGGTGTTGGCCGACTATGTCCTATAGCAATGTGGGCAGAAGTACCAGACACTTGCTGTAAAAGACGATGAATATCCAAAGCACCTAAAATATCGTATTTATGGTAATGTCCCTTTGTTTAGTTAAATCTAATGTCGATTCATTATCATATAACTTTACGATTGGACGGAAAGGGGCATCTTGATGAATAAAGATCACAACACCTTTGATACCGTTAGATAGTTTTACTTCGGTACCTAAAGAAAGTTTTCCAATGACATGATATAAAGTATCAATCAGGTTGATATCGAATTTCCCAAACTCTTCTTCTCTTAAAAATTGCAAAACCTTGAACGGTGATTCCTTTGAACGGTAATATCTATCGGAAGTCATTGCATGGTATACATCAGCTAACGCTAAAATCTGAGAATGTAGTAGAACATTTTTTTGTTTATCCCCTCTAGGATAGCCGCTCCCATCCAGCCTTTCATGGTGTTGGAGGATTGCGAGTTTCATTTCTGTTCTTATTAAAGGTGAGTCTTTTACCATTTGATAGCTATATATTGGATGTTTTTTAACCTCACTATATTCCATTTCGGATAAAACAGTTGATTTTACATTGATAGATGACTCAATTTTAGCCATTCCACTATCAATAAGTGTCCCTGCCAAGCCCAATTGTAAAGATTCTCCTAATGAAAAATTCAACTTCCTTCCAATTGAAAAAGCAATTAATCCAACAGCAATTGAGTGATGATATAAATAGTCGTTTGTATCAAAAAAATCACTTAAAAAAATGAGGTTCGTTTCGCTACCGTCAATCTGTTTTAGCAAGGGAACAATAAAAGCGCGTACATTCGCTATATCAAGTTTGGTCCCCGCTTTCCATTTGACATATTCTTTTTTAAATTTATTTACAGCCTCTAAATAACTTGTTTGAAGAGGTATAGGCACATGCCCTTCATTTGAAACAAGATTTTGAGCGTTAAGTTCTTCATGTCTACTATTCTCTACCTCAATCTGAACTGAATTCACCCGATTTAACTCTATTACTTTCACTTTTTTAACATTGAACACTCTTAGAACTTCGATATGTTCAATTGTTAAATCCGTATCTTTCTTAACAATAGGAAAGTGAGTATTCACATATATATCCTCACCAATCGTTAGACCCGGACGTAAGTTATGTAATTCTACGACTGAATCGTTCATTTTATTGACTCCTTTACAAGATTTATGTAAACCCACGAATGAAAACAAGGGTGTTCTCAGCTTAGTTATAAAAAAAGGCTCTAAACTTTTTAAAAACGCCAAATGAGTTTTTACTCATTTGGCGTTTCAATTAGTCGCTTTGTTCGTCTACATCTACATCGGTATTATTCGACTCTATATCGCTATCTGCGTCAGCCGATTCCGATTCCGAATCTGACTCGGATTCTTCATCCTCATCATTATCTTCTTTCTCTACCTTCGCAACAGTTGCAACGAGCTCATCTTCTCCGAGACGGATTAGACGTACACCTTGTGTACTTCTTCCAATAACTGAAATATCGTTAATATCCATTCGGATCAAAATACCATTAATCGTAATTAACATTAAATCTTCTGTACCATCGACAGCTTTCATTGCGACAAGCGAACCGTTACGTTCTGTCACGTGCAATGTTTTCAAACCATAACCGCCACGTGATTGGATTCGATACTCTTCTTCAGACGTTCGTTTTCCAAATCCTTTTTCAGTAACGACGAGGATTTCTTTTCCTTCTTCGATAACATCCATTCCAACAGTTATATCGCCATCTCGTAAACGAATTCCTCGAACTCCGCCCGCGACACGCCCCATTGAACGAATATCAGATTCATTGAATCGAATGAGCATACCATGCTTCGTTCCAATCACGATATCTTCGTTACCGTTTGTCATTTTAACCCCGATAAGTTCATCATTATCTCTTAATGTAAGTGCAATTAGACCATTTGAACGGATATTTGCAAACTCGGAAACTTTTGTCCGCTTGGCAACCCCATTCCGTGTAACAAAGAATAAATACTTATCTTCCTCGAATTCTGCAACTGGAATCATCGCTGTGACATTTTCATCTTTATCTACGCCGAGTAAATTAATAATCGGCAAGCCTTTTGCCGTTCGACTAAACTCTGGAACTTGATAGCCTTTCGTCCGGAATACGCGTCCTTTACTCGTAAAGAATAAAATCGTGTCATGAGTTGATGTGTTCAATAAATGTTCAACGAAGTCATCATCATTTGTGCCCATTCCTTGAATTCCACGGCCACCACGACGTTGGCTACGATAAGTATTTGCTGGCAAACGTTTAATATATCCATTATGTGTAAGCGTTAAGACTGAGTTTTCAACTGGGATTAAGTCTTCATCCTCAATCATTTCTGCACCACCGGCAGTAATATCAGTTCTTCGCTCGTCAGAAAAACGTTCTTTTAACTCAAGTAATTCTTCACGAATAATTTGTACTAATTTCTCCTCGTCTGCAAGGATTGCACGAAGTTCAGCAATAAGTACTTGAAGATCCTTATACTCTTCTTCAATTTTATCCCTTTCCAACCCTGTTAAACGCTGGAGACGCATGTCTAAGATTGCCTGTGCTTGTCTTTCCGAAAGTTTAAACTGCTCCATTAAGCCAGTTCTTGCTTCTTCGGTTGTTTTTGAAGCGCGAATTAAAGCAATAATGGCATCGATATTATCAAGGGCGATTCTTAATCCCTCTAAAATATGTGCACGATCTTCCGCACGACGTAAATCATATTGTGTACGTCTACGAATGACGACTTTTTGGTGTTCTAAGTAGTGATATAGAATCTCTTTTAAACCAAGCACTTTAGGTTGTCCATCTACTAGTGCAAGCATATTAACACCAAAACTTGATTGGAGTGCCGTTTGTTTATATAAATTATTTAAGACAACATTGGCATTAGCATCCCTGCGGATTTCAATGACAATTCGCATACCGTTACGGTCGGATTCATCCCGCAAGTCGGTAATGCCGTCAATTTTCTTATCGCGAACAAGTTCAGCAATTTTTTCAATTAATCGTGCCTTGTTTACTTGGTAAGGTAATTCATTGACGATTATTGTTTCTCTACCATTCGATTTCTGTTCAATTTCGACTTTACCACGAATAACTAGAGAACCCCTACCTGTTTTATAGGCTCTTCGAATACCGCTACGTCCCATAATAATTCCACCCGTTGGAAAATCGGGGCCGGGCAGTACTTCCATTAATTCTTCAGTCGTTATTTCCGCATTATCCGCTAATGCAAGAACTGCATTGATCGTTTCACCTAAATGATGTGGTGGAATATTTGTTGCCATTCCGACCGCAATTCCTGATGTTCCGTTCACAAGTAAATTTGGAAAACGACTTGGTAGAACAATAGGCTCTCGTTCTTGGCCATCGTAGTTATCTTGATAATCTATCGTATCTTTATTTATATCTCTAAGTAATTCCATTGCGATTCGAGACATTCTAGACTCCGTGTATCGCATGGCTGCAGCGGCGTCTCCGTCTACAGAACCGAAGTTTCCATGTCCGTCTACAAGCATATAACGATAGTTAAAGTCCTGCGCCATCCGAACCATCGTATCGTACACAGCACTATCGCCGTGTGGATGGTATTTACCAATGACATCCCCGACGATACGTGCAGATTTCTTATGTGGCTTATCTGCAGTATTACCAAGGTCTTGCATCGCATATAGAATCCGACGATGCACTGGTTTTAAACCATCCCTAACATCGGGAAGTGCACGGGAAACGATAACACTCATTGCATAGTCTAAAAATGATGTTCTCATTTCCGTACTAATATTAATGCCTTTGACGCCACGATTTGGCATATCTGCCATATTGGTAAACTCCTTTCAGTTTCCTTTTTTATTACGCATCCAGGTTTTTAACATATTGTGCGTTTTCTTCAATAAATCTTCTGCGTGGTTCAACATCTTCACCCATTAAGTGTTCAAATGTCTCATCCGCTGCAATTGTATCCTCTAGTTCAACTTGTAAAAGTACACGTTGTTCAGGATCCATTGTGGTGTCCCAAAGTTGTTCAGCGTCCATTTCACCAAGTCCTTTATATCGTGTAACGACTGGTTTTGGACTTTGCGACATACCATCTAAGATTTCCTCTAACTGTTCTTCCGTATAGCAGTATTCCTCATTCCGCCCTTGTTTCACGCGGTAAAGAGGTGGCTGTGCGATATAAATGTAACCCGCTTCTATGAGTGGTCTCATAAAACGGAAAAAGAATGTTAGTAAAAGCGTTCGAATATGTGCGCCGTCAACATCAGCATCTGTCATAATGACTACTTTGTGGTAACGAGCTTTCTCTAATTCAAATTCTTCACCAATCCCTGTTCCAAGCGCAGTAATCATCGCTCGAATTTCCTCATTGCCTAAAATACGGTCTAGTCGAGCTTTTTCTACGTTTAATATTTTACCTCTTAACGGCAAAATCGCTTGGAAATGTCGATCCCTTCCGCCTTTTGCTGAACCACCTGCGGAATCACCCTCAACGATGTACAATTCACTAATGGCTGGATCGCGTGAAGAACAATCTGAAAGTTTACCAGGCAAACTTGATACTTCAAGCGCCGATTTTCTTCGCGTAAATTCCCTAGCATTTCGTGCCGCAATTCTTGCTTGTGCAGCGATTAAACTTTTCTCAATAACTTTTTGAGCTGTTGATGGATTTTCCAATAAAAAGCGTTGGAATCCTTCTGAAAACAACTGGTTGGTAATTGTACTTACTTCAGAGTTACCCAGCTTTGTTTTCGTTTGTCCTTCAAATTGAGGATCTGGGTGCTTGATAGAAATAATGGCTGTTAATCCTTCACGCACGTCATCACCGGATAAATTTTGATCATTTTCTTTCAATGATCCCGTTCTTCGGCCATAGTCATTGACGACACGCGTTAACGCCGTTTTAAATCCTGATTCATGCGTACCGCCTTCGTACGTATTAATATTATTGGCAAAAGAGAAGAGGTTTTCAGCAAATCCGCCGTTATATTGCATCGCGATTTCAATCGCAATTCCATCTCTTTCTCCTTCGATAAAAATTGGTTCTTCATGAATTGGTTCTTTATTTTTATTTAAATGTTCAACGTATGATTTGATACCGCCTTCGTAATAATAAGTATCTGTACGCTCCTCGTCATCCCTTGCATCTGTAATGGTAACGCGAAGTTTACGATTTAAATAGGCGAGCTCTCTTAACCGATTTGCAAGTGTATCATAGTCAAACACAGTCGTTTCAGTAAAAATTTCTGGATCGGCTTTAAATCTAACACTCGTTCCTGTTTCTTCAGAAGTTCCAATCTCTTTTAATTCAACAGTTGGAACACCTTTTTCAAATTTTATATAGTATCTTTTTCCACCACGGTTGACGAATACTTCTGTTTCAAGTGACAAAGCATTTACAACAGCAGCACCAACCCCATGTAATCCGCCTGAAACTTTATAACCGCCACCGCCGAACTTACCCCCGGCGTGTAAGACAGTCATGATCACCTCAACAGCTGGTCTCCCTGTGGATTCTTGGATCCCAACTGGAATTCCACGACCATTATCATCGACGCGAATCCAATTGTCTTTTTCTATCGTCACTTCAATATGGTCACAGTATCCCGCAAGTGCTTCGTCAATACTATTGTCAACGATTTCCCATACAAGATGGTGAAGCCCTCTAGAACTTGTTGTTCCAATATACATACCAGGACGTTTACGGACAGCTTCAAGTCCTTCTAGCACCTGTATCTGTGCTTCATCATAGGATTGAATATTATTATCTTCCATTGCCAAGCTTGTTCACCTTTCCTTTCTAAACGTATACAAATACAAAAGTGCAAGGCGCCTTCTAACCTCGATAGGCATAAGGCGATTCAGCAGCGTGCTTTTACTGCATAGCAGGATTGACTTGTGCCTCAAGTATCAGCTTCTATACACCTAGCAAAGTAATTGCATACGCAAACCCCGCAACTAATGAATCTTATTCAGTAAAAAACTACCGCTCTTATAAAAGAGTTGGAACGGCATTATTCGGCACTTTTTCTTTTCACAGTTCCTGCAGTCACTTCAAATATTTCGGCTTGGCGAATTGTTTCGTGGTCAATACCAGCAATATTTGTTGTTGTAACAAATGTTTGGACTTCACCTTGAATCGTATTTAACAAATGAGACTGACGGAAATCGTCTAACTCCGATAAGACGTCATCGAGGAGTAATATCGGAGATTCACCGACTTCTTGTTTCACTAATTCAATTTCCGCTAATTTTAAAGATAAAGCCGTTGTTCTTTGTTGACCTTGCGAACCGAACGTTTGAATATCATAGCCGTTAACGTGAAAATGTAAATCGTCTCGATGCGGTCCAAGTAAGGTTAACCCTCTTTCTACTTCTCTAGAACGCATTTCAGTTAACCGTTTTTCAAAAACATTTTCCATTTCTTCAGTAGTCTGCCCAGAATTCAAGTCTTTTAAAGTCCCATAAGAAACTTTCAACGATTCCATTCCCCGGGAAATACCTTTATGGATCGGTTCTGCCCATTTTTGCAGTAATTCCATGAAATAAAAACGTTTACGAATAATTTGGATGGCTACTTGAATATACTGTTCTGTATATATATCAAACATGACATTATTAAAATTTGATTTCCCTCGATTATCTCGTAGAATTGCGTTTCGCTGCTTTAAAACTTTTTGAAATGTAAGTAGGTCATGAAGATAGACAGGAGAAATTTGACCAATTTCCATATCAAGAAATCGTCTCCTGACAGAAGGGCTCCCTTTCACAAGATTTAAATCTTCCGGAGCAAACATCACAACGTTTAATTGACCAATATAATGGCTCAATCGATTTTGCTCTAAATGATTCACTCGTGCCTTTTTCCCTTTTTTGGAAATCACAAGCTCAAGTGAGAGATTCCCATATTTACGTTTGATGTTCCCTTCTATTTTACCATATTCTTGTTCCCAACGTATCAATTCACGATCATTTGAAGTGCGATGTGATTTTGCCATTGATAAGACATATATGGCCTCCATGATATTCGTCTTGCCTTGTGCATTTTCCCCTATCAAGACATTAATCTCGGGGGAAAATGACAAGTCAAGCGTTTCGTAATTTCGATAATTCGTTAAAGCTAGTCGCTCAATATACATCCGGCGATCCGTCTGTCTCTTCATATATTTTGAATTTACCTACTTCAGGAATCTCGACAATATCATTATGACGCAGCTTTTTACCACGTCTTTGTTCTGGTTCATTATTTACATAAACCGTATATTCATCCAGATACCATTTGGCCATGCCACCTGAACTAATCACGTTTACCATCTTTAAAAATTGACCAAGTGTTATAAATTCCGAATGGATAGTCAGATCTTTCATCGATCTTCAACCTTTCATAAGTTAGTTATCACTTCATTTTACAGGATTTCTGGTCGTAAGTAAAAAAAGACTATAGATAAAGTGTAAAACGACTTTATCTATAGTCGGAGTTAACCTCTTATTAACAAGTTTTTAATACGTTCGAACAGGTAAGATTAATTGTAATATCGAATCATCGTCTGCCGATTTTAATATAAATGGTCGCATAGCTCCCGTGAATTGGATTTCAATATCTTGACCATCAATTGCACGTAATGCATCCATCATATATTTTGCGCTAAAAGATATCTTCAGTTCTTCACCAGTGATTTGAATTGCTTCAACAAGCTCTTCAACCTTCCCAATTTCAGGTGAATTGGAGGATATCTCGATCATTTTATCTTCTGTAGAAAAACGGACGATATTATTACGGTCTTCTTTTGCAAGTAGTGATGCTCGGTCAATGGATTGTAACAGTGCACGGCCATTGACTGTAACAGATGTTTTACTTTCAGTTGGAATTAACCGGGAAGTGTCTGGATAATTTCCTTCTAGTAAACGTGAATAAAATAATACATGATCTGTTTTAAACAGAACTTGTTGTTCTGCAATAATTATTTTCACTGGGCTATCTGAGTCCGGTAATATTTTATTTAATTCTTGAAGACTTTTTCCTGGTATGACAAAACTAAATGGGATTGTTGGCATATTTTCAGGAGATGCAAGTTTTCTTGCAAGTCTGTGACTGTCCGTTGCAACACATGATAATTTACCTTCTTCAACAGTCCAATGTACACCCGTCAAAATTGGACGCGTTTCTTGTTGAGATACGGCAAATACTGTTTCACGAATAATAGATTTCATCAAGTCTGCTGGTAATGAAAAGCTATGCTCATCTTTTACTTCCGGCAAAATTGGGTACTCATCTGGATTGGACCCAATTAATTTAAATTCGGATTTTCCTGAATGGATCAATGTGAGTAAGCCGTCTGTTACGTTAATTTTAACTTCGTTTGTTGGTAGTTTACGAATAATTTCACTAAAAACTCTTGCTTGTAAAACGATACTGCCTTGTTCAGAGATTTTAATGAGTTCTTTACCATCTCTTTCTACAGGGATAAAAGTACGAATCGTAATATCTGAATCACTACCTGTCATCGACATTCCATTTTCATTCACTTCGATTTTTATTCCCGTTAAGATTGGTATCGCAACTTTTGAACTGATGGCTTTCATGACATCGTTTAGCGCATCAAGAAGTTCGTCTCTTACAATCTCAAATTTCATTTCATACCCTCGCTTATATATTTATATTAATTAATTAAAAGATAGTAATAATAGTAATAGGGCCTGTGGATTTGTGGATAAGTGACTTTACCACACTGACACAAGGTTTTCAACATGTGCATAACCTGTTTGCAGATATGCATAAGTTATTCTATGTTACTCACAAGTTATCATTATTCTCTACCAAGCGTATGTTTAATTTCTTGTATATCTTGTTGTAGAGCTTGGTCATCTTTTAACATCGTCGAGATCTTTTCATGTGCATGAATAACCGTTGAGTGATCTCGGCCTCCAAATTCTGATCCAATTTTAGGCAAAGAATTATCCGTTAACTCTCTTGATAGATACATGGCAATTTGTCTTGGAAAAGCAATTGCACGTGTTCTTTTCTTAGCTGAAAAATCTTCAAGACGTACGTTAAAGTGTTTTCCAACTGTTTTTTGGATATCAAGGATGGTAACGGTTCTAGGTCTTGTATTTGGAATAATATCTTTTAATGCTTCACCAGCAAGTTCTACTGTAATATCACTATTTACTAATGAAGAATAGGCAACTACTCTGATTAGTGCACCCTCAAGTTCACGAATATTCGTATCAATCTCATTGGCAATATGCATCATCACTTCGTTTGGAATATCAATAAGTCCATCGGCTTTTGCCTTTTTACGTAATATCGCGATTCTCGTTTCTAAATCGGGCGGTGTAATATCCGTAATAAGTCCCCATTCAAAGCGCGATCTAAGCCGATCTTCTAACGTTGGAATTTCTTTTGGTGGTCTGTCACTTGAGATGACAATTTGTTTTGATTCTTCGTGAAGTGTGTTAAACGTATGGAAAAATTCTTCTTGTGTTTGTTCTTTTCCAGCGAGAAATTGAATATCATCTATGAGAAGCACATCGACGTTTCGATATTTATTACGAAATTCAACGGCTTTATTATCTCGAATCGAATTAATAAACTCGTTTGTGAATTTTTCAGATGTTAAATAAACAACCTTTGCGTTCGGATTATCTTCCAATACATAATGCCCAATCGCATGCATTAAGTGTGTTTTACCTAGCCCAACACCCCCGTAAATAAAAAGCGGGTTATAAGCTTTCGCTGGTGCTTCTGCAACGGCTAATGATGCTGCATGGGCAAAACGATTGCCAGACCCAATCACAAATGTGTCAAATGTATACTTTGAATTAAGCATTCCTGCAATTGAATGAGAAGGGGGAGTTTCAGCAGGTGGTTCAACTGGTTTTGGCATCATAAAGTCCTTTTCTTCCATATCTTCAGGTACAACGAAATGGATAAAACGATCTTCCCCTGTAATTTCAGAAAGAATACCGGATATTAAGTGAATATAATTACTTTCTAACCAGTCTTTTGAAAATGTATTTGGGACAGCTATCGTGACATTTTCTTCTTCATAAGAGATTAATTTTGTCGATTTTAGCCAGGTTTCAAAACTTGGTCTCGAAATGCGCTCTTCAATTTTCGACAAGACCTCATCCCATAATTTTTCTAGGTGATCCAC